>CP054178.1:3120665-3841330 GCA_015709595.1 Phycisphaeraceae bacterium
CTCGGGAATCGACCTCAACAAGGCAAAGGCCCGCGTGTCCAAGGCCGCTGGGGAGGGGCGGTTCCGCACCAACGGGAAGGACGGGCGCGACCGTCGCATCGATCGCGACTCGTTCAGTACCTGGCGGCTTGCGCAGCGCGAGAAGGACCTCGCAGCCTACGACTGATCCGTCCGCTGCGCGGTGCGCACCGCGCTCCGCCTCGAAAACGGCCGCAAAGCCGCCCAAAGGCCGCATCGCTTGCAATCCGGAAACCCCGCCCGTATCGTTGTTTACGAGTTTCGGGCCCGGGCAAGGTTCCTCTGTCGATCCGGTGGTTGCGGGTTCGAGTCCCGTCCGCCTCGCTTGAAACGGCCCTTTTATGGGGCCGTTTTCATTTGGCTAGAAAATGGCTAGACCGTGCGGAGTGCGCGGAGGGGTTCAAGTTTTTTTTTTGCCGCCCCGCCCGATTTCCCCTCCGCCACCATCTTCGCCACCGTTTCCCGCCATTGATCGGTCATGCCCTCGAACTCCTCCCCGCACGCGGTGTAGGCGACTGCGGCGGTGATAGAGGCGAGGTCGTCAAGGCTCTTGAAACTCGTCGGGATACCTACCGCAGTGAGGGCCTCACGCGGCGGGAGGCGGGCCGGGAGTTGGCCGAACGGGTTGGCGACGGTCGGATTCTTCCAGTAGAACGAGTGCTTCCCATTCGCTCCCTCCGCCTTCCAGTGAATGCCGGTGACGGTGACGGGGAAGGCGCTGAGGTTCACCACCTCTACCACCGGGCGCGGTCGTCGGTCGTCGTCCTCATCGTCGCCAACGAGGATCATCATGCGAGGCTTTACCACGAGCCGCACGAGGCCCTCCTCCTCTTGGAGTTGAAGGGCCTTCTCCGCGTAGCGGTTGGCCTGCCCCGCAAGTTCGTTTGCCCCGCGGCTGATGGTGTTCGCCTCCGCCGCGGCCTTGTTGGAGCGTCGGGTCTGGAGCAACGCGAACCCCGCGGCTCCAAGGCCGACAAGCCCGATGACGGTATTGGCCCAATCCACTAGGCCGATGTCGGCGAGGGTGGTGCTCATCGCTTGGCTTTCTTCGCCTTCTTCTTCTTCGTCTTCTTCTTCGCTGCCTTGGCGAACTCGGTCGGATACGCGCGATAAAGGCGGTGTGAATCGGTGCCGTCAATGATGACGTGGAAGATCGTCTCCCCCGTGGCGTCGGACTTCTCCACCGCATGGGTTCGCATCAACTGGCGAACACTCTCCTCTACGCTCTCCCCATACTGAAGAATGAAGACTCTGCCGACGCCCTTATACATGCGCCCGATCTGGTCCCCGTTCTTTCCCATCTTCTTCGGCGTGAGCGGCCCCCGCGTCCCCGGACCTTTGAACGCGAATACCGCCCCGATGCGTTTGCCCTTGTAGATCAACTGCGTTGACGAAAGGTCGAACATCTCTCCGCCCCAATCCCTCCAGTCTCCGGGTTCGCCGAGAATGGCTTGAACTCCGCGCTTGAACTGGTCTTCGGACACCGTGCGAGGGATGAACCCGTCCGCCTTCACCTTGGAGAGGGCCTTGAAAGAGTCGAAGTCGTCCAGCGTCAATGCAACCGCTTTCGGTCGCTGCGCCTTCGCACCGTTGCCGTTGACAGTGACGGAAACGGAGGACTTGCGCTTTGTCGGGAATGCTGCCAACTTCTTCGGGTTCGCCGCCAACTTGAGAATCTGAGGCTTGTGGGCGTGGAAGAAGTCGATCATCTCGTAGGCTGTCTCTCCGTCTTTCATAGCGGATCGCGCGATGCCCTTCCGTACGAGGTGTCGCCCCTCCTGCAAGACTCGAATCCGGTTCTTGAGGCCAGACTTCTTCATCACCTCCGTTACCGACTTGATCTTCTGCTTGTGGTGGTAGATCGCGGCAAACACCTTGGGGCGAACTTCGCCGCGTCCAACCGTCTTTGCGGCGCGCTCGATTTGCTCCTCGGCGTTGGACAGAGAGTCGGAGACTTCGATTGCGCCCTTCATTTGCCTATGCCCCCTTCTTCGCATCGCGCGAAACCGCACCGATGCCACTGGGGAACATCCGACTCACCTGACTTTGATCGACGCCAAGCGCCGCGGCAATCTGCTTCTGACGCGCACCGGACCTCAGTAGGCCGAATGCGAGGAGGCGTTTGATCGCCACGAGTTCAGACAGAACCGGATCGGCAGAGCCGTTCTTTGCCTTCGCCATTCGATACTCCTACTTGGTCTTCTTCTTGCCCTTGCTCTCTCGCTTCGCTGTGGAGAGTGCAACGCTCACGGTGTTCGGGGTGGTGTCGCAGAGTGCCGCAATGTCCTTCGGCGTCATACCCGCTCGCTGAAGGCGAATCGCCCGATCCTTCAGGGAGTGGTTGTCTGAGGCAACGCTAAGAGCGAGGAGTCGGATGAGTGTGTCCAACTTCGCTTCGATACGGGAGAGGTCGGCATTGTCGGTGCTCACTTGCTGGTTCCCTTCTTCTTCGTGGCATCGCCATTGAGGGGGTAAACGTGGAGCAACTTGGCGTCTCGCCCTTCGCCCAACCGAAAGACGATGCCGGAGTCGATCCACCGCCCGACCGTCTTGCTGAAGTTGCCGGGGTCAAGTTTCAGTGCCTTAGCAATCTCGCCTTGTGCCTTCGTACCATCGCACAAGTTGAACGCGGAGAGTTGTTTCGTACCGGCTCCCTTGGAGAGCACGATCTCCGCCAGTTTGTCGGGTGGAAACGTCTGGCGGGCGGTGACGGACAGGACGGCACGGAGGAGGGCTTCGCTGTTGTCTGGCATGAGGTACCCCTGAGCAGTCGCTAAGAGTTTGGCGACCGTCAAGTATACCACCCCTAGGGGTTCGGCGGAGTCAAGTGCCTCTCCGTTGGGGGAGGGAGCCGTTGGCTCCCCCGCCCCGCCCGCGCTCCCGGAACCGCGGCGGGGATCGGGCCGGACTACCCCACCCGCCGCTTGACGTGCTCGGCCACCTCCGGGGAGAGCGCTTCGGGGTGCGAACCCGCGAGGTCTACGAGCAAGCGAGCGGCGGAGAGGTACGCCATATCGCCCAGCAAGGGGCCGATTGCTTGGACGGCGCGGCGGGCCAACTCCACCGGCTTCTCCGTGAGGTGGACCATGTGACCTGCCCCCCAAAAACTGATCCAGGTCTTATGAGAGTCCCGATGGGCCACGGGTTGGCCCTGGAGACTCTCGAAGATGAAGCGGACAAGGCATTCGGCGGAACAGATCGTGACGAAGCTGCGTGAGGCGGACGCCATGCTGGCGGCGGGCCGCTCCATCGCCCAGGTCATTCAGCATCTGGGCGTGAGCGAACAGACCTTCAACCGCTGGCGGAACCAGTATGGCGGGATGAAGTCGGAGGAGGCCCGTCGTCTGAAGGAACTGGAGATCGAGAACGCGCGGCTGAAGAAGGCCGTGGCCGATCTGACGCTGGACAACCAGATCCTGCAGGAGGCCAACGACTACCTGGGAAAGCATCGAGCCCCTCGGGCAGGAGGGGCGTCGTGACGCACGTGCGGGCGACACTCGGACACTCGGAGCGTCGTGTCTGCCGGGTGCTGAACCAGCCGCGCTCGACGCAGCGGTACACGGCGATCCCGCGGGACGGCGATGAGTCCCTGATCCGCCGCATGCACGAACTGGTGCGGCGTCATCCGCGTCGGGGCTGCCGGATGATCTGGGGGATGCTGCGTCTGGAGGGGTGGCGGATCAACCGCAAGCGGGTGCACCGGCTGTGGAGGCAGGAGGGCCTGAAAGTGCCTTCAAAGCAGCACAAGCGGCGTCGGCTGGGCCACAGCGACCACGGGATCCTGCGGCGTCGCCCGGAACGCAAGGATCACGTGTGGGCCATCGACTTCATCCACGACACGGATGCACGTGGGGGGGCGCTGAAGTGGCTGAGCGTGGTGGATGAGTTCACGCGAGAGTGCCTGGCGCTGGAGGTGAACCGCTCGATGACGGCGGGCGGCGTGGCGGATGTTCTGATTGGCCTGTTCACCACGCGCGGCATTCCGGATCACATCCGCAGCGACAACGGTCCGGAGTTCATCGCGCGGACGATCCGGCGCCTGGCGGAGCTGACGGGCGTGGAGAACGTATACATCGCGCCCGGCAGCCCGTGGGAGAACGGCTACGCCGAGAGCTTCCACGGCCGCCTGCGGGATGAGCTGCTCAACGCGGAAGTGTTCACTGATGTGCGTGACGCCAAGGCGCTGGCGTCATCGTGGAAGAACGAGTACAACCATCACCGGCCGCACTCCTCGCTGGGGTACGTTCCCCCGGCGACGTTCGCGGCGACGCTGGCCGGTCCTCCGGTCGGGGCTGCGCCCCTCCCTCCGGCCCGGCCAGCGTCGATCCCCTCAACCCCTATCCTCACCCTCAGACTCTCATAGGGCCTGGTACAGAAAATGGGGGCAGGTCACATGCTCTGCGGGTTCACCTTCTTGATGCTCCAGGTGTCCGGCACGTTGTTGGGTCCGAAGAAGCGGTGGGCCGCGCCTTCCTTCCAGCCGTAGAAGCACCACTCGTGGTTGCCCATGAAGTCCTTGCGCGTGAGGACGGGGTGCTCCTTGATCCAGATGATCGCCTGCGCGAAGTAGAGCTCGCAGCGCTTGAGCACGGGCGGGTAGTTCCCGCAGTTGGCGTACCCGCCCCAGATGTAGAACGTGCCGCCGGGGATCAGCACGCGGGTGATGTTCCCGAACCACGCGGCGAGCAGCCGGTCGAACTCGTCGTCCGACACGAAGTCGTTGGCCAACGGCCGGTCCTTGGCGCGGAGCTTCTTGTGCGTCGCGCGGCTCTTCTCGGGGTAGCGGTTGAGGTCGGCGCTCTGCTGGTCGTGCTGGTCGGCCTTGCCGGGGAGCGCGAACGAACTCAGGCCGGCGACGATCGCGTTGTTCGAGCGGGGCTCGACCTTCACGTTGTACGGCGGGTCCGTGTTCACGAGGTGGACCGGCTGGCCGTCGAGCAGCCGGTCCAAGTCCGCGGGCTTGCTGCTGTCACCGCACATGAGCCGGTGGTTGCCCAGCACCCAGATGTCGCCCGGCACCGTCGTCGCCGCGTCGGGCGGTGCCGGCACCTCGTCGGGGTCGGTGAGGCCTTCGTTGCCCGCGGGGGCCATGATCGCCGCGAGGTCCTCGGCGCTGAAGCCGAGCACCGCCAGGTCGAAATCCACGCCCTTGAGGTCGGCGAGCTCGATGGGCAGGAGTTCCATGTCCCACGCGGTGAGCGACGCGACCTTGTTGTCGGCGATGCGGAGCGCCTTGACCTGGTCAGGCGTCAGGTCCGACGCGCGAATCGTCGGCACTTCCTTCAGCCCGAGCTTCCGCGCGGCGCGGAGCCGCGTGTGCCCGGCGATGATGACGCCGTCGCCGTCGATCAGGATCGGGATCTTGAACCCGAACGCCTGGATCGACTTGGCGACCGCATCGATCGCGGCGTCGCTGATGGTGCGGGGGTTGCGGTCGTACTCCTTGACCGCGTCGATGGGGAGCATCTCGATGTTCACGGCGATCTCCGTCGTAGACGCGGCATGACATCGCGCCGCGCGTGAGGCGTGGTGGCGAGCACGGTCGGTCGAGCCCGTTCCCGGCGGCACCGAGGAGGCGGTCGAGCTCGCGCGGGCGGGGGCGCTCGCGCCGGCGCTGCACATCACGGTCGAGAAGAAGGCCGGCGAGCAGTTCGAGCGGGTGGTGGCGCATCGGCTGGGAGACAAGCCACCGCGGCTCGAGGGCGATGAAGGCCTCCCCGAGCGACTGCCCGAACCGGTCGGCACCACGTACGGCATCCCTGACGACGAGATTCCCTTCTGAACAGGAGCACACGATGATCACGATCACCATCGAAGAAACAGACAAGGACGGCCGCGTGCTGGGGCGGCACGTCGCCTCGGCCCCCATCGACAAGAACGACGCCAAGGGGGTGGGCTCGCTGCTGGCCCGCAGTGTCGGCGGGCTGATGTACCACGGCCAGACGCGGGCCGAAGTGCCGCTGCTGATCGCGGCGGCGGGGACGCACCGCTCCAGCCGCTGCACCCAGGCGATCGCGCACGCCCTAGGGCTGGCCGGGAGCGAGCACAGCTTCGAGTACGCGGTGAAGCCGGTCGTGGACCTCGACCGCCTGCTCGACTACCGCGCGAGCAAGAAAGACCGCGAGCACGCGGCGCAGATGCTCAAGATCATGGGCGCCGGCGTCAAGTCGAAGGGGGACGACGAGTAAGCGATGAGTGACGGCCCGGCAAACCTGCTCGACGCGGCGAGGTGGTACCTCGCGCGCGGCTACGCGCCGATCCCTGTGCCCGCGGGGACGAAGGTGCCCGTGCTCAAAGGGTGGACGGCCCTGCGCCTGGCCGACGCCGACCTGCCGCAACACTTCAACGGCACGGGGAACATCGGCGTACTGCTAGGGGAGCCGAGCGGCTGGCTGGTGGACGTGGACCTGGACTGCGAGGAGGCGGTGGCGCTCGCGCCCAAGTTCCTGCCTCCGACGGGCGCGAAGTCCGGTCGGCCCGGCAAACCATCATCGCACTGGTGGTACGTCTGCAAGGGCGCGAAGACCCGCAAGCACCAGAACCCTGCGTCGAAGAAGATGATCGTCGAGCTGCGGAGCACCGGGGCGCAGACCGTGGTCGGCCCGAGCATGCACCCCAGCGGGGAGCCGTACGACCCGCTCGAGGGCGAGCCCGCCGTCGTGGATGTCGAGACGCTCGGCGCGGCGGTCGCGGCGCTGGCCCGAGCGGTGACGGAGCAGCGGCATGGGCGCACGGAAACGATCGCTTCCCAGCACAGGCCGCTAGGAAACGATCGCTTCTTAGAGACTGTTTCAGAACATGAGTCTCGACCGATGAAGAGCGTCGTCAGCACAAGTGCAGGGAGGCACGATCATGGCGGCGGAACTGCTCCCGGAAGCGTTGTGGGAAGAGATCGAACCATTGCTGCCCCCGGTGTCGCGGGCCCGGACGGGCCGGCCGCCGGTGGACAACAAGCGGGCGCTGCGGGGCATCATCTTCGTGCTCCGCTACGGCGTGCCGTGGCAGGCGGTGCCGACCGACGCCTTCGGCGTCAGCGGCTCGTCCTGCTGGCGGCGTTTCAGCGAGTGGACCAGGGCGGGCGTGTGGGCGCAGGTGCATCGGGCGTTGCTCAATCGCCTGGGGAAACTCGATGGCATCGACCTCCAGCATGTCGTGGTCGATTCGCAGTCGGTGCGGGCCGTCCAAGGGGGGCGCACACCGGCCCCAACCCGACGGACCGCGGCAAACAGGGCTGCAAACGCCATGTGCTGACCGATGCCCGAGGCACCCCCCTGGTGGTGCAGACCACGCCCGCCAACGTGCCCGACCAGAGGCAACTGCCCGCGCTGCTGGCGGCGCGTCCTGCGGTGCAGGGTCCGCGTGGGCGCCCGCGGCGCAACCCGGAGGCGATCATCGGCGATCGCGCGTACGGAACCCGGGAAATGATCGCGCACGTCGAAGGCCAACGCATCCACAGCATGCTCGCCCCGCGCACCGACGACACCCACGGCAGCGGCCTGGGCGTGCTGCGGTACGTGGTCGAGCGGACGCTGGCGTGCTTCAGCCACTTCCGACGCCTCCGCCTGTGCTACGAACGCTGGAACGAACAATTCCAGGCCTTCCATGACCTCGCCGCCGCGATGCTCGTCTGCTCGCGGATCAAGTCGATCAAGTCCAGGCATCTACTGTTCTGAAACAGTCTCTAACGAGATTCGCGTCTTCAGCGATTGACGTGGTCGTACAACTTGGAGCCCCGGTTCCGTAGAGACCTGATCAACCCGCAACCGCGTCGATCCTCAATGGGAAAGTCGCCTCTGATAGCTTGAGTCCTATTGCCTCACTCGGTCGAGATGGGAGCGATACTCCGCGGCATCGTTCTCAAGTCCGAACAACTGACTGAACCGGACGAGGCGCTCGAACGCGATACGCTGCTGTCGAGGCGGGGCCCCCGCCCGAAGGTGGTCAACGCCGGATCGAACGAACGTGGCGCCTTCGTCGAACCGCCCCTGCCCCTGCTTGGCCAGTCCGAGGAGGATCTCCGCCGCGCCGATCTGTCCATTGTTCGGGGTTGTCGCGGCCCGCCGCGCGGCCAGTCCCTCGGCGAGCACCGTTTCCGCCTCGGCAAAGAGCGACTGATCGACCAGCGCGGCCCCAAGACTCACGAGGGTTCCGGCCAGAAGAGGATGCCCGGCGGGAAGTTTGACCCGCTGGATCGCCTCGGCCTCCCGGAGACAGGTCACCGCCTCCGCCGTCGCACCGCGCTCGATCAGCGTGACCGCCAGGTTGTTCAGCGCGATGGCCAGGTCCGGATGGTCAGGCGGCAGCAACGTGCGGCGCATGGCCACGACTTCGCGGAAGGACTGCTCAGCCCCATCGAGGTCGTTCATCGAATACTGAACGGCGGCCAGGTTGTTCAACACCGTGGCGATATCGGGGTGGTCGCGGGTGAAGGTCCGCCTCAGGATCGCCAGGGCTCGTGCGTACAGCGCAGCGGCCTCAGGGAACGCGCCGCGCGACCGCTGGATCGCCGCGAGAGAGTTGATGGTGGCGGCGGTGTCAGGGTGGTTCTCATTCAGGCGCAACTCGCGGATCGCCAGCGCCTCGCGCAGCAATGGCTCGGCGTCGTCCATCCGGCCAGCGCGCTGGTGAAGGACGGCGAGATTGCTGAGCGTGACCGCCAGCGTGGGATGCTGCGCTCCATGCACCGCACGTGACATACTCACGGCCTCGGAAAGCAGCAACTGGGCCTCGTCGAGCGCCCCGCGGTCGCGCACCACCAGGCCGAGACTGCTCAGGGCCTGCACAACGTCGTGATGCCTGTCACCCCGCGCCGCCCGCGCGGCCTGAAGGGATCGGCGCAGGATCGCCTCGGCCCCCTCCAAATCGCCGCGTGAGTGCCTGATGGCGCCCAGCTGATTCAGCACAGCGGTGACAAGCGGGTGATCCGATCCGCCATCGCGTTTGGCCAGCACCGCCGCCTCGCGCAAGCGTGCTTCAGCGGCATCGAACTCTCCTCGACGCGACAACAGATGACCGAGGTTGGTCAGCATTTCAGCGCGTGTGGGCGACTGCCCCCGCGGAATCTCGTCGCGCAGGCGAAGCGCTTCCTCGAAGAGCGCGAGACTCTCTTCATACCGCGCCTGACCGAGCCGGAGCATGGCGAACTGATGCACGGCAGCCGCCAGGCCGAGCGAAGACCCGTCGGCATCGACGGCCTCAGCTCGGCGGCTGGCAAGCACGGCCGAGAGGTGCGGCTCCGCCTCGTCGAACAATCCCAGCGCCAGGTAGGTGCGGCCGAGTGCGGCGCGAACCCCTGTCTCCACCTGCGGATGCGTGAACTGCCACTCCCGACGTTCAAGGCGTTCCGCCGCTGCATCTGCGACCTGTCGGACGGTCACATCCGGGCCCAGGCGCGACGGCTCCGGCGCGGCGAGCATGTCGCCGAGAAAGCGGTTGACCTCGTCGGCGACGGCGCGCTGGGTCTCGGCTTCGACCCGCGCCGACTCGGCGCGGACGGAGAACGCCACGATGGCAGCGACGGCGGTGATGAGGCCGATGGAGGCGGCCGTCGCGCCCGCCACCGCGCCGGCATGGCGCCGCACAAACATCGCCGCCCGGTACCGAAGCGACTCAGGGCGGGCCGCGATAGGCAGGAGCGACTGGTACCGCCGCAGATCCTCGGCAAACTGCTCGACCGATCCGTAACGCCGCGACGGATCGGCGCGCAGCGCGGTCTGCACGATCGTGGCCAGGTCGCCAGCCAGCGCGCGGCGAAGCACGGTCGGCGTGCTGCCGCGGGCCAGACACGTCTTCATCAGCGCGCCGTCGCGCTCCAGCGCTTCGAGCGCGATTCGCGGCTCCTCCGTCGCCACGTCGCGCGGACGCGCGCCGGTCAGCAACTCGAACAGGATCACGCCCAGCGAGTAGACGTCGGTCGATGTGGTGGTCGGCTCGCCCGCAATGAGTTCGGGGCTGGCATAGGCGATCGTGAGCCGACGGGAGGCGTGGTCGGTCACATCGGGGCGCGCCTGATCGCCCGGCTCAGGCATGAGCATGCGGGCAACTCCGAAATCGAGCAACTTCGGCTCGCCGTCGGCCGTGACGAGGATGTTGGACGGCTTGAGATCGCGATGCACGATCAGGCGTCGGTGGGCCTCCTGAACAGCGGCGCAGGCGCGGCGCACAAGGTCGATGCGAGCATCGATGGTCAACCGACGGGCGTCACACCACGAGTGAATCTCCTCGCCCTCGACGTACTCCATCACCAGGTACGGACGACCATCATCGGTGGAACCTCCATCCAGCAACCGCGCAATGTTGGGGTGCTGCAGCGACGCCAGCACCTGGCGTTCGGTGCGGAATCGACTGAGCACATCCTCCGTATCGAGGCCGCGCCGAATCAGTTTGACGGCGACGACTTGATCGAAGTGCCCGTCCACGCGGCGGGCTCGATAGACGTTTCCCATCCCTCCCGCGCCGATGCGGGCGTCGAGACGGTACGGCCCGATGAGGCGCCCCACGTCCGCGTCGTCGATGGCGGATGCTTCGGGCGATTCCGTCGCCTCCATCGCGGCCGACCAGTCCAAGGCCGGCGACTCCAGAAAGTCGGTGGCCTGCTCTTCAAAGACCAGCAGCGATTCCACGTCGAGTCGCAGCGCTTCATCATGTCCACAGGCGCGTTCCAGAAAGGTCTCGCGGCCATCGGGTGGCTGGGCCAGCGCCTCCAGGACGATCGACTCGACGCGGTGGATCATGTCACGCATAAGGCGGCTTGCCCCCGGTCATCTCGCGCAGCAGCCAGAGCCGCGCAAACTCCCAGTCTCGCTTCACCGTCGCGGGCGCGATGCCCAGCGCCGCGGCGGTCTCCTCGATCGTCAGTCCGGCGAAGTATCGCATTTCAATGACCTTGACCTTTCGAGGGTCGATGGCGCCGAGCTTTGTGAGCGCCTCATCCAGCGCGACAAGGTCGGTATCTGACTCGTCGCGCACGACGAGGTCATCCAGAAACGCGACACGCTCGCCCGGCGCGGCTCTTTTGATTCGTGATTTTCCGCGGGCGTGATCCACCAGGATCCGCCGCATCGCCGTTGCGGCGATGGCGAGGAAGTGGCCGCGCGATTCCCATTGGATCTGCGTCTGATCGATCAGTTTCAGATAGGCCTCGTTCACCAGGGCGGTCGGCTGAAGAGTGTGGTCCTTTCGTTCCCGTCTCAGCTGAGATGCCGCGAGACGACGCAGCTCGTCATAGACAAGCGGCAGCAATCGCTCGAAGGCGTGGTCATCGCCCGCCGTCGCCTGCCGCAGCAGGGTCGTGATGTCATCGGGGCCGTGGGTCACGAAGTAATCCCGATCGTTGCGAATCGGATGAGCCAATCGCCGCCGGCGTGTCGCGGAACATGCGGGACGGGCCGGTTCTCGCGAGCCCGCGATACGGGACCATGGTATGGCCATGGCAACGGGTTCCGCGCTGCCAGTCAAGCGGACGCCCCGGGGCAATGGATGACCCCACCGGTCGCCGAGCCCATGGAATCAACCAACCAACCGAGGAGAAGCAGATGCGAGGCCAACGGTTCTTGAGCGTGATCGGATGCGGTGTGCTGGTCAGTGCGGCGTGGGGCATGGCCCTGCCGAGCGACGAACCGCGCGGCGGCGCCGATCATCGACCCGACGAGACGCCATCCCAGCAGGGAACAACCCTACGGGATGACATCCTTATTTACCGAGGCGATCTCTCCTGGCGCGGCACGCCGTGGTCAGGACTGGCGGACCTGGAGTTCCGCCTGTTCGCGTCGCCCACCGGCATCGATCCGATCGGGTCGCCGGTGGTGGCGGCCCAGTGGCCGGTCACCGATGGCGAGGTGCTCGTGGGATTGGACTTCGGCGTGACCGACCCAGCGGCGGTGGAGAACGGCGTGTGGATGGAAGTCTCCGTCAACGGCGTCATTCTGTCACCGCGACGGTTCATTCCAGCCGCAGGATGGTCGCTCAGCCCGGGCCAGGTCGGCTCGACTGGATCGCGGCAGGCCGTGAAGGTCGATCGCGAACTGCTTGATGAGCTGGAATCCGAAGAGCGGCACGGCGATGAGGCGGGTGAGGATGGGAACGACTCTGGCGAAACCGGCGGCTCGTTGGGCGGCGGCGCCGGGTCAGGCGGAAACGGTGGCGGTGGCGCCGGTGCGCCCTCGCGACCGAACGGCCCTGGCTTGCCTGGCGGCGGGTTTGGCGGCGGCAGTGGCGGTCTCGGCGGAGGCGGCTGGGGCAATGAGGGTGAAATGGGGGAGCCCGATGGAGGCGGGTGGCAGTTGGGCAATGGCTTTGTGTGGACCACCGATCGCGTCGGCATCGGAACATCCAATCCCAACAGTGGCACGCAACTTCATGTGGTGAGCAACAAGTTCAAGACGCTCTGGGTGCGCAACACCAACGCCGCCCGCCACGCGATCTTCTCCAACTCAGGTCTGACATACCTTGAAGGGAACGTCGGTCTGGGCACGCAGACACCCACGGAGCGACTTCACCTCGTGGGTGGCACGGGTCGTTTCGAGAACTCGGCCACTTCGGGCAATGCCCTGCTGGGGCAGTCGCTGGCAGCGACCGGCAACACGGCCGCCGGACGCTTTGAGAACTCCAGCACCTCCGGCAACGCGGTCTTCGCCCAGGCCTTGGCCACGAGCGGCATCACCTACGGCGTGCAGGGGCAGAGCGCCAGCAGCACGGGCCGCGGCGTCTACGGCATCGCCACATCGACCACCGGCGCCAACTTCGGCGGGCGTTTCGCCTCCATGAGCACGTCGGGCGTCGGCGCCCACGGCTGGGCCGCGTCCAGTACCGGCAACACAATCGGCGTGCTGGGCGAGGTCGCCAGCCCGACGGGCTTCTCCGGCTACTTCACCGGCCCCGCGGGGAGCCGCAACTACTTTCAGCGCCACGTGGGCATCGGAACGGACCTTCCGTTGGCGGAACTTCACGTGGCTAACGTGAGCGGCAACGCGGACCTGCTGATCAAGCGCAACGATTCCACCTTCGGCTTCAACCTTGGCGTCAGCGGCACGCCCACCAAGCTGTTCATGGCACGCACGGACGGGACGACGTTCACTGACATCCTGACGCTCGACGGCTCAACCGATCGCGTCGGCATCGGCACCACGTCGCCTGACAGCCGCTTGGACGTGCGCGGGTTCGCCAACGAGGATGCGCTGCGCGTCCGCGTGGACGGAGCCACCAAGCTCCGCGTCTACAGCAATGGCGGTGTGGCGATCGGATCGAATCCGACCACGGTGCCGCAGGATGGGCTGTACGTGCTTGGAAATGTGGGAGTCGGGACGAGCGACGCGCTGCATCCGTTGCATGTTGAGACCGCATCTGAGCGAGCCGTTTTCGGCTCAACGTCGGCGGTTGACGGCCGCGCTGTGTACGGCTGGTCATCGGCGGCAACCGGGCAGGGCGCCGGCGTCTTTGGCCAGAGCGAGAGTCAGGGGGGCCGAGGCGTCTTCGGCGCGGCAGTCACCGAGTTCGGTCCGGCGTATGGCGTGTATGGTTCCAGCACGAGCACGTCGGGGCATGGGGTGTTCGGACATGCGACCTCGCTGTCTGGATCCACGTTCGGTGTGCGCGGGTTGAGCAGCAGCGACTCCGGCAATGGCGTCTACGGAGGCGCCAGTTCCACAACCGGGTCGACGACTGGTGTTCGAGGCACCAGCGTCAGCACGACCGGAACCGGCGTGCTGGGTCACGCGTCGAATTCGTCCGGTCAGAACTTCGGTGTTCGCGGGCACACCGACAGCCCGGACGGATACGGCGGCTACTTCACAGGATCTGCCGGCAGCTCGAACTATTTCCAGCGCAACGTCGGCATCGGCGTCCTCAGCCCGACCTTCCAACTTCAACTCTCCACCAATTCCGCGGCCAAGCCCACCAGCAGTTCATGGACCATCTCATCGGACGCGCGGCTCAAGAAGAACATCCGCACCATCGACCACGCACTGGATGACCTGCTGGCCCTGCGCGGCGTGACCTATCAGTGGATCGACCCCGCATCACAGGGCAACATGGCCGGCACGTACACCGGCTTCATCGCCCAGGAAGTGGAGCCGATCTTTCCCGAGTGGATCAGCGAGGACGCCGAGGGCTTCAAGCGGCTCACCGTGATCGGCTTCGAGGGCATCGTGGTGGAGGCCCTGCGGGAACTCCGCGCCGAGAAGGACGCCCAGATCGCCCAGCGCGACGCCGCCATCGAGCAGCTTCGATCCGAAAAGGACGCCGAGATCGCCGAACTCCGCGCCCGACTTGAGCGACTGGAGAAGCACCTGCTTCGCGCGGGACCAACGCCGCACTGAGCGGCTGAGCACGCCTGGCCGCGCACGGACTGAGTGAGGGAGCTTGGTCCGTGCGCGCCGGTTCGTCCCGGTACCCATCGTCCTGACTCGCTTCGAGGATCGACCATGACTTCTCGCATCACCACGTGTCTGACCATCTCATGTCTGTCGCTGTTGCCGGCCGCGCCGACGCTCGGTCTTCGGAACGCCGATGACCCGCCGACGACCGCCGAAGCGTCGGCAGCTCGACTCGACGCGATGACCGATCAGCGCCTGATCTACCGAGGGGAACTCCATTGGCGCGGCGTGCCCTTCTCCGGCGTGGCCGACCTCGAGTTTCGCCTGTTCACCACGGACACGGGCGACGATCAGATCGGCGCCACCGTGGCGGCTCAGCAGTGGCGTGTGAACCAAGGCATCGTCGTCGTCGGATTGGACTTTGGCCTGTCGGAAGGACTCGTCGATGACGGCGGGGCGTGGCTGGAGATCGTCATCAACGGCACGATTCTGTCGCCGCGACGGTTCATCCCGGCGGGCGGATGGTCCATGGGCGGGTCCGTCGAGTCGGCGGCGGAGCCGGGGGCGCGGCGGGCAACAATGATCGACCCGGCTGTGATCGCGTCGCTGGATGCGGATGCTGACGATAATGCAGGCGGTGACGGTGAAGGATCGAGCGACGACGTTCCAAGCGATGGGCGTGTTGAGCAACTGGGCGGCGCGGGAGGCGATGGCCTTGGTGGGGTGCGCGGCAGTCGAGACGGCGCGCGTCGGCCGGGCAAACCGAAAGGCCCGCCGAACGATCCTGCCCTGCCGCCCGGCGGCGGCGACGGGTCCAACGGCGGCGACGATGGCGACTGGGGCAACGGCGACGACATGGGCGGCGCCGACGGCAGCGAAGGATGGCAGGTCAACAACGGCAAGGTGTACACCTTCGACCGCGTCGGCATCAACACCTCAACCGTCAACGCCAACAGCCACCTGCATATTCGAGGCGGATCGCTGTACTCGATCCTCATTCAGTTCACGCCCGCCAACCGGTGGGCGATCTACTCCACCAAGGGCAAGGTGCGGCTGCAGGACAATTACATCGATGCGACCGGCAACGTCGGGCTTGGCACGGAATCGCCCGCAGCGAAACTCCATGTGGTCGGCGGCGTGATCATGCCCGCGCCGTCCACGGGTGAAGTGCCGGGCGGCATTCAGTTTCCGCCAGGATCGTTCGGCGGCGGCGACAGTCAGCGCGCCGGAATCATATATCAGGCCAGCGGCGGATCAGGTTCGCGTCTGTCCATCTACAACAACGCCACGGCGGATGACGACATCGTGTTCGTGCAGCAGGGTGGCGAGCGACTGAGCATCGCCGATGGTCGCGTCGGCGTGGGCACATCCGAACCGAGCAACCCGCTGACGGTCAACGGGACGGTGGATGTGACCGGCCGCCTTGGCGTCGGGACCACGTCGCCGAGTCATCCGATTCACGTGGTCTCGACCGATGCCCGACTGATCTACGCCCAAGCGACCGCCACATCCGGACTTGGTTTCGCCATCTGGGGTGACTCCAACAGCACGTCCGGCACGGGTGTTGTTGGGCAGGCCAACGCACCGACCGGCCAGACCTGGGGCGGTCAGTTTTCATCGTCGAGCGTCTCGGGTCGCGGCGTGCAGGGAACGGCTAGCTCAGGCACCGGCGTGACATACGGCGTCTTCGGATTGAATCACAGCACGGCCGGGGTCGCCGTCATGGGTGAGGCGGTGGCTCAGACCGGCGCCACGTCTGGTGTTGCCGGGGTGAATCACAGCGCCACAGGTCGCGGCGTGTATGGGCTGGCCAGTGCCAACACGGCGTTCAACTACGGCGTCTACGGCCAGAGCAACAGCCCCACCGGAGCCGGTGTCTACGGCCGCGGCGCTTCCACGAGCGGTCAGAACAAGGGTGTCTGGGGGTTCACGCAGAGTCCGGAGGGGTATGCTGGGTACTTCACGGGACCGGAAGGGAGCAGCAACTACTTCTCTCGAAAAGTGGGAATCGGCACGGTGTCGCCCACCGACCTGCTCCATGTTGAGGGAGGTAACAGCAACACCAGTGTCAAGGTTCGGGGGGGCAATGGCCTGCTGTCCAGTCTTCGCCTGTTTGAGGCGAACGACTTCGGATTTGAACTCGAGTACGACGGGGGCGACGACAAACTCCGTCTCTGGTCGCGCAAATTCAACGCGAACGAAGGCGTGCGCATGACCTGGCTCAAGGATGGACGTGTCGGCATCGGTACCGAGACGCCTGGCTTCACGCTCGAAGTGAACGGTGACGCCGGCAAACCGGGCGGCGGGTCGTGGTCCACCGCCTCAGATCGGCGACTCAAGCGAGACGTGCAGCCGCTGCAGGGGTCACTCAACGCGCTGCTGGCGCTCCAAGGGGTGACGTTCGAGTACCTCGATCCCGCCGCGATCAACGAACTGCCCGGACGTCGCGTCGGCATGATCGCTCAGGACGTGGAGCAAGTGTTCCCCGACTGGGTCGCGGCAGCGGACGATGGCTATAAGCGGCTTACCTTCCGCGGGTTCGAAGCGCTCGTGGTCGAGGCCCTACGTGAACTTCGCGCCGAGAAGGATGCAGAGATCCAACAATTGCGAACCGAGAAGGACTCCGAGATCACGGGCCTCTACGCGCGACTTGAGCAAGTCGAGCGGCGCTTGGCGGAACTCATGTCAGTGCGCTCAAATTCCAGCCACACGGATTCCCAGGCTCATAACGGAACGCGCTGAGTTCGACGCATACGACACGACAACCTCGCCGCTGTGCTACCTTCCCGTCGCGCTTTCCGCCGGATCCGTCACTGCCCCGGCCGAAACTGCCTTGCCTCCATGCGGCCTCTTGAGGTACCCCACCGTCGCTGGGGGACGAGGAGGCGCGCATGGCGACGATGACGCAGACGGTGAGGACGACGACCAAAGCAGCGACCACTACGCAGCCACGCGGCACCGCCACGCCAACGCGACGCGCGACGACGAGGGCCGCTCCGCCCCCACGCCGCCCCACGGCCACGACGTTGGCGCACGGGCGCGATCCAAGCCCCTCCGCCGCTACCCGCCCGAGGTGCTGAGCGACGCGGAGGTCGCCGCCCTGCTGGCCGCGTGCCGCGAGGATTCACCGGCAGGCATCCGCAACCGGGCGCTGCTCACTGTGCTGTATCGCGCGGGGCTGCGCATCACCGAGACGCTGGCGCTGCGTCTCCCCGTGCACAACTCTCCTCGAACTCGCGACGGAGAGCGCGGCGCGAGCGCGAGGCGACATCGCGCGTAAATGCCTGTCTTCAAGGGGTTTGCGGGCGTCGCGTTCGCCGCGGCATCGAGAGGTGATTTCGGACCATTTGGTCGATAGAGCGCCGAGCGGTCACTTTCGCGCTCTCCGTTTCTGTTAACCCGGCGCGCACTGGAAAAAAAGTGCCATCTGGTTAACAGCGCGCGAGCGCCGAGTTGGGGCTGTACACCCAACTTCGCGGGTCAGGTGGTACACGGTGGAACACCTGCCGGCCCCTTCCTCACAGGCGCCTTCCTCTCTACCCCCGACCGTAAACCCTTGGCGCTGTGCAAATACTGTGCCTTCACTGATTCCAAGGTCATTGAGGCCACCATACCACGATGCACCGCTTCATCGACCCGCTCCTGCTTTGGCTGGCTCACGCCAGTCACGCCGACCTTATCCGGCAGATCCAGTTCCTCAAAGAGGAGAACACCATCCTCCGGTCCAAACTGCCGCGGTGCATCAAGGTGACACCACGAGAGCGTGAGCGCCTGGTCCGGCTGGGGCGGCTGGTCGGTACGGCGATTCGGCACCTGGTCTCCATCGTCACACCCCACACCTTCAATCGGTGGCTCAAGGGGGACACGTGGAAGTCTGGCACGCGCCCCCGCCCCCGGAAGCCGGGCAGGCCGCGCACACCCGACGACATCCGCCAGATCATCCTGAGGATCGCACGGGAGACGGGCTGGGGGTACACGCGCATCCTGGGCGAACTCAAGAAGCTGGGCATCACCTCCGTCTCCCGCTCCACAGTCGTGAACATCCTGAAGGAGCAGGGACTTCCGACGGGACCGGCGGGAGGCACGGGCACCTGGGATGCCTTCATCACCCGTCATGCCAGGACGCTGTGGGAATGCGACTTCCTGGCGACACGCGTCCTCACCTGGAAGGGCTGGAAGGATGCCTACGTGCTCCTGTTCATCAACGTCGCCAGCCGCACGTGCTGGGTCTCGCCGGGCACGTTCCATCCCAGTCGGCGGTGGAGCCGCGAGCAGGCCATCGCGTTCGTCGAATCGCATCGCGAGGATGACCACAACCTCCCCACGATGATCCTGCGTGACCGCGACTCGAAGTTCGGGCCGGGGTTCGATGCGGCGATCAGGCGACGAAACGTCACGCCGATCACGCTGCGGATCATGTCACCCAACCTCAACGCCTACGCCGAGCGGATGGTGCAGACGCTGCAGCAGGAGTGCCTCGATCACTTCATCGTGTTCGGCAAGAAGCACCTGGATCATCTGGTCCGTGAGTACCTCATCCACTACCACACCGAGCGGCCTCATCAGGGGGTGGGGAATGTGCCGCTGGGGTTGGTGCGGCAACCGGAGATGGGCCAACCCGCAAGACTGGCGGGCACAGCGCACGCGGGCTCGGGGCGGGAGTTGAACGGTGGGCGGACTGAGGCGCAATCCCGGGCGTCGCCACGGCAAGGCGGGCAACTGGCCTGCCGCGAGCGGCTGGGCGGGCTGCTGCGGCACTATGGGTGGCGGGAGGCGGCGTGAGTTCCACGCGGGAATCGCCGGGAGAGAAGTGTGTACCAGGTATTTGTGCAGGCAGGAACTTGTCAGTGGCCCCGTCCGCCGAGGTCAACGCCGTCGGCAGAGAGTGGACGTGCGGCTACGGCGCCCAACCTCCGCTGGGTGATTCGCGGGCCCCAAGCACGGGTTGAGACGGAGCGCGCAAGTGGGGTCGCACATCATGCGGAGTCGATCGCCGATCGACGGCGGGCGACCGTGCAGCGAAATGGACGCGACGCCGAGCGGCGCAAAGGCGGACGTCCGACCGAGCCGATCCACGTGCTCATACCCGAGAACCTTCATGTCCACGGCGCCCAGCGGTTCGGGCACTCGGTCTACGAACACTTCCCGGCCCTCTCGATAGACCGTGATGCGCTCGCCCCGGCGGACGATGTCGAACGCCAGCGCACCGGTGGCCGACATGGTGTGCGGACCGGTCGTGGCATACCGGGCCTGTCGCATCCGCGTGGGATAACTGACCACCGACGCACTGCCCCGGAAGTCGATCCAGCCGTCGGAGAACCCCGCGCGGAGCAGCAGGGCCTCATCGACGCCGAAGACCTCCACGACGATGGTACCCATGTCCCGCACGGTGGCGCCGTGCCACTGCAGATCACAACGCAGGTGGAAGTCACCGAGCGGCGGCGTCTGCCGATGGGCGGAGATGGTGGCCTCCCCCGGCTCGGCGGGTGCGATCCGCCTCACCACCCAGGCGGAATCCTTAGTCGCGGCCTCCCACTCGCGCACGCGAACGGTGGAGATGGACCACGCGGGGTCGAGCGAATCCGACTCGAAGTCGTCTTCGAAGACGAGTGGCAAGCCCTCATCGCGGGGAATGTAGATCGGCGGATCGCCGGGGGCGCGGACGGCGGCTTGCGCGGCCTGCTTCTCTGCGAGAATGGCCTCGCCCTCCGGTTCACCCTCCAGGTACACCCAGGTTGCGTTGCGGAGCGAATCGTCGGCCCGCGACATGTGATCCGCACCAAAGATCGTGCGCCTCACGGCGAGGCACTCCCGCAGTAGGCGCCGCACCTCCTCGACCTCGCCCGCCGTCATGTGGAGCCGCGCCGCGAGATGCAGGGAGTCGGCGAGCGCGGCGTCCACCTCGCCCGTCGCGCGGCGCAGTTCCAGGGCGCGAGTCAGGTGCGGGCGCGCCCACGCCACGTCGTTGCGCGCCAGCCATGCGACGCCGACGTACTCCAGCAGTGTGGCCTCCACCTGCGGGTCGGAGATCATCCTGCGGGCCAGGTGCCGGTCCGCAGCCAGCAGCAGATCGGACTTCGAGATCGTCTCCTGTTCGCCGATCGAGGCCCGCATGATGTCGAGCATGAGGGCGGCGACGGCGCGCTGCTCGGCCAAGGCGCGCTCGGCGACGCCCTGCGCCTGGGCGGCCCGGTTGCGCTGCCGGATCGCCGCCGACGCCAGAAAAGCACTGACAATCGAGCCAAGAGCCAGCATCAGTAGCCCCGCGCCGACGGCGGCGGAGAACGTCCGATGCCGTCGCGCGAAGAGACGCGCGTGGTACACCGCGCCGGGCGGCCTGGCTCGGATCGGTTCGTGGCGGAGGAACCGGCGCAGGTCGTCGGCGAGTTCGTCCACGCCGCCGTAGCGCCGGTGGCGTTCGATCTCCATTGCCTTGCGCACGATGAGCGAAAGGTCGCGCGGCAGGGCGTCGCCTCCTCGGGAGGCGTCCCATGAGCGCGGCTCGCGGATCACTGTGAGCGCCTGCGTGACGGTCATGCGGCTGACGTCGTAGGGCAGGCGCTCGAGCAGGAGTTCGTGCAGCACCAGCCCGAGCGCGTACACGTCGCTGCGCGTGTCCACGTCGTCTGCCGCGCCGCCGCACTGCTCCGGGCTCATGTACTGCAGCGTGCCCACCAGTTCACCCTGGGTCGTGCAGAGCGTGGCCGCGGTCAGGTCGATATCGGTGGTCCGAGCCACACCGAAGTCAATGATGCGCGACCTTCCGTTCGCGTCCACCAGGATGTTGTCGGGCTTGAGGTCGCGGTGGATGACGCCCTTCTGATGGCCGTGATGCACCGCCTCGCACACCTGCAGAAACAGTTCGACGCGGTCGTGGAGCGACAGGGCTCTCTCGCGGACGAACCTCGTGATCGACCTGGCGCCGGGCACGAACTCCATGGCGAAGTACGGGGTGCCGCCGTCGCCGTCATCGAAGGTTCCCGCGCCGTAGATCTGGGCGATGCCGGGATGCTGCAGCCGACCCAGCACCTCGGCCTCGAACTCGAAACGGCGCGTGGCTCTGCGCGAGGCGGCGGCGCGGGTGAGCACCTTCAGGGCCACGTCGCGCCGCGGGTTCTCCTGCACGGCGCGGTACACCGAACCCATGCCTCCCCCCGCGAGCGGCTCGACCACATGGAAGCCGCCGATCACGCGCCCCACCAGACGAGGATCGGCCGCCGGCCGATTGTCAGCCGACGCCACGGCGCGCGTGGAGGGCTCGAGGAACCCTGTCGACGTGCGGTGCCCGCGCAGCAGGCGCTCCACGCGCTGGCGCACGAGCGGGTCGTCGGCGCAGAGCCGGTCCACCGCCGCCCCCTGGTCGTCGGCGGGCAGATCGCACACGGCGAGAAATATCTCGGAGGCGCGCCGGTGCAGCGTGGCCTCGATGTCCGATTCGCTGGGCATGGGCCTCCACAGGAGAAGCGCAGAATCGGGTCCGCGGGGGCAATCAATCCTTGCCGTCCAGACGCGCCCGCAGCCATGCCCGGGCGATCATCCAATCGCCCTTGACGGTGCGCGGCGAGACCTCCAGCACCTCGGCGGCCTCCTCCACCGAAAGCCCGCCAAAGAACCGCAGCTCCACCACGCGCGCCTGGCGCTCGCTCAGGGACCGAAGGGCGTTGAGTTCGTCGTCCAGGGCCAGCAGATCCACCTCGTCGCTGACGGTCGGCGCCGCGTCTTCGTGCATCGCCACGCGCTCCCACCCGGCACCGCGTTTGTGGGCGCAGCGCAGCCGGGCGTGGTCCACCAGAAGGCGCCGGATGATCTGCGACGCCACCGCCATGAAGTGCGCCCGACCCTTCCATTCAACCCGCGACTGGTCGATGAGTTTGAGGAACGCCTCATCCGCCAGCAGTGTGGCCTGGAGCGTGTGCCCCGGCGCTTCCCGCCGCAGGTGCAACGCAGCCAGACGCCTCAGTTCGTCGTATACGTGGGGGACCAGTCGCTCGGCGGCGGAACGGTCGCCCCCTGCCAGCTCCAGCAGGATCCGCGTCGTGTGCCCGGAATGGACGTTCGCCGTCGCCACGGAAACAGCATAACGGAGCCGGACGGAATCGGGAAGGCGCCACCGGCCGGTTCCCGGCCCCAACCCCGCAGCCGGTGACGTCGGTCAGCCCCGGTCGTGGGGCGGGCTGTCGCCGGGCCCGCGATTTGAGGGCAGGGGGCTTCCTGCGCCATTGCCCGTGCGCGCCGAGCCGCCTAGCACGCGGATCAGCAACTCCGACCGCCCGGAGACGCCATGACGGCGGTACAGGTCGGTGACATATTCGTGAACGGTGTGGATGCTGATGCCCAGACGGCGGGCGATCTGTTTCTCCGCCAGCCCTTCAAGGAGAAGATCGAGGGTCTGGGCAAGACGGGGCGAAAGATGGGGCCGGGCCAGCGCCCGCTCGTAGCAGTGCTCGATGGCCTCGTGGAGCAGGTGGAGGATGGCCCGCTCACGCGGTGAGAAGCGACGTCGGTCGCCCTGGTCGCGGTACAGGGCGAAGCCGACGATGCGGCCTTCGCCATCGAGCCGGCGCAGGGTGATGACGCAGTCGTCCAACTCCGACACGCTCAGATGACGCTGCATCAGGGGCGATGCATACCACTCGTCATCCGAAGTGACTTCTTCCCGTCTGTGGGTGAACAGCCGCCCGTTCAGGCTGCTGAGGGCGTGGAAGAACGGGCTGAGCATGGGCGGCGTGTTTTCCAGCAGTTCGGGCACCGCGTGGATCGGCTCGCCGCGCCGCCGCCGGGCGGTGTCGAGGCGACTCAGTTCGTTGCACTTGGCGGCGTAGGCGGCGAAGTCGCGCCAGCCGGCGTCGTCCAGGTCGCCGACCGCAGCCCCTCGCGGCGCAAAGGGCCATCGGCGCGGGATGAAGGAGTGCAATTCCTGAAAACACGCGAGTTTGGCAGGAACGAGGCGACGCAGGCGGTGCAGCAGGTGCTGCTGCCACGCGGGGGAGAGGGGCGGCAGTTGGAGCAGTTCCGCCTGCAGCGCGAGCAGGGCGCGTGCGTCCTCCATCCTGATTCGTTCGCTTCGACCCATGAGAAACCCCCGCGCGAGGTGGAAGGCGTGGGCGGATCGCACTCGGCCGACACGGCGTGTTTCCGCGTGCGTGTGAGAATCGCCCGTGTGCCGAGCATCGAGGCCAGGTTCCTGCGGCGCAAGGGTTTCGGGGCTGGCGTCGATGGCCGGGGCACGACCCCCTCTGTTCAGGGGGATTGCTTGGCTATGGGGGGACGCGAAAATGGCGGGGCAGGCGGGCAAGGCGATTGTGGCAGGATCACGGGTGGCTGCTCCTGCTCAGAAACACGTGGGGCGGCATTGCCCCGTGTGCCCACACCTTCCGCGATCTTCTATGGCCGACGACCACGAGCGTCAGGCCCGACCTGCACGATTCTGCCTCAGCGACATGGCGAACGCAGGTCATGGTGCGAGCGGTGGCACAGAGACTGGATGCACTCACATCGAAAGGCAGTCAGATGCGGACGCAAAGGACAAGTCACGTTCCAAACCTCACTGTGATGACACTCCTCTTGCTGTCGGCCTCGACACTTGGGCCCTCGTTGGTCTGCATGGCGCAAGAGTTCACATTCACCGCATGGTCGGAGGTGACGCCGGTGATTGACGGGCGAATCGACTCCGGAGAGTGGGACGACGCAGCGCAGCACACACAGGGTAACGTGACCGTGTGGGTGAAGAACGACGGCGTTCGTCTGTTCATTGCTGTCCTCGTTCGGGACGCGACTTTTCGACCAGCGCACGAGGGGGGTGGACAGTTCACCGGCATCATCGACTTCAATGGCGACAACGACACAGACTTGCGTGCCGAGCCCGGTGACGATGTCTGGTTCATCGGGTTGAGTACACGGTTTGTGGGTGATTATTACGTGGCCCACGATCTGGTCCGGAGACAGGACTCTGGTGACGGCGGGACGACTGATATCCAGGTCGCCTATCAGCACAGTAATCCGATCGTCGAGGAACGTGGTGACTACACCTTCGAGTTTCAAGGCCTACTGGATTCGGCCGATGATGCTCACGACTTCAGTCTCATGAGCGGCGATTCGATCGGGTTCCGCTTCTCCACGATCGATGGCAGGTTTCCCCCAGCGTCCGCCTTCGCACAAATCACTGTTGCGGCGCCGCCGGAGCCGGAGGGGTGCATCCTCGACCAGGAACTCGACTCCGAGATCGACGTCGACCAGCCCTTGTGGTTGCCGGTTCGCCAAGCGCAGGTGTTCACCGTGGGCATGAACGGGAATCTGTGCGCGTTCGAGGTTTTTCTGCTCAAGCCGGATCGCGGAGTGCCCCGCGACGTCACGTGGGAGGTCCGTCCCGCCCAAGGGGGAACACCGGGGGATGTCATTCTGGCCGCGGGTGCGGTGCGATACGACGACATCCCGGTCGGGCCGTCGTGGATTCGCATCGACATTGAGCCCGGCCTGCGGGTGCAACCCGGCGATCAACTCGCGATCGTTCTGCGCCCAACGGCTTTCGAGTCGGAGGTGTCCACTTCGTGGTGGGGGCGCACGGGCGACGTCTATGCGGGCGGGTCAGCGTTTTTCAAGGTCGCAACAGACCCATGGGTTCTTCGGGAGGGCGGCGTCGACTGGATGTTCCGAACATACGTTGACCCTCGCGTCATCAGCCCCGACACCGACTCCGACGGCCTCACCGACGCCGATGAGATCGCTCTCGGCACCGACCCCAACAAACCCGACACCGACGGCGATGGCCTGCTCGACGGCACCGAGGTCGAGATGGCCATCGCCAATGGCACCAACTGTCCTGACCCCCTCAGCCCCGACTCCGACGGCGACGGCCTGACGGATGGGGCGGAAGTGGGCTACGAAGGCGTCGAAGGAACCGGCACCGACCCCTGCAACCCCGACACCGACGGCGACGGGCTGAATGACTTGGTCGACCCCACGCCGCTCCAGCCCGGCGCCCCGCCCGCGTTCCTCGAGGAAATGGCCCGAGTCCTCGGCGCGGCAGTGGACGGCATCGACCTGGGCCAGTTCACCGGCCCCAACGACAACGCCAACAAGGGCCGACGCAACTCCATGGCCAACCGCATCCGCAACGCGGCCAACGCCATTGCGGGGGACGACTACGAAACCGCGATCGACCTACTCTCGGGCGTTCTGGCCAAGGTGGACGGCAACCCCGCCGAGCCGGACTGGATGGCCGAGGGCGCCGATCAGGAGGCCCTGCGCAACGAACTGGCCCTGCTGATCGCGCTGCTGCTCCTCGAGTGAGGGCGCGCCGATGGCGCGCAGGCCGATCGCGGAAATCGTGGGCCCGCGGTCGGCCTGTTGTCATCCGTTGACACATCCAACAACCCCACGCGAGGAAAGGACCGAAGATGGCACGATTACGTCTCATGCTGGCCCGCGCTCTGGCGAGCGTCACCTTCGGCGTCGCAGCGCCCCTTGGCGCGGGGGCTCAGACGCTGGTTCAGGAGATTCTGCATACCGATACGAACACAGGCGACGAAGTGGGCGACCGTCTGGGCCACGACATCGATGTGTGTGGCGATCTCGCCATCGTGGGCGCCACCGGCGAGGGGCCCGGCCTGTCCGGGTCGGTCTACATCTTTCGGCGCGATGCCAGCGGCGTGTGGGTGCAGGAGGCGGGTCCAATTTTGAACCCCGATCCGGCGCCGCATCATGAGTTCACGCAGTTCGGCATTGGCGTGGGCATTTCGCCGTCGCCTCACGGCGATGTCGCCGTCGTCGGCGCCGTCTTCGGAACGTCGGCCATCGGCTCAGGCGCACTCTGGCCTGGCAGCGCCTACATCTACCGCTTTGACGGGCAGGACTGGGTCTTCGAGCAGAAACTCGATCCGGTGGGGCCGGCTTCGCTTGACTTCTACGGCGTCAGTGCTGATGTCAGTGGCGACTACGCCATCGTCGGTGCGCCAAATGCCGAGGCCGAGAACGGCACCAACCGAAACAATTCCGGAACCGTGTATGTCTGGCGGTATGATCCGGGGATTCGGCGGTGGGTTCAGGATCTCGCCGACTTTGTACCAGCCGATGTGCTCCGTGCCGAGCAGTTCGGCTCCACTGTCGAAATCGACGCGAGAGGGGCGGAGCCGGTTTTCGTGGCGTCGGCGCTGAGCAAGGACGACTACGGCAATAACTCGGGCGCGTCGTATCTTTATCGACGGGACGCTGGCAGCGGCACATGGGTGCTCGAGCGGCGCCTTGATCTGCTGCTCGTCGACGGCTCCAACAATTCGATTCTCCGCCCGTCCGACTTCTTTGGTGGCTCACCCGCCATCAGCGGCGATGTTATCGCCGTCGGCGCCACCGGAACGACGGTGGGCGGCGTGCCCCGCGCGGGTGTGGTTCACGTCTTCCGTCGAGTCGCCGGGATCTGGACTTACGAGTCCACACTGAATCCCGATACGCCGATCGAACGCGCGGGCTTCGGCGAGACCGTTTCGGTCGACGACGAACTCATCATCACCGGCGAAGGCGGGTCCCCGCAGTTCGCGCCGGGCGGCGCGTTCATCTTCCGCTTTGACGGCATCGAGTGGCATCAGGAAACGGGTCGCATCGTTCGCGCCGGCGCGACAAGCGGTGAGACGGCGTTCGTCGCCTTGTCCGGACTCCAAGCGCTCATCGGTTGGCCCGGCGCTGATACCGCCAACGGGGGCGACTCCGGTCTGGTCACCGTCTATCGCGTGTTTAACACCACCGCCGGGAACCTCGTGGTCGAACTTCCGGAGTCCGGTGCGACGGTGGCCTTCGCCGAGGTGTCGAGGCCGGGCAACACACGCGTGACGGTCTCAACCGAAGCGCCGCCCGTGCCCTCCGGCTTCGAACTAGGCGAGCCCCCCGTCTACTACGACATCACAACGACCGCGACCTTCACTGGCACGATCGACTTGTGCATCGACTACTCGGGGCAGACCTTCGAGGGCGATCCGTCGTCGCTCGCGCTGCTTCACTACGAGAACGGCGAGTGGGTGAATGTCACGTCGTCGCACGATGAGGAGAACCAGATCATCTGCGGCACCGTCACATCGCTGTCGCCATTCGTCGTGGTCCAGGTGATCAACCAGGACTCGGACTCCGACGGCCTGCTCGACAGCACGGAACTCGAAATCGGTACCGATCCGAACGACGCCGACTCGGATGACGACGGCCTGTCGGATGGGGCGGAAGTCGGCTATGAAGGCGTGGAGGGAACTGGGACCGATCCGCTCAACCCCGACACCGACGGCGACGGGCTGAATGACTTGGTCGACCCCACGCCGCTCCAGCCCGGCGCCCCGCCCGTGTTCCTCGAAGAAATGGCCCGAACCCTCGGCGCGGCGGTGGACGGCATCGACTTGGGGCAGTTCACCGGCCCCAACGACAACGCCAACAAGGGCCGACGCAACTCGCTGGCCAACCGCATTCGCAACGCGGCCAACGCCATCGCCGCGGAGGATTACGAGACGGCCATCGACCTGCTCGCGGGCGTGCTGGCCAAGGTGGATGGCAACCCCGCCGAGCCGGACTGGATGGCTGAGGGCGCCGATCAGGAGGCCTTGCGCGATGACCTGGCCCTGCTGATCGCGCTGCTGCTGCTGCCGTGACTTCCTCTACGCCCCTCGCGCACGCTCGTGGGCCTGCGCGGGGGGCACTTTCGGGTCGAGATTACAGGGCGATGGCCCGCCCAACGGAACGGAGTGCTGCATCATGCTGAACCTGCTGAACTACTGGAATCGTCGGACCACGCATCTTGCTCCCGCCATGTTCCTGGTGTGGATCGTGGCGCTGCTGGCGCTCGTGGCGGCCCCGGCCGCCCTCGCCCAGGGCCGGGGTAACGGCGGTGGCGGCGGGGAGGCGGGGAGGCGGTGGCACGCCGCCGCCCAATCCGGAGATCGCCTATGTGGACGGCAACGGCCTTCGTGATGAACGCCGACGGAAGCAACAAGACTCGCATCTACCTGGCGCCGAAGGGTGCATCGATCCGAGGCCCCGTCTGGTCGCCGGACGGCACGCAGATCGCCTTCTGGGGGCGGATCGGCGGCGTCAGCGGCATCCACACCATCAACGCCGATGGGAGCGGGTTCCGTCGCATCGTGACGCTCGAGTACCAGTACTCCCTCGCCACGTTCCCCGACTGGTCGCCGGTCCCTGCACCGGATGGCGAGCACAAGATCGTCTTCACCGACGGGCCATCGGGGGATTATCGGGACATCTTCGTGGTCAACCCGGATGGATCCGAACTGACGCGCCTGACGGACGGCGCAACGACGCTCGAGTGGTATTCGTACGCTGCGTGGATGCCGGACGGGGTGAGGATCATCAGCGCGCCGGACTTCGAGAGTGCCCTGCTCATTCACGTCGCTCAGACGAATACCGGGAGTGAGAACGAAACGCTGGAGATCGCTTCGGTGGAGCCGATCCCCGGCCTCTCTGACCCGATCTTCCCGCGCAGCGCCAACCACAGTGACTGGATCGCCATGTCCGATTGGGAGTTCACGGGTCCGCTCGAGATTCGGGTGGTGGACCTGACGGATGTGCAGGCGCCTCAGATGCTGTTCTCGCTCAACCTGGGCAACGACCTGCGCTGGGCGAGTTTCTCGCCGGATGACTCGCGGATCGCCTTCCACCGCAGCGGCGCGTCGGGCGGTATCTACCGCATCAACCTCGACGGCACGGGGCTGACGCTGCTGTCGAACAAGGGCGTCGATCCGAACTGGAGGCGCTGAGTCGGTCGCCGGGACAGGCGCGGTTTCGGTTTCGATTCAGGAGGAAGTCATCATGTCATCATTCCGCAGGTGTGTGCTGGTGGTGGTGTCGGGCGTCGTCGTGGCGACCGCCTTGACGATCCCGGCCTCGGCCCAGGAACAGACGTGGATCGGGCAGTTCGGAACCAGCGCGGCGGACAGTGTCTACTCAGTCGCGCGGGCTGACGCCGACGGCGTCGTGGTCGCTGGCGGCACCGCCGGCAACATTGGCGGGACTCATTACGGCTTGTCAGACTTGATCATTGTCAGGTATGACGCGTCGGGCACTCGAGTGTGGGTCCGTCAATCCGGTACGTCGGCTCACGAGTGGGCATGGTCAGTCGCACCGGACGGAGCCGGTGGAGTATTCGTCGCAGGCACCACGAACGGCAATCTGGGCAGCGCCAACGCCGGTCGATGGGATGCGTGGTTGGCCCGCTATGACGGGGACGGCAATCAACTCTGGATTCGTCAGTTCGGAACTTCCGGTGACGATGATGCGCGGGCGCTCGCGCCTGACGGCGCGGGCGGCGTGTTCGTCGCGGGCGACACCTCGGGAAACCTGGGTGGTCAGAACGCCGGGAACATGGACATCTGGCTGGCGCGCTACGACGCATCGGGCAACCGGGTGTGGCTGCGACAGATCGGCACGAACACCGGGGACCGAGCCAGAGGCCTGGCCTCCGACGGCGCGGGCGGGTTCTTCCTGTCCGGCAACACGCACGGCAACTTCGGAGGTCAGAACCTAGGGCTTGGAGATGTGATCATCGCACGATTCGATGGGGCCGGGAACCAGACCTGGATTCGACAGATCGGAACGGCGGCGGGCGACTACACCGAATCCGCCGCCGCCCCGGATGGCGCGGGGGGCGTCTACATCGCCGGCTACACCTACGGCAATCTTGGCGGCACGCACCGCGGCGGCGAGGACGCCTGGCTGGCACGCTACGACGGCGCAGGCACTCAGTCTTGGATCGTGCAGTTCGGCACCGCTGCCCTGGATATCGCCAGCGGCGTGACATCGGACGGATCGGGTGGTGCGGTGGTGGCTGGTATGACGTATGGCGAGCTGGCCGGCCCAAACGCCGGCGGAGGTGACGTCTGGTTGGCTTCGTATGACGCGGCTGGATCCCGGTCGTGGGTGCGACAGTTCGGCTCTCCCGAATCGGAGAACGCCAACTCGATCAGTGCGGCCGGTGGAAGCGGGTACTGCCTCGGTGGTGAAACATACGGCAATCTCGGCGGCGCCAATGCCGGCGAGTCCGACGCGTGGCTCGCCTGACCTGCCCCCATTTCCTGTACCAGGCCCTATGAGAGTCTGAGGGTGAGGATAGGGTTGAGGGATCGACGCTGGCCGGGCCGGAGGGAGGGCGCAGCCCCGACCGGAGGACCGGCCAGCATCGCCGCGAACGTCGCCGGGGGAACGTACCCCAGCGAGGAGTGCGGCCGGTGATGGTTGTACTCGTTCTTCCACGATGACGCCAGCGCCCTGGCGTCACGCACATCAGTGAACACTTCCGCGTTGAGCAGCTCATCCCGCAGGCGGCCGTGGAAGCTCTCGGCGTAGCCGTTCTCCCACGGGCTGCCGGGCGCGATGTATACGTTCTCCACGCCCGTCAGCTCCGCCAGGCGCCGGAGCGTCGTCGCGATGAACTCCGGACCGTTGTCGCTGCGGATGTGATCCGGAATGCCGCGCGTGGTGAACAGGCCAATCAGAACATCCGCCACGCCGCCCGCCGTCATCGAGCGGTTCACCTCCAGCGCCAGGCACTCTCGCGTGAACTCATCCACCACGCTCAGCCACTTCAGCGCCCCCCACGTGCATCCGTGTCGTGGATGAAGTCGATGGCCCACACGTGATCCTGGTGCTCCGGGCGGCGCCGCAGGATCCCATTCGCGGAGTGACCCAGACGCCTGCGTTTGTGCTGCTTTCAGGCACTTTCAGACCCTCCTGCCTCCACAGACGATGGACCCGCTTGCGGTTCACGCCACCCCTCCAGCCGAAGCATCCCCAGATCATCCGGCAGCCCCGACGCGGATGACGCCGCACCAGCTCGTGCATGCGGCGGACCAGGGACTCATCGCCGTCCCGCGGGATCGCCGCGTACCGCTGCGTCGAGCGCGGCTGGTTCAGCACGCGGCAGACCTGACGCTCGCTCACGCGAGGATCGGTCGGCTGCAGTGTCGCCCGCACGTGCGTCACGACGCCCTCCCGCCCGAGGGGCCGATGCTTCCCCAGGTAGTCGTTGGCCTCCTGCAGGATCTGGTTGTCCAGCGTCAGATCGGCCACGGCCTTCTTCAGCCGCGCGTTCTCGATCTCCAGTTCCTTCAGACGCCGGGCCTCCTCCGACTTCATCCCGCCATACTGGTTCCGCCAGCGGTTGAAGGTCTGTTCGCTCACGCCCAGATGCTGGATGACCTGGGCGATGGAGCGGCCCGCCGCCAGCATGGCGTCCGCCTCACGCAGCTTCGTCACGATCTGTTCCGGGGTGTGCCTCGTCCGTTTCATCGTCGAGAGTCTCCGGGGCCAACCCGTGGCCTATCGGGACTCTCATAAGACCTGGATCAGTTTTTGGGGGGCAGGTCACGCCCTCTACGCCGGCGACCCGTCCATCACTGTCCCCCTCAAGGGTTACACCGTCAATCGCGGCACGCGCCTCTCGGGCAACGTCCTGTCGATGATGTTCTCCGACCCCTACTACCTCAAGGTCGCCTCCGCACCCGGCACCTCGTATCATGTCGCCGAGACCACCGTGCGGGCCAAGACCACGGTGCTGGCGCCTTCGCGGTTTGACATCCGCACCGAAGCCCGTGCCACCGAGTCCAACGTGCAGACGCGGATCGCGCTGCGCAACTTGGACACCAACACGTGGGACACGCTGCTCACGTTCTGGCAGCCGACCACGGATACGGTGAAGGTGCTCGCCGACATCCCCAACGCCGACCACTACATCCGCCAGAGCGACGGCCTGATCCGCGTTCGCATCCAGATGATCCGCGCCCTGAGCCGTGGGCCGTTCAACAAATGGATGGATCACGTGGAGGTGAAGGTGTGGGAGTGATCATGCCATTTGCCCATTCTGCGAGATAGCTTTCACCGCACCGCATGACTACAAAGTCATCCCAGTCAGTTCGTCGGAGCAACCATCCATGAACCGCAATCTCAAACGCCTGCTTGTTTCTGCTTGGCTCAGCGCGGTTTGGCTCGCAGCCGCTTCTTCGGCCAACGCTCAGTGGACGGTCACTAACCTGCATCCCGCGGGTGCAACCGAGTCAAGGACTCTCGGCGTCTCCGGCGGACAGCAGGTTGGATACGCGCAGATCGGCGGCGTTCAGCGTGCCGGCCTGTGGAATGGTACGGCCGCGTCGTGGACGGACCTGCACCCCGCGGGGGCAACTGAGTCAAGGGCTCTCGGCGGCTCCAACGGGCAACAGGTGGGATACGCAGTGATCGGCGGCGTGCCTCGCGCGTGTATGTGGTCCGGCACCGCGGTGTCACACGTGGATCTTCACCCATCCGGCGCGGCAATTTCGTTTGCCACTGCTGCACGCGCGGGGCAGCAGGGCGGCTACGCGCGCTATGGCACCGAGAATCAGGCCGGCATCTGGGATGGCAGTGCCGCGTCATGGGTGGTCTGGCATCCGCCGGGGGAGGACCAATCTGCGATCTGGGGGATGGACACGGCTCAGGTCGTGGGACAGGTGACGCCGACCGGCTCTCCGGACGGTCGAGCTGCGCTGTGGACTGGAGCAGGCTCCTGGACTGATCTCACGCCCAGTGGTGCTGGCCAATCCATAGCGAGAGCCGTTCATAGCGGACAACAGGTCGGTGCAGCGTACTTCGCAGGCCAGTCTCGCGCCTGCTTGTGGACCGGCTCACCACAATCTTGGGTCGAGTTGCATCCGGCCTCGGCGGGCTCCGGGTATTCTGGCGCGAAGGGAGTCTTCGATGGAATGCAGTGCGGTCATGCGGAAATCGGTGGCCTTGCCAGAGCGGGCGTGTGGAGCGGTACCGCCAACTCATGGGTGGACCTCTCGACCTTCCTAACCGGCTCATGGGGGTACACGTACGCCGAGAGCATTTGGAGCGACGGTACGACCATCCATGTCGTCGGCTACGGCTTCAACAACGCCACCCAGCGCACCGAGGCCCTGCTCTGGACGTGTCCAGTTGAGACTGCCATCACTGTCCCCCTCAAGGGTTACACCGTCAACCGCGGCGCACGCCTCAGCGGCAACATCCTGTCGATGATGTTCTCTGACCCCTACTACCTCAAGGTCGCCTCCGCGCCCGGCACCTCGTACCACGTCGCCGAGACCACCGTGCGGGCCAAGACCACGGTGACCAATCCCTCGCGCCTCGACATCCGCACCGAAGCCCGGGCCACCGAGTCCAACGTCCAGACCCGCATCGCCCTGCGCAACCTGAACACCAACACCTGGGACACGCTCCTCACCTACTGGCAGCCGACGACCGACACCGTGAAGGTAATGGGCAACATCCCCAACCCCGCGGACTACATTCGTCAGAGTGACGGTCTCATCCGCATCCGCATCCAGATGATCCGCGCGCTCACGCGCGGTCCATTCAACAAGTGGATGGATCACGTGGAGGTGACGGTGCGGGAGTAGGGCGGGTGCGATGGCGCGCGGCTACGGACATCGCGGGGTAGGCGACTCGCTCCGCGAAGTCGGCACGAGTTCGCACGACGTGGAGTGTCGTGTTGACCTGCCCCCCAAAAACTGATCCAGGTCTTATGAGAGTCCCGATAGGCCACGGGTTGGCCCCGGAGACTCTCGACGATGAAACGGACGAGGCACACCCCGGAACAGATCGTGACGAAGCTGCGTGAGGCGGACGCCATGCTGGCGGCGGGCCGCTCCATCGCCCAGGTCATCCAGCATCTGGGCGTGAGCGAACAGACCTTCAACCGCTGGCGGAACCAGTATGGCGGGATGAAGTCGGAGGAGGCCCGGCGTCTGAAGGAACTGGAGATCGAGAACGCGCGGCTGAAGAAGGCCGTGGCCGATCTGACGCTGGACAACCAGATCCTGCAGGAGGCCAACGACTACCTGGGAAAGCATCGAGCCCCTCGGGCAGGAGGGGCGTCGTGACGCACGTGCGGGCGACACTGCAGCCGACCGATCCTCGCGTGAGCGAGCGTCGGGTCTGCCGCGTGCTGAACCAGCCGCGCTCGACGCAGCGGTACGCGGCGATCCCGCGGGACGGCGATGAGTCCCTGGTCCGCCGCATGCACGAGCTGGTGCGGCGTCATCCGCGTCGGGGCTGCCGGATGATCTGGGGGATGCTTCGGCTGGAGGGGTGGCGTGTGAACCGCAAGCGGGTCCATCGTCTGTGGAGGCAGGAGGGTCTGAAAGTGCCTGAAAAGCAGCACAAACGCAGGCGTCTGGGTCACTCCGCGAATGGGATCCTGCGGCGCCGCCCGGAGCACCAGGATCACGTGTGGGCCATCGACTTCATCCACGACACGGATGCACGTGGGGGGGCGCTGAAGTGGCTGAGCGTGGTGGATGAGTTCACGCGAGAGTGCCTGGCGCTGGAGGTGAACCGCTCGATGACGGCGGGCGGCGTGGCGGATGTTCTGATTGGCCTGTTCACCACGCGCGGCATTCCGGATCACATCCGCAGCGACAACGGTCCGGAGTTCATCGCGACGACGCTCCGGCGCCTGGCGGAGCTGACGGGCGTGGAGAACGTATACATCGCGCCCGGCAGCCCGTGGGAGAACGGCTACGCCGAGAGCTTCCACGGCCGCCTGCGGGATGAGCTGCTCAACGCGGAAGTGTTCACTGATGTGCGTGACGCCAGGGCGCTGGCGTCATCGTGGAAGAACGAGTACAACCATCACCGGCCGCACTCCTCGCTGGGGTACGTTCCCCCGGCGACGTTCGCGGCGACGCTGGCCGGTCCTCCGGTCGGGGCTGCGCCCCTCCCTCCGGCCCGGCCAGCGTCGATCCCCTCAACCCCTATCCTCACCCTCAGACTCTCATAGGGCCTGGTACAGGAAATGGGGGCAGGTCAGATTCACCAAGGGCGAGTTGGAGCGGCTCCAACGGTTCCTGCTCGATCGGCATGTGCCGCGCTCAGCCGCCGAGGAGATCACCGAAGCGAGGGGTGCGTCGGCTGGGCACGCTCCGCCGCCGGCAGCCGGGAGCGCGGGGAGGGCAATAACCGGCACGGCTGCTCCGCGTCCCGTTGCGCCGGTGGTGCCGGAGACAAGTTCGGCGGAGCCCAGCGTCCCCGAATCCCGGTACCTCTGCAGCAAATGCCACTCGCTTCACGTCCGGGTGCGGCATGGCAGATACGGTTACTACTTCAAGTGCCGGGACTGCGATGGGAACACTTGGATCGACACCCGGATCGAGGAGACCGGGCGAAAGGGACGCATCCGCAAGTCCGGCCGCGACTTCTTTCTCGTGTGTCCTGACACCGGCAAGGAGCGGCTGGTGTTCACGAACCCGGACGATGGGGAATAGGGCCGACCGATGGACTGCCATTGCCCCTCAACGACTGACTGTCGAGCGAAAGCACCGCGCCGCCATTCGCTGGGACGAGCGGAGTTCGGCATGGTTCAGGCGCCATGTGGTCTGTCGCACGATCCTGGGCCGCGAGCCCCTCTCTTCACGCGTGGTGCTGTCAACCAACGCCGCCAGTTAACCCGCCCACGGAGATTTCGAAGAGGGTCTGGCTCGGGGGGCCGAACCCAACTCCCACAGTTCGGCTCGACCCCCCGAGATGGGAAACGAACCGAGAGCGCGGCGGGGATGTCCGCTCCGACGTGGCAACGGAACCTTCACGCCCCTCGCGCGACACGCACCCCAAGCGGCACCCCGCCGACCCAGCCGCCGCTACCCGCCCTCGACGCCACCTCATCCGCGTTTCCGACGCAGAAACCGCGATCCGCGCCTCCCTATTGCCGCCCCGACGCCGTCTGCCCACCTCCCAAACGACAAGCCGCCGCGGGGCGTTCCTCGCGGCGGCTCGGAGTCTGGCGTTCTCCCGCTCTGTCAACCCCTGTGTCGAGGTGTTTTCGCGGGAGAACAAGGCACTCCCCGTGCACAACTCTCCTCGAACTCGCAAACGGAGAGCGCGGCGCAAGCGCGTGGGGTCATCGCGCGCAACTGCCTGTTTTCAAGGGGTTTGCGAGCGTTGTGCTCGTCGCGGCGTCGAGAAGTGATTTCGGACCATTTGATCGATAGAGCGCCGAGCGGTCACTTTCGCGCTCTACGAAGTTGTTAACCCGGCGCGCACTGGAAAAAAAGTGCTGTCTGGTTAACTGACGTAGAGCGCCGAGTTGGGGCTGTACACCCAACTTGGCGGGTCAGGTGGTACATGGTGGACCACCTACCGGCCCCTTCCTCCCAGGCGCCTTCCTCTCTACCGCCGACCGTACACCCCCTGGCGCTGTGCAAATACTGTGTCTTCACCGATTCCAAGGTCATCGAGGCCACCATACCACGATGCACCGCTTCATCAACCCGCTGCTGCTCTGGCTGGCTCACGCCAGTCACGCTGACCTCAGTGTGAGCGTCGGTCAGTCCGCAGCCATCGGCGTCGGCCCGGGCGTCGCCACGACAAGGCGGGCAACTGGCCTGCCGCGAGCGGCTGGGCGGGCTCCTGCGGCACTATGGGTGGCGGGAGGCGGCGTGAGTTCCGCTCGGATTTTGCTGAGCGAAGTGGTGTGCGGAGTCTATGTGCAGGAAGGAGGGGACAAGCCGCGCCCGCTAAGTCGTCCTCTTTACCCTCGCCGTTTTTCACACCGGCGCGTCGATTCCAGTGGTAAACAACCGTTCCTCATCGCGCCAGATGGTGATTGGCCGACTCTGCCCACATTTTGCAATTGACACGATGCTCACTTCTGCACACCGAGCGTGAAATGGTACAGTCGCAAACCCTTCGGCGGGCGGGCACAGGACTTCGAGTCCCGACCCGGTCGACGATGGCGCGACAGTAACCCCGTTCAGAGACCACCAACCAACAAGATTCGGATGAACAATCCAACGCAATTGCTGGAAGAGAATAGATACCAAATACGATCGCCCAGCAATACTGTAATCACATTCTGTCAATACCGTTGCATCAGTGCCGGCATTCGGAAACAGCTGAATAAAGCGACGAATCATGTCAAGATGGCGTCCCAGATCACTGCTGCCAGTGATCCTCTGCAGTTCCTCGACATTTCGAACAACGTTCATCGAGGCGATCCCGGTGACAGGCCTGGCCAGACGGTGCCGCCGTCAGGGTGTCGAATATACGGAGGTTCCCCCGAAGGGCTGCACGTACCAGACGGATCGAAACGGTGATGATGGGGGTTCGTATGATCCAAGTGCCTTCCGTGAGTCGTGTACTCATCGACGTACTTAAGCCGTCCGAACTCATCAAAATGACTGACTCGGGTATATCGCCTGCCGTCCGATCCAATGACCGTTTCGGCAAGCGATCGATTCGAGTATCCTGGCATGTTGCTTCGATACCTAGGAAGCTTATTGTGAGTGAGGATTCCGGCGCTTGATACGGCGAACGTCTGAGGCGAATCGACCTGCAGATTGTAGACCCGCACCCGCTCCAGGCGAATTGTCAGGCCGGTGACGCTGGCGCTGACGCCAGTTCGGGTGAGGAGACGGTCGCCCAGCCGCAGCCAGCGGGCCTCCACCCACCGACCGGAGGGGGTGGCAACTGAGTCGGCAACCGGGAGTTCGGCGCAAGCTGGTCGGTCGGCCAGTGCGTCGCCCGCGACCACCCAGAATGGATGCCCGCCGGTGCAGTCGATCCGTTCAGGCCCGCCGTCGCCCGTCTTGATTGCGATGGTTACCAAGTCACCAATGTACGCGTGGTCCTGCGCGGCGAGAACCTCACGGAGTTCCCACTTCTTGCTTTCGTGGTCGTAGGACCACACGTAGGCACCGGGTTCGACATTCTCAATCGGGACCGATCCCGCCGCGGTGAGCACCAGCGTGCCCGCAACGAAGCAGACCACCGACTCGATGTCCATGCCGGTGGCACCATGCGGGCTCGGGCCGCGACCACGCCCGAGGAGGCGTCCAATCCACGGGAAGAAACGATCGAAGAACCCGGCGGTGAGAGCGCCGAACGCGGCTGCGGCGGCCACCCGTCGTGGGTCAGAGACGCCCTGCTCGTACTGGAAGTAGGACTCGATGAACGCGCCCTCGATCGCTCCGACGAGCAGGATATTGAACCCTCCCACGGTCACGATGTAGTAGCCGCCGAAAACCGACAAGCCCAGCGCACCAATCAACCGCAAACGCCGGTACGTCGTGTCGTAGTGACCGGCCGCGGTCTTCTCCCAGAAACTCATCCCTCGCATCTCGATCTGGTCGTACGTGATGACCTCGCCGTCCAGCGTCACGCCCCCTGCGAAGAACGGCCCGCCCAGCCCGAACGGATCACTCCACCCGATCCCGCTGCCGATCCCATACCCGTACAGGTTCATCGAGTCCACGTACCCCGCCGGGTCGCGGTTGAGCCAGCGGAAGGTCACGGCGTCGTAGAACCGGAGACGCACCGCGTACAGCCGCGTCGGCTGGTCGTAGCGGTAGCCGGACCAGCCCACGGTGCTATCGACGCCCCCGGATGAGCCGGGACCGGGGGTGCTCAGCGCCCCCTTGGGCAGCGCGGCGACAAACGTGGTCCCCCGCAGCGTCTGGTCCGTCGAGTCCACATCGCCGTCCCGGTCGATGTCCATCTCGGAGCGGTACTTGGAACTGGTGATCGGCACACTGCCTGACGCGATCAGGTCATCCAGCGCATCCGCATCGTCCTGGTCGAAGTCACCATCACCGTCGAAGTCGTGCTTGGGGTGGTGCCGCGGCTCGCCCCAGGCGTCATACGACACCCGCTCGATCACCGCCCCCGACAGATCCAGGATCGCCACGGTGCTGAACTGCGGGTCGGTCAGGTGGTACCAAGTCGAGTCAAACGAGTCGTTGTAGTCGCCATCGGCGTTGCCATCCTCCCGGTGGAGGATGATGTCATCGATGTACAGCGCGCCCCAGATGTGCTGCACGTGGCGATCAACGGTGGAACTCTCGGCCGACCAGTTGTCATCGATCCGTTCCTCCAGCACCTGCCACGCCGGGCTGTAGTACACCACCCGCTGCTGGTTGAGGGTGTGCGTCGAGTCCTCTGGGTCGGCATCGACCCGCACCAGCACCCGGTGGTGCAGGGCGTTGTACTGGTACTGGGCGATGGGGTAGGTGGTCTCGCCCTCCTCGTGGTCGATGGCGGTGAGCCGGTTCCAAGCGTCGTAGCGGTAGCGCACCAGTCGTGAGCCGCCCCCCGGCGTGTCATCCGTGCACGTGGTGTTGCCGTTGAGGTCGTACTCGATCTCGATCTCATCGGTCCCATCGTTGTCCGTGTCGCGGCCCAGCAGTTCGTTGGCATCCGAGAAGTGGTCCCGGTCCTCGATCTCATCCGCCTCATACCCGTCCGCCCCGTCCGCATCCGTCTCGATGCGGCGGAAGTTGTTCAGGATGTCCTGGGTGAAGCGCTGGGAATCCACCTTCTTCGTGAAGGTTGAGCCGTCCCAGAGCCCGCGCTCCGCCTCCTTGAGGCGGTAGAGCGGGTCGTAGTCGTACTCGTGGCTGCGCTCCTGCGCGGCACCGGGCCGGGCGTCGTAGGCGCTCAGCACGTTGCCCACGCGGTCGTAGGCGTAGGCCATCTCGACGATGGGCGGGATGTTGGGCACCGACCCGGAACTGCCATGCGCCCCGAAGGCGGCACCCGTCCAGGCATGGCGCGTGATGCGGCCGAAGCGGTCCAGCCCGCCGTACTCGCCCTCGGGGTTGGTGCCGTTGTGCCTGAGTTTGTACGACTGGACCACGTCGATCCAGTCGTAGGTGACCTGGGCGTGGCCCGAGAGGCCGACATAGTCGTACTCGGCGATGACGGGCGGCGTGCCCGAGATGCCCCGGCGGATGCGGTGCAGGCGGCTGATCACGTCGTTGACCGAGCCGGTGTCGCCGTAGGTGTAGCCGATCTTGTTGCCATCGGGGTACTTGATGTCGGAGACGCGGCTGTAGTTGCCCGAGCCGGCGACGGCGGTGGTGTAGGTGGGGATCACGTTCTTCGAGGCGCTGCCCCCGGACGTGACCACATCGCCCACCGGCTCCTGCCAGAACTTGTCGATCTGCCAGAGCGTGGTGTAGGTGAACTTGACGGCGTTGATGACCGCCTGGCCTCCCCCGCCGTGGTCGGTGTAGGAGCGGGCGAGGTCCAAACGGCCGAAGTCGTCGAAGGTGTACGCCAGCGCGTTGATGGTCGTGTCCACCGGGCTGCCGCCGGGGATGGTCACCTTGTCGAGGGTCAGACGCCCGAGTTTGTCGCGGGTGAGGAAGTGCTCGGTCTTGTTCTGGTCCTTGCGGTAGCGCGGCTCACCCAGCCGGTTGTAGGAGAAGAACACCGCGTAGTCCGGCTCGGTCTCGCCCGTCTCGTGGTCGGGGAACACGATCTTGCGAAGCAGGTCGTTGGAGGCCACCAGCGAATCGCTGCCGCCCGTGCCCTTGGTGACGCCGAAGTGGTACTCGGTCACCTGGACCGTGTCGCCCTCGCCGTCGGGCTCGTGGGCCAGTTGCTTGATGACCTTGTTCTCAAGGTCGTAGATGGTGCTGATCACGCGATCAACGTCGTCGTTGAGGTCGGCGGCTTCCCAGCGCCCCAGCGTGGCGCTCCACGTCACCGTGGCGTTGACGTAGCCATCGATGGTGGCGACGGTGCGGGCCAGGTCGTCGTAGAGGGACTTCGAGATGGTGTTCTGCGGATCGGTGACGGTGTCCACCAGCCCTCGCGCGTTGTACGACAGGGCGGTGACGAGTTGATCGCCCGTGTTCCACACCGGCGGGCTGGCTTGGTTGACCGTGGGCGCGGTGCCGCCCGACTTGAAGCCCGTCTGGTTGGTGCCGAACTCGGCGGTGCGGATGAGCCGGTCCGCCGCGTCGTAGTACAGGGCGTGGAAGGTGGCGATGGCGTACTTGGCGTCGCCTCCGGCCAGCGCGCTGAGCGCACCGGTGACGGAGACGGACGCATCGTGGGTGCGCACCCAGGTGGTGTCGAGATCGGGCAGGCCGCGGCGATCGGTGCCGCTGGTGATGTAGCGCGTGGTGCTCTGCTCCAGCACCACATCGCCGGTCAGGACCGAGGCGTGCGAGGCGTGCACATCGGCGTAGTTGCCTGCCGCGCCGGGGGCGGCGTCGCCCCGGCGGTCGGTGACATACGTGCTGGTCACGCGCCCCAGCCCGTCGTACGTGATCTTCGTGCCGGGCGAGTTGGGAGCCCAGGCGCCGACCACGCGGGCGGCCTCATCGAACCAGCGATGGCTTTCAAGGAACGTCGGTGATGACTGGGTGGGGTCGATGGCCACGCGCGTGCGGTAGGGCAGCCCGCGCTGGCTGTAGCTGGTCTCGGTGTAGAGCCCGCGCGTGGAGAGGTTGCTGCCCACGCCCGTGCCCCCGGCGTTGGAGTTGAGCGCCGACTTGATCGCCCGGTCCAGGTTGTCGTACTCGACGTAGATGTGCGGGCTCTCCGGGCGCACGACTCTGACGGCCCGGTTGCGGGAGTCGTAGGTAATGATCGTGTCGCGCACGATCTCATCCTGCCCGCTCATCTCGCCGGAGTGCTCGCGGATGTACGTCAGGTTGCCATCGCCGACCTTCGAGACCGGCTGGCTGGACTCGATCTGGTGGTCGTAGAAGAACTCGACCACGGTCTCCAGGTTGGCGTCCGAGGTGCCGGTTTGGATGGCCGTCAGCCGGTCGAGCGCATCGTACACGCGGCGGCTGATGGTGCCGGTGACGGCGATGGTGTCCTGCGGCCGGCCGAGCGTGTCATACGTGAAGTTGGTCTCGTGAAAGGCGTCGCGCGCCAGGTCATGCCACACGCGCTGCGACTCGACGTTGCCATGGCGGTCCTGCTGGACCGTGGCCCGGGCGAACTCGCTGCCCAGCGTGAACGCCGTGATCGCGCCGTTCTGGGTGTGGTAGTCGGGGTCCGCGCCCACCGCGAACTCGCTCTCGCGGAAGATACCGCCCGAGCCGGTGCGCCAGCGGGCCACGATGGGGCCATCGGCGCTGGGCGTGGAGCCGCCGCTGAGGATGTGCGGCAGACCCATTTCGACGGGGTAGAGGATGCCGGCGCGCTCACCAGAGTCATCACGCCGCAGTTCACGCACGAAGTACTTGTTCACGCCGCTGGGCGTAGTGACCTTGCGCGGGCGACCGAGCAGGTCGTAGGTGATGGCGTACGCCAGCGAATCGCCATCGGCGTGGCGATCATTCCACGAACTGTAGTTGGGGATGTTGGTATACGCGCTGCCCGACGGTTTGCCGGCCTTGTCGGCGTTGTACTCGGCGGTGGCGATCAGGCCGGTCAAGGCGTCGAAGGTGAAGCCGTCCATCCGGTCATCGGCGGATTTGCGCCAGACCTGGTGGCCCTCGGTGTCGAAGAGCCGGTAGATGGTGAGCGAACCGCCCGGCCCGTTCTCACCGACCAGGTCGGCTTCGATGGTCACTTCCGTCCAGGCCAGAGCGCGGCCCGAGTGGAAGCCGTAATCGAGCGTGATGAGCTGGATGTCATCGGCTTGCGCGGAACCGGCCACCCGGTAGAACTTGGCACCAGTGACGAGGTGATCCTCGCTGCCCGTGCCCCAGGTCAGTTCCCAGATGGTCTCCAGCGTGTTGGAGCCATTGCCCTTGCGGACCCCAAAACTCTCCACGCGGTGGGCGCTGTTGATGGTGTACTCGTACACCAGCCCGGCCGTGGTGCTGGCGGCGTAGGTCCACTTGGTGTCGGGCAAACTCGCGGATGACGGCGTGTAGGACGAGGTCGCCGAGGGCATCATGATCTTGGTCAGGTGCCGCGAGGAGCCGGTGAACTCGAAGTGCCGCACCCAGCGCAGGGGCGTCGTACCCGGCTGCTCGATCACCCGGTTGATGATGTAGTACGCCCCGCTCGACACCTCCTCGGCATCGAAATAGGAGCGGCGATGCAGCACATGCGTGCTCTGCCCTTCGTCGTACACCAGGTGATCGATGCGCGTGGTCTTCCATCCCGCCAGGCCGACCGTGCCGCTGAAGTAGGAGTACTCGTACTTGACCGATTCCGCGCCCGACCCGGCGCAGCCGCAGGCCGCCTGCAGGTGCTGCACCTTGACGCGCTTGTCGCCGGAGGTCTCATACTCCGCGATGACCTTGGACGCCAGGTTCAGCAGCGTTTCCTCGCGGATGGTGCTGAAGACCTGCTGCGCATCACTCATCGCCAACAAGTCCAGCGCCTCGACCGAGAGAACCCCGATCTCGGCGGGGTTGTCCTTGTACCGCTGCTGGACGAACCACTCGACCTGCTCGGGCAGGATGACCGCCTTGAGTTGATGCGCGCTGCCCTTCTCCAGGAACCCATCGCCATCGCCCCCGGAGCCGGGATCATCGCTGGTCTCGTTCGCCAGGCCGCCGTGGTAACGGTACTGCGTCACCCACTCGCGGTAAGCGGGTGCGTTAGTCTCGGATCGGTCCACCAGTTGGCGGTGAACGACCTGCACCAGGTCGCCCTCGGTGCCCACGGCGTCGTGGTAATCGGTCTCCTCGGTCACGTACGTGTACGAGACGCGCTGAGTCTCGAAGTACTGGCCGCCCGCGTTGCGGCGAATGACCCGCACGCTCTTGACGCGCATGTCCGCCTGGGCGTCGTAGGTGATCTGGACCGTCGCATCCGCGTTGGCCGGACTCGTGCCGTTGAGGTAGATGGCCTGCAGGTACTCCTTGTCGTTGGTGTCGGCGCGCCAGTCGTAGACCTGCTTGTTGCCGTACGCGTCGCGGCGTTCCTTGATGAGCAGGTCGAAGGGACTCTGGTCATCGTCATAGAAGTCGATCTCCCACAACCCCGGCTCCGTGAGCGTGTAGAGGCCGCCGCTGGCCGTGATAGACTGCGTCGATGTGCCGCTGGGCAGCCACTTGCTGCTGGTCTGGTCCCACGAGAACTGAACGCGCCGCCCGTGGCCGGCATCGAGTTCCAGGTTCTGCGGATCGCCCGCGCCGACACGGCGGAGGGCATAGAAGAGGTTGAGCGACCAGTTCTCGCCGACCATGCCAGCGCCGCCATCGGGAGCGGCCTGGCTGTTGCCCGGGTGACTGGAATAGGCGCGCGTGAGATAGAAGTCCGGGCCGGGCACCTGCACGCGCAGGTCGGTGATGGCCTCCATCTTGTGGCCGTAGACCGGATCGACCGGCACCATGAGCGGACCATCGCACATGTCGCCGGGCGGCGTCTGCTCATCGCTCCACTCCCGCCAACCCGGGGCTTCTTGGATCATCCCAAGCCCGCCATCGCCCACCTCAGTCGGCGGCGCCTGCGGCGGCTCGTTCCATCCCGGCGTGCCCGGACCGGGTAGCAGTTTCTGTCCGCGACCGTTGCCCAGTCCCACCATGAGAGGGCCTTCCAGGCCGCCGCCATCGGGCTGATCCGGCGGGACCGGCTGGGGGATGTACTGATAGATGTTGTTGTTGTCGTTGGGCGGGAAGGCACGAGGCGTACCCTCGCCCCCGCCGTCGCCGCCGCCCGGTGCGATCGGCGGAAACTCGCCGATGCACGGCTCGCACGTTGGCAGCCGCTCGCTCCACCAGCCCTCGCCCGGCGGACGCCAGCCGCCGGAGCGCGGGTCACGGTAGTCGCCGTCGCAGTCCACCTCGCCGAGGATGTCAGCAACCTCGTCCGGCGTCAGCACGCGGGCAAACACGTGCTCGCCCCAGTTCACGTACTCCCAGCACATGACTTCCGAGCCGGTGATCCACGGCTGACTGAGCCAGTGAAGGATCAGGGCCAGGCGGTCTTCATCATCGAAGACGTAAGGGGGATCTTGGGCGCGGGCGCAGAGTTCCGACTCGGCCATGAAAAGGAGCAGGTCATCCAGATCACGATCGGTGTCGCCGTCCCGATCGACCATGAACTGCTGGGAGTCGCCCTTGGAATAGGGCAGACCACCGGGAAGCGTGTCGCACGCACGACCCGAGATCTCCGACGCCTCCAGGAGGTCCGCCATCTCCCAGTACCGCATCCGGCGGCCGAAACGCGACTGGATTGCCCGGTGTCCGGCATCGCACAGCAGTAGACCCTCGGGGTCCATCGTGGGCGGGTCACCATCCAGGCACTCGGAGGAGTCGAGCCACTCCACCGCGAAGATCTTCAGAAGCCCCATGAAGTCCTCGACCGTCCACGTCTGCGCGCTGTTGGCGTGCATGGACAATCCGCAGTACCAGAGGATGTCGTCGGCGTCTAATCCGTCGCCGTCACGGTCGCACAGGAAATCGCCCGAGTCCGCGTTGCCCTCATCGAACCAGTCGAAGTCAATGTCGAAGAGGGTCTTGTAGTTGGGGCCATCCGTCGTGGACTTGCGGTGGATGCAGTGATCCGTAGCATCGAACCGCCACTGGTTGTACACGAGGAGAATCTGCTCGGGGGTGTAGAACTCCTCCTCGACCGCGTAGTAGCCGGTCTCCGAGGCGATGAGCACATCCGCCCACAGAAGGTCGCACCAGTCATCCGGTGCCCAGTACTCGATGCCGTTGACCTCGCGCATCTCACCGGATCGCTCCGACAGAGTGCCGCTCGTTCCAGTCACCAGGGGCTCGGTCGGCGCAACGAGACTCGCCACGCCGACACCCAACCCCGCCGCCACGACCATCGAACCCGCCAAGCCCCTGAATCCCATCGTCATTCGACACCCCGCTTGTTCTTCGGCGTTCACCGCAATCGTGCCCGCCAACGCCCTGAGAAACCCACGACCCCTGTAGGTCAACCCCATCACGACGACAACCGTCACGCGTCCGATGCTTTGGCCGACTCGCACCGAACCACGACCCGCACCGGCTCTTTCCACCCCTCCACGAAGAAACTGAGCGTCCGCTCATTGATGCGCCCCGCCTTGCGGTGAGCCCGCATCCGCACTGCGACCTCCGCCGTTGCACCCGGAGCGATCGCCTCCGATGGCACATCCGCCGCCGTGCAGGTGCAGGTGGAACTCACGGATGTGATCCGAATGGGACGACGACTCGTGTTGCGCAGCGTAATCGTCTGGCGGTTCATCGAACCGGCCGCCACGAGCCCGAGATCGACACGCTCCGGCTCCACGCGCAGTGGAGCGGGTGAAGTCAGCCCCAGCCCCGGAGTTGACATGTCCTGACCCGCGCGGCGAGCCACGGCGCTCGTCACGGAGAACGCGACGAAGGCGGCCCCCAGCGTGAGGATCACGAAGAGAATGCCAAAGCCAGTCCGCTTTGAGCGAGGAGCGGAAGGCGCCTGCGCATCGGTAACGATTGCCTGCCCCGTGACGGGGCTGCCACACCCGGAAACCGGAATCGAATGCATGCCGTTCCCTCCCGCTTGGAGACACCGCGCGGTGATGATCTGCTGAAAGAAGAAGTACTGGATGTCGGCGGTGGGGAACGGCTCACCGGCATCCCAATGGCGGGCATCGTGCGGAACGGCGTTCCTGCTGTCAAGAGGCAAGATGCAGCGAAGTGCAGAAAAATGTCCACCCGATACACACGCATACGGACCTGTCTCTCCCCTTCATGGGACAAACACACAGCGCACGGCGTCACCGCCGCGTGTTCGAAGATGGAGCAACGCCTCTCCGGGGATGACTTCCATGTCGCAGTCATGGCGACCGTGGCCGTCCGTGGCCCCGGAGAGGCTCTATAGATGAAGGCGCTCGCCGAAGGGTCAGCGTGACAAACTCGTGAAGTTTTTTTTCTGCGGGCGGTGCGAGGGCCGGCGGCGGGCCGGTACCGGATGGTTCTGCCCGAGGCGCTGCCTGTGTCCCCTGACGGGTATCGTTCGGCAGCCAGGCCTCGTGGCCGGGCGGCATCCGGTGGAATGAGGGCTCTCACCATGACCATCGATCACGAGACCGACGATACTCCCGACCGCCCCGACAGCGACTAGGTGTTCCCTGAGATGGTGGCCCTGAGCGACCCGGTTCACCGCCGCCTGCTGATGCGGCTCACACAGGGTCCGGCCACCGCCGATGCGCTGGCCAACGCGGTCGGACTCGAACTGAGCGAAGTTCAGTGCGGGCTGGAGCACATGGTCGAGATTCGCCTCGTCGAGCGGCAGCGCGAGGGCGTCGGGCACGAGATGTTCTACGACCTCGACTCGCGCGCTGCCTTCACCCCGGACGGTGAGTTCACGCGCATCGTCATCCGCTGTGACCGTGGCATGCCCTGCGAGATCGAACTGCGCGTGCTGACGGATGAGTGGATGTGAAGGGCTGCCAGTCGCGCTTTCCGCCGGATTCGTCACTGCCCCGGCCGAAACCGCCTTGCCTCCATGCGGCCTCCCGAGGTACCTCAGCGTCACCCGGGGGGACGAGGAGGCACGCATGACGACGATGACGCAGACGGTGAGAATGACGACCACGGCAGCGACCACCCAGCCACGGGCCGCACGCCACCGCCACGCCAACGCAACGCGCGACGACCACCTGCCGGGCGGCCCGGCGGCGATGGCCACCCCCACGCCACCCCACGGCCACGACGTTGGCCCACGGGCCAGACCCAAGCTCGTCCGCCGCTACCCGCCCGAGGTGCTCCGCGACGCTGAGGTCGCCGCCCTGCTGGCCGCGTGCCGCGAGGACTCACCGGCGGGCATCCGCAACCGCGCGCTGCTCACTGTGCTCTACCGCGCCGGGCTGCGCATCACCGAGACGCTGGCGCTGCGCCCCATCGACCTCGACCCACGCAGCGGTGCCATCCGCGTGCTGCACGCCAAGGGCGGCCGGTCGCGCATGGTCGGCATGGACCGCGCGGGCTTCGAGATCGTGGGCCAGTGGCTGGAGGCGCGGCGGTCGCTGCCCGTCACCGATGCCGACCCCGTGTTCTGCCTCATCGATGGGCGGCCGATGGCATCGTCGTACGTGCGCGTGTTCCTGCCGCGCCTCGCGGCGAAGGCGGGGCTGGTGCGGCGCGTCCACGCCCACGGGCTGCGGCACACCCACGCCGCCGAGTTGCGGCAGGAGGGCGTGGACATCGGGCTGATCTCCAAGCAGTTGGGCCACCGCTCGATCGCCACGACGGCGCGCTACCTGGACCACATCGCCCCGTGGGACGTGGTGGCGGCGATGCGGGGGCGGGAGTGGTGAGGGACGCCGCGACCGGACCGGTATACCCTAGAGTTTTGTGCTGAATGACCGACAACGGTGCCTAGGGCGTCTATCCGGAGGTTGAACTCGATGGCCGTGCTCTTCCTTGACGAGAGTGGGTATACGGGGTCGGATCTACTCAGCAGCGAGCAACCCATATTCGTCGTTTCAAGCTTGCTGCTTACCCCTGCGGAAGTGCAGGACGCCGTCGCGGTTCTGCGAGTCGCGACAACCGCACGTGAACTCAAGTTCAAGGCACTTGCGCGTCGTGTGCTCGGGCAACAGGCGATTCTGGCGTTTGCCAAGCACATGGACGCAAAGCGTCCCAACATGCGATTCCAGCTGTATCACAAACGATACGCGCTGCTGGGCAAGTTGCTTGAGTGCATTGTGGAACCCGTGTTCCACGAAGCAGGATGCGACTTTTGGGAGAACGGATTCAATCTGCAGTACTTGAACGTTTTATTCCACTGTGGCGAGTCATTGGCGAAGCGGAGCTTGGAACGTGTACTTACGCATTTCCAGGCGTTCTGCCGAAATCCCTCGGCATCGACACTGGATGGCTTCACGACTGCTGTGGTAGCTTTTGGCAAGACATCTACCGGTTGTCATGGTCTGATCCAGCCGATCTTGGATGGGATTGAGTTCCATCGGGCCACAGGACGGGCCGATGTCGGCCGTAATGCGCTTGAGTTGCAGGTAACGTCGGTCGTTTCACTTGTACGCGCATGGAACGACGAGGTCACCGATACCCTAGAACTGCGCGTTGATTCGGCAAGTACGATCGCCGCTGCAAAGCCAGCTCTTCTGGAAATGACCCGGCCAGCAGCCTCGATCGCTACGCAGTATGTACATGGTCGAGCCGTAGGTTTGCCACTTCGATTCGCTAGCATCGAGGTGTGCGACTCCAAAGCGGAGTCGGGCATTCAGTTGGCAGACATCGCAGCAGGTATGGTGCGCCATGCTGCCGAGGTGCTCAACGGCATGACTCCAGTGGTCGAACACTTTAGCGAGGCATTGCTCGCCATTGTGCAAGAGTGGCCCAGAGTGAGCCAAGTGTTTCCCGAGCTCAAGTTCACCGCAGACGACGTTGGGCGATTGGGATTTAGAGGATCGGGTATCATTGATGCAACGGCCGAAGCGTTCCGACGTGCGCGAGACCGATGAGTGCGAAGGCATTGATGAACACGCAACATACAATAGTGGCTGTCGGCCCTCACCATGCAGTACGACACGTCTCGTGGTGGTCAAGTCGTAGATGTCGAGAATCGTTGCACATGTAACATTTGGATCAAGTTGCGCTTCCACCGCAAAGCGACACTGCCGCCCCGACTGGCCCCGCCCGTTGCCGGTTTCTGCATTCCATTGCACTGCTGGCGGGGTTTTGGCGCGTGCCGCCGGTCCACCTGCGGCAGCGCGTGCGGCCACATCGATGGCAGAGAATGTCAGGTTTTGGCAGGTTCCACGGGCTCGTGCCGGATGCCCAAACCGGCTTTTCCGGCCCGAAAACGACGAATTCTCACCCGGAGTATGCTGGGGGGACTGTCAGCCCATGCCATGCAGGGATGCGAGCGTCTGGCGGACCTCGCGGAGCCGACTGCGGAGGGCCGCTTCGATCGCTTCATCCACGCAGCAGACCTCGGGCGTCTCGTCGCTCGCCCAGGGCGTGGCCGGGGGCGGTGGTGGTGACGGTCGGGCAATCCGCCGGATGTGCGGCAGGGCGCCGAGCACCTCGTCGATGGCGTCGAGCTCATCGATCGCCTGCAGCAGCGTGGAGCGGGTTCGTGGGTGAGGGATTCTGCGACGTGCGGCCATGCCAACCTCCGTGCGCCGAGGCGCGTTGGCGACCAGAGGGGCGACTTTCAGCCCGGTTGTCAAGGAGTGGGTGTACGCGGCGGGCGGGGGCTAGCGTCGGTTCGACGTGGCGACGGCAGCGATGAAGAGCGTCACCGCGACTCCCAGCCACACGTAGAGGGTGCGGGTGCGGGCGTCTCGATTGGCCAGCGCCGAGGACTCGAGGGGGCCGTCGCCAGGCCTGTAGATGCCATACAGGCGATACTCCTCAGAAAGCGACGCAACGTCGAGATCGAACTTCATCGTGTGCCACCCGATCTTCAGTCCACAGGCCGCCGTCCACAGGATCAAGGTGACCGTCAGAACCTTCGACCGAGACCAGCGGCGCGACTCCGCCGATCGTGGCTTGGGCAGGGCGGCCAGGATGGCGGCGGCGGGATCCTCCACGACATGTGACGTCGGAACGATGACCTGCTGCTGGCAGATCGGGCAGGCGACCACGTCGCCCGCAAGTTGATCCGGGGCCTCCATTCGTTCAGCACAACGAGGGCAGGCGAAGTCGATCATGCACACATCCCTTGGTTCGCGGGCCTCGGCGCACCAGCGCTTGGCCCTCCGGCCCATCCTGCTCTGATACGCAAATCGTGTCAAGTCCATTCTGCGGCACACTCCGCCCATGCCGCAGAAGGCCCAGCATGCCCGACCCTACCGGGTCGTTCCGCCCTTCCTTCGCCAGTTGCGCGAGGAGGCGGAGCTGACCCAGCGCGCCCTGGGCGATCTCCTGGGCAAGCCGCAGTCGTGGGTCCACAACTGCGAGACCGGCAACCGCCGCGTGGATGTGACGGAGTTCATCGAGTGGTGCCGGGCCTGCGGCGCGAAGCCCACCGTGGCCGTGGCCCGCCTGGCCGGCGAGGACCGGCGCTGACGACGGTGGCGGACGCACGCACGCGGGTGAACGCGCGTGTGGTGCGTGGGGGGTACGTGGGGGGTACGTGGGGGGGGCTAGTTCCAGCGCGTAGCGGGCATCCGGGGGCGGGTCGATTCCGTCAGCGACTCCAGGGATTCGACGCGGGCTGCCAGATCATCCAGTTCGATGGCCTCGCGGCCGAACCGCAGCATGGAGGCGGCGGCGGCCACGCGGGCGCTGGCCGAGGCGGCGGGATCGGTCATCACCTTGGCCAGGGTGTTGACGGCCAGGGGCGTGAAGCGCTGGGTGAGCGCGATGGCCTGGTTGAAGGCCGCGCGCCGGGCCTTGCGGTAGGCGGCGGCGAAGGCCGGGGTGTCGAGCCAGCGGTACAGCGTGCGCGGAGAGACCTTGGCCTTCTCGGCGGCCCGCTCGATGGTGTGCTCGGTCAGCAGGGCGGCGATGGCCGCCTCCTGGCGTGCGTTGAGCGTGCTGTCGGGGTCATCATTATTGAGGTGCATGCCGCACGGTCCTTCACGTCAGCGGTGCTAACGCAGGGCAATCGCTTTTTCACCCTCGAAGCACCTTGATGAGATAATCGTGGTCCCATCCTGCACGTAGTCGCTTGGCTTTGATCCCGATTCTGCGGGTGTTCTCACGCTTGAGGAGGTTGAGCGCCAGGCGTCGCAGGCGTGACAGGTTCTGCGCCGCGTTGCCTTTCCGCACGCGGCTGCCGTCCTCCCCGAAGCTGACGTCCAGCGACCAGTGCAACTGGTTCTCGATGCTCCAGTGCTGGCGGCAGAGGCGTGCCAGTTCCTCCGATCGTCGCGTCTGGACGCTCGAGATGTAGAAGTGCCGCCGCATCGTCCGCTCCTGCCCGATGACACGCATGCACTTGACGCGGATCAGGCACCGCAACCCGGGCCAGTCGTCGCGGGAACGCACCAGGTCCAGCATCCACATCACCGTGGCCCGACGGGTTTCGATGCGTCCGTGGCCCTTCTCAGTCACCTCCGACACGGCATGCCGGATGGCGGCGAATCCCCGTCGTTCGGCCCAGCGGAACGCCCTCTCCACATCCTCCAGCAGTTCCGGCTGGTTGCCCTTCACCTGCAGCACGTACTCGGCGCCCTGCTCGATGATCTGCCCGGCGATGGCCTTCTGACACCCCATGGCGTCGATGGTCACGATCAATCCCTTCAACGCCAGCATCCGCAGCAACTGCGGAATCGCCGTGATCTCGTTGCCTTTCTCGTTCGTGGCCAGCTGGCCGAAGACCACGCCGTTGTCCGATGCCCAGGCGCTGATCATGTGAATGGCCGCCTTCTTCGAAGCCCGGTCAAAGCTCCGGCGGAGGGTCTTGCCATCCAGCGTCACCACCCCCTCGATCTCCCCGGCGATGGCCTCGGTCCAGCGTCGGAAACACGTCTCGAACGCCCCCGGATCCAGCACCGCGAAGACATCGCCGAAGGTGTCATGCGACGGAATGCCGTGCTTCAGATCAAGAACACTCCGAAGCCATTCCTCCTTGGACTGGCCGAACTCCTCCATGTCCGTCCACCCCTCGGCGCCGCAGATCACGGCGAGAATGGCGATGACCATGATCTCATCCAACCGGTGACGCCGACCACGCCGACCTCGCGGATCGGGCAACTCCTGCAGCAACGCCATGATCGATGGGGCCATCCTGGCCTCCTTTCCGCGGGACATCCATGCCCGCAGAATTCCGATCGATCATCCCCCTTGCGCCCCATCAACGGAAAAAGCGATTGCCCTGGGTGCTAACGGCCTTGGGTTTCGCGCTGGCGCTGCTCGGCGTGGATGCGCTCGAAGAGTTCGATGCGCTTGGCGTAGCGCACCGGGTCGGCGTAGGTCCTGTGGTAGATGCGCTCCGCGATGGCCCGGTCCTCGGCCGACAATACCGGCGGTGGAAGCGGAGGAGGAGGCACGAGGCGTTGCTCCACTCGATCGATCCGTCGCTTGAGCCGCATGGGCAACCTCCTTCCCTTCCCCCCCCACACACATTCCCTCCCCGACTTCCTCGTCACACGTGTCGCGTCGCGGCCCAGCGTAGGCCGTGGCTCCGGATCGTGTTCCACGGTGTGGAAGTGGCGTGACGGGCGCGTGGAGCGTCGCGCGCGTGGGGGGGCGTGTGTGTGGGGGGGGCTATTCGAAGAGGATCTTGAACCGGTGGCCGCACGCCGGCGCCTGGCACTGGACCCACCACACCGCCGTGCCGTCTCCCTGGTCCTTGATGGAGCGGTAGCGCTTGATCCGCGTGGTGCCGCACGACGGGCAGCGCGGCCTCGTCAGGGCCACCGTGGGCAAGCGTGGTGGTCGGGGCAACGGCGCGGCGGAGGTTGGGCGCTCCGAAGCACCGTTGCCACAGGCGGCCACGTCGGCGGCGTCGTGGGCAGTCGCGTCAACGGACGGCGGCGGTGATGTGGAAGGGGGCGACGTGGGGGGTCGAGTGGGGCACATGTGGGGAACTCCGGAATGTGGCCGAACCCGCCGAATCCCCCGGGATCCTGCGGTTTCCGGGGGATTGGCCTTGATGTCCACGGGGGTCGAGGTAGATGTGTCGTGGCGTACCGAACGAAGCCCATACCGACCATCACGCGAAGGAGCACGACGACCATGACGAACAACGCCACCACGCAGCGCGACCGCGACAACCTGATCGAGGCCCCGCGGGAGTGCCTGAGCCCCGAGGCCATCTCGTACATCCACGCCGCGCTGCAGCGGCAGATCAAGCGCGATGAGCCCCGCATCGAGAACGGCACGACCACGCTGGCCAACGCCGACGCCTGCGTCGAGGCACGCTGGTTCCTGGAAGACATCCTTGAGGACATCCTCGACCCGATTGCCTGACGTGGCGAGCCGCACGCACGCACCACCCCACGCACCACCAACCGGAGCACGACGACCATGACGAACACCACGCAGCGCCTCATCCAGCTCACCGAGTCTCTGGGCTCCCTTGGCTTCGCCCTGACCGGCATCGAGGTTCGAACGCCCGACGGCCGCACCTGGAGCATCGCCACAGCCACCGATGGACATGGCCGCTTCCCCGATGGCCACTGGGGTCCGTGCCCCGGAGCACTCGGCGGGTTCCGGCTCTTCGAGATCGACCCCGACGGGCGACGCGGGCCGGATGAGCACCACGCCATCGACGATGACACCTGGACCGCCAGCGACCTGATCGACTACCTCAAGGCCGTGGGCGAACCACGGCCTGGACCGAACGACTCGAACCCCACCGGACCGACCTGCTGAAGCCCGCTCAATGCGGGCTTCGCTGTTTTCCGCCCCCCCACATGAAGCCACCACATGACCAAGGACCACACCACCATGACGACGCCAACCACCAACACCACGCCCCGAAGCACGCCACGCATGACGCCCGACGAAGTGCGCGACGCGATTCGCGCTGCCTTCCGCAATCTCCGGGGGCGCGGCTACTTCTGCCGCATGAACTTCACCTGCTGCTCGACCTGCGCCTGGTACGAGGTGCCCGAGGGCCGCGCGGGCAAGGTCGTCTTCTACCACCGCCAGGACGCCCAGCATCTCGCCGAGGACGGCTGCTGCATGCTCGGCTGGTCCGGCGACGGCCAGGAGATCTGCGAGGCCCTGCGCGAGGCAGGACTGAAGGTCGAGTGGAACGGCAGCAGCGACACCCGCATCCAGGTCGCGAGCCACTGACCCCCCCACATCACCACGAACCAACACCCACGACCCGGCGCGTGCCGGGCGGGGATCACACACCCTCCTACCAGGAGATGCATCATGTCGAAGAAGCGCAACACCACCAAGTCGTCCCTCCGCAAGAACGACCGGCCCAAGGGCAGCGAGCCCGCCAGCCGGGCCACCATCGACAAGGCCCGCGCCGAGATCACGAAGAAGTGGGCCGAGTCCGAGGCGGCAGCCAAGGCCAACGGCACGGCGGAACTCGACCGCGTGCCGATGGTCGCCCTTGGGGCGAACGGGGCGAAGAAGGGCCGCAAGGCCAGCAAGGACGCCACCGACGCGAGCGACGCGACGGGGGCCAACGTCGGCGGCCCCAAGGCCAAGACGCCGAAGGCCCCCCGGACGCCCAAGACCCCCCGGACTCCGAAGGAACCCAAGCCCAAGCGCCTCAGCGGGCTGGACCTGGCGGCCAAGGTGCTGGCCGAGGCGGGCGAGCCGCTCAACGCCAAGACCATCGCCGAGCGCGCCATCGCGGCCGGCTGGAAGACCAGCGGGGCCACACCGCACGCCACGCTCTACGCCGCCATCATCCGCGAGATCGCGGCCAAGGGACGCGAGGCGCGCTTCACCAAGAAGGACCGTGGCCTGTTCGCCTCGAACGCGAAGGGAGGTGCGTGAGCCATGAAGATCACCGACGTTGAAATCGGAGGGCGATACATCGCCAAGGTCTCGGGCCAGATGACCACGGTCAGGGTGCTGGCCATCCTCGAGGTGCCGCCCGCCTGGCACACGCCCGGCAGCACGCGTTGGCAGAAGCGCATCGATGTGGTCAACGAGCGCACCGGCCGCCAACTCACCTTCCGCTCTGCAGCGCGGCTGCGCCGCCGAACCCCCGGAATGGGGGCCGGAACGGGGGCGGGGGCAAGGGCGGCCGCGCCTCAACCGGAAGGAGGTGCGTGAGCCATGCCGCACGACCTCGACGAGACCTTCGCGGTCTTGGAACGCATCATGGTCCGCGACGTGCGGCCCCGGCGCGGCACGCCCTACCGCCACACCTGCGACTTGGATGTGTACGAGGCGGTGGTCCACGCGATCGATGACCTCGACGGCGGCTCGTTTACCGTCGAGACGCTGCGTGGGGCCACGGGGCTGCCCTTCACGCAGATCAACGTCACGCTGGCGTTCCTGCGGGAGCGCGGCATCGTGGTCGAGACGCTGCGGCGCAAGACCGTGGCGGCCAGCGAGTCGATCCACCTCGACGCCATGACCGAGTGGCATGCGCTGCGGGAGAAGGGGCCACCGCCGCACGCGACGTAGCCGCCCTCGCCGCCACGTGCCCTCTACCCCACCGACCCCCCCGGACGGTGGGGTTTTCTGCGGACAGAGCGCCAAGTGGCGCTTTTCCTTCGGAACGTCACTTGAAGCGCAAGCATCACCAAGCCCGAGGGGAACATCGGGCCGGGCCGGGTGATGATGAACATCGAGATCGGCGCGCGGCGGCCCATCATCCTTGGCGATCACGGCGCGATCATCAAGCGGCGCTGGTCGATGATCGGCGAGCAGCACGGCAGGATCATCACGTCGTGATGGTGCACGATCATCATCCGCGAGCCCGCGCATCATCGCATGTGCTCCTCGCGCGGCCTCATGGGGATCGGGCTCTTGCCCGTGCGCTGCAGCACCGCGGGCTTGCCGGTGAACCGCTGGTAGCGATCGCAAATGAGGTCGGCGTACAGTGGATCGAGCTCCATGAGGAACCCGCGCCGGCCCTGCTGTTCGCAGGCGATGAGGGTCGAGCCGCTGCCGCCGAAGAGATCGAGGACGTTCTCGCCGGGTTTGGACGAGTAGACAATCGAACGTGCCGCCAGCTCCACGGGCTTGGCCGTCAAATGCTCCATCTGGTTGGGCGGGATCTTCTTGACGGGCCAGACGTTGGAGATGTTGTTGGGGCCGAAGAACTGGTGGCCCGCCCCCTCGCGCCAGCCATACCACGCATGCTCGCAGTCGTTCATGAAGTCCTTGCGGCCGAGGACCGGATGGCCCTTCACCCAGGTGATGCCTTGGGCGAAGTACAGGCCGCACTCGGCCAGCGCGCTGCAGTAGTTGGCCCAATTGGCATACCCGCCCCAGATGTAGAAGCATCGCCCCGGCAGCAGGACGCGGGCGATGTTGCCGAACCACGCCAGGAGGATCTTGTCGAAGTCCGCGCCGGCCAGGAAGTCGTTGGCCAGGGGCCGGTCCTTGGCGCGCATCTGCTTGTGGGTGGCCTTGGGCTTGCCCTGGCGGGCATCATCGAACCCCTGCAGATGCGCCTTGGCCTTGGCGATGGCGGGCAGCGCCTTCGAGCCCGCCGCCCGGGCGTTGTTGCTTCGCGGCTCGAGGTTGATGCCATAGGGCGGATCGGTGTTGACCAGATGCACCGGCGCGCCATCGAGCAGACGATCCACATCCTCCGGCTTGGAGGAGTCGCCGCAGAGCAGACGATGGTTGCCGAGCATCCACAGGTCGCCGGGCCGAGTGACCGCCTCTTCCGGCGGCTCGGGGATGTCGTCGGGGTCGACCAGGCCGGGGTTGCTGCCCGCGTTGAGGAGGCGCTCGATCTCGGCGGGCGAGAAGCTCGTGAGCTCCAGATCGAAGCCCATCGTCTTGAGCTCGGCGAGCTCCAGCGGCAGGAGGTCGAAGTCCCAGCCGGACAGCGTGGCCGTCTGGTTGTCGGCGATGCGGTAGGCCTTGATCTGGGCCTCGCTCAACCCCCTGGCGATGTGGACGGGCACGGTCTTCAGTCCCAGCTTCAGGGCCGCCTTGTAGCGGGTGTGGCCGACGATGATGACGCCGTGCTCATCGGTGACGATGGGCTGGCGGAAGCCGTAGGACACGATCGACTGGGCGACGTCATCCACGCCCGCATCGTTCTTGCGGGGGTTCTTGTCGTAGGGCTTGAGCCATTCGATCGGCCGCTCTTCGACGATCAGCTCGGTGGTGGTCTTCATGGTGGTGCCTCCGTGCAGCCGCGTTTGCGGGGGCGCTTCGTGCGCTGCGGCGTGCGGGTCAGGGGTTGCGGTGTGAGAGCGCCTTCCACATGCGCCGCTGCGTGCGCCAGTCGATCTCGGCGGCGATGGGGCGCAGGTCGTGTTCGGAAATGGCGGTATCGCCGGGCAGGGCGAGGACGGCCTCCTGGATGTCGGGGGCGAGGTTGAGGAGCGCCGTGATCTGGCTCACGCGGGCTCGCGTGACGCCGCCCACGTTCGCCACCGCCGCGTACCCCCCCACGTGGCCCCCCACGTCGCCCCGCTGGACGAGGTCGTCGATCCGATACGCCAGGGCCAACAGACGGGCGACACGGGGCGTTCTGCCGACGGGCGTCGAGCGGGTAGCGTCCGAGTCGTGGCGGCTAGGCCGCTGGCGGCGTGGGGACGCGAAGGTGATGCGGCGCTCGATGGTGAGTTCGGTGGTAGGCGTGGTCATGGCGATTCCCTCGTGGCTGGTCATGCGGCGTCTGCGGTGGCGATGGCAATGGCGTCGTCACCACCGCCGAGGGCGCGGATGCCGGTCGGGTTAAAGGTGATTCGGCATGTGTTCTCGACGCGATCGACGACCACGCGCTCGACGAGGAGGTGCAGAACGCGCGCCTGCTCGCGCGGGCTGAGCACCGACCACATCGTGTCGAACTCGGCCAGCGCCGCCGCGACCTCGCGTTCGCTCACGGTCGTTTCGCGCAGCGCGGCCTCCTCGTCACCCAGGGCGGCGACACGGCGATTGGCGGCGTGGATCTGCTGGTGGAGGTCGCCAAGGTGGGCGGCGTCCCCCGTGCGTTTGACGGCCGCGTGGTGGCGGCGGAGTTCGCGCGAGAGGATCGTGCGTTCGTGGTCAATCTCGGTGAGCCGCCCCCGGACGGCGGCGTTGGCTGCGGCGAAAGTCGAAGCGACGACGGTCGGGTCGCGGCCGATGCACTTGATCTCCTGGACGACGAAGCGTTCGAGGTCGCCTGCGGGCACCGACTTCGTCGGGCATGCCTGCCACCCGCGCTTCTGGGCGGCGAGGCAGGTGTAGTAGCGGTATCGCGTTGTGCCCCTGGTGGTGAACGAGTGCGCCATCGCCCCGCCGCAGTGGGCGCACTGGACGAGGCCCTTGAGCAGTGCGCCGCTCGTGTTCCTGGCGACGTGCCCGCCGCCGGAGCGGCGCTGCTGTTCGAGGCGGAGTTGCACGCGGTCCCACACATCCTTTGAGATGATGGCCTCGTGCTCGCCGTCGAAGACTTGGTCGTGGTGGCGCACGAGGCCGATGTACGTCGCGTTGGTCAGGAGGGCGTGGAGGCGGCATTTGTCGAGCGCCGCGCCGCCGCGGGGCTTGCCGGTCCTGGTCGTCCACCGCTTCGTGGTCCAGCCGAGTTCTGCGAGTGCCTTGGCAACTTCGATCAGCGAGCCGCGTTCGAGGTAGAGCGCGAAGATGCGTCGAACTTGTTCGGCCTCGGCGGCGTTGACGACGAGCCGCGAGCCGGTCTTGTCGCTGACTACGTCGTAGCCGAGCAGCGGCGCGCCGCCGGCCCACTTCCCTTTGCGCCTCGCGGCCGCGATCTTGTCGCGCGTTCTCTCGCTGGCGTGGTCCCGTTCCAGTTGGGCGACCGCGACCATGATGTGCAGCGTGAACTTGCCCATCGCACCGGTCGTCTGGATGCTTTGCGTGACGCTCGCCAGGCCGACGCGATGCTCTTCGAGGAAATCGAGGATGGCGAGGAAGTCGCGCGCGTTGCGGCTGAGTCGATCCAGTTTGTAGATGACCACCACATCGACCTTGCCCGCGATGATGTCCTGCTTCAGTCGCTGGAAGGCGGGCCGGTCGGTGTTGCCGCCCGAGTACCCCCCGTCGTCGTACTTCTCGGGCAGGCACACCCAGCCCTCGCCCTTCTGGCTGGCGATGAACGCCTCGCCGCTCTCGCGCTGGGCATGAAGCGAGTTGAAGTCGAGGCCGAGCCCCTGCTCCGAGGACTTGCGGGTGTAGATGGCGCAGCGAACGACCGTGGTCGCATTGGCGCTGGCCTCGGCTCGTCTGGTCTGGCGGTTCATGCGCTCACCGCCTTTCCGCCCGTCAGCCCGAAGAACAGGCGGCCGTTCCACTTCGCGCCGGTGATCGCGTGGGCGACGGCGCTGAGCGAGCGGTACCGCCGCCCGTCGTACTCGAAGCCCTCGGAGGGATCGAGGACCAGCACATCCAGCCGCTTGCCGCGATAGACCCGCGTCAGTGTCGTGCCGGGGGTGAGGTTGTCAGGGGCGGTGGCGGTCGTGGAGACGGCGGCGCGCGGGCTCGGCCCAATCCGCCCGACGACAGTGCGCGTCTGAGCGGGCGGCATGCGTGGCGGCGTGGTGCGCAGGTCGCCATCGTCGGCCATCGCCAGCGCGCACTGCCTCAAGCGATCGGCACGCTCGACGAGGTCGCCCTCGGCGAGGCATTGGAGTCGCCAGGCAATCCGGCGTCGCAGCCAGACGGCGTTGCCGGCGCGCGTCGGCTCACCGAAGACCTCGGCGTACTTCGCGCGAAGTTGGCTCGGCGTCATGTGTGCGAGCGTGGCGATCTCGCGGTGGACCGTGGCGCGTGCGGTCGTGGTCGTGGTCGATCCCATCATGCATCTCCTTGCAGCGTGGGCGACGCGTGGGCCTCTCCGAGAGCGCCGGACGCGTCAACCCGTGTGGTGGGACCACAAGGGCGACTCGGGGCACACACCTCAAGGCCGAGTTGGGAGGAATCCGAGGGGATTCCGGCAGATGGCCCGGGGGCCGCCTCGCCCGCCGGGGCGGCGTCGATGGCGCGGCGGCGGAGACGCAGGACGGCGAGGGCGAGGACAGTGGTAAGGTCGTCGATGATCTGGTCGGCGTTTGCGGTCATGCCCCACCCCCCGATCGAAGTGGTGGCTCATCGTTGGGCTGGTGAGACGGGAGGGCCGACTCCGAGGCGCCGCGAGCGATCGCTTCGGCATCCTGCCTCGACAATCCCTGCTCGAACTCCAGAATGGCCGCCCGCTCCTCGACTTCATCGAAGTCGGCAAGCCGCGGGCTGGATTGGTGCCCCAACTCAGCGTCGCGAGCGTCGCGGTGCGTCGCAAGGTGATTCTCGGCCGCGCCCGGGGCTGTTCCCGCGACGCTTGCCCCTGGTACGGGAGCGTCGCGGTCCGGGTGGTCAGCGTCGCGGTCAGCCGCCTTGGCGGGGTCACCAAAGAGGGTGCGACGCTCCGCGACGCTCGCGACGCCCTTCTGCGGCACCGTTCTCACGATGATGGAGCGGCTACGGTGTCCGGGCTTGGGGAACTCGAGGTCCACACCCACTTGGCGGAGGTTCGGCGCGAGGCGGCGTAGGGCGCTGCTCAAGGTGTGGGGGCGCTTGGGCCAGTCACGCGAGTGGCGGACTTTCTCATCTACGAGTTGATCGAGGTGAGCGAGCAGGTCGGTCGCTCGACCCTCCCATTCCTTGCGGCTGACCATGAAACGACGAATGGCGTCAGCGACCGGGGTCGATTCGAGCGCGACATCGTGTGCACTCGCGCGGTTGGCCGTGTACGCCTCCATGAACTCTCCGGTCTTCCACGGAAGCCCTGGCTCCGCCGCCACGATCCAGTGCGCGAAGTCGGCCATTCGGGGGCATGCCGCCAGATGCGTGCCATTAATCCGTGAGAGGGCCGTGCTGACGGCATCGAGAAGTGCACCGAGGATCCGCGGACGGGCTTCCTCGAATCGCGAATACAGCGCGCTCTCAGTCACTCGCTTGTCCTCGGGAATCGACGGCAGGCCGATGCGGATGGCTCGATCGAGAAGATCGCCGCGCGTCGCCACTTCCTCGATGCCGTTGAGCATCACGGGCCGCAGGGCGTCGAAGAGCTGTTCCTCATCGTTCTCGTACAGTGTGCGCGTGCCGAAGCCACCGCCCGTGCTCAGGCGGCAGAGTGCATCGCTCAGCCAGTCTGGGATGGAGCTCAGGTTGTCGAGCGCGACGAACCAGCCATTCGTGGCCGCGATCATGAGGTCGCGCGGCTCGCGTGGCGAGGACCGCAAACCGGCCGTGTTCGGATCGACCAGTCGCCGCAAAAGGCGCATGGAAGTTGACTTGCCGCTGCCCTGTTCACTGATCACGATGAGGATCGGCTGCGGCCAACCCACCCGGAAAAGGCCCACGAGCCACGACACCAGAAGGATGAAGTCCACGTCGGACACCACGTTGACGAACTGCCGCAACTCCGTGACCGATCCTCCCTTCACCGGAACGGGAAGTGCCAGCACGCCCTTGGGGCGCCTGAAACGCACGGGTGCCTGCGCGACGACTCGCCAGCCAGTCGCATCGATCTGCACGATGTTCCGCTTGGAGTCCGCCAGATCGAGGTAGATGACTCCCTCGTGGTCGGCCAGCCGCACATGGACCTTCACCTGCGGGCCGCGGAAGAAGGCATGCCCTTCGATGACGTTGATCGCATCGGCCAGCATCTGGTTGCCCGGTGCCTTGTCGGTCGCTTCGAAGTATTGGCGGGCCAGCCAACGCCGGAATCCGCGTCCGCGGATGGCGAGCGTCTCGATGTGGTCTTCGACATGAACGCTCGCGTAGCCAGTGTCATCGTCGTGGAAGAGTTCGACGCCATCGCACAGGTCCACCAGTTCGGTGGCCTGCGACTTGCGTCCGCCGCCTGCATCACATTCCTTGCCGGAGTCGGTTGATTGGCCGTTCGCCGGAGGCTCGACGGTCTGAACCGCCGCCTTGATCGCCGCCATGAAACGCTGTCCGGCATCATGGCACGCGGCAGTGTCGGCGGGATCAACTGATTGGGCATTGAACCAGGCGCGGATGTCCTTGCTCTCGGTCGGTGGCAAAGCCCAATGGACGGGTACTCCCCATGCCGCCGCCAATCGTGTCGCCACTCCCAGCGCGCCATCACGTCCTGGGTGCGAGCCATCCGGCTTCTGGTCGTTCTCGCCAAGTACGAGAATCTCGCGCCCCTTGAGAAGTTCGGCCAAGTGCTTGACCCCGCCTGCAGCGCTGGGTCGGCCCACGGCGGCGAGCCCCATCGACAACGCGGCGGCCACATCGGTCGGCCCCTCCACGATCAGGATGAGACCCTCCGCCGGCAGGGATCGGGGGACAATGAGGCCACGCTTGGCCTTCCACAGCGATTTCTTCTTCCCGTCCCCGTACCGCCGCAAGACGCCGATGATGGCGCCCCGAGCATCGCGTTCCGGAAACAGCCACACAGGGTCATCCCATGCGGCATCCAGGTCTGCGAGTGCCGTCGAGGCCACACCCAATGCGCGCGCGAGTCGCTCATGGTCCTCACTGGTTGTGCGCGCGAGGGCTTGCTCGAACCGCTGCTGGGGCGTCAGATCGGCTCCGCGGGCGTCGGCAGGGCCGAACACGGTGCCGCCCTCCGCGTCTGTCTTGATGACGCGCCAGCCCACCGGTGCAGCGGAGACGCGCATGCAGCGAATCACGTCGCCGCTGCGGCCGCACCAGTCGCCCTTGCTGCAGATAGGACACGGTTGCTGGGGCGTCACCGCGCGCCACTTCGCGTCACTGGACATGGCGCGCCTCCACGCTGGAGTTGGATTGCGACTCTCGGCGTGCGGCCACGAAGGCCTGTAGGGTACTCGGCTCGTACCTCACGCTTCGGCCAAGGCGCACGCAAGGCACCTTGTCACGGGCGGTGAGTGACCAGAGGGCGCGCTCGATGATCGAGAGTGCCGCCGCGGCTTCACGCGGCTTCAAGAGCAGAGTTGGTGCGGCAAGCGGTGCGGCCATCGGCGGCTCCTTTCATCGCGTCGTCTCGCGGTTAGACGAAACGACTCGCAAAGGATGGCCGCTGCTGACGCTTTGTCAGTCATGACCACGGTCATGACCATGCTCGGCCCACTCACAGAGGCCGTATCCGCGCGGTTTCACGTCGCCTCGGTTGTCGAGGATTCCTCGCCTGACCAAGCTGGCCAGTGTGGCCTTCCCGTTCGCGTTTGCGATCCCCAAGGCCTTCTTGAGCAACGGATCCGTCGTCAGGCGTGCGCCGTGCTTCCGCAGGGCGGCGACGATGCTCCGTTCCGATTCGTTGAGTTCGACCTTCGGTTCTGGCGGCTTCCGCGTCCCCTCAGCAGGCAGCGCCGAGTAGTCCAGCCCCTTGAGTTCCAGTTGGACCTTGTGGGTTGCATCCACATCTTTCTGCCACGCCGCGCGATGTTCGCCCTCCGGCGGAAGCCCATGTCCGTACACCACCAACGCAGACGCCAGTCGATGCAGGATGGTCTTGATCCTACTGGTGTACTTTCCGGGCGGGGTGCCCAAGATGGGGCGAATCCACTCGTCGGCACCTGGGATCGCCGCCTTGGCAAGCCGGATGCACTCTTGGAGCGCCGCCACGGCTGATGCCCTCGCCTCCAGCCGCTCTTCGATGGTGTAGGGACTGTCCGGGACCGCCAGATGATGGCAGGCAACCGACCACTCGCGCGCCGCGAGGTAGACCTCCGCCAGGGCGTGGGCCAGCCGCAGTGCGGGATTCTCATCGTCCTTCGACAAGGGTTGCTCGCCTCCCGCAGCGCCGATCACCAAGACGATAATGGATTGGACACGTCATTTCGACTGCGGCTGCGCTTGCATCTGCTTCGCCTCAATCCACAGGAACTTGTCGAGTTGCTTCCGCGTCAACGACTCCAGGCCGAAGTGCAGTCGAAACCGATCGATGGCCTTCAGGAACCGCGAGTAGGTTCGCAACTCATAGCGACGGAAATCATCGTATCGATGCTCGCGTCGGTATCGCCAAAGCAGGTCCTCAACCAGCGAGTCGAAGATCTGGAACTGATCGGGCCGATGCCATGCGCAGTACTTGGATGCGAACGAGAGCAGGTACCGCGACTTGCCGCCGGTCCGAGTGTTGGCAATGTCATGCACGAGCGAGTGGTCGCCAGCCACGAGTCGAGTGTCAATGGTCAGTTCGACGATCCGCTCCGCGACCGGCCACGGGCTGAGAATCCGGGTGCTGTACAGCCGATCCAGCACGACGACCTTGACGATCACTTCCTCCAACTTCGTGTTCAGTGGCCATGCACTGAAGACGAGGCCGACTGCCTTGTCCGCTCCAAAGTAGCGATCGTCGCCGTCGAACTGGGCGATTCGACTCTGGGCGTACTGCAGTGTCAGAGCCGGTAGTCCCATCAAGCGGCCTCATTCTCGGTGGAGAGTTCCGCCTGCTTCAACACCAGTTGCGTCGCGTCTTCAGACAGGTCGGGCGGATACCCATACTTCGCCAGCATGCGCCGGACGTTCCGCCGGAGCGTCGCCCGTACCGACTCCCGCTGCGTCCAGTCGAGTTTGGGCATCTTCTTGATCATCTCGGCGAGTTCCCTTGCCATCAGCCGGAGCGTGTCCGACTTCATGACCGCCTTCGCCGAGCCGTTCTCCGCGAGCGCGTCGTAGAACGCCGTCTCTTCCTCGGTCATCCCCAGCGATTCACCGTGCTTCTGTGCCTCGCGCAGGTGCTTGGCGAGGTCGATCAACCGCGCGATCATCTCCGCAGTCGAGATGGCCTTGTTCGTGTAACGGAGCATCGCCTCGGCCAGCGCCTCGCGGAACCTCTTGCTCTGGACCAGGTTCGTTCGCTCTGAAATGCGGATCTGGTCCGTCAGCAGTTTGCGGAGGGTCTCCAAGGCGAGGTTCTTCTGCTCAAGAGCCGCCACCCGCTGAAGGAACTCGTCCGAAAGGATGTCGAGGCGGGCATCATCGAGTCCCGCCGCAGCGAACAGGTCGATGACCGTGTCGGCGTCCACCGCGCCACCAATGACCTGCCGCACCGCCGCATCCACGTCGCGCTGACGGGTTCTGCCGCCGCTCGAATCGTCGGCAAGCCGCTTGCGGATCATCGCCGTCACGCGCTGGAAGAACGCCAGGTGATCGACGACGGCCTCGGTCTCAGGCCGGGGGACCGCGAGGGCGAACGCCGCGGCCAGTTGCTTGACCAGCGTCCGGAACCGCTTCCACCCATCCTGCTGGCCGAACACGTGGTCGATCGCGCGGAGGTAGATCGGCAGCACGTACTGGGGCGCGGCGAGGAGCGCCGACTCATACTCGCAGCCGTGGAAGAATGCCTGCAACTTCTCGAACGCGGCCTGCATGGCGGGCACCGCCTCATCTTGAACGCTCCTTACGGCGTCGCCGGTGCCGCCCGCCTGGGTGTAGGTCGCCAAGGCATCGGCCAACTGGTCAGCCAAGCCGAGCAGGTCCACGATCAGGCCGCCTGGCTTCTCGCCATACACCCGGTTGACCCGGGCGATCGCCTGCATCAGGTTGTGCCCGGCCAGCGGCTTGTCGAGGTACATGGTGTGCGCCGGCGGGCAGTCGAAGCCCGTGAGCCACATGTCGCACACGATCACCAGCCGCAGGTCGTCCTCCGGGCCCTTGAATCGCTCCGCGAGGCGCTTGCGCGCGGCCTTCGTCCGGACGTGCTGTCGCAGGGGCTCGGAGTCGTTCGAGTTGCCCGTGACAACCACCTTCATCGAACCCCGCTCATCGTCGGCGTCGTGCCACGCGGGGCGCAGGGCCTTGATCGCCTCGTACAGCCGAGCGGCGATATCGCGGCTCATGGTCACGACCATCGCCTTGCCTTCCATCGCCGAGCGCCGCTTCTCCCAATGCTCCACGATGAATGCCGCCAGCCGCTCGATGCGCTCCTGCGCCCCGACCAGCGCCTCCAGCGGCACTCGGACTCGATCCTCGACATCCACGCCCTGCCTGTCCGCAGCCACCGCCCGCTCGATCTCCGCCTCGGCCGCCGCCGCGCCCGTTTCATCAATGGTCAACTTCACGATCCGCGATTCGTAGTACAGCGGCTTCGTCGCGCCGTCTTCGACCGCCTGACGGATGTCGTACACATCGGCGTACTCGCCGAAGACGTGAATCGTGTTGCGGTCATCACGCTCCAGCGGCGTGCCGGTGAAGCCGACGAACGTGGCGCTGGGCAGCGCCTCACGCATCCAGCGAGCACCGCCATCGACGAAGCCGTACTGGCTGCGGTGGGCCTCGTCGGCCATGACGACGATGTTGCTCCGGCGCGAAACCTCGCCGTGTGACTCGGTGAACTTCTGGATCGTCGTGAACACCACGCCGCCGGAGGCACGATCGAGCAGCGCCCGCAGTTCCTCTCGACTGTCGGCTTTCACGGGAACCTGCCGCAGAAGCGCACGCCCCGCCGCGAAGGTGTCGAAGAGTTGGTCGTCCAGGTCGTTGCGATCGGTGATCATCACGATCGTCGGGTTGGCCATCCGCGCCTCGCGGATGAGCGCGCCCGCCAGCATGAGCATCGTCAGCGACTTGCCAGAGCCCTGTGTGTGCCAGATGACGCCGCCGCGACCATCCCCTTGGCCCGAAGGTGACTTGAGCCCTGCCAGCACGCTGGCACGCGTCTTCCTCAACGCGCGGAACTGGTGATACCCCGCGATCTTCTTGGCGATCTCGCCGCGCTCATCCTCCTCGAAGATGACGCAGTTCCGCAGGTAGTCGAGCAGCAGCCGGCGATCAAACAGCCCGCGAATCAGTGCTTCCAGCGTGGGCTTGCCGCCGCCGCCCCCTCCTGTTCCAGCAGCCCCCCCGGCCTCCCCTGCAATGGGCCGCCACGGCATGAACCGGCTCGGCCCGCTGGTGATCGAGCCAACGCGCGTCAGCAGCCCGTCCGACGCCACGAGCAGCACATTGGGCACGAAGAAGTCCGGCACGGTCCGCTTGTAGCGGTCGAACTGGGCGATCGCGGACCACAGGTCCGCCTCAGCGTCGGTCGGATCCTTCAGTTCAATCGCCGCGATGGGCAGGCCATTGAGGAATACCATCAGGTCCGGCCTGATCCACTTGCCGGACGGGCCAGTCACCGTGAGTTGGCGGACGACGAACAGGTCGTTCGCTTCGGGCCGATCGAAGTCCACCAGCCGCGCGAACCCACCCCGGGTCTCACCGGTCTTCGTGTCGCGGTACTCGACCTTGACGCCGTTGGTCAGGAGGTCGTGGAACCAGCGGTTGTTCTGGATGAGGGTCGGGTGAGGAGGTCGGGCGAGCGTCCGCACGACCGCGGCACAATCGACTTCTGGGAGGACAGGATTGAGCGATCGAACCGCGCGCAATGCTCGGTCACTGAGGATCGCCGAATCAAAGCCCTCCCGTTCGGAGGCCGCCGCATCTGGTCCCAGTTCCGGGCCGTGCCGCAAGTCGTACCCGACGGATCGAAACAGCCCGAGCGCAGCGAGTTCGACGTCGCTTTCATGCACGGGTGGTCCTCAGTGTTGGGAGAGCGCCCCGCTCACGATTGGTTGAAACTCTTCGCCGCCGCATGGCTCGAACCCGTCCGGCCAGCAAGAGTTCATCCGGCAGAGCACGCGCTGCTGAAGCGGGGCAGTGGGATTGACACGTTCGACCCGCAGATCGATGAAATCCGGATGGCACTGCGAGCACAACAGCCGCACGTCGTGCGCCAGGTAGCGAGGAACGTATCCGATCATGAAACGCGCCTCGGCGTCGTCGGTACGCACGGCCACCGCGAGCCGGTCGTGGCGGTTGAAATCGTCAAACATCATCACCAGCGCATCACCCGTGGTCAGGCGGTTGATGCGCTCGATTGCGGCGGGGGGCACGTATCGCACGCCATGCAGGAAGAACTTGTTGAGGAAGCATCCATCGCCGTCCTGGACAGGACACGGGAACACTTCCAGTGAGTCGGTTTGCCGCAGCCCCTCCGTCACGCCCAGCAGTTGGATGGGATCGGGCGGGTTATCCGGATCGAACCCGCTCCAGACGAGCGATGGCTTGTACTCCGGCCGCCGTTCGTTCATCAGACGATTGGCGAACATGGGGAACAACTGGTCGGACTCATACACGGCGTTCAGTTCGGTCATCCCGGGAAACGGGTGGAACCCGGTGAGCGTGCGCGCACCGTTCGTGTAGGCGAATCGATAGCCCCCCTCGGGCGTGCGTTCAAGCACCCCGACAGGTCCCCACCCCACAGTCGGCCCCTCTCCTGTGGGCCCCACACCGACCTCCGAGCGCCATGCCACGAACAGACGATTCATCAAACTCCTTTCCTAGAGAGCCAGAATCCGCGTCCGGTTCTCTACCAGCAACTGTAGGGTGAAGTCTCGACAAACGCGAGAGAGCCGATCAGGCGGCACTTGGTCCAGAACCGCCTCGACCGTCGATTGATCGACCGCCCGGAGCCGATCCCTCCAGGCGTCGGCCGCATGCGGGATTGGGGCCGAGAACCGGCGGAACGCATCCAGCGCGCTGAGCGGGCGCGTGTCCGTGGGCTGGTCGAACAGGCGCGACCCGGCCCGGGCCGCAAATGCGCCGACGCTGTACCCCGCGTCCCCCGTCGTCAGGCGCGCGGCTTTCTCCTCATCGCTCACGTTCCGCGCCAGACACGCTCCGTGGTCATACGAAGGGGCGAGCGTCAATCGGTTCTCCGTCCACAGCGCGCCCCAGTTCTCATGGTGCCGGTCCTGATTGGCGATCCACGCATCGAGCATCAGGTAGCCGCTGAACACGTCGACAGCGGTTGTGATCCCGGACGGAAGGTTGGCCGCCCAGCGCGGGGCCGGTATGGAGAGCATCCGCACCACCCGGTTCACCGCGTCGACGGTGTGTGCCGGAACACGGAGCGTTGTCCTCGGGTATGCCGGATCAATCGCCTGAAGCAGCGTGTTGCCGTGTACCAGCGCCTCGCCCGGGAGACACAACTGCACCGAGACCACGCCTGGCACATCCGCGTTCACATCACGGGCCAACTCGTAGTGAACGTGCGGAATCCCCACCAGCGCGGCGAGTTCGCACGCGATCTTCTCCGACCAATCCTCGCCGTACCCGCGCTCCTCGGCCTTGAAGAGCACCTCGCGTCCGTCGGCGGCCTTGTACCAGTACTTCCGCTTCGTACCAAGCGGCTCGGGGGCGTCGGGTGGCTGCGTGACACGGACGACAGGGTACATGACCTCACGCGCTCCCCTTGGTGGCGACCCTCTCGGCATCGCCCACCTCCACCGGCACCTGGCCGCTCAGCAGTTGGGGGAGGAGGTAGTCGCGGAGCGCGGCGAGGGTGTGGTTCTCGCCGCAAAACAGATGCTCCCACATCGGCCGCACGAGCGTGTAGTAGGTCTGGAGCAGCGGTTCAGGCGGGATCACGACAGTCTTACCCGCGAGCATGGATTTCGCGTCAAGGTTCGGGACCGATGTGCCGTTGACGTGCTCCCAAATCTCGCCCGATTCCCGCATCTGATGCAGCCAAGCGTCCAGATACACCGCCGCAGCCGCCGAGCTACATCGAATCCGCTTGCAGAAGTTCGAGTAGATAACGGGCGTGTCCGTTCGCATGAATCCCGGACAAGCCCACAAGGGGCGGCCCGTAGGACCAGCCCCGGACCCGGCGACCAGCACATCTCGCTCGTTCATCGTCCGGCGATCGATGCTCGTCGGTTTCATCCACCGCAGTGGGGGCGTGGCCTGGCCGGTTGACCGCAAGTGCTCCAAATCTACTCCTCGCAGGCAATACGCTTGCACAGCCCCGTCGAATGGCTCGTCCTTTCCCCAGTCTCCCCCAATCGCGAGCGTGCCAAGTTCACCAAGAGTGCCCAGCCTCCACTCCTCCGGCACAGGGCCCATCTCGGAGTCGGTGAAAGTGGTCGGGAGGGCGTCGAAGACGGGCTGCGGCATGGAGGGGAACGACGCCGCGCCGGCGGCCTTGGCCTTGACCGGCTCGAAGTCCACGAACCACGCCCGGAAGATCGCCCGCGCCAGCCGCTCCAGCGCGCGTGCCGTCCGCCGGTTCTGCTCGATCTTGTCGTCCAGCGAGCCGAGGACTGCGGCGATGGCACGCTGGGTCTCGATCGGTGGGACGGCTAACTCACGCGGATAAACTGCCGCGCGGGTTGTCGACGGGATCGGCGAGCCATCGTTGATCTCGCCCAACTTATGATGAGTGATGGCGTAGTACAGCCATCGCATGTCACAGTCCGCTTTGGGTACGACGAAGTAAGCCGTGTCGATGACCCAGAACGCATCGACTGAGTAGTGCACCCCTCTGTACGCGCCCTTCCGGCCGAGGATAACGCCGGGTCCCTCGGCGAGTGGAGTGTCCGTCCATCCAACCGGCCCGTTCGTACCAAACACGCGAACACTGCCACCGCTCTCCGAGTAGTCGCGTAGCGCTTTGCCGTACTCAAGCGAGACTTCATCGCCCCAAGTGGAACTACGCCAGGTGGGCGGAGTGGTCATGGCCTGGCCTCCAGAACCAGGCGCCCCCCCCGCAACCGCGAGGGGTATTCTGTAGCACCGTTCGGTGTCATGCGAGAAGCCCTCCAATGAGGGCGCCGACTTTCGTGACGAACCCCGCGCAGCCATTGATGGCCGCGGCGGCCTTCACGGTCTGCCACGCGGCACTGATGATGTTCTGATTCGGGGCGGGCTTCGCCAGCTGCGACTGGATGGTGTCGATGTCGGCCACGTACGCCAACTTGTCCTGCTCGTCGGCGTCGGACTTGGTGATCGCGTCGCGCAGTTCAACCAGCGCCTTGCCTAGGTCGGAGAACTTCACGTTGACCTGATTCCCGTCCCCGAGAGTAATGATGTTCTGCCCCGTCGCGTTGATGTTGATCCCGTGGAACTTCTGCATCGTGAACTCTCCGGGCCCTTCGATCTTGTCGATCCCAGCGGCCGTGATCTTGTAGAAACTGGTCGTGGACGGGATGACCGTCCCTCCGGGAGCAGTGAAGGACTTTTCGACAGTGTCCTCCTCGACCCAACCTTGGCTGATCAGATACGTGAGATTGCTCTGCACCTCCTGCTGCGTCAATGTGTGGCTGGTTTTCAGTTCCTTCTTGATGTCGCTGATCTTGATGGCCGAGCCCTTCTTGCCCCGTGCGCTCGTCGCGTTCTTGTTGCGGTCGTAGAAGTACTGAAGCATGATGGTCCGGATCTCGGTGTTCGAGCGAGACGGGATGGTTGGCTTCTTTGCCATGTCAAGCGGCCCCTCCGCATAGTGTCGCGGTCATACCGAGGCGATCGCCGAGGGCTTCAAGGGCTTTGACGTTGCGGCAACCGAGCAGGCGAAAGGCGTCGGTGAACGCGGAGCGGCCTTCCCAGGTGCTGGCCAGCACGGCGCGGGCGAAGCGCGGGCTGACCGCGGGAACACTACCCCGGCCATCCGGTACATCAAAGCCCCTGACGATTTCCGTGGCCACGGCATGGCACCACCACTCCACGCCGCGATCCGAGAACGAACTCGCGGGCGTTACATTCGAGACGCCCGACTCGCCGATCCAGAGGTGCGCCAGTTCGTGGGCGAGGGTGAACATCTGGCCGGCCTTGGTGTCGGTGCCGTTGATGAAGATGAGCGGCGCAAGGTGTGGGGAGGCGTCGCAGAGGGCGAAGCCGCGGAACTCGGCGGTGTCAAGCGGGCGGTGGGTGTTGTGACCGACGATGCCGCTGATCATGACGAGGATGCCGGCCTCGTCGGCGGCGTCAATCATCATGCGGAGGGCGTCCTCCCACTTCCTCGCCTCGGCCCGAGCGTCCAAATCGAAACCGACGGCCTCGCGGATGCGCGAGGCGGTGGCAATCACTTCGCTCTGCACGGTGGCGGAGCCGATGAAGTCGAGCGGCGGCTCGCCCAGCACGAGGGCATTCTGGCGGTACCAATCCTGGCGCTGCTGGCAGAGATAGATCGTGTCGAGCAGGTCAGGGGATGGGTGCTGGACTCGTTCGCTGCCGACGGTGCGGAAGTCCGGGATGGGGATCGTCTCGACCGGTGGCTCCTGGAGGAAGAAGAAGCCGAAGGGCGTGCGGGTCGCCTTGGCGAAGTCCTCCAGTTGCTTGAACGTGGGCTGCTTCTCGCCGGTCAGCCAGTCGGGAAACGCGGCGAACCTTTCGGCCAGCGCGGACTCCAACTTGCCCGCACGCTCGCAGGCCCAGCGAAGGAGTTCGGGCTTGACCGGCACTCTCAGCACGATGGTCTCCACAGTGGCGACGGGCGTTGATGGACATTACGCCCCATTGCCACCCGCTACCCCACCAACACGACGAAGGTTGTCACGAATGACACGGGTCAGGCGCTCGGACTCGGCGAAGTGCTCCTCCAGTTCGGCGAGCAGGCGCGGGTACTTTTCGGCGAACGGCTCGCTATCCGCTTCCTGTTCCTCCGCCCCGACATATCGGCCGGGCGTGAGCACGAAGCCGTGCTTCTTGATCTCGTCGAGCGTGGCGGCCTTGGCGAAGCCGGGGACCGGCTTGAAGGCCCACGGGCCGTGCTCGCGGTCGGACCACCAGTCGGGCTTGGGTTCGCCGCGCCACTGGCGGAAGGCGTAGACGATGCGGCCGATGTCGGAATCTGGCTTGGGGTCGCCAAGCCCATCGGCCAGGAGGGTTTCGCCATCGTCGCCGCCGGTGAGGACGCGCAGCGTGCGGCTCTGCATGGTGCCAAGTTTCCGGGCATCGATGAAGAGAGTCTCGCCGAGTCGGTTGCGCCCGCCCTTGGGGAGGTTGCGGCCAGTCTTGTCGCGGGTGAGGAACCACAGGCAGACGGGGATGCCGGTGGTGAAGAACAGTTGGGCGGGAAGCGCGACGATGCAATCGACGAGGTCATGCTCGACGATGCGCTGACGAATCTCACCCTCGCCGCCCGAGTTGCTGGAGAGCGAGCCGTTGGCCATGACGAAGCCCGCCACTCCGCCACCTTTGCCGTTGGGCGGGGCGAGGTGGTGGATGAAATGCTGAATCCACGCGTAGTTGGCGTTGCCGATGGGCGGCGCGCCGAAGCGCCAGCGGACATCGTCGCGGAGGAGCTGGCCCGACCAGTCGCTGATGTTGAAGGGCGGGTTGGCGAGGATGTAGTCGGCCTTCAGGTCGGGGTGGAGGTTGCGCAGGAAGGTGTCGGCCGGCTGGGGGCCGAGGTTGGCCTCGATGCCGTGGATGGCGAGGTTCATGTGCGCCAGCCGCCAAGTCGTGGGGTTCGATTCCTGGCCGAAGACGGAGATCTCGTCCTTGTTGCCGTGCTGCTCGACGAAGCGTTCGGACTGGACGAACATGCCGCCCGAGCCGCAGCAGGGGTCGTAGACGCGGCCGTTGTAGGGTTCGAGCATCTCGACGAGGAGGCGGACGATGCAGCGCGGGGTGTAGAACTCGCCGCCGAGTTTGCCTTCTGCGGCGGCGAACTTCCCAAGGAAGTACTCGTAGACGCGGCCGAGCGTGTCGCGTGCCTTGTCGCGGTCACCCTTGAAGCCAATGTCGGCGATGAGGTCGATGAGGGACTTGAGTTTGACCGGCTCGATGCCGCGGCGGGCGTAGTCGCGCGGCAACTTGGACTTGAGCGCGGCGTTGTCACGCTCGACGGCAAGGATGGCGTCGTCGATGAGCGTGGCGATGTCGGGGCGGGCGGCCTGATTCTGCAGGTTGGCCCATCGGGCTTCGGGCGGAACCCAGAAGACGCGCTCGGCGGTGTACTCGTCGCGGTTCTCCAGGAGGGAGTCCTGCTGCTTGCCGGTAATGCCATCGGCTTCGAGTTCGGCCCTCAGTTCATCGCGGCGGGCCTCGAAGGAGTCGGAGATGTACTTGAGGAAGAGCAGGCCGAGGACGACGTGCTTGTACTCGGCGGCATCGACCTGCCCGCGCAGGGCATCGGCGGCCTTCCAGAGGGCGTCGGCGTAGGTGAGATCCTGCGCCGACGAGGTGCTCTGGTTGGTTCCCGCTGCCGCTCGCGTCATCGCGATTCTCCTCCTGACTTCGGTCGCGCTCGAAGGGTCATCGGCGTGGCCGATGACCTTGGGGCTCATGGTATCGGAAATGAGGCGACAGGGAGAGGGGCGTTGGTGCGCCGTCTCGGGCGGGCTGACGGCGTGTCGATCCGGGCGATCAGTGTGGATTGTCTGGGGTCTGCTGCTCGTGTCGCAAGAAGGTCCGGCCTTTGAGCGACGGCCCCTCGACCTGCGCACCAGCGGTGGGGTGCGGAAACGTGACGTTGACCCCGCAGGTCCCGTCGGGATTCGGGAACGCGCGGCCGAATCATGAGGAACGCTCTCGCGTCGAACACGAACAAGGATGGGCACGCCCGTACGCCCAAGGCGTGGCTGAAGCACCTGCGGAAGGAGTCGCCATGATGAGCCGAATGCAATCGATCGATGTGAGGACGCGAGACGCGAATCACCAGGTGGAGGGCCGGTGGAGTGAGGGAGGTGGATGCGGAAGCGCAAAGAAAGAGGGTGCGGGCTCGTGCCGGAGCCGCGTCGCATCGCTTGGAGGTGGCTCGTGCGGTGGCCGTTCGATCGATGGCCCTGGCTGCTGCGGCTGGGCCCGACGCCTGTCAACCCACCCCACCAGTTAACCCGCCAACGGAGAGTTCGAAGAGGGTTCGGCTCGGGGGGCCGCACCCAACTCCCACAGTTCGGCTCGCGCCCCCGAGATTGGAAACGAACCGAGAGCGCGGCGGGAACCCGGCCCGGCGGCCGGCCGCCCGCCGGCCATCGCTGTAAACCGCGTTTTCTGCGTGGAAACGGCCACTCCGGACCGCCACCTGCCCCAAAACGACCAACCGCCGCGAGGCGCTCTCGGCGGCGGTGTCTGTCAACCCCTGTGTCGGTCTGGTTTCGCTCGGAAACCTTGAACTCCCCCAGCTGGACTCGAACCAGCAACCTGCCGGTTAACAGCCGGCCGCTCTACCATTGAGCTATAGGGGATCGATTGTCGTCGCGCCAGATGATTCACAGCCGTGATCCGATGCGGCACGGCGTCCCGACATGCCGCCAGCCACGCCGTGCGTTCCCGTTCCCGCCATCGAGAACGGACCAGTGAAGGTATCGGCCAGAACCGCCCGGTCAAGCAGCGGCACCGAGGGAACTTGAAGTCGGATGCCCCACCGTGCGGCGGGAATCCGTGTCAGCGCCCAATCGGCAGACTCGACTGACCAGAACAACCGATGCGGAGCCAGCACCGTGGAGCCCGCACCCCGGGTTGAGCGAATTGCTCTCCAAGCCCAAGCCCAACTCCAGTTCCTTCCAATCGAGTTCCTCCGGCTCAGCGGGCATCACGGCGCCTTGCAGACTCGATCAGGTCGAGAAGCATCACCTGCCGGTGCGCCACGCAACCATGCGCGTTGGCGATGTGTCCGAGCATTCTCCATCTTCTCGGTCGATGCACCCGTTGGCGGCGAGCAGGTTCAGCCGCGGTTCCAGTTTTCCCGGGTTGTTCGTAGGGCTCCGTAAAGGCGGTGGTGGTCGAGAATGGGGGTGGGTGGCTCGAGCGGTGGAAGGCAGTGGTGGTGTGGGAGGTGATCGAGCGGGGGTTGGATCAACGCCTTCCGCTCCACCCACGCCTTGGAGCGGCAGGCGAGAGGGTGGAGGCGTTCGCGGCCATCGGCTGGGCCGCCCCTACCATCCCCCATGCCCACCACGCTCTCCATCATCGGCTTCGGCTCCATGGGCAGTGCGATCCTGCGCGGGGCGGTCGAGGCGGGCGTATTGGAGGCGGAATCGGTGCTGGTCATCGAGCCGGATGACGGGCGGCGTGAGCAGGCGAGGCGGCTGGGATGCGTGGTGTCCGCCGAGGCACGGTTTGCGTGGGACTCGCCGCACGTGCTGCTGGCGGTCAAGCCGCAGGTTTTCGCCAGCGTGGCGGAGCAGATGGGGCCGGCGCCGGCTGCTTCAGACGGTGTGATTGTCACCAGCATCATGGCGGGCCTGTCCAGCGCGGCCATCCGGCAAGTGCTCGGCGGCAACACGCGGATCATCCGCGCCATGCCCAACACGCCCTGCCGCGTCAAGGCGGGCATGACCGCCTTGGCGATAGGGGAGGGGGCGAGGTCGGGCGATGAGCACTTTCCGGTCATGCTCTTCGCCTCGATGGGCCGCGTGGTGAAGGTGGAGGAGCATCTGCTGCACGCGGTGACGGCGGTGTCCGGCTCCGGCCCGGCGTACGTCTTTCTGCTGGCGGAGTCGATGGAGCAGGCGGGCATCCAGGCGGGACTCGATCACCACACGGCGCGCACGCTGGCGTACCAGACGATCCTCGGCGCTGGTCGAATGCTCACGGCGGACGGCGACGGTTCGCATGCGCCCGTGTCCGCCGACGCGCTGCGCACGCAGGTGACCAGTCCGGGCGGAACGACGGCGGCGGCGCTGGAGGTGTTCTTCGAGGCGGAGTTTCCGCAGATCGTGGCGGAGGCGATTCTCGCCGCCCGTGACCGCGCGGTGGAGTTGGGGCGGTAGCCGCTCGATTCGCGCCGGCGGATCGTCCGGCAGTCGATCAGGCGTGCATGCGAGTCCCAGGCGTGTTCCACGCTCAAGGGATGGACGAAGCACGATGCGGAGCGTCGCACCGCCCGGGAACCGCCGACTTGCAGCAGGAACAGCGTCACTCGTCGTCCGGATCGCGCGAGAGCAGGTCGCGCAACGCGGCGCCGGGGTCGGGCTGGCGCAGGAGATGCTCCCCGACCAGGGCGATGCGCACGTCCTTCTGACGCAGCCGGGCCAGGTCGGCGCGGGAGTGAATGCCCGACTCCGCCACCACCACACGGCGGTCCTCCACGAACTCGATCACCCGCAGCGTGTGCGACACATCGGTCTTCATGGTCGCCAGATCACGGTTGTTGATGCCCAGCAGCGAGTAGCCCGCGTGGGGGAAGCCGATGTGGTTCTTCACCTTGAGCAGGGTTTCGACGGCGTGAACCTCGACCAGCGACGTCATGCCCAGCTCGCGCACCAGGATCATCAGGTCCAGCAGTTCACCCTCGCTGAGCACCTCGGCGATGAGCAGCACGGCGTCGGCCCCGGCGGCGCGGGCCTCCCACACCTGGTACTCGTCGATGATGAAGTCCTTGCGCAGCACGGGCAGGGGGACCGCCTCGCGGACCTGGGCGATGAACTCCAGCCGTCCGCCGAAATCGCGGTCATCCGTCAGCACTGAGAGCGCCGAGGCCCCGCCCTGGTGATACTGTCTGGCGATGCGGACGGGATCGAAATCCTCGCGGATCACCCCGGCGGAGGGGCTCTTGCGCTTGATCTCGGCGATGATGCGCGAGTGTCCGCGGTCCCGGTCGCGCCCGTTGACCACCGCGCTGAAGAAGTTGCGCGGCTTGTCGCACGAGCCGACGCGCTCGCGCAGGGTTTCCAGCGGTGTTTTCTGCCGCGATTGCGCCACCTCCACGCGCTTGCGCGCCACGATCTGTTCCAGCGTCACCGGCATCGTTTCGTGCTTCCTGACCCTGATCCTGCTCACCAACCCCGCGTGGGGGATGCGCAACTGTATCGACGCCGAAGCGCCAATCCATGACGATGCCTTGCCCGAAACGGATTCTTCGGAAGGCATCGCCCCGCCGGGTGAAGACCGCGTGAATATGCGTGCCGGGGGAGGGACGATATGGCTCTATCCCGGTCTCATGGCGATCGGGGCGGTAGCGTCGGCATGGCTCGTGTTCGCCCGACGGCTGCTCCGACTGCCTCGTCCGCCCGCTCCCGGACCGGGGGGGTTGGGCTCGCGGGAACTGACGGCCGCGCTCGTCCTGCTGCTTTTCTTCGCGGGGATGTACCTGGCCCAGCCGCTGGGGGCGGGTCTGTTGGCGGCGGTGACGAAGCCGCCTGACGCCGTTCGCCAGGCGTACGCGGGGGGGGTGATCTCGCCTGAGACGGTCCGACTGGGTGTGGTGCTGCGCAGCGGCGGCTATCTCGCGGCGGGACTGGTCATCGCGGCATGGCTGATGGTGCGGCCGAGGATGGGTGGGGGTCAGGCGACCGGTCAGCCGCTGGATTCGTCGTTCATCGCCCGGACTGATCAATCAGCCCCCGTTCCGCGACGAATGGTCCGCGCGGCGGCGGCGGGACTCATCGGGCTCCTGCTCATCTGGCCGCTGCTTCATTGGGTGAGTTTCATCGGCGCCGGTGTGCAGACGTGGCTGACCGGACGCTCGCCGGACGTGCTGGCCCACGACGCCCTGCGGATGCTGACCGACCCCGCCGCGGGGCCCTGGCGGTTCGGCGCGATGGCGCTGGTCATCGTGGGGGCGCCGATCGTTGAAGAGGCGGCGTACCGCGGCATGCTGCAACCGGCGCTGACGACGCTGCTCCGTTCGCGGTGGTGGGCGATCGTGGTGACGTCGGTCATTTTCGTCGCGCCCCACGCCGCCGTCGTCGCGCCGCACGCGCTGCCCACGCTGTTCGTGCTGTCGCTGGGCTTCGGACTGGCGCGGGAGCGCGGCGGGGGGGTGCTGGCCCCCATCGTCATGCACGCGGCGTTCAACGGGGCGAACGTCGCCCTGGCGCTGACCGTGGGGTGAATCGTTCCGCAACGTCGTTTCGCGCGTCAGGAGGAGCCCTTCATGCGAACAATCCGCATCATGCCTCTTCTTCCGGTGATGCTTCTTCTTGGCGGACCATCTGAGAGGAGTTCCGATTCCGCCGGGGTGATCGAGGCGTCTCGCCGCCGCGATGGACTCACCGTGGTGTCGTTCAACATTCGCTACGACAACCCGGGGGACGGCGAGAACGCCTGGCCGAAAAGGCGCGATCGCGTGATCGCGCTGCTGCGGTCGTTCGAGGCGGATCTCATCGGGCTGCAGGAGGTGCTGCCCAGCCAGCGCCGCGACCTGGAGGCGGCGCTTGGACGGACGACCGATGAGACGGGAAAGCCGGGGACCGGCTACGTATTCCGGGGCGTGGGCCGGGATGACGGCGTCAACAGGGGGGAACAGTCGCCCGTGCTCTACCGGGCCGATCGATTCGAGGAAGTCGCCTGGGGCACGTGGTGGCTCAGCGAGACGCCCGACAAGCCCAGCCGCGGGTGGGACGCGGCGCTCAATCGCGTGGCCACGTGGGTGCGGCTGAAGGATCGCGTGACGGGTCAGTCGCTGCTCGCGGTCTCGACGCACTTCGATCACCGGGGCGAGCAGGCGCGGCTGGAATCGGCTCGCTGGCTCGCGTCTCGCCTGGCGGATGAGCCGCGCGTCGTGCTTCTGGGAGACTTCAACGCCCGGCCCGGTTCGCCGCCTCACCTGGCGCTGACGACCGTGGAGGCGCGTGAAGACGCCACCACGCGCGCCCTGCGTGACGCCGCCGGCGATGACGCTTCGCCCACCTGGTGCGACTGGGACGGCGAGCCGGATGAGGGAATGCGCATCGACTGGATTCTGCTGCGCGGGTACGAGGTCGAGCGTTACCAGGTGCCGGCGTGGTCGGATCGAACCAGACCCGAGAGCGATCACCTGCCGGTGGCGGCGCGGCTGCGACCGGAGTGACGCCCCATCGCGCTGGCGTGCGTCCCCCGCGATGGCGTCTCGGCGTCAGGCCTGCTGAAGCAGCCATGAGGAGAGCATGCTGGCCAGTCCGAGGAAGGTGAAGAAGCTCACCGTGTCGGTGGTCATGGTGAGGAAGATGGTCGATCCCGTCGCCGGATCGAAGCCCAGCCGCCGCATCGTGATGGGCATGGCGCTGCCGACGAAGCATCCGATGGTGAGTGCGCCCATCATGGCCAGTCCGGCGATCAGCCCGAGCCGCCACGAGGCGCCCTCGGTGAAGAACGTGCCGATGACCGCCAGCCCCGTGCCGACGAGCGCGCCCGCGACAAGACCGTTGAAGAGCCCCACGCCCGCCTCGCGCAGAAGCAGGTGGGCCACGCGGCCCGGGCGGATTTCGTCCAGCACGATGCCTCGCAGCGTCACCGCCAGCGACTGCTGGCCCGCGTTGCCCGCCTGGTTGGCGATGACGGGCATCAGCACCGCCAGCACCGCCAGTTCGCCGATCAACCCTTCGAACTGCAGCACCACGATCGCGGCCAGCGTGGAGGTGAACAGGTTGACCAGCAGCCAGGGGAAGCGGCTGCGCACCTTGGTCCCGAGCGAGGAATACACCGCCTCGACCGCGCCGGCGCCCACCATCTTCTGCGTGTCCTCGGTCTGCTCCTCGCGGATGATGTCGATCACGTCATCGAACGTGATGACGCCGAGCAGCCGTCGGTCGCGGTCCACCACCGGCAGCAGGGCGTAGTCGTAGCGGTCAAACACCCGCGCCACATGTTCGCGGTCCATCTCCGGGCGGACGAAATCCACCTCGGCGTTCATGAGATCCGACAGTCGCTGGGCCGTCTTGGCCAGCAGCAGCCGCTGCAGCCCCAGCACTCCGACGAGGTGTCCCTTGGCGTCCACGATCATGGCGGTCTGCGTGTCCTCGGGCAGGTCGTGGGCTCGGATGTATTCGATGGCCTGCGGCACCGTCATGTCGGCCTTGAGCGCCAGGAACTCGGTGGTCATCAGACCGCCCGCCGACTCGCGGTCATACTTCGCCAGGTGGGCGAGGGTGCGGCGCGTCTCGGGAGCCATGCTGGCCAGCACCACGCCGCGCGGCTGATCGGGCAGGGCCTGCAGCAGGTCGGCGGCGTCGTCAGGCGACATGAGCTCCAGCAGCCGACCGGCGTAGGCGGGGTCTTCATCAACCAGGTCCGTGATGACCCCGGTCGCCAGCGGCTTCTGCATCTCCGCCAGGGCCTCGGCGGCGATCTCATCCTCCATCTTTTCGAGGACTTCCGCCGCCTGCTCCTCATCGAGGGCTTCGAGCGTGTCGGCTGCGTCGGGCGGCTCCTGCTGCTCGATGACGCCCGCCAGTGTCTCGGCGTCGATGGTGTGCGCGATCATGGAGGCCGCCTGCACATCCTGCGGCGAAGGGTCGGCGACGTCGGCCAGGCGCGACGGCGGCGCCGCGCCGATCGGGACATTCCCGTTCGTCACACCATCTCCCTCGGAGCGATCGGAGGTGAGCATGGTGAAGTGTAGGAGGTGCGAAACCGCGTCCGAGCCGCGACGACCGGTTCCGCCGCGATCGTCACACCCGGTCATCGCCCGCAATGTCGCGGCGCGCCGTCTTGAGCGCTCACATCATCTCCGGGCGATGGCTTCTCTCGACGCGGACGCCGGCATCAGGTACCTTGGCGTCATGTCCGGCATTCCGTCCGATCATCACAACCTGCGGGTGTTCGATCATCCGCTGATTCAGACGAAACTCACGCGTCTGCGCGACAGGGCGACTGTGACGGGCGACTTCCGGCGTCTGCTCAACGAGATCGCGGCGCTGATGACGTTCGAGATCAGCCGCGACTTTCCCACGAAGGAGGTCGCCGTGGTCACGCCTCTGGAGCGGACCGTGGGGCGGGCGCTGAGCCGGCCAGTCACGCTGGTGCCGATCCTGCGGGCGGGAATGGGCATGACCGATGGCATCCTGGCGCTGATTCCCGAGGCCCGCGTGGGGCACATCGGCATCTACCGGGATGAATCGTCGCTGGAGCCGGTGGCGTATTACGCCAAGTTCCCTCCCGACATGGCCCAGGGGCCGGTGCTGCTGGTGGACCCCATGCTGGCCACGGGCGGTTCGGCCACGCACGCGGTGGGCGAACTGAAGAAACGGGGCTGCCGCGACATCAAGATGGTGTGCCTGGTCTGCGCCCCGCCGGGCGTCATGCGGCTGGGGGAGCATCATCCGGACGTGGTGGTGTACACGGCGTCGCTGGACCGGCAGCTCAACGAGCGCGGCTACATCCTGCCCGGCCTGGGCGACGCGGGCGACCGGATCTTCGGCACCCAGTGACGAATCACGGCGCGGACCCATGAAAACGGGGCGTCCAAGCATGGACGCCCCGATCGGGGATATGGTGTCACGACGATGATCGACCGGCGTCGGCCACGGTTCGCGGCACGCCGCGTCGTGACCGCGTCATGTCACTCAGCGACCTTGGACTTGATGGCCATCTTCAGGGTCATGTTCTGCGCCATCTCCATGGCCATGCCCTCCATGTCGATGGAGATATCCGACGAGTTGGTGGTGTTGGACTCGCTCTCCTCGGGGGACACGCGGTCAAACCGGACGATCATGCGGCCGTCGCCCTTGGACTTCATCGACTTCACCGTCACGGACGCGCCCGGAGGCAGGCCCGGGGCCTCGATCTTCTGATCCTTGGCGGACTGCTCGATGGTGACTTTCAGCTCCGCCGAGTCATCCTTCAACCCGACCAGCTCGATGGTGGTGGTCTGATCGAGCTTCAGTCCGTTCTGCTCGACCTGGGTGACGACCTTCCACTTGGCGCCGATGCCGACGGCTTCGACGGGGAATGGCGTGGCGGCCTGGCGAAGCGTGTCCACCATGCCGCGCATCTGGGCCAGCGTGGCGGGATCGGCGCCTTCCGGACCTTCCACCTTGGTCTCCTTGGTGATGCCGCGGCTGGTGAGCGTGGACGTGCCGCCGATGCCGATCATGCCCTTCATCTGCTGGCGCATCATGTCCGCCACCATGGGATCGGTGTCGTCGGTCTCGACGATGTCGGCGGCGGTGATCTTCTGCGACAGCGTGATGTCGCCGTTGGGGGCGACCTCCTTCACCTCCAGCTCGGCGGTGGTCGTCATGGCGGGCATGTCCGGGGCGGGCATTTCCATGCCGCTCATGCTCTGCGACATGGTCATGTTGATCTTGGTCTCCACGACCTGCTTCAGCCCCGCCTTGGGCGCCAGCCGCAGTTCACGCCGCGGCTGCTGGCCTGCTTCAATCAGTTCGACCTTGATCTCGTCCGACGACACCGTCGCCGCCGCGCCGCCCGACGGGTTTTGGGCCAGCAGACACGACGTGGGGGCCGCCGCGGCGAGAACCGCGACCAGAGACACGACAAGGGGACGACGGAACATCAGTTCGCTCCTGGGTAGGTCATGGCAAGGCGTGCTCCAACCCGGATCACGCCGACCAGTATAGGTTCGTGCCGGGAAAGGACACGTTTCACGTCCGGGCTGGCATGTCGCATCCTGTCAACAGCAGGACACGTCACGCCGAGGGTTCTACCGTCATCCCAGATCATGGCTGAGCACAAGAACACAGATTTCAACCGCCCCGGCGGCTACGCCATGCCCAAGGGCGCCACGCAGGTGCAGCGGCGGGTGGCGGACCAGCTTCGCACCGCCGACATCTGCCTGTTCGGGGACACCGTTCCACCCCATTCTCCCACGCAGCCGGATGATCCGCTGCAACCCGCCTTTCACGCCGCGAACCCCGACACGCGGGTCTACGTGGGCGACTGCCGCGATGTGCTGGCCAACCTGCCGGATCGCGGCCACGTGGACCTGGTCTTCGCCGACCCGCCCTTCAACTGGGATGTGCCCTACGACGAGTGGCGCGACGGCATGCCTCGCGCCGAGTACGAGCGGTTCACCTTCGACTGGCTGGACGGCTGCGTCGAGGCCCTCGCGCCGCACGGGTCGATCTGGGTGAACATCCCGGACGACACCGCCGCCGAGGTGGTGATGCACCTCAAGCGCCGCGGGCTGACCATGATCAACTGGTGCATCTGGCATTTTCGGTTCGGGCAGAACCGCAACTCCTCGTTCATCATGTCCAAGGTTCACGCGCTCTACTTTGTGAAAGACCCGGACAATCGCATCTGGAACCCGGACGCGGTGCTGGAGCTCTCCGACCGGGCCGCCATCTACGCCGATCCGCGCACCATGGCCAAGGAGTCCAACAAGGGGTTGCGCGTGCCCATGGATGTGTGGTACGGCAAGTACTGGGGCCGCATCCAGGGCAACAACAAGGAACGCCGCCACCGCCACCACAACCAGATTCCCGAGGTCTATCTGGAGCGGGTCATCAAGGCGTGCAGCAACCCGGCGACTGACGGGCGGCCAGCATCACTGGTCCTTGACCCCTTCCTCGGCTCGGGCACCACGTCCACGGTGGCCCGCGCCCTGGGGCGGCGGTCGATCGGGATCGAGTTCTCGCGCGGTAACGCCAAGAGCGCGTGGGAACGCATCACGGAAATCGGCATGATTCCGCGCGACGCCGAGCAGCCACAGTCCACGGCGATCTTCCCCAATCGCCGCAAGCAGCGCGTGAAACGCCAGAGCGTGACCGCGTAGGGGGGGTTCGATCCCATGGCAGACGCGTCTCCCGTCCTCGACCCCCGCATCGACGCCTGCATCGAACGTGCCGCGCCGTTCGCCCGTCCCATCCTCACCCGGCTCCGCTCGCTCATCCACCGGGGTTGTCCGCAGGTGATCGAGACGCTCAAGTGGAACTCGCCTGCCTTCGAGCACCACGGCATCCTGTGCGGTTTCGCGGCGTTCAAGAAGCACTGCGCTCTCGGATTCTGGAAGGAAGCGCTGCTGGCCGACGGCGCCTCGGCGGAGGACATCAAGGCGCTTGATGCACTGGGACGCATCGAGTCCGAGGACGCCCTGCCTTCCGATGCCGCGATCATCCGGCTCATCCGCAGGGCGGCGAAACTCAACGAGGACGGCGTGAAGCTCCCCGCCGGAAAGAAGTCGAGGAAGCCCCCGCCGCGCACGCCGCCCGACCTGGCGGCGGCTCTCAGGCAGTCGCCCGAGGCGGCGGCGAACTTCAAGGGCTTCAGCCCCTCGCACAAGCGCGAATACATCGAGTGGATCACCGAGGCCAAGCAGCCCGAAACCCGCGCCCGGCGCCTCGCCACTGCGGTGGAGTGGATCGCGCAGGGCAAGGGACGGAACTGGAAGTATGAGCGGAAGGGATGAGGCCGATGGCGCCTGATCCGGCAAGCCCGTCCCATCAACCCGGAGTGCTTCGTCATGCTCACTGCTCCAGGCAAGCCGTCGCTTCTTCTACTGCTCGTCGCGTGGCTCGTCGGATGCGCCGGGTCCGCGGCCTGCGGCTCGCCCCCCTCGGATGACCGCCGGGGCGAGCCGATCTTCAACGGACGTGACCTCTCCGGCTGGAAGGGACTCGTCCGCGACCCCATCGCCCGCTCGAAGATGTCCCCTGAAACGCTCGCCGCTGAGCAGCGGAAGGCGGATGAACTCGTCCGCGCCCACTGGCGCGTCGAGAACGGCGAGATCATCAACGACGGCCACGGCCCGCACCTCTGCACAGAGCGACACTACCGCGACTTCGAACTGTGGCTCGACTGGAAGATCAGCCCCGGCGCCGACTCCGGCATCTACCTGCGCGGCAGCCCGCAGGTGCAGATCTGGGACACCATCCACGGCATCGAGCCCGCCAAGGTCGGCTCCGGCGGGCTGTACAACAACCAGAAGCATCGTTCCACGCCGCTCGTCAAGGCCGACAGGCCCGCCGGTGAGTGGAACGCCTTCCACATCCGCATGATCGGCGAGCGCGTCACCGTCACGCTCAACGGTCAACTCGTCGTCGATGATGTACCCATGGAGAACTACTGGGACCGCTCACGCCCCATCTTCGTCAGCGAGCAGATCGAACTGCAGACTCACGGCGGCGAAATCCGCTTTCGTGACATCCGGTTGCGCGAGATCGGCGCGGACGAGGCCAATGAATACCTCCGCACGCGCGACGCCGACGGCTTCACGCCCCTCTTCAACGGCGCCGACCTCACCGGCTGGATCGGCTCCACCAGCGGCTATTTCGTGCAGGATGGCGTTCTCATCTGCGACCCGGCCACCGGCGGCACGCTCCTCACCAGCGACGAGTACGCCGACTTCACATTGCGGTTCGAGTTCCGGCTCCCGCCCGGCGGCAACAACGGGCTGGCTCTGCGCGCGCCCGCCACAGGCAATCCCGCCTACGAGGGCATGGAAATCCAGATCCTCGACGACACGCATGAAAAGTACGCCAACCTCCTGCCCTGGCAGTATCACGGCTCGGTGTACGGGTTGGTTCCCGCGCACCGCGGCTACCTGCGGCCCGTGGGCGAGTGGAACTTCGAGGAGGTCACTCTCAAGGGCTCGCGCCTCACCGTCGTCCTCAACGGCACGGTGATCGTGGAGCATGATCTCGCCGCCATCACCGAGCCGATGGACGGCCAGCCGCACCCGGGGCTGTCGCGCCGCTCGGGACACCTGGGCTTCATGGGACACGGCGACCGCGTCGAGTTCCGCAACATTCTCATCCGCCCCATTGCGCCAGACGCTGCGGATGAAGTCAAGGGCGATGACGCCGATGGCGCACCATGAGAACGCTCCTGCTCATCCGGCACGCCAAGGCGGTGGACCGTGAACAGTGGTCCGGCCCGGACGCTGATCGCCCGCTTGCCGCAGCAGGCATCCGTCAGGCGCATCGGCTGGCGGGTCAGTTGGCGGACGCCGGCATCAATCGAGTTCTCTCCTCGCCCGCAGTTCGATGCGTGCAGACCGTCAAGCCGCTGGCCGATGGCCTGGAACTGCCGGTCGAGATCGACCCTTCGCTCATGGAGGGAGAGGCCATTGTTCTTCCGAAGTGGCGAGGCGTGCTGGCCCTCTGCGCCCACGGCGACAACATTCCCGCCCTGCTGCGGGAGCTGGGGCTGGATGACCACCCATGCCGCAAGGGCTCGGTATGGGAAGTGGCCTGGGATTCGAGCGGCCGCAAGCCCGGCGCGGCCCGGTATCGCGAGATGTGACGCCCCGTTCCGCGCTTCGCGCGGTCACAACCGTTCGTATCGACCCTCGTGACGGAGGGGTTCTCGTTCAATGCGGGATGCTCGGGCATGGTTGATGGTCCGCCGCGCCTCTTCGCGTACACTCCCGCCATCATGCCCAAGCCACTCACGTGTCCCGAGAAGTGCAACGTCGTCCTGATCGGCGGCGGCGGTCGTGAGCACGCCCTGGCGTGGAAGATCGCTCAATCCCCCCGGCTTGGCATGCTCTACGCCACCGATGCCGCCAACGCGGGCATCGCGCAGCACGCCATTCCCTGCCCCGTGCCTCTCTCGCTCAAGCACCCCTTCCATTTCGTCCGCTGGATGGAGCAGCACGACATTCACCTCGTCGTGGTCGGCCCCGAGCAGCCGCTGGCGGACGGCGCCGCCGACCTGCTGGCCGGACCGAAGCGACTGGTCTTCGGCCCCAGACAGACCGGCGCCCGCATCGAAGCGGACAAGGCCTGGGCCAAGCAATTGATGCGCAGCGCCTCGGTGCCCACCGCCGAGGCCAGAATCTTCCGCGACGCCGAGCAGGCCCGCACCTACGCCCAGAGCCGCGAGGAAGGCATGGTCGTCAAGGCCGCCGGTCTGGCCGCCGGCAAGGGCGTGGTGGTGTGCGACTCCCCCGCGCAGGCCATCGACGCCATCGACCGCATCATGGGGCGACGGGAGTTCGGCGACGCCGGGGCCACCGTCGTCATCGAGGAGAAACTCAAGGGGCAGGAAGTCAGCATCCTCGCCCTCACCGATGGACGCACCATCTGGACGCTCGATCCCTGCCAGGATCACAAGCAGGTCGGCGAAGGCGACACCGGACCCAACACCGGCGGCATGGGGGCGTACACGCCCACGCCGCTCATCACCGATGACCTGATGGCGACGATCGAGCGCGACATCCTCGTGCCCACCGTCGATGCCCTCAGGCGCGACGACATCGACTACCGGGGCGTGCTCTACGCCGGGCTGATGCTCACCCCCGGCGGCCCCAAGGTGCTGGAGTTCAACTGCCGCTTCGGCGACCCGGAATGCCAGCCGCTCATGGCCCGGCTCAAGGGCGACCTGATCGAAATCCTCTGGGGCACCGCCGCTGGTTCGCTCGACCGCGTCGAGATCGAGTTCGACCCGCGAGTCGCCTGCACCGTGGTGATGTGCTCGGGCGGCTACCCCGGCGAGTATCGCAAGGGGCTCCCGATCAAAGGATTGGAGGAGGCCGAGGCGCTGCGGGACGTGAAGGTGTTTCATGCGGGCACCCGGCGGGAGGACGGCGAGATCGTCACCGCCGGCGGGCGCGTCCTCGCCGTCACCGCCCTGGGCGACGACCTGCGCTCCGCACGCGACCGGGCTAACGAGGCCTGCGGGCGGATTCACTTCGATGGCGCGTTCTTCCGCCGCGACATCGGACACCGCGTGCTGTAGCACCGGAGAGGAACAAGCGGGGGAGCCAGGGCGCCGGGCGGATCACTTCGATCCGGGCGCGGATGCCCGGACGCGCACGACCGGCGGCTGGTCATCGGCGGCGGTCCCCTATACTCACGCCCGATGCCAGCAAGCGCCCCGATGTCGCCTGTATCCTGCGATCCCGTCACGTTGCTGCAGGACGCCTTCCGCCGCGCTGCTGTGGTCGCGCTGGGACCGGAGTTCGGCGACGCGGACCCCCAGGTCCGGATCAGTCAGAACCCGCAGTTCGGCGACTTTCAGGCCAACCTGGCGATGGGGCTGGCGAAGCAGCTCGGCGCCAGGCCGCGCGACATCGCCATGAAGTTGGCGGGGGCCGCCGATCCGCTCGTCGCCGACATCGCCCAGCCGCTGGAGGTGGCGGGTCCGGGGTTCATCAACGTGCGGCTGAAGCCCGAGGCGCTGGGGGAGCTGCTGGGGCGGATGACGGAATGCGATCTCGGCGTCGAGCCGGCGCCCGACACGCATCCCGTCGTGGTGGACCTGTGCGGCGTGAACGTGGCCAAGCAGATGCACGTGGGGCACCTTCGCTCCACGATCATCGGCGACGCGCTGGCGCGTCTCTTCGAGCGGCAGCGACGACGGGTGATCCGGCAGAACCACCTGGGTGACTGGGGGCTCCAGATCGCGATGGTGCTGCACCGGTTGCGCGAGTCCGGCGCGGATCTCGACTGCCTGGACATCGCCGCGCTGGAGCGGGCCTACCGCGCCGCCCAGGCCGACTGCCGCGATGATGAGGCGGGACTGGCGGCGGCGCGCCGGGGACATGCGGGACCGCATCGAATCGTGGAACTGGAGGCCCAGAACGACGGCGCCGCGGGCGTCATGGTCGGCGTCAAGCGAACGCTCATCCGCCTTCAGCAGGGCGACCCCGAGGTGGTGGCCGACTGGCAACGACTGATCCGCGTCACCATGCGGGCGGTGTATGAGACGGTCGCCATGCTCGGCGTGGACCTCGACGAGTCCAGCGAGCGCGGCGAATCGTTCTACCGGGACCGCCTCGCCGACGTGGTCGGCGCCTTCGAACGCGCCGGCCTGGCCCGGCACGATGACGGCGCCGTGGTCGTGCCGTTTTCCGATCGGGACCGGCCCCTGCTGATCCGCAAGTCCGACGGCGGCTACCTCTACGCCACCACCGATCTGGCCGCCATCCATCACCGCGTCCGTGAGCTCGGCGCGGGCCGCGTCATCTACGTGGTCGATGCCCGCCAGCGCGACCACTTCCGCGACGTGTTCGACGCGGTGCGGCTGATCGGCTGGGATATCACCCCCGACGGCGCGCGGGCGGAACTGATCCACGTGCCCTTCGGCGCGGTGCTGGGCGAGGACCGACGCCCGCTCAAGACCCGCTCCGGCGAGAACATCACGCTCAAGGAACTGCTCACCGAGGCGATCGAGCGCGGCACGCGCGAGGTGACGGCCCGGGCCGCCGACCCCGCCGCCCCCACGCACGGGCTGTCGCCGTCGGAACTCCAGTCCATCGGGCGCGCCGTCGGCATCGGGGCGGTCAAGTACGCCGACCTGTCGGGCGACCTCTCGCGCGACTACGTGTTCAACTTCGACCGGATGATCGCCTTCGAGGGCGACACCGGGCCGTACATCCAGTACGCCCACGCGCGGGTGTGCTCGATCTTTGCCCGGGGCGGGGTGGAGCCGTCGGATCTCGCCGCCGCGCCGATCCTGATCCGCGAGCCGTCGGAGCGGGCCCTCGCCCTGCACCTGCTTCGCTATGGGCCGGTGGTGCGCGCGGTGGCCGACTCGCTCGAACCCCACCGGCTCTGCACCTACCTGCACGACCTGGCTGAGGCCTACAGCGCCTTCTACCAGGCCTGCCCCGTGCTCAAGGCCGAGGATGATTCGATCCGTCGCTCGCGGCTGCGGCTGTGCGGGCTGACCCGCGATGTGCTGCGCGACGGGCTCAACCTGCTGGGCATCGACGCGCCCCAGCGGATGTAGATTCGAGTGAGCGCCCCGCCGTTCCAGCCGCCGGGCGCGGGCGGATGACGTCTCGCCGGGCTGGCCCTATTGTCAACCCCGCGCCGCGGGCGGTCGGGCCCGCCGGGCCTTCTCATCCCTTCCCTCACCCGGAGCAGTGATCCGTGAATCATGCCAATCCTCTCGTCGGCATTCTGATGGGCAGCGCCAGCGACTGGCCCACGATGAAGAAGACCTCGGAAATGCTCGACAAGTTCGGCATCCCGCACGAGGCCAAGGCGCTGTCCGCGCACCGGAACCCGGAGCAGGTGGCGGCCTACGCCAAGGCGGCGGACGGACGGGGCATTCGGCTCATCATCTGCGCCGCGGGCGGGGCGGCCCACCTGGCGGGCGTGGTGGCCTCGCTCACCCACCTGCCGGTGCTGGGCGTGCCCACGCAGGCGTGGTCGCTGGACGGGCTGGATTCGTTGCTGTCCATGGCGCAGATGCCCAAGGGCGTGCCGGTCGCCACCTTCGCCATTGGCTCGCACGGCGCGACCAACGCGGCCATCTTCGCCGCCCAGGTGCTGGCCGGGTCCGACGCCGCCATCCGGGCGAAACTGCTGGCCTTCCGCACCGAGCAGAACCAGACCGTGCAGGAACTGCCGCGCGAGTAAAGCACGCTGATTCCACGGTCTTCAATCCCACTGCACCACCGGCTCCAGGTTCACGATCGACCGTGTGAACGTCAGCAGCCGGTCCAGACCGCCGAAGGAGGCGTTGGGCGGCTCATCCCGGTACAGATTGTCCGGGATGAACGAGCCGACCGCGTCCAGGAACGGCGACTTCCACACGCACGACTCGATCATCTCGACCCGCCCGTCGCCGAACGCGATGTGGGCCTGGAATGATCCGTCCGGCCGCATGGTGAGCGATGCCGCGTCGGGCGCGCCATCCTTCGGCCCACGGCCCCCCACGAGCACCCAGTTCGGGTCGCGGTCCAGCCGCCACTTCGTCATCCGACGCCCCGCGATGGGCATGTGGGCGTACGACACGTTCGAGCCGGTCTCCAGGTCGGCGACGAAGTTCCAGTCCCAGTACCGACCGGCGGCGGGCTGGTAGGCCTTGGCCACGTCGCCCGCCGCGGGGTCATAGAGCGTGACAGCCGGATTGCGCTCCACGGGCGAGAGGAGCACGGTGGGGGGGGCGAACCGCTGGGCGATGGTCAGGGCGTACATGCTGGCGGTGGTGTTGAGCGGACTGGCGGCGTCGGGCTGGGGGCGATGCATCAACTGCTCGCCCGTCTGGCCGAGAACATCGCCCGGCGTGGGGAAGCGGCCGTCGTTCGACGCGGCGAAGGTCATCCACCCGTCGATGATGGCCTTCACGTTGGCCCCATCGCGCTCCCAGCGCGAGTCATCGCGGCTGCGTCCGGAAACCACGATGACGATGACGACCAGGACCGCCGCGCAGCCGAGGGCGATGAGCAGCCCCCGGCGGGAGAGGCCGCGCCGCTTCATCCAGCCGGCTGCATGTGAACCCCGTGATGGCCGCATGCGCCCGTCCTCCTGCCCCGCCGCGTGCATCAGGCGATGACCCGCACCATCCTACCGCGGGCCGGACCCGGCGATCCACGGGCAGGCCGCCAGGACGAGGAACGCAGTCCGGGGAATCCGATGCGCGAATGGACGCCCCCGGAGCGCGGATGGGCGGTTCCACGGCGCTCCGGAACGGGGGAGAGGCGCACCGGGTGGAAGGACATGCGTTCCGGCAACGTGCCGGAGCGTCGATTCGTCGTCCCAGGCGGCGTTCGATGAAGCGGGGTTCGCGGAAGCATCCGCAGCGCCTCGAACGCGGCCAGGCGCGGATTCCACATGAATCACCCGTGCCCCGCCTCACCCCATCCCTTCCATCCGCGTCCATTCGCGGACGATTCGGACTCAGTCCCACTGCAGATCAAACCCGCCGTTCCACACGCGGGCGGTGAAGCCGAGGATCGAGTCGCGTCCGTTGGGGCCGTCATCGACCATGAACAGGTTGTCATTGGCGCGGCCGGAGTAGTACGGAACAGTGAGGAACTCGATATGCCCGTCGCCGAAGACCACGTTGCCGCGCCAGGCGCCCGAGCCGCTGTCCACGGCCAGTGAGCCGGGGTTGGGCGCGCCATCCTTGGGGCCGCGGTTGCCGAAGAGGGCGGTGGAGGCGTCGCCGCCCATTCTCCAGTGCTGGCGGAAGCGCTCGCCGTGCAGCACCAGGTGGGCGAAGGAGACGTTGGACTCGCTCGTCAGGTCGGCCTTGAAGCTGGTGTCCCAGTAGAGGCCGCGGGCGGGGTTGTAGGACTCGACGTTGTAGGTGGTGCACTCGCGGATGACGTTCCAGTTGCGCTCGTTCTCCGAGATCAACTGCTGCGGCGCGACGATGCCCTGGGCGATGAGCGATGACCAGAAGTTGGCCGAGGTGTTGAGCGAGATGTCCCGGCTCTGGGCGATCTGGGTGGGCGAGGGGTAGATGAAGTCGTTGCTGGAGGCGAAGACGGCCATGCCCTGGTAGATGCGCCGCAGGTTCTCGCGGTCCACGTGGGTGGAGACCTGGTTCTTCTCGATGGAGGTTCCGCCGCCGCCCAGGCCCTGCTTGGCGGCCTGCATGGCCAGCGCGAAGAGGATGACGATGATGATGATGGTCACCAGCACGCCGACCATGGTGAAGCCGGTGCGTGGGAGGCGGCGGGAGGGGCGAGTCATGGGATGCTCCAGCGTGGCGGCGCGGGCGAAGGCGGCGAGCGACTGAGATGATGGTAGCGGGAATCACGCCGCCGCGCCGCTGGACCGACGATGGGGGCGGTTACAATCCCGCCCTTCGGAGACCGGCATGGATCATTTCCACCACCGTGGCGGCGTGCTGCACTGCGAGGATGTTCCCCTGCCTGACCTGGCCGCACGGGTGGGCACGCCCACGTACGTGTACTCATCGCGCACGCTCATCGACCACTACGACCGGCTGAAGGCCGCCTTCGCCGCGCTCGACCCGCTGTTCTGCTACTCGGTCAAGAGTTGCGGCAACCTGTCCATCTGCCGCCTGCTGGGCGAGCGCGGGGCGGGCATGGATGTGGTGAGCGGCGGCGAGCTGTTCCGCGCCATGCGGGCGGGCGTACCTGCATCCCAGTGCGTGTATGCGGGCGTGGGCAAGACGGATGAGGAGATCCGCTTCGCGCTCGACGCCGGACTGGGCTGGTTCAACGTCGAGAGCGAGCAGGAGTTCGAGAACATCAGCCGCCTGGCGCGGGAGAAGGGCGTGATGTGCCGGGCGGCCCTGCGCATCAACCCGGACGTGGACCCCCGGACGCACACCTACACCTCCACGGGCAAGAAGGAGACCAAGTTCGGCGTGGACCTGGAGCGGGCGCGGGCGTTCTTTCAGCGGTTCGGCCGCGACCCGCACTGCCGCCTCGCCGCCCTGCATCTGCACATCGGATCGCCGGTGTACTCGATCGATCCGTACGTGAGCGCGATCACCAAGGCGCTCGCCCTGATCGACGACCTGACGGGGCAGGGCTTCCGCATCGAGATGCTCGACCTGGGCGGCGGCTTCGGCGCGGACTACGAGTCGGCCCAGTCGCCCCTGGCGGCGGACTACGCGGCCAGCATCGTGCCGCTGCTGCGCGAGCGCGTGGCGAAGGGGCTGAAGATCATCCTGGAGCCGGGACGCACGATCGCCGCCAACGCCGGGCTGCTGCTGCTGCGCGTGCAGTACATCAAGCAGTCGGGCGCCAAGACGTTCGTGATCTGCGATGCGGGGATGAACGCGCTGATCCGACCCTGCCACTACGGTTCGTTCCACTTCATCTGGCCGGTGAACGTGGCGCCGGAGCACGTGCCCGCGAAACGCGCCAGGGAGATGGGAATGGGGGGGCTGACGCCGGTGGACGTGGTGGGGCCGATCTGCGAGTCGGGGGACTTTCTCGCCCAGGACCGACCCCTGCCGCCCGTGAAGCGGGGCGACCTGCTGGGGGTGTTCACGGCCGGGGCGTATGGCATGGTGATGGCCAGCCGGTACAACGCCTCGCCCCTGCCGGCGGAAGTGCTGGTGGACGGCTCGCGGGTCACGGTCATCCGTGAGCGGGAGACGTACGATGACCTGATCGCCCACGAGCGATCGCCGCGAGTGGTGTGAGATTCAACACGAGAGCGACGGAGCGACAGACGCACGCCCCGGGAACCCGTCCATGATTCACGAAGAAGACGACGGCCTCTGGGTGGAGCTGACCGAAGGCATCGCCTGCCACCCGGAGGAGGTCTTCGCGTGCCTGACGACCGACTGGGGGCTGACGCGCTGGCTGCCGGTGTCGGCCAGCGTTGACCTGCGTCCCGGCGGGCTGATCGTGCTGGGGTGGGACGCGGCGAAGACGCGCAAGACCACCATCGCGATTCTCGACTACGACCCCGGCGGCACGATCACGTGGGACTGGCTGTGCGCTCATGACGACACACACGCGCCAGTCTACTGGACCGTGAAGCCCGAGGTGGAGGAGGGGGCTCGCGTCACGCTTAGGCAAGGGCCGTTCAAGCCGACGCACGAGGGCATGATCGCCATGGCCGAGGAGGCGGTCACGTGGCAGTGGCACCTGTGCAACCTGCGCTGCGTGCTGGAAGCCAGGCACGACATGCGGCGGGTGCGGCCGATCTGAATCGCGGGGGCTGCGCGATCCGTCGCGTGCATGACAGGGGATATGACGCCACTTCGCCGGATGACGATCCGAACACGAAAACGGGCCTCCCGAAGGAGGCCCGTGCGTGGGTCGTTGAGGGTGGACGGATGAGCGGATCAGAGCCCGCCGCCGCCGCCAAGGCCGCCGGTGCTGGAGTTGATGAGCACGCTGTCGTAATCGGCCCAGTAGGTGTCGCCGATGCCGATCTGCAGCGTCCAGGCCCTCAGGAGCAACTCCCCGGTGCTGCGGTTGAGATACTGCGACGTGGCGGCGAACTGCGAGGTCGTATAGGCCTGACCCAGCTGAACCTGGCCGAGCCAGTCCCAGCGCTCATGCACCACGTTCCACGCCTCGAGCCCGTGCATCACGAAGCCGCCGGAGTTGGTCCGCAGCGTCGTCGAGATGGCGAAGGAGTTGACGGCCTGCGGGTCGCCGACCAGGGCCTGCACGCCGACGTCGGTCATCTGACCGGAGAAGAAGTAGGTCGGCGCCGGGAAGGGCGGCGAGTTCTGCGTGGTGCCGCCCTCACCGAATCGTGACTCGACCACCAGGGCGTTGCCGTCGGCGGCGCGAATGGCGATCTCGTTGCCGTAGATTCGCTTGCCGCGGAGCACGCGGGCCAGGAGAATCCGCTCGCCGCCGTCGAAGAATGGCGAGGTGAGAATGGCGCGGAACATGCCGTCATCGCCCGACCAGACGGGGAAGGAGCCGATCAGTTCGGAATCCTCCTCGGGGTCGTACGTCAGCGGGTTGCAGGGATCGCCCTCGGGCGGATCGGCGGTGCCGGAGATCAGGGTCTCGTTGGGAGCGCAGATGCCTTCCTGGCAGATGCCGCCGCCGCAGATGATGCCGCGGACCTGCGCCGGTGAGAGGGGAACGCCGTAGAACATGCGGGCCACGCCCTGGATGGCGGCCGCAGTGGCGGCGATCATCGGGGCCGCTGAACTGGTGCCGCCAAAGCTGGCGGTGTAGCTGCGGCGCCGGTTGTTGGGAATGAACTGCAGGTCGCCGTACCCCGTGGTGACCACGCGCTCGCCCCACGCCTGCACGTTGACGCGATCGGAGACGTGCGGCGTATTCTGGCTCAGGTGGTGATTGCTGAAGCCAAGACGGAAGTACGGGAAGAAAAGGAAGCCGAAGACTTGGAAGTACGGCATGCCTGCACCGACGACGATGCCGCCCGTCTCGAAGGTCGGCCAGAAGGCCGCTTCATCAAGGTCCAGGCAGTCGTTACCGGCGGACTGCACCGAGGTGATGCCGAGGTCGCCGCCGACGGCCAGAATGATGGCGTGCGCCTCGCTGGACTGAAGCGGACCCTGACCGGGGAAGCCGATGGAGAAGTTGAGCACGTCGCCGCGATCCATGTAGGAAATCGCGGAGAGCATGGCGGTCTGGAGCCGTCCGCCGGGCTGCGTCACCGAGACGGTGGGGAAGAACCACGTCTGGGCGCGGGGCACCATGCCGATGGTGCCGACCTCGGCGTCGTCTCCGGGCACGACCCGGTCCGGACCGGGCAGGCCGTGATCGCGTGCCGAGATGATGCCGGTGGTGGCGGTTCCGTGATCGCGGCTGACGAGCCGATGGGGCAGCATGACCTGTTGCGGCTCGAGAATGACGTGGCGCAGTTCCTCGTGCGCCTGGGAAATGTCGCCTACGTCCGCGCCGAACTCCACCACGCCAACGCGGACGGAATCACCCATGCCGCCGTTCTTGTTGCGGTTCCAGTTGCGGGTGAGCCCCTGATCGATCATGAACTGGGCGGTGTCCCAGACGAAATCGACCTCGAAGCCGCCGTAGAACTCGTCGTCGTCGGTGAACGGCGTCATATCGGGACCGAAGATCTCGATGTTGCCGTTATTGTTGAGATCCACGAACAGGCCCAGACGGTGCTTCTGCAGGTGCGAGAAGTTCGGCGTGGGGGCCAGCATTCGCTTCATGCGGGCGGTGAGCTGGGCGGCGGCCAGCGTGCGGGGGTCGGCGGCGACCGAACCGGGGCCGGGGCCATGCTCCACCTCACGCAGGATGTACTCGCCGAACTCGACGATGTCCAGCGCGTGCAGCGCGTTGGCCGCGGCGTCCACCTGCGCCTGGCTGCCAGTCACGAAGACGAAGCCCTGCAGATCGGGCTGCTGACGACCACTGGCGATCATGGCGCGGCGTTCGACAGTTTCGATCACCTCGGCGGGCAGGTGGAACATCGGCTCGAAGCCCAGCCCGAACTGCTCGGCGATGGCCCGCACCGGACCAAGGTCCGCGCCGGCCAGCGAGATCAGCCCGTTCTTGCCGTCGATCCGAACGCGGGCGCCGTCGACGAACTTGAGCGCCAGACGCGCCTCGCCCACCGCCGGGCGACGCAGGATCGGACGCTTGGGAACGATCGAGTGACGCGGCATCAGGTTGGCGGGCACATCGCCCACCGCTGCGATGCGCTGCGGCTGATCCGCCAGGGCCGTACCGGCCGCCAGGATCAGCGAAGCGGAAAGGAGCGCTTTGAGTTGCATCGGTCTGCTCTCCAAGGTGTTCGAGATTCGGTCGGAACGCGATTCTTATCGGATTCCGAGGGCGTTGGAGCGGAGAATCCACACGGGTCGTTTTGAGCCGCCCGCAATGAGGGTGTACCTCAACCGCGGTGGACCCCGTCCGCAGGCACCACAAGAGTAAACGCTTTCCGGACGCCATGCAAGGGCGCAGGCCACCCGGAAAGCCAGATTGTGGTGTCACCTTCCATCGAGTCGTGGCCAAGGTCGAAAGGGCGTCCCCTTGCAGGGAGTCCCGTCAGGGCGTTCTCCGGCAGGAAATCCGGTTGTCCAACGCCCAAATCGGCACGATGTTGCACCGTTCCCCGGGGGGGACGGAAGCGTGAGAGCCAGCGACTGGAATTCTCACCCGGCCTCTTGAACCCACCCTCTCACGGCCGGCGTGGAGGTTGTCGGAAGTGGTTCATGCGGTCATCGCGTGGGAAGATGGACAACTTTCCGCCTCGAAGCAGAGGTCGGCGCAGAAAAACCGGCTCGAAGCATCGAGCCGGTTCATTCAAGGGACATGGGGGTACAGCAGCCGGTGGTCAATCCGTCACGGGTGAGCCAGCCGTCTGGCCGATCACCTCGACCACGCTGGCGGCCCGCTCGGCGCCGAGGGCCTCGGCCGCGGCGGCAGCCCCGGCGGTGAAGGCGCGTGACTCGTCACCCTCGGTCGCTTCGACCTCCACCAGGCGCTTGACCTTGAGATTCTGGTGACGCGCGAAACCGGTGCCGGCCGGGATCAGGTGGCCGAGCAGGACGTTCTCCTTCAGCCCGGTCAGTTCATCGACCGCGATGCGGAGAGCGGCTTCGGTGAGCACCTTGGTGGTCTCCTGGAACGAGGCGCCCGAGAGGAACGACTCGGCCTGGAGCGAGGCCTTGGTGATGCCCAGCAGCAGCGTCTTGCCGGTGGCGGGCTTGGCGGGCTTGGACTTGGCGGGCTGCTTGCCCTCCGCCTCGGCGGCGGCGTTCTGCTCCCGGACCTCGTCGCGGGTGACCAGCGCGCCCACGGGAAGCGTGGTGTCGCCCGATTCGGTGATGCGCACCTTGGACGCCAGCGCGTTGTTGGCGTCGCGGAAGCGGACCTTGTCCACCACCTCGTAGGGCAGGAACTCGGTGTCACCAGGCGACTGGATGCGGATCTTGGAGAGCATCTGACGCAGGATGACCTCGACGTGCTTGTCCGAGATGGGCACGCCCTGGGCGCGGTAGACGTTCTGGACCTCCTCCAGCATGTAGATGTAGAGGGCGTCCTCCTTCTTGATGCGCAGAATGTCGGCGGGCACCAGCGGGCCTTCGGTGAGCGGGTCGCCGGCGGTCACGTAGTCGCCCGTGTGGACCAGCAGGTGTTTGCCCTGCGGAACGTGGTGATCCATCTCGATGCCCGCGTCGGAGATGACGCGGATGGTCATCTTGCCCTTGCGCTTGTCGGAATGGAGCTCCACCTTGCCCGAAATCTCAGCCATGACGGCTGGATCCTTGGGCGTGCGGGCCTCGAAGATCTCCGTCACGCGGGGCAGACCACCCACGATGTCGGCCGAGCCGGCCACTTCCTTGGGCTGGCGGGCGAGCATCTGCCCCATCTTGATGGTCTGGCCTTCCTGCACTTCGATGCGGGCCTTGGCGGGCAGGTGGTGGAAGTCGAGAATCTGTCCCTTCTCGTCCTCGACGAGGATCTGCGGGTGCTTCTCGCCGGTGTGCTCGATGACGATGCGCTCGGTCGTGCCGCCCTTGGCGGTCTCCACGCGGACGGTCTCGCCCTCGATGATGTCCTTGAACCGGACGATGCCGGACTTCTCGGCGAGAATGGGCGTGCGGTGAGGATCCCACTCGACCAGCAGGTCGCCCTTGCGGGCCTTGTCGCCGGGCTTGACGCGAATGATGGCGCCGTAGGGCACCTTGGATCGCTCGAGTTCGCGGCCCTTGTCGTCCAGCACGAGAATCTCGCCGTTGCGCTTGAGCGAGGTGAGCACGCTGGCGCCGTCGATCTCGACCTCGACCTCGTTGCAGTCGCGCAGCTGGACCACGCCGCCGTGCGAGGCGCGGTAGGCGGTGTCGGTGAGGCCGCGGGCCGCGATGCCGCCGGTGTGGAACGTGCGCATGGTGAGCTGGGTGCCCGGCTCGCCGATGGACTGGGCGGCGATGATGCCGACCGCCAGACCTTCCTCGACGAGCTGCCCGGTGGACATGTCCATGCCGTAGCACTTGGCGCAGACCCCGCGCGAGGCCTCGCAGGCCAGCGTGCTGCGCACGTAGACGGTGTCGATGCCCAGTTCCTCGATCTTGGCGGCGATGGCCGCGGTGATGAGCCCGCCCTTGGCGACGATCTCCTCGTCGGTGATGGGATTGATGATGGCCTGCAGCGAGGTGCGCCCGATGATGGCCTCGCGCAGCGGTACGTCCACCTGTTCGCCCTTGTAGATGGCTCGCTTGGGAATGCCCTGCGACGTGCCGCAGTCGTGCTCCGTGACGACCACGGACTGGGCCACGTCGCACAGCTTGCGGGTGAGGTAGCCGGAGTCGGCGGTCTTGAGGGCGGTGTCGGCCAGACCCTTGCGGGCGCCGTGCGTGGAGGAGAAGTACTCCAGCACGTTCAGCCCCTCGCGGAAGTTGGCGCGGATGGGCGTTTCGATGATCTCACCCGAGGGCTTGGCCATCAGCCCGCGCATGCCCGCCAGCTGCTGCATCTGGCTGACGTTGCCGCGGGCGCCCGAGTCGGACATGATGAACACCGGGTTGAAGTAGTGAACGCCCTGGCCCGAGTCGATGGGCAGCGGGCGTCCGTCCGCGTCGCGCCGATCCTTCTTGAGCGTCTCGATGAGCTTCTTGGAGATCTGCTCGCGGCAGTGGGCCCAGAGGTCGAGCAGCTGGTTGTGGCGCTCGCGCTCGGTGATGGCGCCGGTCTGGTACGCCTTCTCGACGCGATCCACCTTCTTCTGCGTCTCGTCGATGAGCTTGTACTTGTCCTCGGGGATGCGCAGGTCGGTGATGCCGAACGACACGCCCGACACCGTGGAGGATCGGAAGCCGATCTCCTTCATGTCGTCGAGCAGGTTGATCGTGGCGGGCCGGCCCAGGCGCTTGTAGGTGTCGTCGATGACGCGCTGACAGCCCTTCTGGCCCAGGGCGCAGTTGTAGAACGGCATACCGGGCGCGAGAATTTCGGAGAACATCACCCTTCCGACCGTGGTGATGAAGCGCCGATGCTCCGGCGCGGGCTTGGGCGCTTCGCGCTGCTCGTTGACCACCTCGGCGAAGCGGCTGAGTCGGATGGAGATGCGCTCGTGCAGTGAGATCTTGCCGTGCTCGAAGGCGAGAATCGCCTCATGCACGTCCTTGAAGCGGGGGAGCTGCGACTCGGGCCGGTCATCCTCGCGCATCATGGTCACGAAGAACACGCCCAGCACGATGTCCTGCGAAGGCGAGATGATGGGCTTGCCGTTGGCCGGGCTGAAGATGTTGTGCGTGGACATCATCAGCGTGTGGGCCTCGGCCTGGGCCTCGACCGAGAGCGGCAGGTGGACGGCCATCTGGTCGCCGTCGAAGTCGGCGTTGTACCCGGTGCAGACCAGCGGGTGGATCATGATGGCGTTGCCTTCCACCAGCACCGGCTCGAAGGCCTGAATGCCCATGCGGTGCAGGGTGGGGGCGCGGTTGAGCAGCACCGGGTGCTGATGGATCACCTGCTCCAGGATGTCCCACACCTCGGGGTCGCGGCGCTCGATCATGCGCTTGGCCGACTTGATGGTGTCGGCCAGCCCGTGCTCCTTGAGCTTGCGGATGATGAAGGGCTGGTACAGCTCCAGTGCGATCTTCTTGGGCAGTCCGCACTGGTTGAGTTTCAGCCGCGGCCCCACCACGATGACCGAGCGGGCCGAATAGTCCACGCGCTTGCCCAGCAGGTTCTCGCGGAAGCGGCCCTGCTTGCCCTTGATCATGTCGGTCAGCGACTTGAGCGGACGGTTGCTGGAGCCGAGCACGGGGCGGCGGCAGCGCCCGTTGTCGAAGAGCGCATCCACCGCCTGCTGCAGCATGCGCTTCTCATTGCGGATGATGACCTCGGGCGCGTTGAGGTCCATCAGCTTCTTCAGACGGTTGTTGCGGTTGATGATGCGCCGGTACAGGTCGTTGAGGTCGCTCGTCGCGAAGTTGCCCGACTCCAGCAGCACCAGCGGCCGCAGGTCGGGTGGAATCACGGGGATGACGTCCAGCACGATCCAAGTCGGATCGTTCTCGCTGCCGCGGATCTGCTCCACGAGCTTGAGCCGCTTCGACAGATCCTTGATCTTCTGCTTGCTGCGGGTGGCGTTGAGCTCCTCGCGCAGCGTGGCGCAGAGGGAGTCCAGGTCGAGCTGCTGGATGAGTTCGCGGACGGCCTCGGCGCCCATGAGCGCCGTGAAGGACGAGCCGTACTTGTCCACCGCGGCGCGGTAGTCGTCCTCGGTGAGCACCTGCTGGTGCTTGAGTTCGGTGGTGCCGGGGTCGGTCACCACGTAGTCCTGGAAGTAGACGATCTTCTCCAGGTCGCTGGTCTTCATGTCCAGCAGCGTGCCCAGGCGGCTGGGGAGGGCCTTGAAGAACCAGATGTGAACAACGGGAGCGGCGAGGTTGATGTGGCCCATGCGCTTGCGGCGGACGCGAGAATGCGTCACCTTGACCCCGCAGCGGTCGCAGATGATGCCCTTGTACTTGGTGCCCTTGTACTTGCCGCAGGCGCACTCGTAGTCCCGCTCCGGTCCGAAGATGCGCTCGCAGAACAGACCGTCGCGCTCGGGCCGGTAGGTCCGGTAGTTGATCGTCTCCGGCTTCTTCACCTCGCCGAAGCTCCACGAGCGGATGTCGTTGGGGCTGGCCAGGTTGATCTTGACGGAGCCGTAGTCGTTCACGCGATCAAAGACGGTTTCGGCCATGGGTGATGTTCTCGTCATGCAGCGGCCGGGAAGCCGCGGGATGGGTCAGTCGGAACCGTTGAAGCGGGCGGCGCGTCAGAGGAGACTGCCGCTCTCGAGCTGCTGCTTCTCCAGGGAGACGTTGAGGCAGAGCCCCCGCAGTTCGTGGCAGAGCACGTCGAAGACCACGGGCATTCCGGCCTCGAGCGTGTTGACGCCCTTGACCATCGAGTCGTAGATCTTGGTGCGGCCTTCCACGTCGTCGCTCTTGACGGTGAGGAGCTCCTGCAGCACGTAGGCGGCGCCGTACGCCTCCAGCGCCCAGACTTCCATCTCGCCGAAGCGCTGGCCGCCGGTGCGGGCCTTGCCGCCCAGGGGCTGCTGCGTGATGAGGGAGTAGGGGCCGGTGGCGCGGGCGTGGATCTTGTCATCCACCAGGTGGTGGAGCTTGAGCAGGTACATGTAGCCCGCCGTGGTGCGCTGGTGGAACGGCTCGCCGGTGCGACCGTCGTACAACTGCACCTTGCCGCCGTATGGCATGATGGTCGCCAGTTCGCGGGCGCCGAGCAGTTTCTCGCCGCGCTCGTGCTCATTGAGGCGCTGGCGCACGTGGGTGTTGGCCTCCTCCATGGCCTCGAAGATTTCCTTCTCGGTGGCGCCGTCGAAGACGGGCGTCACCGCCTGGAAGCCCAGCACCTGCGCCGCCCAGCCCAGGTGGGTTTCGAGGATCTGGCCCACGTTCATGCGGCTGGGCACGCCCAGCGGGTTGAGCAGCACGTCCACAGGCGTACCGTCCTCGAGGAAGGGCATGTCCTCCTCGGGCACGATGCGGGCGATGACGCCCTTGTTGCCGTGGCGACCGGCCATCTTGTCGCCCACCGACAGGTGGCGCTTGGTGGCCAGGTAGACCTTGACCATCTCCAGCACGCCGGTGGGAAGCTCGTCGCCGCGCTTCATGTGGGCGATGCGCCGCTTCTTCTCCTTCTCGACCGCCTGAATGCGCGGCCAGAACTGGCCGTGAATGACCGAGGCCGCGTCCTTCTTCTCCTTCGAGCCCTTCATCCACTTGGGGTCGAACGTGGCGATCTGCTCGAGGATGACTTCGGGAATGTCCGATGCGCCGACTTTCTGACGGGTGGAGGGGTCCACCATCTCCGTTTCCAGCACCTCGTTGATCTTCCGCACCATTTCGCGGAAGAGCGTGATGGCCTTCTGGTCCATCTCGCGCTCGAAGGCCTCCATCTCCTTCTTCAGGGCCTTCTTCTGCTCCTCATTGAGATGCATGCGGCGGCTGAAGCGACGGGCGCCGATCACGATGCCCTCGGTGCCCGCGGGCACCTCGAGGGAGTCGTTCTTCACGTCCTCGCCGGCCCGACCGAAGATGGCATGGAGCAGTTTCTCTTCGGGCGTGAGTTCGGACTTCGACTTGGGCGACACCTTGCCCACCAGGATGTCGCCGGGGCCGACGCGGGCCCCGATGCGGATGACGCCGTGCTCATCCAGGTTGCGCAGCATCTTCTCCGACACGTTGGGGATGTCGCGGGTGAACTCCTCGCGCCCCAGCTTCGTCTCGCGGATCTCCACGTCGAAGGCGTCGATGTGGATGGACGTGAACACGTCATCCTTCACCAGGCGCTCGGAGATGACGATGGCGTCCTCGAAGTTGTAGCCGTCGAAGGTGTTGAACGCGACCAGCACGTTCTTGCCGATCGAGAGTTCGCCCTGCACGGTGGACGCACCGTCGGCGAGGATGTCGCCCTTCTTGACGCGCTGACCCATCTTGACCACGGGCTTCTGATTGAGGCAGGTGCGCTCATTCAACCCGCGGAACTTGCGAAGTTCGTACTCGTCGGAGTTGTCGATGATGACGCGGTCGGCGTCCACGTACGTGACCACGCCGCCGTTCTTGGCCCGAACCACCATGCCGGAGTACGGCCCCACGACCTTCTCCATGCCCGTGGCCACGCAGGGCGGCTCGGTTTTGATGAGCGGCACGGCCTGTCGCTGCATGTTCGAGCCCATGAGCGCGCGGTTGGCGTCGTCATGCTCGAGGAAGGGGATGAGCGAGGCCGAGATGCCCACGATCTGCTTGGGCGCGATGTCCACGTACTCGACCTGGTTGGCGTTGACCTGCGTCAGGTCGCCGTTGACGCGCGCCAGCACGTGCGTGCCGCGGATCTTGCCGTCCTTGTCCAGCACGTCGCTGGTGGCGAGGACGGCCTTCATCTCCTCGTCGGCCCGCAGGCGGACGACCTGCCCCGACACCTTGCCCTTCTCGACCTTCCGATAGGGGGTGAGGAGGAAGCCGTAGTCGTCGATCGAGGCGTAGATGCCCAGCGAGGCGATCAGGCCGATGTTGGTGCCTTCAGGCGTCTCGATGGGGCAGATGCGCCCGTAGTGCGAGATATGCACGTCGCGCACCTCGAACCCGGCGCGCTTGCGGTTGAGGCCGCCGGGACCGAGCGCCGAGAGACGCCGTTCATGCACCAGCATGGATAGCGGGTTGGTCTGGTCCACCACCTGCGACAGTTCGCTGCGCCCGAAGAAGAAATCAATGGCGCTGGAGATGGACTTCGAGTTGACGAGGTCGGCGATCTTGGCCAGTTCGTCCGGATCCTTGACGCTCATGCGCTCCTGCACGGTGCGCCGCAGCTTGAGGAAGCCCTTGCGCAGCTCCTCCACGGCCAGTTCGTCCAGCGTGCGCAGGCGTCGGTTGCCCAGGTGGTCGATGTCGTCCACGTGGGCCTTGTTGCGCTTGGCCCGCAGGTCGTGGATGTAGCGGATGACGGCGAGGAAATCCTCGGCGCGGATGTGCTGCACGGTCTCGCCGACCTGCTGGTACGACGGATCGGTGTCGAACTTGCGGTTGATGCGGAAGCGCCCCACCTTGCCCAGCCGGTAGCGGTTCTCGTCGAAGAACTTTTCCTTGAACAGGGCCTTGGCCTTGTCCACCTGGGGCGGATTGCCGGGACGCAGGCGCGTGTAGATCTTGAGCAGGGCGGCCTCGTACTCGCTGCTCGCCACGCCCTCCTTGAAGAAGATGTCCAGGTTCTCCTCGGCCAGCGTGTTGAGAATCAGAGGATCGGCGGCGTTGATGATGGCGCGGACCGACTTGATGCCGCTCGACTGGATGGCCTCGATGGCGTCGCCAATCTGCGCGCCCGGCTTGCAGAGCTCCTCGCCCGTGGAGTGATCAAGAATGAACTCCGCGGAGTAGTGCTCCGGACGCAGCTTCTCCACCTTGACTTCCTGCACCTCGTAGAAGAGCGACAGGATCTTGTCGGTGGTGGAGAAGTTTTCATCAAGGCAGCGCAGGAACGTGACGGCGGCGATCTTCGTCGACTGATCGATCCGCATCGTCAGCGAGTCCTTCTTCGTCACCTCCAGCTCGATCCACGAGCCGCGCTCGGGAATGATGCGGGCCGAGTGCAGCGGTCGGTCGGCGATCGAGGAGGCGATCGAGAAGTCCACCCCCGGCGAGCGGTGCAGCTGGCTCACGATCACGCGCTCGGCGCCGTTGATGATGAACTCGCCCCCGCCCATCATGATGGGCAGTTCGCCGAGGTAGATGTCCTCCTGGGGGATCTCGCTGTGTCCCTCGCGCACCAGTCGCACGCCCACGCGGAAGGGCAGGCCGTACGTCAGGCGCAGTTCGCGGCACTCATCGGCGGTGTAGCGCGGCTCATCAAGCTTGTAGTGGAGGTACTCCAGCTTCATCGTGTTGTCGTACGACACGATGGGGAAGACCTCGCGCAGCAGCGCCTCCAGCCCGATGGTCACATCGCGCTGGTCGTAGGCGCGGTCCAGCTGAAGGAACCGCTCGTAGGCGTCCTTCTGAATCTCATCCAGGTTCGAGACGGGAATCTCATCTCCGTGCTTGGAGAAGTCGCGCACTTGCTTCGCTGCCATCAATTCACCTCAGTCGGAGCGCATCCGGGCAGGAACGGATACCGGCACGAATGACGCACCGTCGTTCGCTGCACCGATGGTTCGAGAACTGTCAGATGGACATGGATTGTGGGTTCACTGACCGGGCCCGCCGCCAAGCCCCGGAGTATACCACCATCCAGAGTGGCAAACAACCCACTGTCAAGGGGGAACTTGAGAAAATCATGCTTTTTTCGACGAATCCACCCGGTTCGGTCCGCGGTTTGCATGTCCACGATTCTGATGAGCGTCTCTCGATGCAAGTTCAGTATCATCAATGAGTTACCCAAAGAAGCGGACCCGCGTGACAAGGCACGCGGGTCCGCGATCGGTGGCTGCCGTCGGACCGTTGGTCACTTGATCTTGACGGTCGCGCCCGACTCCTCGAGCTTGGCCTTGAGGGCGTCGGCGTCGGCCTTGGAGATTTTCTCCTTGACCGCCTTGGGAGCGCCGTCCACCAGATCCTTGGCCTCCTTGAGGCCCAGGCCGGTCGCCTCGCGGACGACCTTGATGACCTGGATCTTCTTGTCGCCGGCGGATTCGAGGATGACGTCGAACTCGGTCTGCTCGGCTTCCGCCGCCGCCTCACCGCCGCCGCCGCCCGGTCCGGCCATCACGACCGCACCGCCCGCCGCCGGCTCGATGCCGTACTTGTCCTTCATGTAGTCCGCCAGATCCACCGCTTCCTTGAGGGTGAGGGCGGCGATCTTGTCGCCCAGCTCGGTGATCTTGGCGTCAAACGTCTTGGTGCCTTCGGACATGTGTGCTGTGCTCCGTGTCAGAGGTCATTCACCCGAGAGGAGCCGCACTCGCGGCTTTTAACCCGTGGGCCAGTCGGATGCAATGCGTGAGTCAAAGGAAGGAGAGACGGGGTCGGAACCGGCGGCGGCTCAGCCCGTCGCGGCGATCGGCTCGCCCTTCTCCAGTTTCTCCTGGATGGTTTTGACGATGCCCATGACCCTGCCGCCGGGCCCCTTCGCGGCGCCAACCACCTTGCCGGCGGGGGAGAGCACGAGGGTCACGACGCGGGCGATGGCCTCGTCGCGCGTGGGGAACTTGCTCAGGGCCTTCACTCCGGCGTCGCCGTCGAAGTACTGCCCGTCGAGGCAGGCCCCCCGGAGCGTGAGGTTCTGAATCTTCTTGGCCCAGTCAATGAGTTCGCGGGCGACGTCCACGACCGACTCACCCCCGAAGGCGATGGCGGCGGGGCCGCTCAGGGCCTGTTCGAGCGCGGCCAGAGGCGTGCCGGAAAAGGCCTTCTTCGCCAGCGTGTTCTTCACCACCGTGACGGTGATGTTCTTCTTCCGCAGCCCGGCGCGCAGGCCGTTGTTGGTCTTGGCGTCCACGCCGCGGACATCGATCACCAGCGCGTTCTCCACGCCGGCGAATCGCTTCTTGTAGTCATCGACAATCAGGTTCTTGACGGGTCGGGACATGGGAGAGTCCTGTCTGCGTCGCGGGGGCCGTTGGCCGCCCCGCGGGCGCGTTTAGACGGCGATCTGGATGCCGGGCGTCATGGTGCCGCTGACGACCACCTTCTTCACGTACACCCCCTTCACCGACGAGGGGCGCGAACGCTCAATGAGCTGGTGGAAGTGATTGAAGTTGTCGGCCAGTTTCTCGGCGGGGAAACTCATCTTGCCGATCACGCAGTGAACATTGCCGGTGTCGTCATTGCGATACTCCACCTTGCCGGCGGCGTACTCGCGCACCGCCGTCACCACGTCGGGAGTCACCGTGCCCGCCTTGGGCGACGGCATCAGCCCCTTGGGACCGAGCACCTTGCCCAGCTTGCTGACGATCCGCATCATGTCCGGGCTGGCCACGGCGACCTGGAAGTCCATCCACCCGCCGTTGATCTTCTCGACGAGATCCTCCCCGCCCGCCTCGATGGCGCCGGCGGCCTTGGCGGCTTCCACCTTGTCCGGACCGCAGAAGCACACGACTCGCGCCGTCTTGCCCACGCCGTGCGGAAGGGACACGCTGCCTCGCAGCGCCTGGTCGGCCTGCTTGGGGTCGATGCCCAGGTGGTAGCAGACCTCGACGGTCTGATCAAACTTGGGACCCTTGAACGACTTGAGTGTCTTGAACGCCTCGGACGCGGGCAGGGGCGTCTTGGGAGCGATCTGGGCGTTGTGCTTGGCTCGCTTGGTCAGTGGCATGTTGTCAGCCCTCCACCACGGTAACGCCCATGGAACGGGCAGTGCCTTCGATGATCCGCATCGCCGCCTCGACCGAACCCGCGTTCAAGTCGGGCATTTTTTCCTGGGCGATGGCCTTGAGCTGGGTTCGGGTGATCTTGCCCACCTTTTCGGTATTGGGCTTGCCCGAGCCGGACTCGATGCCCGCCGCCGACTTGATCAGGACCGACGCCGGCGAGGTCTTGATCTCGAACTCAAAGGAGCGGTCCTGGTAGACGGTGATGATGCAGCCGACCACCTTGCCCGCGAACTCCTTGGTTCGCTCGTTGAACTGCTGAATGAACTGGCCCGGGTTGACGCCATTGGCGCCCAAGGCGGGGCCGAGCGGCGGCGCTGGTGTGGCCTTGCCCCCGGGGGCCATGACCTTGAATTGCTTGGCGATGGGTTTCTTGGCCATGAGTGCTCCTACCTCCCACCGTCGTCGTCATTCGCGGATCGAATCCGGGAGTGACTGGGGCGGCCCGGCCAAGGGCGCACGCCCGACGCAGTGGTACACACGGTCTGGGATGAGCAATGAGTCTAGACGCGACGGCAGGGGCGGGCAAGTCAATGATTGCGCGGAACAGTCGATCGGCGACGCTGCGGTACAATCGCCCCTTCATGGCCCCCGGATCGCTCAAACTGGAACTCATCGAAGGCCCCGACCCGGCGGGGGACATGCGAGCCATCGCGGTGGATCGGCGGCAAGGGGCGGTGCTGGGTCGCTCCCGCGAGTGCCAGATCTGCCTGCCCGACCCCACCGTGTCGCGTCGACACGCCGACCTGACCTGTCGGGGACAGCAGTGGTTCGTGCGCGATCTGAAGAGCCGGCACGGCACGTATCTCAACGCGGTGCGTCTGGAGCCGGACTTTCCTCAGGCGATGGCTGACAACGACCTGCTTCGCGTCGGTCCGTGGACCTTTCGCGTCTTGCTGGGAGATCGTCGGGAGTCGCTGCGAACCGAGGCGGACGATGAGGGGGGCACGACCCGCGGGAGGGGTTCGCGCATCATGCGCGTCTCGCCGCAGGAACTGGCGGCTCACCGGCTGCACCTGATCCTCGACGGCGCCAGCCGCATCACCAGCGCCCGGGACGAGGCGGAACTGGCTCAGGCGGCGGTGGACTCGGCCCTGGCGGGCACCGCCTTTGACCGCGCCGCCATGCTGCGCGACATCAACCGGGGCGAAAGCGTGGAAGTGCTCTGCCACCGCTCCAAGAAGAATGGAGGGGGCGAGTTCACCTTCAGCCGCTCGCTCATTCGCGCCGCGTCAGAGGGACAGCTCTCTCGCCTGACCTCCGAGCGGAAGGACGTGCCGTTCGGCGTGAGCATCGAGGAACTGGGCATCACCGACGCACTCTGCGCGCCGGTCATGCTGGGCGGCGCCGTCGCGGCGTACCTGTACCTCGACGCCCGCGACACCACCATTCCCGTGCAATCCGACGCGGCGGACTTCTGCCAGGCCATCGCACGCATGTGCGGCATGGCGCTGGCCAACCTCAAGCGCATCGATCTGGAGCGACGCCAGCGCGGGCTGGAGTCGCAGCTTTCCGCCGCCCGCGAGGCGCAGCAGATGATCGTGCCCGCCGCCTCGGGCGAGGTGCTGGGTATTCGGTACGCCATGCGGATGCAGCCGGGCAGCTTCGTCGCCGGCGACCTGTTCGACGTGGTGCCGCTGGATGACCGCCGCGTCGCGCTCACGATCGGCGACGTGACGGGCGAAGGCATCGGAGCGGCGATCCTGATGGCCAGCACCCAGTCGCACCTGCACGCCGCCTTGCGCAAACACGCCGATCCCGCCGCCGCGCTCAATGAGGTGAATGCCTACATCGCCGACCGTTCGCCCGCCAATCGGTTCATCTCGATGTGGGTGGGGGTCTTCGACCGCGAGACGAAACGGCTGACCTACGTGGACGCGGGGCACGGGCACTGGATGATCCGCCGGGCTTCGCGCTCCGTGGAGCACGCGCCCCGGCCCAACGGCACGCTGGTGGGAATCGACCCGGGGCTGACGTATGACCACCGCGAAATCGATCTGAAGCCGGGAGATCGCCTCATCCTCTACAGCGACGGGCTGCTGGAGCAGTCCAACCCGGACGGCGATCGCTTCGGACGGGACCGCATCGCCGAGCAGCTCTACGAATCACGCAGCGAAGGGGACGATGTGGCCCGCATCTTCGCCGCCGTGGAGCGCTTCGCGGGCACCACCACGCTGGCGGATGATGCGACCGTGGCGTCGATCGCGGTCGTGGGATGAGCGGGTTCAGCACGAGAGGAGCACAAGCTCGATTCCGTTCATCGTTTCACGTGCATCCTCACCCTTCCAGCGCCAGTCGCACGAACAGCTCGATTCCCGTCGCCATGGCGTCATCGTTGAAGTTGAACTTCGGGTGGTGCAGCGGCGCCATGGGCGGCTGACCCGGCGCCTGGAGCCCCAGAAAGAAAAAGCACGAAGGAACCTGCTCGCAGTAGTATGAAAAATCCTCCGCGCCCATCACCGGCTCCGCGACGCGGACGACGCGGTCACCGCCCAGCGTGGCGCGGGCGACGCGGTCGAACGTGTCCGCCGCGTGCTCGTCGTTGCGGGTGACGGGGTAGCCATCGCGGTAGTCGAGCGCGCCCTCGCAGCCGTGAGCGCGGGCGACATGCTCGACGAGTTCCATCATGCGTCCGCGAACCAGCATCTGCGTCGGCTTGCGGAGCGTGCGCACGGTGCCTCCCAGCGTGACTTCCTCGGGGATGACGTTGGTCGCCGTGCCGCCGTGAAACATCGTGACGGAGATCACCGCCGAGTCGAGGGGGTCCACCGTGCGGGAGACGATGGACTGGAGCGCCTGGACGATCGCCGCGCCGGTGACGATCGGATCCCGGTTGAGGTGGGGCATGGCGGCGTGTCCGCCCCGCCCGCGGATGGTGATGGTGAAATTGTCCGCCGCCGCCAGCAGGGGGCCGGGCTTGGTGCCGACGATCCCCAGCGGCATCATGGGCCAGCCGTGCAGCCCGTACATGGTGGTGATGGGCGTGCCGATCCTGGAACCGTTGAGGCAGCCGTCCTCCACCATGCGCCTCCCACCGCCCCATCCCTCCTCCGCCGGCTGGAACACGAACGACACGGGATTGGGAAGGGTCTGCTGCCCGGCCAGTTTCGCCAGCACGCGGGCGGTTCCGATGAGCATGGTCGTGTGTCCGTCGTGGCCGCAGGCGTGCATCATGCCGGGCTTCGTCGAGGCGTACGGCACGCCCGTCTCCTCTTCGATCGGCAGGGCATCCATGTCGGCGCGCAGACCGATGGTGCGATCGGACGCGCCCCGCAGGTGCGCCAGCACGCCCGTGCCGCCCGCGAGTCCGGGTGCGAATGTCACGCCCGCGCGGGCCAGTTCGCGCTGGACGACTTCGCTGGTGTACCGCTCCTGAAAGCCGATCTCGGGGTGCCGGTGCAGGTCGTGCCGGATGGCGACAAGGTCAGGCAGTTCCGCGGCGATCAATTCGCGAATGAGTGCGGCCGGTGCGACGGGTGACACGGCGGAACGGGCGGCGGTTGGGGAGGTTGGGGCCATGATGGGCATGGTATGCGGGGGCCTCGGCGTTTCGGCGGGAACGCATCCCCGGCGCGGATGTTGCACCGTCTGAAGAATCACAGGCGGGACGCCCGCGCCACCAGTCCGTGCGCTCACTTCAACGGATGCAGCCCGCGTTCTTCGCGGCCGCGATTGACGAGCGCGTGCGTCGCCTTGTCGTGACGGATCAGTTTCGCCAGTTGCGACATGGTGATGCCCAGCACGCCAGCGGCTCCGGCCACATCGAAGCCGCGGGCGATGATGACATCCAGCGCCTCGGCCAGCAAAGCGGGGTAGTCGCGGTGCTCGGGGTTGATGGGCAGCTTCTCCCCCTGACGGCGGGTGCGCCACAGTTCGCTGGGCTGGTGGCGGTCGGGGTCCACATGACGCCGCACATCCCGCGCCAGCCGCAGGCGAAGCCGGAAGATCGCCTCGTGCCGGTTCTGCGCCTGGTGACGCCGCTCGGTGGCGCTGGCGCTGACGCCCGTTGGGGTGTGCGTGATGGTGACGGCAGTCTCCACTTTGTTGCGATGCTGCCCGCCGGGGCCGGAAGCGCGGCCGAACTCCACCGTGCACTGCTTCATCAGCGTGTCCGGCTCAAGCATGGCCGGGTGAGGCGGCAATGTGGTGGGGGGAGTTGTGGGTAGAGTCGTGGGGGGGCGACGCGCGGCGGTCATGGGCGATCGTAGGGGCGGGTCACCTGATGGTGGAATCCGTCGCCGGCGCCAGCGTGAAGTCGTCGAAGTCGCCCCGGCAGAAGCGTTCGGCGGCCAGCCCGGCGATCATCGCGGCGTTGTCCACGCAATAGGCCAACGCAGGCAGGCGCAGGGTCATCGAGTGCTCTGCGGCAAGGTCGGCCAGTTCAGACCGCAGGCGCGAGTTGGCGCTCACCCCGCCGCCCACCACGAGCGACTTGATTGGAGCGACTCGCTCCAGGGCGCGCTCAATCTTCAGGCGGATCGCGCGCACGATCGCCCTTTGGTACGAGGCCGCCAGGTCCGCCTTGCGCTGCGGCGTCAGATCCGCCGCGCTGCGCTCGAAGCCCGCGTGTTCGCCGCGGCCCTGCGGCACGCCCCGCACCGCGTACAGCAGCGCGGTCTTGACGCCGGAGAACGAGAAGTTCAGCGACTCACGATCCAATCGCGACACGGGGAAGTCCTCGGCCCGGTCGTCGCCCACCCTCGCCAGTCGATCGATCAGCGGCCCGCCGGGATAGCCCAGTTCGAGAATGCTCGCGCCCTTGTCGAAGGCCTCGCCCGCGGCGTCGTCAATCGTGCGGCCAAGCAGCGTCAACTCCAGCGGGCCCTGCATCGCGTAGAGCGAGGTGTGCCCGCCGGACACCACCAGCCCCAGGGCGGGAAATTCGATGGGCGGCGCATTCAGGGCGGCGGCATGCAGGTGGGCGACTACGTGGTCGATGCCGATGAGGGGCGCACCCAGCGACCACGCCAAGGCCTTGGCCGCGCTCACGCCCACGATGAGCGAGCCAATCAACCCCGGACGATGTCCCACGGCGACGGCGTGCAGGTCGTCGTAGGTGACGCCCGCCTCACCAAGCGCGGCGCGGATGACGGGCAGGATGCGCTCCACATGGGCGCGGCTGGCGATCTCGGGCACCACGCCGCCGTACTCCGCGTGCAGGTCGTGCTGCGAGGCGATGACGCTGGAGCGTACGCGCACGCCGCCCTCGACCACGGCGGCGGCGGTTTCATCGCAACTGGACTCGATGCCGAGAATGAGCGGGTTGGGAATCACCGGGAACCTTCGGGGGTCACCGCTCGATCTTCTCGACGCGCGCGACGGCCAGGGCCTGCTCCACGTCGCCGCCGGGTCGGACGCGATACGCGCCGATCACCCTGCCCGAGGCGTCGGTGACGGTGATGACCGCACCGGCGGTGTCCGCGTCGGAAGGCACCAGGCGCTCGCGACCCGCCTCTTCGGCGCGCTGGCGCATCTCTCGCACGCGTTTGTCCGCCTCCTCCAGTTGAGCGGCGAGGCGGTTGCGAAACTCGATGGCCTGCTCGAACTCGTCATCCAGCGCCGCCAGGTCGCCAGTGGCTTCGCCGACGCGGGGCCATGTTCCCGTTCGAAGATTGGTCTGGATGGCGGTCAGCGCCCGGGCCAGTTGGATGTCTTTCACCTCGTTCTCGATCCACGCAGGATCGTTCCACTTCTGGTCGCCGTTGACTGGCCTGTTGATGACCTCGTACTGCCTTCTCGCCTGGATCATCGCCCGGTACTGATCGTTGGTCATGGGTACGCGGAAGCCGTCGTCCGGGTCCACGCCCCACATGGTGCTGTCGGGCTTGCGATGCAGGTTGCGCCCGCTGGGCAGGTGGTAATAGGCGGCGGTCATCTTGAGCTGGCCCATTCGATTGGGCAGGATGCGCACTTCCTGCACGCTGCCCTTGCCGTACGTGCGCTCGCCCAGCACCTTGGCGCGGCCGTTGTCCTGCAACGCGCCGGCGAGAATCTCGCTGGCGCTGGCCGACGTTTCGTTGACCAGCACCACGATGGGGAAGCCGGTCAGCGTGCCGGGCGCCGTCGCCTCATAGACACGTTCGTCGTTACGGGCCTTGATGGACACCACGCGCCCGGATTCAAGGAACATGTCGGCGATGGCCACCGCCGCGTCGAGCTCGCCGCCGGGGTCGAAACGCACGTCGAGAATGAGTCCTTTCAGATCCTGCTTCGCCAGTTCGGAAAGGGCCTTGGCGGTGTCCTCGGTGGTCGTGGAGACGAACTGGGTGATGCGGATGTAGCCGATACCCATTTCAGGGTCGATTCGATAGTCCCACGCCTCCCCGATGCGGCGCATGCCCTTGACCGTGTGCGTGACGATGCGCCGGCGCGTGATGGTGAGCAGTTCCTCCTCGCCGGTGACGCGGCGGACCTTGATCGTCACCTGCGTTCCCGGCTCGCCGGTGAGGATGGCGATGCATTCCTCCGCGCTCTTGCCGCGCGTCGATTCGCCTTCGATCTCCAGCACGGTGTCGCCCGCCATCACCCCCGCTTCGAGGGCGGGCGAGTCGTCCATCGGGGTGACGATGGTGAGGTAGTCATTGACGATGTCGATTTCCGCCCCGATGCCCACGTACGTGCCGCGCAGCTGCTTGTCGAAATCCGCCATGCGCGAGGCGGGTACGAACTCGGTGTACGGGTCGCGCAGCGAGCCGACCATCGCGCCGATGGTGGCTTCCTGCATGCGCTGCAGCGTGGGGGCGTCTGGCTTTTCGACGAAGTTCTCCAGCAGCAGCCCGCGCACGATGACGATGGGGTCGAACCACTCGTAGTCATCCGCCCTCGAGGCGATGGCCAGAGGCAATTGGATGAACAGCGACCCCAGCAGCAGGGCGAGCAGCACCGGGGCAACCTTGGACTTGAGTCGCATGGGGAAACTCCGAAAGGCGGCCAATGATACGACGCTCCTTTCACCGGCCGGATCGCGCCTGGTTACCATCCTGTCGCGGAGTGACGCTTGCGGACCACGAAACCCGCGGTCGCGGCGGCGGATTGGTCATGCCTGCCGCGGATGGGCCTGGATCACGACACCGGGAGCACGGCCATGCTGAATCCTTCACGTCTCCTTCCGAATCCCGCTCTGTGTCTCGCCGTGTTCCTCGGTGTTGAACCCCCCAGCGAACCCGCGAAGCAGGGCTACCTCGGCGCCAACGTGGTGGACAACGGCTCGGGACAGACAGTTTTCACATGGTTCTTTCCCGGCCCGCTCAACGGAGCATCGCTGCGATCCGGCGCCTTCGACCTGCAGCGCCCGGATGTGCTGATCGCGGTCGATGGGCGGCCGATGAACGCGGCGGCGTTCAACGCCTACATCGCGTCGCGCGCCCCCGGAACGACCGTCACCATCGAGTATGAGCCGGCGACAACGCGCGGCACCGCGAACATTCCCGCGTCGGTGGAGACCACCGGCGAGCGCAGAACCATCGCCGTGACGCTGGAGGACAAGGATGAGTGGACGGGCACGATCGGCCGCCCGAACACGCTGACGGACCCGTGGCGCTGGCCTGCGGGGCCGCCGCTTCTTGACCCGTTCGACCAGGCGAACGTGCTCGGCGAACAGGTGGCCGCGCATGGACTGCGTGAGGATGTGGAGCGGCTGACGGGGGTCTTTCAACAGTGGATCGACAAGACCACGGACACGCACATGCTGCCGGTGGTGCGGGCGGGGTTTGAGCGGCCGTTTCAGTTGGCGGAGATTCAGCAAGGGCTGGATGTGCGGCGGCTGATCCCGCGGACGACGCGCGCCGGGGCGACCGCCTCGCTGACAGCCGATCCAGTGCAGTTCTCACGAGACCTGCTCGAAGTGCTGCTCGGCATGGAGGGCGTCGGCGGCTCGTTCGGGCTGGGAGGCGAGTTCGCAAGACCCACAACTGCCGTGGCGGCGCATCTGCGGGGCATCGTTGGGTTCTCGCGGGTCTGGCTCGACATGGCTCTCGGAAAGAGCGAACGCACCGAAGCCGCCGCCCTGCAGTGCATCGAGTTCCTTCGCGTTCCGCGCGGCACGTTTTACATCGGCGGCGAGCACTCCAAACAGCACATCGAGGTCATTCGACGATCGGTCGAAGTCAACTGGAAACCTCTCGCCAACCTTTTGAGCGGCCTGACCACGCGGTTTCCTGCCGAGGTGGTCGCGCTGAGAGAGCGTCCATTGGTTGATCCGCCCGCAGCCCTCGCCGGCGCCGTCGAAGGCACGATCATCGAGGCGTTCGAGAGCCGCGACGGCTGGATCATCGTCGGCGGTCCCGGCCCCAACCGCTACGACATGGCCAAGGTTGTCGCGGTGTACGACATCGGCGGCGATGATGTCTACCACGCCACGGGCCTGCGCCTGGGCACGCGCCTCATCATCGACCTCGAAGGCAACGACACCTACACCGGCACGCCCGAGCAGGGGCCGGGCGGTGCGATCTTCGGGCTGTCGTTCATCGACGACCGCGCGGGCAATGACCGCTACGAGGGGCAGATGCTCTCCTGCGGTGCGGCGATCTACGGCGTTTCCCTCCTCCTCGACCGCGCCGGCGATGACACCTACATCGGCACGGACTGGTCGATGGGAGCGGCCGTGTACGGCGCGGGCATGCTCATCGACCTCAAGGGCAACGACACGTACAAGGGCGAGTTCCTCTGCCAGGGCGTGGGCGGGCCGCGCGGGCTGGGCGCGCTGATTGATGTCGAGGGCGACGACGACTACCAGGCCAACGGGCCGCAGCCGAGCATGTACGGCACGCCCAACGTGTACGCCTCGTTCTCGCAGGGCGTCGGCTTCGGCTACCGCAACTACGCCGCAGGGGGCGTGGGCATGCTCTCCGATCTGGCGGGCAACGACCGCTACGAATCCGGCGAGTTCTCGCAGGGTGGGGCGTACTACTTCGCCTTGGGCGTCCTGCACGATGCGGCGGGTGATGATGTTTATGTCGGCAACCGGTACGGACAGGGCTTCGGCGTGCACCAGGCGCACGGCATCCTCGCGGATGACGGCGGCGATGACACGTACACCTCGATGACCGCCGCGTCGCAGGGGGCGGCGTGGGATATCGGCGCCGGACTGCTCATCGACCGGGGCGGAAATGATTCGTACACCTGCGACGGACTGGGCCAGGGCGGGGCGTCCATGCAAGGGATCGCCATGCTCGTCGATCTGGGCGGCGAGGACCGCTACGAGGCACGGGGCGGGGCAACGCAGGGTGAATCGGGCGGCGACTCGTACCACTACGCCACCACCAAGGCGTTCTCGTTCTCCCTGCTGCTCGACCTGGGCGCGGCGGTGGACTTTTACTCGCGCAACCGTGCCAATGACGCCGTCACCAAGACGGGGGCGATCAACGAGCAGCAGCCGGAGAACTCGAGCGCCTGGGGGTTGGTGATCGACCGGTAGTCCGTCCATGCTGCGGGGTGAAGCTCGGTGCCGAAGACTTCGACCGGAGCGACGGAGAGGCGCCTTCCCGCGACATCCATACACTCCACCCACATGCGCCTGGTCGCGGACCTGATCTACGTTCTGCTGCTGCTGCTCACCCTGCCGGTGTGGCTGGTGCGTCTGCTGGTGACGGGCAAGATTCGGACCGATTGGCCGGCTCGCTTCGGACGCGCCGCCGCGCTGCCGCCGCATGATGCTCCAACGGTGCTGCTGCACGCGGTGTCGGTGGGGGAGGTGAACGCCCTGCGTCATCTGGTGCCGATTCTGCGGGCGCATCCCGATCGACCGCGCGTGGTCATCGCCTGCACCACCGACACCGGCCTGGCGCGGGCGCGCGAACTGTTCGGGGTGGAGCACGCCATCGTACGTTTTCCCCTTGATTTCTCCTTCGCGGTTCGCCGCTTTCTGCGCGCCATCAACCCCGCCGTGGTCGCGCTGGTCGAGCTGGAGGTCTGGCCCACGTTTGTCGCGCTCTGCACCAGGCGAGGGATCCCCGTGTGCGTGATCAACGGTCGTCTCTCCGAGCGGAGCATTGGTCGGTACCGGCGCATCCGGTGGCTGCTGCGCTCCACGTTCGCGCGGCTGGCGGCGGTCGCGGCACAGAATGAGTCGTACGCCGCGCGTTTCGTCGAGATGGGCGTGCCGGCCGACCGCGTGCGCGTCACCGACACGATGAAGTGGGACGCCGCCACGATCGCGGATGACGTACCCGGCGCCGCCGCGCTGGCGGAGTCGATGGGCATCGACCGGTCACGCCCGCTGGTGGTGGGGGGGTCCACCGAGCCGGTCGAGCATCGCCTGCTGCACGAGGCCACGCCGTCCGGCGTGCAGCTGCTGTGCGCCCCGCGGCGTCCTGAGTGGTTCGACGACGCCGCCCGCGACCTGCCGGGATGCGCGCGACGGTCGAAGGGCGATCGAGGCAGCCCCACCGGGCGATTCCTGCTCGACACCATCGGCGAACTGCGGCAGGCGTACGCGCTGGCGGACGTGGTGGTGGTGGGGCGGAGCTTCGGCGAGTTGCACGGCTCGGACATGATGGAGCCGGTGGCGCTGGGCAGGGCGACCATCGTGGGCCCGCGCGTGGATGACTTCCGTGAGACCGTCGCGGCGCTGCTCAAGGGCGGCGGCATCATCCAGACCGACGCGGCGGGACTGCCTGGCGTGATCCGCTCACTGCTGGATGATCCCCTCGCCCGCGCGCAGCTGGCCGAGCGAGGACGCACCGTGGTGCGCCGGCGCCAGGGGGCCAGCGCACGTCACGCGGCGCTGATCCTCTCGCTTGCGAAGAACGGTCCTGGTTCTTCCTGGGAGATCGATCATCATGCGTGAGTTCTCCCTGCTCCAGCACGTCTACGCCTCCAATCCGTCGCTGGACCGGCGCGTGCTGATTCCGCCGGGCGACGACATGGCGATGGTGGCGCTTTCAGCCGCGAGCGGCGGGCGTACGGGTAGCGGATGCGTCCTGGCGGCGGTGGATCAACTCGTCGCGGGGCGGCATTTCGACGCGTCAGTCACGCCCGTCGAGCTCGTGGGACGCAAGGCGGTGGCTCGTTCGCTCAGCGACGTCGCCGCCATGGCCGCCAGACCGCTCTGCACGCTGGCCGCTGTCACGCTGCCGCCGGAGTACGGCGAGCCGAACGCCACGCGGCTGTTCGACGCCATGCGTCGCACCGCGGAACAGTTCGAGTGTCCGCTGGTGGGGGGGGACATCGCGTTCCACCCGCGCGGGGGTCTGCCGCTCGTGTGTTCGGTCACGGTGCTGGCCGAGCCGATTGATGAGGCCCATCCGCCCGTCACGCGCCGCGGTGCGCAGCCGGGCGACGGGGTGTACGTGACCGGAACCGTGGGGGGGTCGCTCGGCGCCGACCGGCTCGGAAAGCATCTCACCTTCGATCCGCGCATCAACGAGGCCATCGAGATTCGACTGGCGCTGGGCGATCGGCTGCACGCCATGCTTGACATCAGCGACGGACTGGGACGCGATGCGGCGCATCTGGTCGAGGGTGCGGATCTGACCATCGAAATCGAGGTGAGTCGAATCCCCCTCACGCCGGGCCGCGCCTGGCGCGAGGCGTTGAGCGACGGTGAGGATTACGAACTGTGCTTTACCGCCGCGGGCCAGGCGCCCGGGCGCGTGCGCAATCTGCCGGTGACGCGCGTCGGGCGCGTGGTGCGCGGGGGCGGATGCGAAGCCGGACGAGCCATCGCCATCACGCCATCCGGTGAGCGGGTGGACATTTCCGTTGCGGGATGGGAGCACGCCGACGCCGACCGGGTCGATCGTTCGTCGCGCGACGAAAGGGGTGATGGTTCGTGATCTTCGAATATCTCACGACCTCGCCGGAAGAGACGTCGCGGCTCGGTGAGCTGCTCGCCGGGTGTCTGCTGCCCGGCGACCTGATCGTTCTGGACGGACCGCTCGGCGCCGGCAAGACCCGCCTGGTGCGCGGGCTGGCCCGCGGGCTGGGCGCCGATGAGCGATCCGTTTCCAGCCCGACCTTTGTGTTGTGTCAGGAGTACCCCTGCGCCGACGAGCGCGTACTGGCCCACATCGACGCCTATCGCATGGCGTCAACGGATGACCTTGAGTCCATCGGCTGGTCGGAACTGAGAGCCGATCCCGACACGATCATCGCCTTGGAATGGCCCAGTCGCGTGGCCGAAGTCATCGACCGCGAGAGGCCCGTCCGCGTCCTGCTGGAGCACGCGGGCGAAACGGAGCGGCGCGTGTCCATCGACGTGCCCGACGCCGCGGCGGAACGGTTCGCTCGGCTTGCGCCGCGCACACGCCCGTGTCCGGCGTGCGGCAGGCCGGCCTCGATGCACGGCCCGGATGCGCCATTCTGCTCCGAGCGTTGCCGCCGGCTCGACCTGGGCGACTGGCTGAGCGAGCGGCATCGCCTCTCGAGGCCGATCAGTCCGGACGATGAACCCGGTGCATGAGTGACCCGGATTTCGTGAAATCGCCGCCACCTGGAGCGGTGGATGCTCCGCATCATGCAAGGGATGACAATGTCTGGAGCACGTTGCCCGTCCGTGGCGCGTCAACCCCCTCGTCGCACGCGACCGGCCCGGCTCGATCGGCCGCGGGCGCCGCCTCGCTCGGTGGGGGAGGGGAAGGCCTGACCCGCTTCCCGGGCGTCGGCGCTCTGTTCTCGCTCCATCATGGCGCGCCCCCGGGGACTGATCGCGTAGATCTGGAAGCGGTGACCCACCGCCTCCCAGCCGTGCAGGCGGGCGACGCGCTCGCGGATGGACACCAGTTCCGGGTCGGAGAACTCCACATGCTCGCCGGTCTTCACGCACACGAGATAGTCGCGCGGCGCCTTGCCGTAGACGAGTTGATAATGGGCCTGGCGCGAGTCGAAGAGCGCCTGGGTGATGATGCCCGCCTCCTGGAGCAGCTTGATGGTGCGATAGATCGTGGCCTTGGAGACGCGATAGCCGCGCTGCCGCATCTCCAGCAGCAACTCCTCGGCCTCGAACACACCGTCTCGCTCGATGATGGCGTCGAGCACGTCAGCCCGTTCGGGCGTGTACTTGAGATTGAGCGACTTGAGGTAGCGCCGGAACACGGAGCACAGCGGCGCCATGGCCGCGGCGGCGTCCGGCAGTCCGGTGGTAGAGGCCATCGATGGAAGTGGGCGTAAATCCATGCGCACAGTGTACGGGTGCGCGGTAACGCGGTGAGTCGCCATCCTTCGACCGTTTTACATAACGCTTCCTGGGTCGACGATCCCAAGGTTCCCAGGCGAGCCGGACTCGGAAGCACGCCCACAGGAGGACAGGTCAGTCATCGCGCGATCGGAACTGGGCCTCGCCGTTGCGCCCGATGTTCGTCCAGACGATGTCGAACTCCCCTTCGCCGGTGGTGAGTATCCAGCGATCATCGGAGTAGCAGTGCAGCTCCGGCATTCGCCCGGTCTCGGGATTCTTGGAGATGACCAGTCGCCCCTCGACGAGCGTCTCGCCAAAGTCCTCATCCTTCATCCAGTCGAGGAGTTCGGCGGGATACTGCTGGCCCCTGGGCCCACGAAGCGACACACGGGTCTGGAGTTTCACGGTCACGCCTCCCGCACGAATCGTGCTCAGGTGGTTGGTTTCCGATGATTCAACCGCGTCATCAGCCGAAGAGACGCGGAACGGTCTCCAAGTCGCCGGATTCTCCCACGTTCCCAGTATCTCATCGGGACGTGGCGTCTTCAATCGTGAATACGCGGAACCGTCGTCATCTTTGGGCGAAGAAACCTCGGTTTTCACGCCAAACGGGGGATTTTGCATACTCCAAACACCGCAGGGCCTCGAACACGTTGGTCGATCCAGACGGGAACGCGGGCGGATCGACGCAACGTGTGAATCTGCAATAGGTTGCGTCGATCGAAACGGATCGATCCAGGCGTTGGTTTTACATAACATATATTCTCGGACTTCAAGCGGTGCGTGATCGCAAGGGCGCGTAGGTGGTGGGATGCCGCCCGCACCGCATTGTGTTGCGCGCTGACGCCGAGGCCGCCGCTCGTAATCCAGTAACCGTTTCGCACCGAGCGCCAGCCCCGGGTGCTCGTGTGCATCGCACCACGGGGCGACATCCTGATCCGCGTGAACCACCCGACGAGGTTCCAGCCTGAGACGGTGGCACGCGATCAATCGCACGGAGGCGATTGTCATGACGGTAGCAGCAACGCCCACGCCGGTCAAGAGGTTCAGCCGTTCCGCCCGGCACCTGATGCGGTGCCTGATTGCGATCGAAGAAGCTGCGATCCGCGTCGGCAACATCGACGAACAAGGGCGCCCCATCGTCACTCCAAGACAGGCCACCATCGGCGCGAGGATCGGCGTTTCCGCTCGCCAGGTCCGCAACATCCGCGCCGAGTGCATCGCTGCGGGATGGCTCGCGGTCCAGAAAACCGGCCGCGCCTTGCGGTGGTTCATCCTGGTGGCGAGGTCATTTTTTACACGTGACCGTTTCCGCTCAGTTTCCGCTCGCGCGCCGCGCCGTATAGAGAGCGCGCGTGCGTCGGATTCCAGAGAGCACAGAGAGACAAAACCCAATGGGCCTGAACGGCCAATGGGCTCGTGCCGACTGAGTGTGACGAAGACCGACCTGTCGGACCCGCGCCGCCTGCGCGAGATCGCCGAGACCGCCTCGCGCGACATCGGGCGGCACGGTCGGCTCGTCGCTCCAGGCCGAGACGGACTGCGGAAGATCCTGGAGATGGCGGCGCACGCACTGCACACCCGCGGCATCAGGGACGCGGTGCGCGCGTTCTGCGCCATGCTCTGGCACCCCGAGAAACGCCGCACCATCACGCTCGCCGACGAGGACCGCGCCACGGCGATGATGGCCGCGATGGATCGGGAGCGCTATCCGCGCGAAGCGCCCGAGCCAGCCACGCCTCAGCCCAAAACGCCCGAGGAATCCGACGCCTCGATCGTGCGGAAGGCGGTGCAGCGCGCCACGAGCAGACCACGCCAACCAGTCGATGCACGTACAGCACTGCGCAGTTTCCGAGAAGCTCTCACACAACATCACGGCTGGACCCCCGACCGATGGAAACGTGCCATCGAAGCCGCGGGGTTCGGCTCGCTCGTCACAGACACCGGAGGCCCAGAACATGGCGACCGCACGCGCGAAGTACCAACTCCCCTGCCACCGCCCGCCGCACACGCCGAGGCGAGCCACAAGGCCCGCAGCCCCGCGCCAGCTGGGGCTGTTTGCCCCCGCTAACAGCGCACTGACCGCCGATCCTGCACGCCCCCAACCGCCACAAAACCGGAGGACGAACCCGTGACCACGACGACACCCCCCAACACAACACCGAAGCCCGACGCGATCGACGAACTCCTTTCGACGCTCGCCGGAGGCGAACACAGCTTGAAGGTCTACCGCGTCGGTCCGCAGGGACTCGAAATCTGCCAGACGTACACGGTGGACACGTTCTCCGAGGAGGCCGTGGCACGCACCTGGGGCAGCGGGGCGTATGAGCTCCACATCTACGAGCGCGGCAAGCGCGGGATGCAGGCGAAGCGCCCGTTCCGAGTCGCCGCGCCACCTGGTGAGTCCTCGCAGTCCATCGCGCCGCCGCCAAGGCCCGCGCCGCAGAACGCGCCCAGCGCCTACACGATGCCCGCCGAGGCGGGCGTGTTCGGCATGTTGATGCAGATGCAGCAGCAGCAGTTCCAGATGCAATTGGAAGCGGCGAAGGCGGACCGCGCGATGTTCCTGTCTCTCATCGAGAAGATCGGGCAGAAGTCGGACACCATGCCCGAGATCAACGCAATGGAGCAGATGATGCGGTTCGCCGACAAGCTCACACGCAACCAGGACCGCGACGGAGACAGCGCCGACGCCCTGGTCAAGATGGTGCCCGGCATCATCGAGGCGATGAACAAGCCCAGGCAGACGCTGCCACCTTCGATCGCGGTCATGTTAGACCATCAGCGACAGCGCCAGCGCCTTCCGCAGCTCACGCGCAGCGGCGCGCCCACGACAAACGGTGCGATGCCCGGACCGCGTCGATTCGAAAACGGCCAGCCGGTGGAGCCAGCGCCCGCCGCCACCGAGGGCGCGCCGAGCGCGGCACTCCCCGACTCCGTTCAGACGCTCATCCAGGTGCTGCGCATCGCCGTGACTCAGCACGATCCCGACCCGGCGACGTACAGCAACGTGGTGATCGACCTGCTCGGCGAGGACACCATCCAGGCGGCGATCGACGGCTACGACGAGGGGCATTTCGCGGGAATGCTCGGCAACCTGGACCCGGCCCTGGCACAGCGCCGCGACTTCCTGCTGGCCGTGGAGCGGGAGGTCCGCGCCGCATTTCTTGACTCCGAGGGCGATCCAGCCGATACTACTTCCGGAGTGAGTCCGGCGAGTGCATCGAGCCCCCCCATCGATGCCGCTGACGCTTCGCACGCATCCCAACCAGCCGCCCAGCCGACAACTGACGGCGACGCTGCCGCTGCCAAGCGATCCCGACCAAAGGGTGCTCGCGACGTTGCACATAATGCGCGCAGTCGTGCGTGATGCCCTGCACTCGCCTCTACTCCACTCGCTCGCCTCGCGCATTTCTTCACACGTTCACAGCCGCGACCCGATCGACCACTTGCGCGCCGTCGCGCGGTTCCTGGGGGCGGCTGTTTCCTTCAAGGCCGATCCCTTCGGCGTTGAACATCTGCGCACACCCGAGCAGCTGATCGAGGAGATCGAGCAGCACGGCAACGTCGCCGCCGACTGCGATGACCTGGCCATGCTCGCCGCGGCGCTCATCCGGTCGATCGGATTGGAGCCATACTTCGTCGTGGCCGGCCGCACCCAGCGGCTCACGCATGTCTTCCCCGCCGCGCGCGTGCGCGGCGGCGCGATCATCCCGATGGACGTGCAGGAAGGCCTGCCGGTCGGACGGTGGCCGGAGGGCGTCGCGCGTCAAGTCGTATTCAGGGCCATCTGACCATGCTCAACTACCTCGGCACGTGCCCCAAGTCGATGCAGAAGCCGCCCACGGCATCCACCCCAGAACAGGTCGCGCGATCGATCGAGCATCTGACGGTCGAGGCCGAACGTGCGGGCGTTTCACCAGCGCGAGTCGCCGCCGCCCAGCGGATCGCGCTGCTGCAACGCCAACAGCAACGGCGCGCCGCGGCCCAGCGGACACCCGTCCGCGCCGCGGTGGCCCCGCGGCCGCGCGTGGCGGCACGGCCGCGCGTCGCCTCGCCCAGGCGTCCTGCCGCCAACGTCAACCTCGCGCCGCTCCGGCAGCGAATCGCCAACGCGGCCAAAATTCTCGCGGGCATCCCCTCGCGGCTCCAGAAGGCGACGCCAGCGCAAAAAACGAAGCTGCTGGACACGCAGCGGAAGATGCAGGACTTGCTCAGACGACTCCGCGCTCAGCTGGCCAATGCGCAGCGGCGCGGCGGAGGCCTCAGCGGCTGGTACGACGAGGAGATCGGTTTCATCGATTCGATCTTTGGGGGCATCAGCAACATCTTCGCCGCGAGGGAAGCGCGGAAGGCCGCGGAGAAACAGGCGAAGGCCGCGGAGCTGCAAGCCCGGCAGGACCGGACGCAAGCCATCTTCGATGCGCGCCGCGAGGCCGATGATCTGCGCATGCAGGTCGCCAAACTCTCGGCCCTGCCGACGCAGGTGCTGATCCCACCCGCGCCGCCCGCTCCCCCGCCGCCCGCGGCCCCCGCGATGCCGGGATGGGTGATGCCCGTCGCCATCGGCGGCGCGGCCCTGCTGCTGCTTCCCCGACTTCTCAAATGACCGCCTTCCCCAGCCATATCGACGAGTACGGAGAGGCGGTCACGCCGCCGCTGCGCACGCCCACGGAGTACGCCGTGCGCGCGGGCTCCCTGCTGGTCGATTGGATCAAGAGCGCCCAGGCGAAGATCAAGGAGTTCCAGGACGCGGCGGCGCGGGACGGCCGCGCCCTGTCGCTGCCCGAGCGATCGCTCATCAACGCGCTCGGTGAGTTCATCATCTTCGCCCAGCGCGTCAATGAGCTGCAGCGCGAGGCCCTGGTGAAGGCCGGCGGCGGCACGGTGTTTCCCGACGACGTGGATGCACGCATCCAGCAGATGCCGGTAATCCTGCGACACATGCCTCCGGGCACCTACTACGAGCAGCTGACGGAACGCGAGCAGGAGCTGCGGCAGCTGTACAACGTGGTGCGCACGTTCCTGCCTGAGCTCTCCGCGCAGTCGTGGACGATTGCCCGCCAGGTCGCCCAGGACTGGGATCTGACGGCGAAGTCGTGGACGCCCGTCATCGACGGCGCGATGAGCCAGGGCGGCATCCTGGAGCGGCTGGCGGGCTCGGCTGGACTGATCGCCTTGGCGGTCCTGGCGTTTTTCGCGTGGAGGGCGCTCAAGTGAGCAAGCGCACCACCGACAACGGCACCCAGCTGAGCGTCCGCCCCATCGGGCTGGCCAAGGTCATCGAGTACGTCAAAAACGGCAAGACGTTCCGACACAAGTTCACCAGCGCAAAGTCGGTGCTGTACGCCACGACCGACCGCTCCCACCTGGTCATCCCGGCCCGCACCAGCAGCCGCGGCGAAATCGAGGACGACTGAACATGGCGACGACGCTCCTCCTCAGCAACCCGACCAAGCGACGGCGACGACGGCGAAAGACCGCCCGGAGCCGAGCCACCAAGCCACGCACACCGCGGCGCGTCCGCCGCGCTCCCAGGAGAATCACCAGCATGGCACGCAAGCGACGACGAACACGGCGCGCAGCGCCAACCGTGCGCAGGCGACGGAGCCGCCGAGCTTCCGCGCCGCGCGGCAAGATCGACATGCAGTTCCTCATGCAGGGGGCAGGCATCGCGGGCGGCGCCCTGGTGACCGATTTCCTGATCGGGAAAATCCCCATCGCGGCCCTCCAGACATCGCCCTGGGCGCGCGTCGCGGGAAAGGTGGGCATCGCCATCGCGGCCAAGATGCTGCTGCACCGCAGCGCGCCGAAGATCGCCAACGCGCTGGCGCTCGGCGCGATCGCGTCCACGACTCTGGATGCGCTCCGCGCCGCGAATCTCCAGCTGCCGGGCGGCGGCCTCAGCGGATACGACATCGACCCCGACCTGGCCGGATTGATGGGGTACGACCCCGTCACCGGCGAGTTCATCGAGGACGAGGATCCCGCCGCGCTGCTCGGCTGCGACAACATGGCCGGGTACGACTCGGAGCCGGGCCTGAATTTCACGGTGGTTGAGGCCGCGTAACGGCGCGATTGCCATGCCTGGGCGGCGCGGGATCTCCCCGGACCGCGACGCCCCAGGCCTTCCCGATCCCACTCACACACAATCCCCCGAAAGGTGAACCATGTCACGCATCTCAGCAGTCAGAGACATCGTGTGCCGACCGGCACGCGCGGGCAACAACGGATTCCCGATGGATGAGCTCGTGCGGCAGCGCATGCGCCAGATCGCAGGCGGCATCCCGGGCGACGGCGACGCCACGCTCACCACGCCGCAGAGTTACTACCACCGGGTCAACTATCCCACCGCGGGCAGCACGCAATTCCGATTCTTCAACGAACCGCGAGCCCGCGGCATCACCAACCTGGACACGCCCAATCAGTTCCCAGCCAACTACGGCTTCCTGCTGCGCAGCATCAGCTTCGACTTCCTGCCGGCCTTCGATCGCCAGGGCGCTCACTGCAGCGCCACGGTGGCCAACTCGTCCCTCTCGCTGTCGGCGATCGCCGCGGCGACGGCGGACCAGCTGGCGCGGCCCTGGCGGTGGAATGAGAAGGTGCGCGAGCTGATGAGCCAGGGCGTCGTCACGTTCAAAGTGGGACAGCGCGACATCTTCGAGGTGTTCGGGCTCACCAACTTCCCCAGCGGCAAGGGCGTCGTGTCCAACCCCGGCGTGTCCAACATGCTCGACACCAGCGCCGCCGCCAACTCCCTGGGCACCATGATGAACCAGGTGACCAACGGCGCGCCTGTGTTCTGCAACCGCTGGGAGTTCTACGAGCCGTTCCCCATCGCGCCCAACCAGACCTTCGAGCTCACGGTGGACTACCTCACCGCCGTGTCGTTCTCCGAGGCCGGCCGCGGACCGATGGAAGGCGACGCGGGCGCGACGGCGGGCGTTCTCATGTGCGAAATGCTCGGTCAACTGGTCATCCCGGCCGCGCAGGGATGATCGCGGGGCCTCTCTCTCCTGGCGAGCGGAGACGCCCGCCAGGGCATTCTGACTCACACCCCCAACGAAGGACACCCACATGGCGAAGAATCGAGCCAGCAGCAAGCCCGCCGCCTCCAACGACTCCGGGTGCGATGACGACATCATCGCGGCGATCGTCAGCAACCCGAACCTGGTGCGCGTGGACGCATCGGGCGGCGACTTGAAGCCGGTCCTCACGTGCAAGCCAGAAGCGCTGCGGGCGCTCATCGGCGAGCTGAAGGCCGCGCTGCAGGATTGACCGTTCCGGCGCACTGCGGCCCGGAACTGCGGTTGCTCGTGGCACTTTTTTCCAACTTCTCGCGCCACGGGATAGGGCGAAGGCAAGGAAAGCATTATGCGAAGCTGCATCAATCCAGTCGTGGCTGATGTGCTCGGCGAGCTGGGCGGCCAGGCGGGGAACCCGGTCACGAACGCCTACTACTTCACGTACACCAGCGGGCCAATCCTTGCGATCACCGTCGGCCAGGTCGCCAGCCGCTCAATCAACATCACCAGCGGCTACGACTTCATCGTGCAGGGCATCGCGGCCCGGGCGCGCTTCAACGCGGCCAACACGCCCGCGGGCACCGTGCCCCAGGCGAAGATTCCGCGCATCGTGCGCGACACGCTCGCGGGGCAGACCAACGCCAACCTGGGCATGATCCGCTGGGGCTGGTCGATCGCCAACATGCCCTACCAGAACCAGCGCGTTCCGATGGACCTGACGACGGGCGAGCCGGGTGATCCGTGGTTCCTGCCCTCCCGCGTCTACGTGCCCGCCAACTCCACCATCCTGATCGAGGTGGAGAACAACCTGCCCGCGATCGGCGGCGTGGCCACGCCGATCATCGACGTTGAAGTGCTGTTCCAGGGCATCAATGCAACGCCGAGACGATGAGCAAGCACCGAGGCATCTTCCGCGACGGATCGCAGGGGCTCGGCCCTGGCGGCTACAACGCCGTCGCGGCGGGCTTTCGCCGCCCCTTGCCCATCGACCCCACGAGCAACCCGCCCACGCACGAGAACCGCGAGACCTACTCACCCCTTACGGATCTGTTCCCCGAACTGCTCACGCTCAGCGCGAGCTTCACCAGCGTGCCGGTTCCCGCGGGCACTGTGATCGGTGCGGGGCAGGCGGGATGGTTCGGGCTCGGCGAATGGACCGCCGGTCAGAACCCGGGACAGGACTTCCAGGTGTTTGGGATCAGCATCGAGAATATCAGCTGCAACCACACGCCCGGCTCCGTGCCGGGCAATGCCTGGGGGAACGCACGCGGGCTGGGCGCTCAGCTGTGGATCGGCACGAATCTGCCCTCTGTCGTCGGCGCGTGGCGCAGCGGACCAGGGCTGAGCGGAGGCATCGTGTCAACACTGGAGACGAGCGGCGTCGGATCGCTGGGGCTCATCTACCGGCAGTCGTTCCCGCCTGGCAACGCCAGCGACACCGTGCCGATGAAGTTCGTGACGCACAAGCACTTCAGCCCCTTCGTCGATCGCATCCCCCTGGCGACGCAGCTCCAGGCGGCGCTTGTGCTGGACGGTGCCAACGTGAATCTGATCGGCGTGGCTGGCGGCACGGTGCAGGGCTGGGCCGACATTCAGATCAACGTCGGCCTGGTGAACAACCCCAACACGTTCCGCGGCAACCGCTAACGGCCATGGCGCGGGTGAACCCCAACGATCCTGCATCCTACGGTCGGCTCGTGGAGCACGTGCTTGACGAGGAACGGCGTCGCCGACGGGCCAGGCCGGAACATGACCAGGGCGGCGGGATGGCCCCAGGCGGCCACCGCAGCGGCGGAGGAGGCAGCGGCGCGGGTGGAGGCGGCGGAGGCGCTGGCGGGGGTGGAGGCGGCGGAGGTGGAGGCGGCGGAGGTGGAAGGACGATCGGACGCACTCCCCCACCGCTCGGCCATCCCACGCCCGTCATCGGTGTCGAGCTCGGGCCGATCGCCGCGGGCTACGTGGACAACAGCCAGAACATCCAGGCGCTGATGCAGGCCAGCCGGTTCCATCCGTTCAGCGCCACCACGGGCACATTCGCGCTGACGGATTTCGACGTGCTGCGAGGGACATGGGTACTCAACGCGGGCAATCTGCAAAACTCCGTGCTCGGTGCCGTCGGACCCCCCGATCCGAGGAGCGTCGTCACCTACAACGGGTTCACCAGTTACACCGATCTTCATGTCCAGGGCAGCAAGACGACTGTCGGCATCAACACCGCCTGCTGGGTTCTTGCTCGGTATAACCCCGCCACACAGAACGGCTACGCGGTCAGCGCACAACTCGGAACCACCATCCTCATCCAGCGGATTGATGCGGGGGTGCTGGCCACGCTCAGCACCATCCCTCAGGCCTTCACCGCGGCGGACACGTTCGGCTGCCGCATCGTTGGCTCAACGATCCAGGCCACTCTGAACGGCGTGGGGATCGGCTCGGCGATCGACGCCACCTATGGCGCACCGGCCCGTGCGGGAATGGGTGATGCCAGCTCCACCTTGGCAACGAGAATATGGGACTTCTTCAGCATCACGCCGCCTTGAGTGCGATCGATCATCGTCGTGTTCGGCGGTGACGATGCCACCTGAGACCGCGGGCATCGTCGAAACTGACGAGAGTGGCCACCAGCCGCGCCGTCGCGCAGAAACGCGGCTGCTCGTTGCACTTTTTCCCGACTTCTTCGCGCACGGGTGGGGGCAAACGAGCATCAGAATGGCGCGGGCTCATCGTCCGCGGGCACGAGTCGATTGTCGCGCGGGTCAAGCAGCGCGATCAATCGGTCCTGCTCCGGCTCACTCTCGCACGCGCCGCCGCAGAGAACGCGCACCGCGACTTCCACATCATCGCGCCAGTAGGTCGGCCCCGCGGTGTTCTGACTGTTGTCCCACGCCTGGAAGTGCCGCGTGATCGTGGCGTAGAGACGCCCCGTGTGCGACTCTCCCACGTACAGGACTTCGCGCGATGCTCGATCGCGGATGATGTAGACGCCGCTCTCCCCACGCAGCTCGCGAAGCCACGCGGGGTACGGATCGCCCTTGCTCCCTTCAACGGATCGGTAGGTGAGACGTTCCATCGTCAATCCTCATCGTCACGCGGCGGGCGATCGGGGTGAAGAATCCGCTCCACGTCGCGCGCGCCATGAAGGACATGATGCACCAGCACCTCGCAGTCCGTCTCTTCGTAGACGACGAGATACCCATGCACGTTGAGGAACCGCACCGGCTGAGTCGTCAGGTCATCTCGGAAGTGACCAACTCCCGGATTGGCTCCGATGCGCCGAAAGGCCGCGGCGAAACTGGTCTGCACCTTCACCGCTCGATCAAACTCGCCCTGGGACAGGTACCAATCGAGGATGCTGTCCACTTCAGCAGCGGCGGCGCGGCTTACGGAGACTGCTTTCACGACTGGCATTCTGCGCGCGTTTGATCTTCGCTTCAAGCCGCCTCATCAGTTCTTCGACCGGGATCCCCTCGCCCCGGGCAAACGAAGCCCTCGACTCATCGATCAACCGATTGAGGCGCTCCCGCCCCTTCGCCCAGTTCGTGAGGGCGTCGCGCACAACCTCCGCTTCGCTCTTGTAGTGCCCGGATGCCATGACCTGGCCGATGTGCCGGACGACCCGAACGGGAAGCGTCACCTGGATGGAGTTGCCTCGTGCCATGCTGATAGTCTACCATGCAGGCGAGTCGCGGCATAATCCTCATCTTTATGCGAGTGCCACGGATGGCCGACACGCAGCTCCTCATCACCGACCCCCTGCATCGGCAGATGATGCGCGCCACGCGGCCCGAGGCCGCGCGGGTCATCTTCGAATGGCTGACGGCGGAAATCCGCAACCCCAACACCCGCGCCGCCTACTACCGGGCGCTCCAGCAGTGGTCCGAATGGCTGGAGGACCAGGGCGGCACGTTTGAGGCCGCGACGACGCTCCAGGTTGCGTCGTTCATCGAGACGCACCGCGGCAGCCTCGCGACGATCAAGCAGCGTCTGGCGGCCATCCGCGGGGCCTACGGGCGACTGACGGAGCGCGGGGTGATCGACGAGAATCCCGCGCTTCGCGTGCGCGGCCCGCGCTTCAAACGGCTGATCGGTGCGACGACGTGCCTCACGCGCGACGAGGCGACGCGACTGCTCAGCTGCATCGACGGCGACACCGACCGCGACTTGAGGGACCGCGCCGTCATCGCCACCATGCTCTACACGTGGCAGCGCGTGAGCAGCGTCTGCGCGCTCGACCTGGCCGACCTGGTGAGCGACCAGGGCGTGAAGTTCCTTCGCTTCCAGGTGAAGGGGGGACACGCGCACGCCGTGCCCGTTCACTCGAAATTGCGCGTGGTCCTCGACCGCTGGATTGAGCGCCGCGGCGAGTGGGCGGGGCCGCTGTTCGTCGCCACCGACCCGACCAACCTCCGAAAACGCACGTTGACCAGGGCGCGAATGAACCGCGCGATGGTGGCGAACATCATCCGAACACGTTCCAGGCAGGCGGGCATCGAGACGATCGCCACGCCGCACACGATGCGCGCGACCGCCATCACGAATTACCTTGAAAACGGCGGCAATCTGGAGGTTGCCCGCCGCATCGCGCGGCACAAGTCGATCAACACGACCCGGCTCTACGACCGCACCGGGGACGAACTGAAACTGACCGAGGTCGAGCGGGTCAACATCTAGTGGTCGATCCACCGTCACCCCCCAACTTGACGGTGGTGGGGCACTTACCGTAGGGTTTTGAAGATGGAACACCTCTCCCTCCAAGCCGCCGTGCTCCTCAACACAATCCGTATCTCGAATGAAACGATGGGGTCGCCGTGGGATGCGGCACACTTAGATCGCCTCGCCAAGTGCTTCTATTGGGCCATGCAGGGGAAGGACCCATCAGAGCAAAGTGACGAGAGCCCCGTTCCCGCCGATGTCTTGGAAGAGTTCCATCGCGCCCTGCGCACGCTCATGGCCAGGCGAATGATCGATCCAGTCAAGGCGTTCGGGATCGCCAACTTCGCAAAGGCGGACCGAGCCATCAGGAACGCGCGGTCGATGTATGGAGACTTTCCACTGCTGGCGGACCCGCCACCGTTGGAGGACATCGCCGGTGAGGTCGCGCGACTCCGAGAATCAGGAACGGATCATATATTATAGGACTTTATTCTCCTTGGCCTGATGAACTCGACGACGGCATCTACTCACCAGCAGGTACACCGCCTTTTCGTGGATCGCTGGCGGCGTGGATGACGCCTCCACGAACCACGACCATCTGCACCACGCCGACATCCTTTGTCACACTGACCACGTGACCGAACCGTTCGAGCGATGTCGCCAGCCGCGAATCGCTCCAGCGGTCCTCCAAGAGCAGACGGTGCGGCATCCACTGATGGTGAAACCTCGGATGACCCACGGCTTCCCCGGCCGTTCGGTCGTGAATGAGTGCGTGCAGCAGGCATTGAAACGTGCTGGTGATGATGCGAGGCCCCCCGGAAGCGCCGGCGACGGCCACGGGTCTGTCGCCTCGCAGCACGATGGTTGGTGACATGCTGCTGAGAGGTCGCTTGCCGGGGACCGGGCGGTTAGCGTCGGATTGCCGCAGCCCGAAGGCATTGGCCTCGCCGCTCACGGTCGTGAAGTCGTCCATTTCGTTGTTCAGTGCGAAGCCGAACCCCGGCACCGTCACAAGTGACCCATAAGACAGGTTGATGGTCTCGGTGCATGCCACCGCCATTCCCTCGGCATCGATGACGCTCAGGTGGCTGGTGCCGCCATCGTCGGGCGGCCCCAGGGTGGTGCCGTAGGCCTCCGGCTGCATGGTCCAGGTGCGGGAGATTCCCCACGCGAGGCGCTCCAGCGACCCCCGGTCGAGCAACTGTTCGATGGGAACCGGCACGAACGCGGGGTCGGCGAGGTATCGCGCCCGGTCGGCGAAGGCGTGCTTCATCAGTTCGGCGTAAAAGTGAATCGACCCCGCGCTGACTGGCGAGAGCATCCGCACGTCGCTCCATCGCGCCTCGAGCATCGTGAACATCTGCAGCATGGCGACGCCGCCGCTGCTCGGCGGAGGCATGACGAGAACGTCCATGTCGCGGAATCGGCCCCGCAGGGGCTGAACTTCGCGCACGCGGTATCCAGTCAGGTCATCCTTTGTCAGGACGCCGCCCGTATTCTGCGAGGCCTGCACGATGGCGTCGGCGATCTCGCCCCGGTAGAAGGCATCCGCGCCCTGCTCAACGATCAAACGCAGCGCCCTCGCCTGGGCGGGGTTGCGGATCACGTCGCCCACGCGGACGCGCCCGCCGAGGCACAGGTCGCTCCAGATCTCCTGCGCCATCCGGGCGGCTCGCGGATAACGCGCCATGGTGTCGGCCAGGGCGCGCGCCGCGGACACGTGATCGGCGTCCGCGGCGAAGCCCTCCTCGGCGGCTCGGATCGCCGGAGCGAGCACCGTGGCCCGGTCGAGCCGACCATACTTCTCCAAGGCATGAAGCAGACCGGCCACGGTGCCCGGCACGCCACTGGCCGCTCCTCCGAAGCGGCTGGCGGCGGGGTCGTTCTGTGTTTCGTAAAACGCGGGGCCGATGCCGGCGGGGCAGGTCTCACGGTAGTTGATGGCGGTGGTAAGGGCTGGCTGGTCGTTCCCTGCGGGCCGGTGGATGAGCATGAACCCCCCGCCGCCAATGCCGCAGGAATAGGGTCGAACCACTGACAGGCAGAAACTGGTCGCAACGGCGGCATCCACGGCATTGCCCCCCCGACGCAGCATCTCTGCTCCGGCCTGGGAGGCCACCGGGTGATCCGCGGCGACGGCGAATCGCGTGAACATGTGATTGGGCGTCTCGATGCCGCCCACGCCGACGGCGGCCGGGGCGTGACACCCGGTCAGCGCCGTCGCCACTCCCAGCGTCGCCGCGGCGATCAGACGATTCAACTGAACGATTCGTCGCATGACGTGTTCCTCCGCTGCTTCCGCCTACCGCGACGCTGGTGCGAAGTTGACGGGTCGTCCCGTGCGAATCGACTCGCGCTCGCATTCAATCAGACGCACGGCCTCCGCGCCGTCATGCATGGACACCTGCGGCACGGGAGTCCCCTGCTCGATGGCGTCAAGGAACGCCCGCACCTCGTATCGGTAGCCATCGCCGGGTGGCAGCTCGACGGGCTCGTCGTCGCCGCCGCGCCTCAGCCGCAGAACTGGCGTCTGGGAAAGATCGAACACCGCCTCGGCCTGCTCGAAACGGACGTGAAATCGCATCACGAACGGGGCCTCGGCGTCACGACGCCACCCCCCTTCCGCGGTGATCTCGACATGCGGCATGGCGTCGAAGCGGTAGCGCGTGACCACGTGGTCCGTGCCGGTGGGATCTTCATCGCCGGGGCGGGACTCAACCGTCCGCGGGTTCCCGAAGCAGGATCGTACGAAATCCGCGTCGTGGATGTGCAGGTCGAGCATCGCGCCGCCCGACTGGGCCGGGTCGGTGTAGAACGACGACCAGCCCGGCCTCGCCCCCATGCGAAGAAACGACGCCGCCTGCACGGGACCGTACGGCTCTTCGCGGATGATCTCGCGCAGCCACGACCAGCCGGGCCAGAAGCGCATGCACATCGCGGGCATGGCGACCAGACCGGGATGGCGCGAGGCCTCGTCCACCGCGAGCCGCGACGCCGCAGACGAAAGCCCCAGCGGCTTCTCCACCATGACGTGCTTGCCTGAGCGAAGCGCCGCGATGGTCAGATCGACGTGCGTCGCCGTGGGCGTGCAGATCGAAACCGCCTGCACCGCCGGGTCGTCGAGCAGGGCGGCGACGCTGTCGTGCAGGCGCACCGTGGCGGGGTCGATCTCGCCCGCGCCCAGGCCGGCGATGTTGCCCTGCACATCCTTTCGCTGGAAGCGCGTGGGGTTCAGGTCGGCGATGGCGCGGAGCTGGGCGCGAAGGTCAATTGCGTACGCCTGGGCGTGCGTCCGACCCATGAGTCCGAAGCCGATGATTCCCACGCCGATCATGCGATGGCTCCCGGCGCCGCCAGCAGTCGTCGGACGTGATCGCGGGCGACGGCAATGTCGTGCTCACGATGCTCCCCCGCCTCCCGCTCGATGATCAGGTCGACAGGTCGAGGCAGATCGCGCACGATGCCGAGAAACGCCGGCCAGACCACGGCGCCCTCCCCCACCGGCGTCTCGGCGCCCCAGGTGCCGGGCTTCGTCGTTGGACGCGCATCCTTGACATGAACCTGCACCACGTGGTCGGCCAAGGCCCGCAGCGAGGTGACGGGGTCACCCATGCCGTAGAGGATCATGTTGGCGGGATCAAAGTTGACATGCACGTTGGGGGCGTCCAGTTCAGCCAGCACGTCAAGCAGCGTGTCCGCCGTCTCCTGACCGGTTTCCAACCCCAGTTGCACGCCGGCCTGGGCGAAGGCGGCGGCGACCGCTCGAAGCCGCTCCAGCATCACGCCGCGCCGCGGGTCGGCCGCCTCATGAGGCAGGAATCCCGCGTGAAACGTGACGAGTGGAATGCCCTCCCCCGCCGCCAGGTCGGCGACGCGTCTGGCGCGGTCGAGATTGGTCGGCCAGAGGGCGTCGCTGGCCACGCCTCCTGTCTCGCGGATCGAGTCGAGCGTGGAGTAATCCTCTCCCAGCATCGACAGCATGCCTGAAACGACGCGAACGCCCGCGTCGCGCAGCAGCTCGATGGCGCTTGCCCAGTTTGCCGGGTCATCCACGATGGGGGTCAGCGCCAGTTGACAGGCGTCCAGGCGGAGTCGGTTCAGCGCGTCTCGCAACGCCGCGGGATGCTTCGGACGAAGACTCCAGCTGCAGACGCCGACGGTTTGTCGGGAATCACGTCGCATCGACGCACCCCGGGTGGTGTTTGACCGATATCATGGACGGATTGGAACGGATTTGGGAGGTTCCTGCAACCGGTGGAAGCGGGCTCCCAAGCCGTGTAGGATCGCCGACCTTTCCCTGAAGCCCCGGCGCTCAAGGTGGGACGTGTCAACGACGCGCATCGAAACCGCACTGACCGATCCGATCAATGGCGAGCGACAGCTTGTGGTGAGTGGTCCGCGCGCCTGGGCGGGAACCGAGAAGAAGCGCACGCTCGGGCAGCGGCTTGAGGCGTACATCAGTCGTCTGAGCACCAAGAACAACTTCTGGCACAAGATGTGCTCGATGATCTGGCTGCCCTACGCCTTCTCCTCGGGCATCCGGATGAAGCGGCTCGACTCCAAGCGCTTCCGGGCGGTGCTGCCCTTCAAGCGATTCAACCGCAACTGGTACAACGCCATGGCCGGAGCCGCCCTGCTGGGCAACTCCGAGGTGGCGGCGGGCATGTATCTCTTCGCCGAGATCGGCAGCGACTACATCGTGGTCTGCAAGGAGATGCAGTACAAGTTCCTGCGCCCGTGCATGGGGCCGGCGGTGTACACGGTCGTTTCCAGCGAGGATCTCAAGGAAAAGGTCGCTGCCGGCGGCGAGTTCAACATCCGGCTCGAGATGGAGATCCGCCAGCAGCTCAGGAAGCGGGGCAAGGAAATCCGCGTCGGCCGGTGCGACATCACCTTCCACTGCACGCCCAAGGCGCAGCATCGTGCCCGCGACGAGCGGCGCTCCACCCGTTCCAAGACCAAGTCGAAGTGATCGCGCATGAAGCGTCCGCGGTGATGACCGAACCGCGCTTCGCCCCGGCGCGATCCCTGCCGGAATCGTCGATGCCCTTCTCCACCCGCTCCCCCGCTCCCGCGACATGAAAGCCCTGCACACCGTACTCTGGGGCCTGTTCTGTGCGTGCAGCTGGACGTGGTGCATCGGCATGTACCTGCCCATCCTGCTCATGGAGCGATGGGCCTGGCCGGGTTTTGCGGTCTTTCTGATCGCCAATGTTGTGGGATGTGCGGCGTTCGGATACATCGTGCGCACCCCGGCGCGAAGCGAGCGGATGATCCGCGACCACGCCCCCGCGATGGTGGGTTTCTCCGTCGTGGCGATCGCATTCCACCTGTTCTTCATCACCTACCTGTTCACCGACATCGTTCGACTGGACGCCAATCGGACGCTTCCACTGCTGGCGGCGATCGGCGTCTACGTCGTCGCCTCCGGACTCTCCTGGCTGGGCGATCGCGCCTGGCTGGTGCTGGCCGTGGTGACCTACACCGCGTCCATGTGGCTCATTGCGGGATGCGGCGGAGAGACCCGCGCGCTGGAGCGGATCGCCGGGTGGAACCAGCCGGAAACGCTGCTGATGATGCTGCCGGTGCTGGTGGCGGGGTTCTGGTGCTGCCCGCGGCTGGACCTCACGTTCCACCGGGCGCTGCAGCGCAGTCCGTCGCGTCACGCCTTCCTCGTGTTCGGGGTCGCCTTCGCCGTGCTGGTGGCCGGAACGTTGTTCATCTGGCGCGGGCCGGAGGATCTGGCTGTGGTGCGGCTGGGCGCGGCGCACCTGCTGGCCCAGAGCGTGTTCACGGTGGGGGCGCACCTGCGGGAAATCCGGCTTGTTCCCGCTTCCGGCGGCGCGCCGGCGCGGTCGGTTGTGTTGCTGATCCCGCTGCTGGCGATCATGCTGCTTCCGGCCTTCAAGTCGATCGTCTCGGGCGTCCTGCGCCCGGGCGAAGACCTCTACATCCGATTTTTCGTCTTCTACGGACTGATCTTTCCGGCGTACGTGATGGCGTTCATGACGTCGGACGCGTCCGGCGCGCCTCGCCCGCGCGGGTGGATCATTCTGGTCATGGTCGTCATGCTGCTGGCGCCGATCTATGAAATCGGATTCATCCACGAACGGTATGCGTGGATGCTCGTGCCGACGGGGATTGCCGCGGCGTGGCTGGTGATGCGGCGACGGGTCGCGCCGTGGGGAATGAAAGCGCCCGTCGATGAAGCGACGGGCGCGGGTTCCAATGGCTCTTGAGCGCTGCGGGTCGGTGGATGACTCGTGATCCACCGTTCCCTCATGGTCACGGCCTGACCACGCCTACTTCTTCCCGCAGCACTGCTTGTACTTCTTGCCCGAGCCGCACGGACAGGGTTCGTTGCGCCCGACCGTGACGCCGACCGTGCGGGGCTGCCGCCTGGGCGCGGCGGTGGCGGCGCCGGCCCGCTCGGCGGCATCCTGATCGGCACGATGTCGGGCCGCCAGCGCCGCGGCGGCCGCGGTGGCCTGCTGCGCGGGCTGGGCCGGGCGCATGGCGGGAGCGGGGCGTTGAGCCGGCGCCGCCGGGCCGCCGGACGTGCTCTCCGTGGTCGCGGGCTCCCCCGCGCCGGCCGGCGCGGGCCGCGCCGGCGCCACCTGCGGCTGCAGCCGGGCCTTGAACACCAGGTCCACGACCCGTTCGCGCACGGCGGCCTGCATCTCGTTGAACAGACGCGCCCCTTCCTGCTTGTACTCGATGCGCGGATCGCGCTGGCTGAAGGCGCGGAAGCCGATCGAGTCGCGCACCTGGTCCATCGCGTGCAGGTGATCCTTCCAGGCGTTGTCGTAGATCTGCAGCATGATCCAGCGCTCGAACTGCGTCAGTTCGCCGCGCAGGACGCCCCGGATCTTCTCCTCGGCGGCCTGAAGCGCGTTGTGCCTGACGGCGTCGCGTTCGTCGTCGCTCAGCCGGACGCCGTAGTGCTTCTGGAACCACGCTTCCACCTGCTCGGGCGACGAGCCCTCGGCGGTCGCCTCCCGCGCCCGACCGCGGATGCGCTCATCCGTCCATGACTCGGCGGCGGCGACGAGCTCGTCACGCACCTCCCGCGGCTTGCGCGAGGCCACCGACTGGGCGTTCCAGTTCAGCCCGTACTTCACGTTGGCCCAGTTGGCCAGCTGGTCGAACGCCGCCTGCGGATCGCGCTGCATGGTGGCGGTGGTCATGTCCAGCGCGAAATCCACCGGATAGGTGATCTCGCGCCGGCGATAGGCCTCGCGGGCGCGCTGCTTGACCGCCTGGATGGCGGCGTTCATGTCCTCGGCGCGGACGAAGTCCTCCGCCTTGAGATCGGTGCCGAACTTGTTGTTGGCCCACTGGGCGAACTGCGACGCGCCGTAGTGCGGCGCGAGGAACTGGTCGAGCGGCGACAGGTCGGTGGCGTCGATGAGCTTCTCCCCCGCATCCTCCAGCATGGCGCGGATCTCGTCGATCGACCGGTCGCGCACGTCCGACACCTTGAGCGAGGTCTTGAAGCGACCGTTCGCCCAGTCCACCAGACCCTTCCAGTCCCACTCGGCGGGGTCGCCATCGCCGGGCAGGAACTCGGGGATGGTGACGCCGATGGTGGCGGCGGTCTCCTCCTTGGCGTTGATCGCCACGGCGCGCTGAAGATCCTGGCGGTCCTTTCCGATGAGCCGATCGCCTTCGATGAAGATGCCCAGGTTCTCCCGCACCCATTCCGCCATGCACGTGGCGGCGTAGTCCTTGGCCAGATAGGTCGAGGCGGCGTCCTCGATCGAGGCGTCGATGTGCTGGAAGATGAGTTCCTTGACGCCCCGACCTTCGAGGATGCGCTGGCGCGTCCCGTAGAACGACTGCCGCTGCACGTTCATGATCTCGTCGTACTCAAGGATGTTCTTGCGCCAGAGGAAATTCCGCTCCTCCACCTTGCGCTGGGCCTTCTCCACGGCGCGGGAAAGCATGGGCGACTCCAGCGCGTCGCCCTCCTTCATGCCCATCTTGCTGAGCACCTTGAGCGTGGTGGAGCCGGCGAACATCTTCATCAGGTCGTCTTCAAGCGACAGGAAGAACCGGGATGAACCGTTGTCGCCCTGTCGTCCGCTGCGTCCGCGGAGCTGGTTGTCGATGCGCCGCGCTTCGTGACGTTCGGTTCCGATGACGTGCAGCCCGCCCATGTCTTCGATGTCGCGGAAGAGCCGCAGCCGATGCACGAGCGCTCCGCCGCTGGCGTCGAGCGCCTCGAGCAGATCCTGCTCGGAATACTTGCGGGCGTCCTTCTCCGGCAGTCGGTAGTGCCTGATCGCCCAGTGCTCCAGCAGTCGGCGACGGATGTCCTCATCCGACATCGCGTCAACTTCCGGCTTGCGGAGGTTGAGTTCACGCCCGGCCAGGTGCCGGTAGCACGCGGCGACGATCTTCTCCTCCGGCCAGTCGGGCGTCGCCTCGCGCGGGCAGATGTTGCGGCGCTTCCAGTGCTCCAGCAGCTGCTCCACGGTGAAGCGGCCCAGCTTGATGTCGGTTCCGCGGCCCGCCATGTTGGTGGCGATCATCACCGCGCCGAGCTCCCCGGCGTGGGCGATGATCTCCGCCTCGCGCTCGTGCTGCTTGGCGTTGAGCACCTCGTGCCTGATGTTGTGCTTGCGCGTCAGCATCTGGCTGAGCATTTCGCTCTTCTCGACGCTGGTGGTGCCCACGAGCACGGGACGTCCCACGTCGTGGAAGGCCTTGATCTCATCGACGATCGCCTCCCATTTGTCCTTGGCGCTCAGGAAGACCAGATCGTTGCGGTCCACGCGCTCCACCGGCACGTTGGTGGGGATGCAGATGACGTCCAGTTTGTAGATCTCGTGAAACTCGGTGGCTTCGGTGTCGGCGGTGCCGGTCATGCCCGCCAGCCGCTTGTAGAGCTTGAAGAAGTTCTGAATCGTGATGGTCGCCATGGTCTGCGTCTCTTCCTTGATGCGGACGCGTTCCTTGGCTTCCACCGCCTGGTGCAGACCGTCGGACCACTGTCGTCCGATCATCTTGCGCCCGGTGTTCTGGTCCACGATGATGATGCTGGGGACGCCCTGCTCGTCCGGCGCGACCACGTAGTCGCGGTCGCGCTGGTAGACGGTGTGGGCGCGGATCGCCTGCTCCAGCAGGTGCGGCAGGTCCACGTTGTCCCCCACGTAGAACGAGCCGATGCCCGCCTTGCGCTGGGCCTCGGCCACACCGTCGTGGGTCAGCGTGGCCTTCTTCTTGTCCAGCTCCACCTCGTAGTACTGCGTGAAGCGGTCGCGGGCCTGCTCCAACTGAGGCAGCCGCTTGCGGGCGGCGTCAAGCTGCTCGCGCAGCGCGGGGATCTTGGACTTGTCGCGCGCATTGCGGATGTCGCCCTCCAGCCCGGCGATCTCGGCCTGACACGACAGCACCTGGGCGTTGGCGGCGTCCCAGTCGCGCTGCTTGTCGACCAGGTGCCTCGCCAACTGGTCCGCCAGGTCGTAGCGCGGCTGCGTGGCGTGGGCCATGCCCGAGATGATGAGCGGCGTGCGCGCCTCGTCGATCAGGATCGAGTCCACCTCGTCCACGATGGCGAAATCACGCCGCCTCTGCACCTGTTCGGCCACGCTGAGCTTCATGTTGTCGCGCAGGTAGTCGAAGCCGAACTCACTGGTCGTGCCGTAGACGACGTTGCAGTCGTAGGCCTGCTTCTTCTCCATCGGCGTCTGCATGTGGTGCGGGTGGATGGCCCCCACCGTCAGTCCCAGGGCGCGGAAGAACGGCGCCGTCCAGTCGCGGTCTCGCTGCACCAGATAGTCGTTCACCGTCACCACGTGAATCTGCCATCCCTGCAGCGCGGCCAGGTAGCAGGCGAGCGGAGCGACGATCGTCTTGCCCTCGCCCGTCTTCATCTCCGCGATCTTGCCCTCGTAGAGCACCACCGCGCCGATGATCTGCACGTCGAACGGACGAGCCCGGAAGGGCGGCTTGGAATCGGGGTGCAACGCCCGGACGGCGTCATACACCTCCACCGGAATGTCCACGAACTTCCACGCGGGCACAGGCCCGACGTTGCCGAGCAGGTCGCCTTCCGGAGCGCGATCCGGCGTGCGACTGATCTCCTCCTTCACGCGGTCATAGGCGGCGCGCGCCGCGGGCGGAAGCGTTGATGGATCGAAACTCTGCGCCGGGTCAAAGATGTTGCGGATGCCCACGGCGCGGTCCATGGCCTCGCGGGCCACCGCGAAGACCTCGGGAATCAGGTCATAGGGCTTCTCGCCCTTCTCGATCCGCGAACGAAAGACCTCGGACATGCCGCGCAGTTCGGCATCGGACAGGCGGCGGATCTCCGGCTCGCGGGCGCTGACCTGATCGACGATGCGCAGATACCGCTTGACCATGCGCTCGTTCCGTGTACCGAGGAACTTGCGCAGAATGGGGCTGATGAAAGGAACGGCCATCGGACACCTCTTGACGAATGGGAACCTCGACGGAGCGTGCAAACCCGACACCCGCCGCGACGAACGCGGACAGGCGGCGACGGATCAGCGGCCAAGGCCGCGATCAGCACGTCGGAGGCGGAAGATCGATGAATGCCGGAAGAAGCGTCGGCAGCCCGGACGGGCGCGTCTCGCTCCGGTTGACCGGGGCGGTCTGATGGACCGTCGGCGTCAATCCCCCCGTGCGTCCCGGGACCAGGAAGACGGTGGTCGCATGGTCCAGCCCGAAAAGGTCTCGCGCCGCGTTGACCGCGGCCGCCACGATGCGCACGGCCTGATCGTCCACCAGCCGCGTGCGGGCCTCGGGATTTCGCATCAGCGACCCGGCGCGGGCCTCGGGGGTGACGCACACCGCCGTCAACGCCAGCGCAAAGGCCACCGCCAGCGTGGCGTTGGCCGGGGATCGATCGGTTGTGCGGAAGAGGGAGCGCATCGACCCAGAAGTATCGGCGTGAAACCCATGCGGGGCAACTGGAATCTACAGGGATGGCGTCAGGAGGGCGGCACGGGAGCAAGGCATCGAAGGATCAAGGACCGAGGCGCCAGGCCAGAGACGAGGCAACCATGACCGCCACGCACGCCCATGACGAAGTCCGGCTCCGGGTTTCCGGCATGTCCTGCACCAGTTGCGCGGCAACGGTCCGGCGGGCGATCGAGCAGCAGCCGCAGGTCGAATCCGCCACGGTGAACTTCTCGGACGGTCTGGCCATTGTGCATGGGCGTCATCTGGACCCCGCCCACCTTGCCCACGTCGTCGCTGAAACCGGATATGACGCCGCCCCCATCGCGTCGGATCGCACGGCGGGCGAACAACTGAGCGACATCGAGCACCATCACGCCCACAGCGAGCGGGCATGGCGCCGGCGCGCCTTCGTCGCGCTGGCGCTCTTCGTCCCGCTGGAGCTGATTCACTGGTTCGCCCCTCACGGCTGGCACGGGTGGCTGCCCTGGCTGCTGGCGGCCGGCTCCGCCGTCGTGCTGGTGACGGCCGGTGGCGGGTTCTACACCTCCGCGTGGGCGGCGGCGAAGCGGCTCACCACCAACATGGATACGCTCATCGCGCTCGGCGCGACGACGGCGTTCGTCTACTCGCTCGCTCAGTTGCTCTGGCACGCGTGGCGTTCCAGCGCCGGCGCCGAAGCCGCCGAGCCGGTGCTGTATTTCACCGAGACCGCTGGATTGCTTGGTCTCGTCTCGCTCGGCCACTGGCTCGAAGCCCGCACCAGCGCCAGGGCCGGTTCAGCCGTGCGCGAACTCCTGCGGCTTCAGCCAGACGAGGCCGAGCGACTCATGTCCGACGGCGCCAGCGCCAGCATCCGGGCGTCGGATGTGGTCCCCGGCGACCGGCTGCGCGTGCGGCCAGGTGGACGCATCCCCGTCGATGGGCGCGTCGTTGACGGTCGGTCGGAGATCGACGAGTCAGTCGTCACCGGCGAGTCGCTTCCAGTTCCCAAACAGGTCGGCGACAGCGTGGTGGCGGGCTCCATGAACACCACCGGGGCGCTGATCATTGAGGCCACGGTGGATGGTCGCCACACCACCATCGCGCGCATCGCCGAACTGGTGCAGCGGGCGCAGTCCAGCAAGGCGGACGTGCAGAAGCTGGCCGACGCGGTGTCTTCGATTTTCGTGCCCACGGTCATCGGCATCGCCGCCATCACGCTGCTCGGCTGGTGGCTGCTGGCCGGCGACGTGCCGACGGGAGTCATTTCGGCCGTCACCGTGCTGATCATCTCCTGCCCTTGCGCCCTGGGGCTGGCGACGCCGATGGCCGTCATGGTCGGCGCCGGCGCGGCGAGTCGGCGGGGTATTCTCATCAAGTCCGCCCAGGCCCTCGAACGGGCGGGCAAGGCCACGCTCGTGATCTTCGACAAGACGGGTACCCTCACGGCGGGACGGCCCGTGGTGGTGGGGATCGAAGTGGAAGACGCTGGGCGTCAGGCATCGGGCGCCGAGCGAAAGCGTGCCAGTGACGGAATCGTCCCGGAGCCGCCATCCCACGCCCAGCACTCGGAAAATGACATCCTCGCCCTCGCCGCGGCGGTGGAGCAGCCCAGCGAGCATCCCATTGCGCGGGCGATTGTGGAGGCGGCGCGAAACCGAGGTCTCGCCATTCCGCCGGTGGTCGACTTCCGGGCCATTGCGGGAGAGGGCGTCGAGGGGCGCGCGAGCGGTCGATGGGTCCGCGTGGTGCGCGACGATGACGCCACATGCCGCGTCGAGGTGGACGGCGTTGTGATGGGCCGCATGACCCTGCGCGACGAGCCGCGTCCGGATGCACGCGAGGCGATCCGACGCCTGCGGAGTCAGGGGCGTTCGATCCTGATGCTCACCGGCGACTCCTCCGGTCCGGCGGGCATCGTGGCGGCGGAACTGGGCCTCCCCCCCACCGCCGTCGTGGCCAAAGCCGATCCGAACCGCAAGGCCGCCACGGTGCGCGAGCACGCGGGCAGGCCGGGCGAGACGGTGCTCATGGTGGGCGACGGCATCAACGACGCCGCCGCTCTGGCTGAAGCGCACGTGGGAATCGCCATGGCCTCGGGCACCAACATCGCCATCGAGTCGGCGGACGTGGTGATTCCCGGCGACCGCGTCACGGCGGTGCCGGAAACCATCGACATCGCGCGGGCCACGCTGCGGACCATCCGACAGAACCTGTTCTTCGCGTTCTTCTACAATGCGGCGGCCATTCCCGCGGCGGCATTCGGGCTGCTGGGACCGATCGGCCCGTTGATCGCCGCGGCGGCCATGGGGCTGAGCGATCTGACGGTGGTCGGCAACGCGCTTCGACTTCGCTGGATGCTGGGACGACGATGACATCAATGATCAGCAGTTCACGACTCGTCGTTCGCGGATCATGGCCTGCCTCCGCGGCGGCCGCCATGCTGCTGCTTGCGTGCTGCGGTCGTGACGCGGCGCCCCCGCCGCCCGCGCCGTTGACGGTGGAGCAGGCCCGTCTCGCTCACCCTGAGGCGGCGCTTCTGCGATTCTCCATCGATGGCATGACCTGCCAGCAGTGCGTGCGAGCGGTCATCGAGGCGATTCTCCAGACGGACGGGGTGATCGCGTGCGATGTGTCGCTTGAGGATGGAACGGCCGTGGTCGTGTCACGGGACGCGAAGGTCGGCGACAGGATCACCGCTGCGCTGGTCGCCCTGCAGTACAAGGTCCGGCCTCTGTCCGATCAGCCCTGAGTCGATTCCAGCGTTCGGAGCACGGCGTCCACCACCCGCTTCCGGGCGGCCGCCAAGGGTTCGCGGATTCGCGCCCCGGCGGCGTGAAAGTGCCCGCCGCCACCGAACTGGCCGGCCAGCCGATTGACGTCGATGCCGGGGCGCATGCCGTCGCCCAGATCAACCGGCGCCTTGGACCGCAAACTGACCTTGGTCACGTTCTCCTCCACCGAGGTGACGAGAATCGACACCAGAACGCTTCCGATAGTCATGGGCTCATTGACGATGCCGGTGAGTTCCTCCGGTCCGCCGCCGGTGGTTCTGAAGTCCTCGGGCGTCAGCGTCATCAGCGCCGCCCGACCACCGGCGAGCATTTCGATCGACGCCAAGGCCCGGGCGGTCAGGGCCAGCCGCGTGGGCTGGGCGTTCTCCTCGGAGAGGGCGAAGATGCGATCCTTGTCCGCGCCGGCCTCAAGCAATCTCGAAGCCGCGCGGAACACCGCCGCATCCGCATTCACGAAGCGAAACCAGCCGGTATCGGTGGCAAGGCCGAGAAACACCGCTTCCGCGATGCCGAACGGTCCGCCGCTGATCGGCACCTTCATCCTCTCGACGACTTCCAGAACCAGCTGGGCGGCGGCGGCGTACCGCGTCTCGACGATCCGCGTCTCGGCGATGGGATCGACCTGCGTGTGATGATCGAGCACGATGACCTTGGCCGACCGGGCCGCCAGCCATTCCCCGAGGGGTTCGAGCTGGCTCTTGGCGCCGGTGTCGCAGACCACGATGAGGTCAAAGGCGTCATCCGGGGGCGTCTCCGCCAACTCGATGATTGGATTCGGCCCCAGGAACGCCCGCATCGGCCCTGGGATCGGACCCTTGAGAAAGATCGCCGCGTCCGACCCCGCGGCCCGACAGGCGCGGGCCAGCGCCAGCACGCTGCCGATGGCGTCGCCGTCGGGCTTGGCGTGCGTGGTCAGCATGATCCGCCGCGCCGCCAGCAGTCGCGCCGCCACCTCGGCGGGCGTCGCGTTGGTCACCGGCGGTGAGGCAGACTGGGCGTGCGACGAGTTCATGCGGCGATCGTCTCCAGGTCCACCAGGGTTCGGATGCGCTCCACGTCGCGCTTGATCTGCGATGTCAGCGAGGCCATCGAATCAAAGCGAATCTGATCCCGCACCCACGATTCGACGCGCAGCCGGATCGTCCAGCCATACGAGTCGAGCGGACCGTCATGATCCAGCAGGTGGGCTTCGCACCGGCGCGACTGCCCCGGGAACGTCGGGTTGTCCCCCACGCTGATGGCGGCGGGAGCCAGACGCCCGTCCGGGAGTTCCGCATGACCGGCGTAGATGCCGTCTGCGGGCAGAAGACACCCGTTGGGCGCCAGGTTGGCGGTCGGGAAGCCCAGGTCGCGCCCCCGCTGGGCGCCCCGGATCACGGTGGTCTCGATTTCAAACGGCCTCCCCAGGAGCAGCGCGGCATCCCGCATCCGTCCGCGGGCCACCAGCCACCGGATCAGGGTGCTGGATGCCCGGTGCAGGGAATGGTCCGAAATCGGCGCCTCGACGGGGTCCAGGACGATGGTCTCAAAACCATGTTGATCCCCAAGACGCCTCAGCATGCGGATGTCGCCACGGCGATCACGACCGAACCGGAAATCAGGCCCTTCGACCACGAACCTGGGGCGAAACCTTACGGCGAACTCCGAGACGAACGCCTCGGGTGAAGTCGCCAGCAGGTCGGGCGTGGTCGCCAGGTGGATTACCTCGTCCGCGCCGCTCTCGAGAAGCCAGCGACGCCGCTGACTCAGGGTGGAGAGGGGCGCCGGGGCTGTCTCCGGTTTCAGGATCGCCAGCGGATGAGGGTCGAACACCATGCCGATGACCCGCCCCCCCTCGCCTGCGGCCCGTCGGGCCTGCCGTATGAGGGCACGATGTCCGCAATGAACGCCGTCGAACGTGCCGATAGTCAGGGCGGTGCAGCCGGGCATGAAAGCACGGTAGGGATGTCGATCCCCCTCGGCCAAGCACTTCTCCCGTCTTGATCCCCTTCCGACACCCTCCTATGACCCTGCCTATGACCACCCACGCGCCATCGGCCACCGCAGTCAAGACGGACGATCCCCGGCACCTGATGGACGAGGTGATGGACGGGCTGCGCGAGACGGCCGAGGAGGTCGTTCCGTGGTTCGTCGAGCAGATGCCGGGGGTGTACTTTCTTGACACCGATCATCGCACGCGACTGGCCCACCTGCGGGCGATTCTGGCGGCCCGCGCTTCCGGACAGCCGCCCAAGCTGACGCTCAAGTCGGCGGATGGCCTGCAGTGGACCATGATCCGCCCGATGGATTACCCCGGCGTGCTGGCGGAGCTTGTGCATGAACTGCCGCAGGAGCCGCCTCTTCGCTCGGCCAAGATTCACACCGCCGCCGACGGCAAGCTGGTGCTCAACGTCTTCGAGTTCGGCGAGGCGGCCCAGTTCGACGCCTCGAAACCTGAACAGGCGCGCAAGCTCGAAGAGGTCGTGGCCTACGCCCGTGAGCATGCGCCGGACTGGCCCGAAGCCGAGATTCGCGCCCACGTGGCCCGCTGCGACGCCGAATACGTGCTGACTCTGACCCCGCTGCGGCTGCACAAGCACTGGCAGCTCTTCAAGTCGCTCAGCGGCACCGACGGCTGCGCCGTCGAACTGGAGCGTGAGACGGACCCGGCGTTCAGCCGAATCATCGTGGCGGTGGGCAATTCGCGCACGCGCACGATGATCGAGCGCATCGCCACGCGCCTGAGCCGCTACGCCATCAACATCCACCGCGCTCATCTGGACCTCATCGACGATCCGGGCAACGGCCAGATCGGCATCCTTGGCTTCATCGTGCAGGGACCGGACGGCGGAGCGATTGACCCCGCGGGCGAGCTCTGGCGGAGCGTTCGACGCGACCTGCTGCGCATCAAGTGGATCGATGACGCCGCGCTGACCTTGTCCGACGCCCATGCGGAGCTCGGCATACGCCGCGCCGAGGTCATTCTCGCGCTGTGCAATCTGGTGCATCAGGTGCTGGTGAAGACCAACCCCTACGCCTTCGCCCGCGACCGGCTGTTCCGTCTGGCGGACCGGCACATGACGCTGACGCGGCGCATCGCCGACCTGTTCATGGATCGCTTCAACCCGGAGCGACCGCTGACGGACGCCGAGTACGACGCAAGGGCCAAGGCGCTGCGGAGCGACATCGCCACCGAAATCGACCCCGAAGATGCGCGCACGCTCCTGTCGCGCATGGTGGACGCGGTGGACGCCACCCTGCGCACCAACGTCTATCTGGAGCAGCGATACGCCCTGTCCATGCGGATTGACCCGGCGCTGCTGACGACGCCGGAACGGGAGGAGCCGCCCTACGGGGTGTTCTTCATCCACGGACGCGGCTTCAACGCCTTCCACGTGCGCTTCCGCGACATTGCCCGCGGCGGGGTTCGGGCGGTCAGGCCGGCGGGTCTGGAGCAGCACGCCCGCGAGGCCGAACGGCTGTATGACGAGTGCTACGGTCTGGCCTTCGCCCAGCAGCTCAAGAACAAGGACATTCCCGAGGGCGGCGCCAAGGCCGTCATCCTGGTTGAGCCGGGCAACCCGGTGGCACGCTGCTTCAAGGCCTTCGCCGATTCGCTGCTCGACCTGATCGTGCCGGCGCCCGAGGTGAAGGCCCAGGTCTTCGACCGCTTCGGACGCGAGGAAATTCTCTACCTCGGTCCGGATGAGAACATCACGCCCGACCTGATCGAGTGGATCGTGGACCGCGCCGGTCGGCGCGGCTACGGTCTGCCCAACTCGTTCATGAGCTCCAAGCCGGGGGCGGGCATCAACCACAAGGAATACGGCGTCACCAGCGAAGGCGTCACCGTGTTCCTGGACGTCGCCCTTCGCGCCGTCGGCATCGACCCGAAGCAGCAGCCCTTCACGGTCAAGATCACCGGCGGGCCCGATGGCGACGTGGCCGGCAACGAGATCAAGATCCTGCATCGCGAGTATGGCGAGAACGCCCGCATCGTGGGCATCGCCGACGGCAGCGGCGTGGGCGAGGATCCCGACGGGCTCAATCACGCCGAACTGCTGCGGTTGGTGTCGAAGTCGCTTCCAATCGCCCAGTTCGACCGCTCCAAACTGGGGCCGCGAGGCCGAATCGTGAGCGTGGACGAGCCGGACGGGATCCACCTGCGCAACACGCTGCACAATCGCATCATCGCCGACGCATTCGTCCCGGCGGGCGGTCGTCCTCGCACCATTCACGAGGGCAACTGGCGGCAGTACCTGACGTCCGGCGGCAAGCCGTCCAGCAAGGTGATCGTGGAGGGGGCCAACCTGTTTCTCACGCCCGGCGCTCGACGCGAGTTGTCTGACGCCGGCGCCCTCATCTTCAAGGACTCCTCAGCCAACAAGTGCGGCGTGATCTGCTCCAGTTACGAGATCAGCGCCAGCATGGTGGTCTCCACCCAGGAGTTCCTGGCGATCAAGAAGACCTTCGTCGAGCAGGTGCTGGTCAAGCTGCGCGACCTGGCCCGCAAGGAGGCGGAGCTGCTGATGCGCGAGCACCAACGGCAGCCGCACGTGCCGTTGGCCGAGATGAGCATCCGGCTCAGCCGCGTCATCATCCGGGCCAGCGACGCCATCGAGAACGTTCTGGACGGTCTGCCTCAGCAGGACTGGCTGCTGGTGCGCGGGCTGGCGCTGGAGCACCTTCCAAGGGTGCTGGTGGACCATGTGGGCGAGGCGCTGTGGGAGCGGATGCCCAGGGCGTACCTCAAGGGCATGGTCGCCGCCTCGCTGGCGTCTCGCATCGTCTACAAGGAAGGACTGGACTACCTGGAGTCGATGCCCATGGCCGCGGTCGCGGAGTTCGCCATTCGATACCTGCGGCAGGAACGTCAGACCGCCGTCCTGCGCGACGAGGTGCTGGCGTCGAACCTCCCCCACCGGGCCCGCATCGCCGAACTGCTGGCCCGCGGAGGCACCCGGTCGGCGCTGGGGGATATCGGGCCTGCCGGCGAGATGGGATGACCGTCGCCTCTCGATCAACCGACGGGAATGGCCGATAGTCCTGTTGAACCCGAACGCCCGGCGGTGAGTACCGTTGTGCGCGGGTGGCTCCCGCCTGATCCGGAGAGACGATGGCCGACCTGCTCGGGACATTCCTCATCCTGCTGGCGCCGGCGCTCATGCTGCTGATGCTCCTGCAGCAGATTCGCGGCACGCACCCCCTGATGAGTCTGCGCAACTACGCGATCGTGGGCGCGATCATCTACATCGTCATCAGTCCGGGGCGAGCCCTGATCACGGAGTACTTCGGCAACTACCCGGTGACCAACCCGGTCGCCGCCGGGTTGGAGTACACGGTGCTGCTGCTGATCTTCATGGCGGCGTTCAACCTGTTCTATAACAAGGGCTGGGGCAGCCAAGTGGTGCTGCGGCATGTTCCGGTCCCCACGTACCAGCCCAGCGTGTCGGTGATGATGGTGCTGGCGGTGATCCTGACCATCATGGGCTTCGGCCTGCGCATGACGCTCAAACTGCCCGTCATCGGCACCATTACAGACAAGTGGGGCATGGTGTGTTCGGCCATGGCCTGCGGCATCGTGGGGTGGATCTGGGGTCCCCGCCTGCTCAATCCCGCCATCGCCTGCTTTTCGGCCTTTATTCTCGCCGCCAACGCGGTGAACGCCATTACCGACTACTTCAGCCGTCGTCCCCTGATCGCCGTGGCCGCCGCGCTGCTGTGGGGCATGTACTACGCTTCGTGGCGTTTCATGCCCACGCGCCGGGTGGTGGCGCAGATGGCCGCCATCGCCGTGGTGCCGGTGCTGTTCGTCGCGCTGTACACCGCGGCGCGCAAGGCGCAGGAGTTCGACCGCACCGCCGCTCAGCAGATCGCGGAAATGCGCACGGCCAACGTGTCGGAAGGACTGCTGGCGCTCTTCGAAGGCCAGGCCGTCGGGCCGGTCAGCATGTGGCTCATCGAGTCCTATCCCGAGCGGCTGGAGTATCGCCACCTGCTCGCCCTGCGCTGCCTGGTGGCCATGCCGATTCCGCGACTGTTCTGGGAGGGCAAGCCGGAACCGTTGTCCACCATGATCGCCAAGGACGCCTCGCTTCAGCAGGTCAACCGCAGTCTGGTGAAGATCAGCCCCGGCATCATCGGGCAGTCCGCCGCGGAAGGCGGGCTGTACGCGCTCATCATCTACGCCTTCATTGGCGCGATGCTTCTACGGCTCGGCGACGAGATTGTCTGGCGTCACCCCGAGAAGCCCCTGGCGGTGCTGGCCATCGGATCGACCATGGGCGACGTCATGGGCCTGCCGCGCGGCGAGTCGGTGCTGATGACGTTCAACATGCTGCTCGGGCTCGCGCTGGCCTACCTGACGGCCATGGCGATCGGACGCTTCGTCGGACGGGCTCCGCTGGTCCGCGCCGTCCCGCTGGGGGGGCGGCCGATGGAGCCCGCGCCGGATGCGGCCCTGGTCGATCAGCCCGCCGGATGACCCGCTTCACGCACGCCGATTCGTCCCCCTTGTTCCGCGTGACCCGCACCACCCTCGAGACACGTCGATGCCCAGCGAAGTGAAACGCGGGTTCGTGCGGATCGCCACCAACTACGTGCGACTGTTCGCCTCGGTCGTGCTGGGGCTGTTTCTCGTGCGCCTGCTGCTGCGAAGCGTGGGCGAGGACGGCTTCGGCCTGGTTTCATTGTTCGGCTCCACCGTGGGCCTGGCGGCGATGTTCAAGGAGATCATCCGGGCCAGCATGATCCGCGAACTGGGATCGGCATACCACAGCGGCGACCCCGGTCTGTTCCGCGGCGTCTACAACACCGCCCTGGCCATCACCTGCACCGTCGGCGCCTTCGTGCTGGTGCTGTTCGTGCTGATCTGGATCTTCATCGACCTGTTCGAGATCAACGGCATGGTGAGCGCCGCCCGCGGACTGGTCGCGGCCAGGGCGCTCGAGGTCTTCTGCACCATCGCCTTGGCGCCCACCTTCAACATGTATCTCGTCTCGGAACGGATGACCGAGCACAACCTGTGGCTGCTGATGGAGCAGCGCCTGGCGCAGTTCATCGCCGCCCTCTGGGTGGTATTTCTGGCTTCGCCCGCCAGCGCCTCCGAGGCGCTCATTCTCTTTTCGTGGTCATCCTCCCTGCTGACCGTGGCCGGCCTTCTGATCGCCTGCGGCGTGATGGTGCATCGTGACCGCCGACTGGCGCCGGCGCCCCGGCTGGTCAACCGCGCGGCGCTGCGGTCGATCCTGGGCATCGGCGGCTGGAACATCGCCGTCGTGACCGCCATGAACCTGCACATCCGGGTCAACGCCGTCATCATGAATCTGGCCTTCGGGCTGCTGGCCAACACCATCTTCGGGCTGGCGGTGCAGCTCACCAGTTACACGCGCCGGTTGGCCGTCGGCGTGACCGACGGGCTTGATTCCGTCTCGGCTCGCATGACCTCCGGCCCGGAGAGCGAATCGGGCCGTCTTTCGCGGCTGATACACCATTCCACGCGGCTCAACGGCTTCGTGACGTTTCCCTCCACCGTGGCGGTGGTGCTGCTGGCCGGCCCCATGCTGCAGGTGTGGGTGGGCGATCGGTTGGACAACCCGCTTCAGACCATCCCCCCTGCCGCACAGATGATCGCCATTCTCAGCATCGGCATCGCCGTCCGAAGTGTGGCCGATGGCTGGACGCGCATTCTCTACGGCGCCGGGCACGTTCGTCAGTACGCGCCGTGGGTTCTGGCGGGCGGGCTGGCCAATCCGGTGCTCTGTTTCCTGCTGATCTGGCTGCTGCAGGGCGGGACGGCGGAGTGGAACGCCCCCGCCTGGGCCTTCACGCTCAGCGTGGGCGCCGTGCATGGCGTGATCATTCCGTGGATCGGCGCGCGGCTGGTGTCTCTCCGCGCCCGCGACCTGCTGGCGCCGCTGATCCGCCCGTTGATTGCGTCACTGCTGGCGATTCCCGTCCTGTGGGGCGTGATGGAGTTCATCGAAGCATGGACGCTCTGGACGCTCGGCTTGGCTCTCGGGGTGTACGGCGTAACCTACGCCCTGCTCTCGTGCTTCATCACGCTCACCGCCTCGGATTGGCAACTGCTGAAGCGCCTCGTGCGAGGCGGAGGGCGTGGCGACGGCGCCGGGAGGAGCCGACCGCGCCGCCGCTCCGCCGAGTCGGGCGATGATGTTCGCCCCGGCATTGGATTCGACTGAATGCTGACCCCCCCGGAATCACCGTTCTACGCCCGGCTGCGCACCGTGTCACACCATGTGACGTGGTGGATGGGCCAGCGCTTCACGCGCGCCATTCCGATGGTCTTTGTCCTCGGCTTTCCCAAGAGCGGGACCACGTGGGTCAGTCAGATCACGGCGGACTACCTGCAGCTGCCGTTCCCCAAATTTTCGCTTCTGCCGATCGGTTTTCCCGCGGTGGTTCACGGGCACGAGCGCGTCACCAGGCGATACCCGCGTGGCGTCTACGCCATGCGCGACGGGCGGGATGCGCTGACCTCCATGTTCTTCTACGTGCTTCGACGCATCCCGGAAGGTCAGCGGCGAAAACTGAGCCGGAGACAGCGCCGGATCTTTCCGGGCTTCACCAGCCATGCCGACAAGCAGGGTAACTTCAATCGTTTTGTCGAGGCGCAGATGAAGCGCCCCCACATCGGCATCAACTGGGGCGACCACGTGCTGTCCTACTACGAGGCCGCCAATCCAGGCATGGTGCTGCTGAAATACGAGGACCTGCGACTGGATGGACCTCGCACCTTCGCCAGCGCCATGCGCGATCTGACTGGGCGCGATCCGGACATGGACCGGATACAGGTCACGCTGGATCGATTCTCCTTCGACAAGCAGTCAGGCCGCAAGGCCGGTCAGGAGGACGCCAAGAGCTTCCTGCGCAAGGGGCAGGTTGGCGACTGGCGGAATCACTTCACCGTCGAGGCGGCCGAGATGTTCGCCGAACATTGCGGCGACGCATTGATCCGAGCCGGTTATGAGCCCGACGCGGCCTGGCTTGACCAGTTCCGTCGTGAAAGGCAGGCGGCATCTCCTGCCGCCACGCCGATTTCCGCAGCGCCGTAGCCGCTGGTAATCCACACCGGTTGACTCGGTCAGGGAATCCTTGCCGTCTGGATCAGCCGACGGCGGTGGGATTCTCTGTCTTCGCTGCCCTTCCCCATTTGCCAATGTCACACTTGAAGAGGCCCGACCCCACGTTGCGTCCGGGTCACGTCCGATTGGCACTCAAGGCAGGATGCTGACATGCGTCGAATTACCTCCTCATCCGATCTGTCACGGCCGCGTGGCCACTGGCTTGGCCGAACCATCACGGCAATTGCTGCGGCTCTTACCATCCCGACCCTGGCGATCGACCTGGAGCATGTGAAGGAACCGATCCTCGTCGAGGTCCGTCCGGGTGGCGTCGTCAACGTCGTCTCCATGACCGTGCGCGAGCGGCAGGAACTCGCTGCACACTACGCGGCGGAAGCAGCGCGGGCAGCCGCCGAGCAGCAGGGCCGTCTGATCGCCTTTCAGGTTCGCGGCGGCATGCTGTCCTCGGCCACGCTTTCCGCCGAGCAGCGCCAGCTGCTGAGCGCTCACCTGAATCTTGCCTCGCCCGACGACGTTGCGCGTGAATACGACCGGGCGATGAATCGCCTCCTCCGCGTCCTGATGACCGAGGCGAAGAACCGAGCGACCGGCTCGTCACTGAGCGTGTATGGGCTGCCCATCGAGAGTTCAACGTCCACGCAGGCCAACCAGATCAACAACCGGTTCGAGGATACGCTGGCGCTGCTGGACGTTCTGGTCTCGTCACACTCGCTGATTCTGGGCTCCGGCGTCAATGAACTGCAGGCGGCCAGAAACGCGCTGACCCAGGCCCTTTCACGCTCAGGCGAGCGCCGCGTGATGCTGCGCGTCAACGGCAACTGGCGATCGCTGAAGGCGGTCCCGGGCGGCCACGCGGGTGGCGGAACGGTCGTGACCATGGATCTCAAGGGCGAAACCCTCTCCAGCGGCGGCTCCGGCCAGACAACCGGAGGCGAGCCCGGCGGAGGCGGCGTGGGTGGATCGTCCGGCGGAGCCGGTTCCGGTTCCGGGGGAGTTTCTGGGGGTGGCTCCGGCGGCGGTTCCGGGGGCGGCAATGAAGGCGGCGCCGGACAAGGCGGAGAAGGCGGTCAGACCAACGAGTTTGTCCCCATCAAACGCCGAGGCCTGTTGGTGCCTTGCGCCGGAGCCATGAGTACATCCCTGAACCCCCTGGGGCTCCGGGGCAATCAGTGGCGCTCGCTGGACCACGCACGGCAGTTCTACCGGCAGCATTACCTGCGAGCGGAGCAGATGGGAATCACCCGCGTCGTCTGGCACATGCCTGCGGGATTCCAGGAATCCGGCATGCGAGGGCGATTCGCCGTGCTCAGCGTGATGGGCGAGCGAGCCGACGTCTTCATTCAGGAGACGCGTGCGTTCCTGGACCGGAACCCCGATGCATCCATCGGTGTGTACGTCTCCGCCTACATGCCTCAGCGCATCGATCGATGGCGCGATGAGGACATCCTGCCCTACGAACCCTACGACCACGAGAACTCCGCCCACCGCATGATGGTGGATCAGGTGGCGGCGCCGCTGGTCGAGGCGGGCATTCGTGAAATCTGGCTCGACAACTCCGCGCCCACGGAGTACCGCGAGAACATGCTGGCCTTGGCGAACTACCTGCGCGAGCGCTATGGCGTGTACACGGTGTTCGAGGGTGTTCCCAACACTCGGACGCGAGGAAGCTCCACCCGCTCGCTGGACATGTCGGTGCTGAACAACTTCGCCGCCATGGGCATCCACCGGCTGCTGCTGGTCCGCGACCCCGGCTCACAGTGGGTCATTCCCGCCGACACCGAAGTGATCGCGGTGCTCACGGACCACGACGTGAATCGGGCCGGCGGCTCAACTCCCCCCACCGAGGAGGAGGTGCGGAACTACATCCGCCGGGGATTCACCCTGTTCAGCATGGCCCCTGAGTTTGACGGACACCTGGCGCTCCCATCGCACCTGGAATGACCATTCGACGGTCTGGTCTGAACCCCGCCGCGCGGTCGATGCCCATCGGCCGCGCGGCTTCGTTGAGGACTCCCCCGCTTGCGCGGCCCACGAGACATCAATCAGGGCCGCGGAAGCAGCACCGAACGTCGGTGATGGTCAAACTTGGCATTTTTGCAGGTTTTTGCTTGGACCGCTGACGCCAATCGGTACCATGCCGCACACTGACCACCAGCGCCCGCTCGAACAGGAGGTTCAGCGAGGCGGGTCGGTACGCATCGTCCGGCGTGTGGGGCGCGGGCTTGGCGGATGATCTCGATTGCTGGGGGTGTGATGGAGCGTTTCTGACCTCACCGAACCCCAGCCGACACGTCTGATCAATCAAACGCCGACGCACCGGATGGATGTCTTCCGGCGATGTTCTCGTCGGAATCTGCGCGCACGGACATGACCGCTTGTGATGCGAGTCCTGCGCTGGATTTCACCGGCGTCGTGCATGTTTCCCCGTGCGGGCATGCTCTGCTGATCGCCCTGCCGTCCACGGACTCACCGCGATGGATGCGGCTGAGTTGTTCCCTTCCCCCCTTTCAGGATGTCTCCATGAACTTGAGCATCGTTCACCCCTCGTTCGCCGCACTCCGTCGTCCATGTCGCCGATCGAAGTCCCCGGCCCGTCTGAGATCATTCCTTGCGCTGGTCGCGGCCATTGGAGCGTTGATGACGCTCTCGGCCGCGATCGCTCCCTCGCCTCGAGTCCCGGCGGCCCCGTCCATGGACGGTTTCTCGCCCATTCGCGCACGGGGACTCCTGGTTCCCTGCGCCGGAGCGGCCGGTACGGAAATCAACCCCCTCGGCCTGCGTGATCGGCAGCATCGCTCGCTGGAAGACGCCCGCCGGTTCTACCGCAAGCACTACGACAGGGCCGAAGCGCTGGGGATTCGGCGCGTCATCTGGCACATGCCCAACGGCTTCCAGGAATCGGGCATGCGAGGCCGATTCGCCGTGCTCACCGTCATGGGCGATCGAGGGCAGATCTGGTTGGAGGAGCTCGCCCGGTTTCGACAGCGCCAGCCGGACGCCTCCGTCGGCGTGTACATCTCGGCCTACCTGCCCCGAACCATTGACTCCTGGCGTGAGGAGGACATTCTTCCCGCCGAACCGTTCAATGTGGCCGACGCGCGGCATATCGACATGGTGGATCGCACGGTCCGCCCGCTCATGCAGGCCGGCGTCCGCGAGATCTGGCTGGACAACTCCGCCCCGACCGATCATCGCGCCGCGATGTTGGCGCTGGCCAACCTGATCCGGCTGAAGTACGGCTTGTACGTGGTGTTCGAAGGCGTGCCCAACATCCGCGTCCGCGGCACCACGCAGCGGCAACTGGACTGGTCCGTCCTGACCGACTTTGCCGCCATGGGCACCCATCGCCTGCACCTGCTGCGCGATCCGAACCGGCAGTGGATCATTCCCCAACATGCCGAGGTGATCGCCGTGCTCGCCGACCACGACATCAACCGCTCCGGCGGCGAAACGCCCCCGACCTCCGATGACGTGCGGAGCTACATCGACCGAGGCATGACGCTGTTCAGCATGAAGGAGCTCTACGACCACTTCCTGCTGCTGGAGTAACCTCGCCAGAGGTCGGCGACAGTGCGACAGGTGACCTGGAAACAACAAGCCCCCGCTCCACGGAGCGGGGGCTTGTGCCAGTGGGCCGTACTGGACTTGAACACCCCGCGAAAACCCCGAGGAAAACGCGGGTCCACGAGTCAGGCGGCGCAAATTGCGGCGCACTTTCCGGCGATTCCGGCGCGCCGGCGGGTCCGGTTCCGCCCCCCGATCCCGACCTGGCGGCGGTGGTCGCGGCGTGGCCCGGACTGCCCCCGGCGATCCGGGCGGGCATCGTGGCGATGGTGAAAGCGGGCCGGTGAGGCGGAGAGCCGCCACGACGGGCGTTGTGGTGCCGGAGACGCGGGGGATTGCCCCGCCCCGGCCCGGCGATCGACTGGGCGGCATCCTGCTGGCCCACGGGGCAAGCGGACGCGATGACCCCTTGACCCCCCGCGCCGAGAGGGGGGAGGGGGGATCAAATCCTCCAGCGGCCCCGGCGTGAACCGAGGGGTGAGCAACGGAAAAAAAGTCACGGGTTTGCGGCTTTTTCCTGCGCTGTGGATTGCCTGACGCTGACCGCATCGCCCATGCGGATCGGCGATACTTCGGTGAACGGGCGTCGGGCTTGATCCCCCGATGAACGGACGGGCAGGGGTCCGGGTGTCACTCGCCCCAGGACTCCCGCCCGACCGGCCCGAGAAAGGCGAGTGAACCAATGGCACGCATGAGTCTGACCGCGATCGCGCGGGGGTTTCGGGCGCTGGCGGAGCGATACACCGGCGACGTGGAACGCGATACAAAGGCCGGACACTTGGCGTTCAATGTGCGGGCTCGAAACATTCAAGCATCGCGCTTGCTGGTGGCCGCGATCGACGCGGGTGCGTTTCCGAAAGTGCGGGCCGAACTCAATGGCGCTTGGTGGGATCGCGCAACCGGACGCCTGCCCGGAGGCGTGCTCACGATCTACGGCACGATAACATGGAAGCAAGGCGAACCCTTGCCCGATGATCGACCGGAATATCTGGCCGATGCGGCAAAGCCGCTCACACCGGAACAGCACGCAATGTGCTGGGTTCACGCTCTTACTTCTTGGCTTTATCCGAAATTTCAACCGCGGTTCCGCCACGATGCGAACAAACTCGACTGGTCACACTGCGCGACTGACGCGGAGGGGAAGCCCGTCGATCGGACTGGCCGAACGCTCGAAGCGCACTGGTACCGTAATGGCGAGCGCCTTCCCGACGGCTGGAATCCCGCAAACGTGTGCGATGGCGCGCACTACGAACTGAAACTCGACGGAGAGATTGCGAAACGCGAGGACTTCTACAGCGAAGTCGATTGGCTCGCACACCATCGCGTCCGCGCGGAGGTTCACGGAGACGCCTGCCGCTTGTTGGCAGAACTCATTGATGCGGGTATCCAACTGGCTCCACCCGCTGGCGCACGGGGCGACGCTGGCGGTAACGACGACGCGAGGCCCCCGGCCCTTCCAACTGCTGCGGCGATCGAAGAGAACGACGTGGCCATACTGGAGTTTCTCAATCGCACGCCGTCCCTGCGGCGGAAGATCGCCGACGTACTGCCAGATGAAGGTCCGGGCGATCGCAAGGCGGTGGCGAGGCGGCTCCGGAAACTCGCCGATCGAACGCCCCCGCTGGTGGACTACCCGTTGCGTGGACGATCGGGCGTGGCGATCCTTCCGGCTGGCGTTGAAGCGTTGAAACGAGCGACCGCGCCGATGCCGCGCTAATGCCCCCTTACTGCCGCGCAGAATACCCACGGTAGAAACGCCCACGCGCTTTCGTGTGGGCATGAGTGAAGAAAACAAGAAACCGTTGTACCTGGGAGCAATGGCGCGGCGGCTGCGCGTTCCGGCGACGTGGCTGCGGGCCGAAGCCGAAGCGGGACGAATCCCGCACCTGCGCGCGGGTAGTGCGCTGCTCTTCAATCCCGAAGTAGTGGAGCGGATCGTGTTCGATCGGCTGCGCGAATCGTCCACGCCGGCGAAGGGGGTGGCCCGTGCGAAGTGATAGCCCCCTGACCCCCGCCCCCCTGGCCCTGCGCCCGCGCGACGCGGCGAAGGCGCTGGGCATCGGCCAGCGCAAACTGTGGGAACTGACAAGCCCGCGCGGCCCGATCCCCTGCGTTCGCGTCGGCTGCTGTGTGCTGTACCCCTATCACCTGCTGCAAGCGTGGTTGGCCGAGCAAGCGGCCAAGGGGGGCGAGCAATGAACTCACCCCTTGAGCGCGTGCTGTCGGCCCTACGCGAACGCGGCCACGAACCGAAGCGAGCCGGCGCGGGCTGGTGCTGTCGGTGTCCCGCCCACGATGACCGCACCCCGAGTTTGAGCATCCACGCCGGCGACGACGGGCGGGCGCTGCTTCATTGCCACGCCGGCTGCGAATCTCCCGACGTGCTGGAGTCGATCGGGTTGCAGGCGGCGGACCTGTTCGCCGATGATCCGCGCCAGACGGCGCGGCGGAACGGACACGGCCCGCCGAGAAAAAAAGCCCCGGACGCGCGGACACGCGAGGGGGCGAATCAGACCGAGAAAGTCTACGCCACGGCCCGCGACGCGGTGGCCGAGTTGGAGCGACGGCACGGCCCACGATCGACGACCTGGACGTACCACGACGCCGGCGGCGAGCCGGTGGGGCTGGTGGTGCGGTGGAACACGCCCACGGGGAAAGACGTGCGCCCGGTGAGCAAGACCCCGGCGGGTTGGATCATCGGCGGGATGCCCACCCCCCGACCGCTGTACGCCCTGCCCGACCTGCTGGCGACGAAGCCCGGCGATCGGGTGTACGTCGCCGAAGGCGAGAAGGCGGCGGATGCGGCCCGCGCGGTCGGGCTGGTGGCGACGACAAGCCCGCACGGGTCGAAGTCGGCGGGCAAGGCGGATTGGTCCCCGGTGTCTGGGCGTGAAGTTGTGATCCTCCCCGACCACGACGACGCCGGCGAGCGGTACGCGGCGGACGTGGCTCGGCTGGCGACGGCTGCGGGCGCGAAGTCGGTGCGAGTGGTGCGGCTGGTTGAACTCTGGGCGGGGATGCCCGAAGGCGGCGATATGGCGGACCTGGTGGAGCATCGCGGCGGGGACGTGACCGGGGGGGCGATCCGCGCGGAAGTCGAAGCCCTGACGCCCAAGCCCGCGCCGACCACGCCCAAGCCCGCGCCGATTGACGGCGGGCCGGTGGTGGTGCGGCTGTCGGACGTGCAACCCGAGCCGGTGGCGTGGTTGTGGCCCGGTCGGTTCGCCCTGGGCAAACTGACCCTGATTGCCGGCGATCCCGGTTTGGGGAAATCGTTTCTGACGTTGGATATGGCGTCGCGGGTTTCGACGGGCGCGGGCTGGCCCGATCATCGCGGCGAGCGAATCACGCCCGGCGGCGTGGTGCTGCTGAGCGCTGAGGATGCGATCGCGGACACAATCCGCCCGCGCTTGGACGCGGCGGGCGCGGACGTGGCCCGGATCGTGGCGCTGGAAGCGATCCGATCGGTTGGGGACAACGGGCGAGAGTCGGCCCGCGCGTTCGACCTGTCGCGCGACTTGCCCGCGCTGGAAGCGGCGATCCGATCGGTGGAGGGTTGCCGGCTGGTGGTGATCGACCCGGTGACGGCGTACCTGGGCGGCGTCGATTCGCACAAGAACGGGGAGATACGCGGGCTGCTGGCCCCGCTGGGAGCGATCGCGGAGCGGCATCGGGTGGCGGTGGTCGCGGTTACCCACTTGAACAAGTCGGCCGGCGGGCCGGCAATCTACCGGGCGATGGGATCGCTTGCGTTCGCGGCGGCGGCGAGGGCGGCATGGGCCGTGGCCAAGGACCGGGACGATCCGCGCCGGCGGCTGCTGCTGCCGATCAAGAACAACATTGCCCCGGACACGGGCGGGCTGGCATACCGGATCGAACCCCTGGGCGTCGATGGTTGCCCGGCGGTGGCGTGGGAACCCGACCCGGTGAACGTGAGCGCCGATGATGCCCTTGCGGGTGATCGTGACGACGGCGGCGGGCGCACCGAGCGCGACGACGCGGCGGAATGGCTGGCCGACCTGCTGGCCCACGGCCCACGCGCTGCGCGTGACGTGGAGCGCGATGCCCGCGACGCGGGGTATTCGATCGCCACGGTGCGGCGGGCAAAGGCGGCTATCGGGGTGGTGTCCCGCAAGCCGGCTTTCGGTGGTCCCTGGGAATGGACCCTCCCCGCCCAAGATGCTCAACCCCCGAAGATGCTCACCGAAGATGCTCACACCCCGGCAAGTGAGCATCTTGGGGAGAAACACGCGGGATTCGACGGGAATCCGTCCAAGATGCTCAACGGTGAGGGAGTGAGCGCCTTGGGCGATGGTGAGCGCCTTGGGGACACGGCCACGGACGCCGGCGACGGCTGGGGGGAACTGTGAACCCAAACCCCCCACGAACTCGCCCCGCTGCTGGTGGCCCTTGCGCGGGCGGGGATCGAACTGGCCCCGCACCCGACCGACCCGGCCCGGCTGCGGCATCGCCCGGCGGACCTGCCCCCCGACCTGTCGGCGCGGCTGCGGATACACCGGGCGGCGGTGGTGGGGCTGCTGGTGGACGGGTACGCCCCCGCTGACGATGACGCGGGGTACGTCTTGGGCGAACGGCTGGGCATCGCCGACGACCTGGGGATGCCCACCCACCCCGGCGCGCCCGCGTGGCTGGTGGCGGTCGGGGAGTCGATGACGGCGGCCCTTGACGGCGCGTCTAGAGTCGAGTATAGTCGGTAGGACCGGACGATGAACACCAACGCCACGCGCGCCCATTCCACGATCCGACGCTGCATCGAAGCCGAGCGGTTCCGGCTGAGCGAACACTTCGCCAAGCGGATGGATGACCGGGGGCTGTTCTGGGCCGACGTGCTGGCGGCGATCGACGCCCCCACGCGCTTCGAGCCGGACGGGTTCGACGCGGCGTCCCGCGCCCGCTGGATCGTCGAAGGCCCCTGCGCGGATGGCGCGCCGATCGGGATCGTGTGCGCCATCGGGCGCGATGACGCGGGCGAGTTGACGGTGTTCGTGACGCTGTACTGGGAGCGATAGCCATGCCGAAGAAAACGACCACGCCACGCGGATCGCATCGAGCGACCTTCACGGACGACGTGCCCTACACCATGCGGCTGCCGGACGGGCGCACGCTGTTCGTGCTGCTGCGCCCCGAGTGGTGCGAACTGGACGTGACCGGGGAACTGCTGTTCAAGCCCGAGGCGGCGCGGTTCCTTGATCGGATTCGCGTCATGGCGATGAAGACGCCGAAAGCCCCCACGCCGGGGTACGTTCGCACGCTCCGCAACGCCCTGGGGCTGACGCAAGTTGAGTTGGGGGAGCGGATCGGCGTCGCGTCGATGACGGTTTCACGATGGGAGCGCGGCACGCTGAGGCCCGGCCCGGAATCGGCGGCGGCGCTGGACAAACTGCGGCGCGAGGCAGGCCGGCGCGGCGTGGCGATCGCGGCGTGACGGGACGGGATTCAACGGACCACGAAGGGACGGTGACGTATGGCGAGCGTTTCACGCGACCGGAACGGAACCAAGCGGGTGCTGTTCACCGACCGCGACGGCGAGCGGAAGGCGGTGCGGCTTGGCGCGGTGTCGGCCAAGACCGCCGAGGCGTTCCGGCTGAAACTCCAAGACCTGATCGCGGCCCGGTTCACCGAAACCGCGATCGACGCGGAAACCGCCCGCTGGCTGGCGGACCTGCCCGACCGTATGTACGCCCGGCTGGTGCGGGTGGGGCTGGCCGAACCCCGCGCCAGCGCATCGCGGGTGACGCTGGGCGGGCTGCTGGCGGCGTTCTTCGCGTCGGTGGACGTGAAGCCCGCGACGCTGGTGCGGATGAAACAGGTGGAAGCGGCGCTAGTGGGCTGCTTTACGAAGGAACGCGACGCGGCGACCATCGGCGAAACCGACGCGGACGGCTGGCGAACGTGGCTCAAGGAACAGGGATACGCGGCGGCGACTGTCAGCCGGTCGGTGATCTACGCCCGGCAGGTGTTCAAGTGGGCCATGCGGCGTGGCATGGTCGCGTCCAATCCGTTCGCGTTCGTGAAGGCGGGTTCCCAGTCCAACCCGGCGCGCGCGGCGTTCATCGACCGCGACACGATCGCCAAGGTGATCGACGCGGCCCCGGATGCGGAGTGGCGGCTGCTGATCGCGTTGTCGCGGTTCGGCGGGCTGCGCGTGCCGAGTGAAGCGCTGGCCCTGCGGTGGTCGGACGTGAACTGGGAGCACAACCGGCTGACGGTGCGAAGCCCCAAGACCGAACACCACGAAGGCAAGGGGGAGCGGATCATCCCGCTGTTTCCCGAGATTCGGGAGCACCTGCAAGCGGTCTTTGACGCGGCCCCGGTCGGGTCGGTGAATGTGATCGGGCGCTACCGGGTTGGCGCGAACCTGAACCCGCACTTCCGGCGGATCATCCGGCGCGCCGGCGTCGCGCCTTGGCCCCGGACGTGGCACAACCTGCGGGCGAGCCGACAGACTGAACTGGCGGCGACGTTCCCCCTTCACACCGTGTGCGCGTGGATCGGCAACAGCAAGGCGGTGGCGGCGGGCCACTACCTGCAGGTCACCGACGCCGACTGGGTGCGTGCGATCGGGGGCGCGGAACGCGGCGCACAAAGCGGCGCAAATTGCGGCGCGCCTGAGGCGCAAATTGCGGCGCAGCACCCGTTCGCATCCTGTTGCGCCGATTCGCACGAACGCACAAAAACCCCGAGAAACACCGAAGGTTCACACACCGACGCGAACGAGCGCGAAAGCGTGCGAACCTTCCAAGTGGGCCGTACTGGACTTGAACCAGTGACCTCCTGCGTGTCATGCAGGCGCGCTAGCCAACTGCGCCAACGGCCCGAAACGTCAACGGACGAGGATACGCGCGAACAGCGGCGTCAACAAGCCGCGAGGCGGACGACCGCCGTGAATCGTCGGCTCACTCGTCGCCGACGGGCATCATCGAGTAGTTGGGCGATTCGCGCGTGATCTGGATGTCGTGCGGGTGAGATTCGATCACGCTGGCGGGGGATACGCGGACGAATCTCGCATCCCGACGGAGTTCCTCGATGGAGGCGCAGCCGCAGTAGCCCATGGCGGCACGAAGCCCCCCCACCATCTGGTACACGAATTCCGAGAGAGGCCCCTTGTAGGGAACGCGCCCCTCGACCCCCTCGGGCACGAACTTGCGGGATTCCGTCACGCCGCCCTGGGCGTAGCGGTCGGCGGAGCCGGCGGCCATGGCGCCTTCGCTCCCCATGCCGCGGTAACTCTTGAAACGGCGTCCGCGGTGGAGCACCAGCTCGCCGGGGCTTTCATCCAGCCCGGCGAAGAGCCCGCCCATCATCACCGCCGAGGCCCCGGCGGCGAGGGCCTTGGCGATGTCCCCGCTCTGACGGATGCCGCCATCCGCGATGACGGGCACCCCGGCGTCATCCGCCACGGAGCAGGCGGACATGATGGCGGTCAATTGGGGCACGCCCACGCCCGTCACCACGCGGGTGGTGCAGATGGAGCCGGGACCGATGCCCACCTTGACGGCGTCCACCCCGGCTTCGATCAGGTCACGGGCGGCCTCGGCGGTGGCGATGTTCCCCGCGATCAAGTCGATGTCGTACCGTGAACGAATGGCCTTGACCGTTTGAAGCACATTGCGACTGTGTCCGTGGGCGGTATCGACCACGATCACGTCCACTTCAGCGTCGATCAGGGCCTGGACGCGATCCAGTTGGTGAACGCCCACCGCTGCGCCCACTCGCAGGCGCCCGCGGGCGTCCCGGCAGGCACGAGGGTGACGTCGGGTGTTCTCGATGTCGCGCATCGTGATCAGTCCGGCGAGGGCGCCATCCGAGCCGATGAGCAGCAGTTTCTCCACGCGGCGACTGGTCAGAAGCCGCTCCGCCTCATCCAGCGTGGTCTCGGGGGGCGCGGTGACCAGGTTTTTCTGGGTCATCACGTCGCCCACCCGGCTGTCGGCGGAGGTGCTGAGGAACTTCATGTCACGCCGGGTCAGGATGCCCACCACGCGCCCGCGGCTGGTTCCGTCGGCGGTCACGGGGAAGCCGGAGACGTTCTGCTCGGCCATCAGGCGGCGGGCCTTGGCGATGGTGTCATCGGGGCCGAGGGTGATCGGGTCGGCGATGACGCCGTTCTCCGACCGCTTGACCTTGGCGACCTCGCGGGCCTGGGCATCGGGCGGCAGGTTCTTGTGAATGATGCCGATGCCCCCTTCCTGGGCGAGGGCGATGGCGAGCCGCGATTCCGTCACCGTGTCCATGGGGGCGGAAACGAGCGGCAGGTTGAGCGGGATATTGCGGGTCAGGCGCGACGTGGTGGACACGCTGTCAGGCGTGACGGCGCTGAGTCGGGGGATCAGGAGGACGTCGTCGAAGGTGATGCCGTCGGAAACGATCTTCTCCATCCGATCATCTTGGCCATCCCGGCGATCGTGTCAAGACAGGCGAGGATGGCGAGGCGCCGCGTCCTGTCGGCCTCCGACCCGTCGAGCATTCGCGGGAAAACCCGTCGTCTTCTCCCTCTTGGGGGCTTCCCACAAGGCCCCGGTATCTGCTACACTGGTGAGTCTTGGCCCGCGTCATGGAGGCGTTTCCGTGCGGCGGGCGAAACGCTGTCGGCAGGGAATCGATCGGTCCGAATGTTCGGATTGAGGAACCAGACAGCCGGCTTGGCGTCTGCAACTTCAATGCACGGGAGTGCGAACAGTCGAGACGGGGTTGAGACGGGGTTGCCCACGGGATGAAACGCCCGGACGCACTTCGGCGAACGATACGGTCCACGGCTGACACGACGACGCCCGGGGCGGGCCGATTTGGCGGCTCCAAACCCAGGCGGGATGTGAGGTTGGGTTTCGACCCAGGAGACACGACTTGATCCAGGAACTGATCGCTGATCCGGTGCACCACGATCGCGGCACCCGTCCGGGCGAAGGCAAGCCGATCTTCATGTCCTACCTGGAGGCCGCCATCAAGCACGCGGCGTCCGACCTGATCATCAAGTCGGAGCACCACCCGCGCATCCGCGTCCGCGGCACGCTGCGCACGCTGCAGACCGACCTGTGCACGACCGATCTGATGTTCCAGATCGCCAAGGACGTGCTCGACGAACGCCAGTACGCCCACTTCCAGAAGCATGGGTCGTACGACTTCGCCTACGACTTCGACGAGAACCACCGGTTCCGCGTGAACCTGTTCATGGCCCGCGGCAAGCCGTCGCTGGCGGCGCGTCTCATCACGTCCGACATCAAAACCTTCGAGTCGCTGCACCTGCCGCAGATTCTGGGCGACATCTCCATGAGCGCGCAGGGGCTGATTCTCTTCTCGGGCGTCACCGGGTCAGGCAAGTCCACGTCGATCGCCTCGATGCTGCAGTACGTGAACGAGCGCAAGCGCGTTCACATCGTGACCATCGAGGATCCGATCGAATACATCTTCAAGGACGACAAGGCGACCATCAACCAGCGCGAGGTCGGCATCGACTGCGTGAACTTCAACGAGGCGCTGCGAGCCCTGGTGCGTGAGAACCCGGACGTGGTGCTGGTCGGCGAAATGCGCGACTACGAGACGTTCGAGGCCGCCATCCGCGCCGCCGAAACCGGCCACCTGGTGTTCGGCACCATTCACGCCTCGTCCGCGTGGCAGACCTTCGGGCGCATCTACGACCTGTTCCCGCCCGACGAGCGCGAGCAGATCCGCAAGCTGCTGGCGTACAACCTGCGGGCGATCATCTACCAGAAGCTGCTTCCCACGCTGCGTCCGGAGATCGCGCGCATCCCCGCGCTGGAGATTCTCATCAACACGCCCATCGTGCAGAAGTACGTACTGGAGGGACGCGAGGGCGAACTGCTGGAGATCATCAAGCGCAGCCGCGAGGAAGGCATGATCGACTTCACCTCGTCGCTTGTGGACCTGGTGGAGAAGGAATACATTCACCACCGCGTGGCGATGGAAGCCACGCCCAAGCCCGAGGAGCTCAAGATGCGCCTCAAGGGCATTCAGTGATCACCGGGCGGAACCGCACACCATGCAGACATACCTGACTATCTTCGCCGCCCAGTCGGTTGAGAACGCCATGCTTCTCAGCCCGGTGAAGCCGATCCTGACCCTCGCCACCTTCCTCCCCTGGGCGTGGCTGGTGTCGAGCAAGCTGGACAAGGACGCGGCGTACTTCCACCTCAATCGCCCGGCATGGAACGGCTGGTTCATGGCCGGAGCCGTGGCGGCAGCCGCGTCCATGCTGCTGATCCCCATCTACTGGATCGGTTGGCCCGTCGGCATCCTGCTGCTGCTGGCCCCGATCCTGGCGTACTGGAAGGTGCGCAACGCCGCCGTGCCCGAGAATCGCCGGTTCTACATCACCAGCGATACCATCGGCCAGTGGCTGGAGTCGAGGCGGAAGTCCGCGGCGACGCGTGGAGCGCTCATCACCTTCGTTGATTCCGCCGGCAAGCGACGGGACGTTCCCCTCAAGGAGGAGCCCCTCTTCCCCACGCACCTGCTGGCGGAGGATCTGCTGGGCCCCGCCATCGATTCCCGCGCTTCACGCATCGAACTCAGTCCAGGCCAGAGCGGCTTCGTGGTCACCCAGACGATCGACGGCGTGAAGTACCGGCGCGACCCGGTCGCCGCCGACGCGGGCAACGCCCTGATCGACTACTTCAAGTCGCTGGCGGGGCTGGACGTGCAGAATCGTCGCCGACGCCAGGTCGGCAAGCTGAAGATGGAAGGCCCGCCCGGGCTGCACGAGATTCATGTCACGACCGCCGGGTCGTCGGCGGGGCAGGAAATGCGGATTGAAATCGACCGGTCGAAGCGGATGGACATTCCCTTCGACGCCCTGGGCTTCCTCAAGCCGCAGATGGAGTCGCTGGCCAGGTTCGTGGAGCCGGTGGAGCGTCACGGCATCATTCTCATCGGTGCGCCGCCCGGCAACGGCCTGACCACGCTGGGGTACAGTCTCATCGGTCGCCACGACGCCTACACCACGAACATCAAGACGCTCGAGCGCGAGATCATGCTGCGGCGCGACGGCGTCGATCACACGCAGTTCGACGCCGACAACCCCGATCTCGACTTCGCCACGAATCTGCAGTCCATTCTGCGCCGTGACCCCGACGTGGTGCTCATCAGCGACATCATGGACAAGGACACGGCCCGGGTCGCCGCCGAACCCGGCAATGATGGTCCGCTGATCTACGTCCCGCAGCGCCTGCCGGGGGTCAAGGAGCAGGTGGTGGACTGGGTGAAGCGCGTGGGCGACCTGAACAAGGCCGTGCGAGCGCTGCTGGCGGTCATCAACGGGCGGCTGGTGCGCACGCTGTGCCCCAACTGCAAGCAGGGCTTCCGCCCCGCGCCGGACCAGATCAAGAAACTCGGCCTGCCGGCCACGGTGGCGCAGCTCTTCAAGGCGGGCGGCAAGGTGCAGGTCAAGAACAAGATCGAAAACTGCCCCGTCTGCCAGGGGACCGGGTACTTCGGTCAGGTCGGCGTCTACGAGGTGATGGTGCTGGATCAGCAGGCCCGCAAGATGGTCGCCGGGAACGACCTGCAGGGCGCCTACACGCACTGCCGTCGCAACAAGATGATCTTCCTGCAGGAAGCGGCGCTCCAGAAGGTGGTGGAGGGCGTGACCTCGCTGGAAGAGCTGGCCCGCGTCATCACCCCGCCCAAGCAGGGGCCGCCGCCGGCGTCGCCCCAGCCGCAGCCGGTCGCCGCCAAGTCGTAAGCCCGTCCGCCAACGCCGCCTCGTTGCGGCCGCGGCCGAGAGGATCGAACGATGTATTTCTTCTTCCAGATCGCCGTGGTCTTCTTCGTCGGGCTGATCGCCTACTGGTGGGCCAACCAGGGGCTGTTCAGTTCGCTGCTGCACTTCATCTGCGTGGTGTGCGCCGGGGCGCTTGCCCTGGCGGTGTGGGAGCCGCTGGTGGGCGGCCTGGCGCTTCGCAACACGTTCTTTGACCAGTACGCCTGGGGCTTCGGCCTCATCGGACTGTTCGCCATTTCGCTGGCGCTCATGCGACTGGCCGCCGACAAGATCGCTCCGGCCAACGTGATGCTGCCGGACTGGGCGAACCTGGCGTTCGGCGGCCTGCTCGGCGTGGGGTCGGGAATCATCTCCATCGGCATTCTGATGATCGGTCTGGGCATGACGCAGATGTCCAACGAGTTCATGGGCGTCAAGCTCTGGACGCGCGAGAACCGGGGCATCAGCAACATTCACGACAACCAGGCCCAGTCGCTGTGGGTTCCCGCCCACGAGTGGACGGCCCGCTTCTACGAGTTCATCAGCGCGGGCTCGTTCTATCCCGAGTTCACGCGCCAGCCGATGGCCAAGGTGTATCCCAAGCTGGACATGGTGGCCTTCTCGCTTCACCGCGACTCGTTCGCCAACGGTCAGGGGCGCACCACGATCGTGCCCGAGGCGGTCGGCATCATCAAGACGGGCATCTTCGGCAACGTCTTCACCGTCGATATCCGCGTGAACAACGAGGCGTACGACCACGCCCAGCAATTCACCATGTCCAGCGCGCAGGTGCGCGTGCTGGCATACGAGGGCGGCGACGAGCGGCGCGGTCGTGTCGCCGTCTCTCACCCGGTTCGCTGGACCCAGCCCACCCCGCAGGGGCCCACGCGCAAGTTCGAGTTCGACGACGTCAGCCACTTCGTGACGAGCATTCCGGGTCAGTCGGAGGTCGTCTTCCAGCTGGAGTTCCCGATCGGCAATGGCGACTTCCAGATTCCGCCCGGCTACATCCCCGGCTACATTCAGATCAAGGGGCTGAGGTTCCGCCTGCCTCGCCCGGCCGTGGAGCAGGGGCGACCCAGCTTCGAGGGAACGCGCAGCCAGGTGGCTCCGGCCGATCCGTCCGCGCCCATGGCCGACGCCAACACCATCCAGGTGCGCAGCGACATTCAGCCGATCAACGCCAGCTTCAACAACATCATCGGGCTGTCGCATCAGGACCGATGGCTGGTGTCCGGCGAGGGAACATTCCGGCGCGGTGATCCGCCCGGCAGCCGCGACGCCCGCATTCACGGCGTGTACGCCACGCCAGGAACCAAGATCGTCACGGTTCACGTCAACCGTGACAGCGTGGCGAGCATCAACGGGCCGGTGCGTGAACGGGCTGGCGAAACCGCCGCCCCCATCCTGGTCGATTCCAACGGCGCCACCTACTACGCCAAGGGGTACATCTACGAAACGCCGGACAACCTGCGCATCGTGCTGGTGCCGGAGAAGCTCATCCGCACGGTCGGCGAACTCCCCCACCTGCCCACCAGCAACGCCAACCGGCTCCGCCTGCTCTACGAGGTGACCGAGGGCGTAACCATCACCAGCTTCCGGCTCGGGGATGTCACGGTCTGCCGGGCCAACGTTCTGGTCGGCTTCTGATTCTGGCGTCATCCCGCATGACTCAACGGCCGGGCGCCTGCCCGGCCGTTGTCATTGCCGCCGTCCCGAGTTGATCCCGCGTGCGTCCACGCAGCGGCCGCCGCACCGTCAGGCGTTCTTCTTCTCGCCGGCGAGATCGGCCAGGTACCGCTCAACGTACTTGATGTCAAAGTCGGCCCTGACGAAGTTCGGATGATCCAGCAGCCGCAGGTGCAGTGGAATCGTGGTGCGGATGGGTGCGATCTCGAACTCGCGCAGCGCCCGCTTCATGCGGTCAATCGCTTCTCGCCGCGTCGGCGCATGCACGATGAGCTTGCCGATCATCGAATCGTAGTTGGGGGGGATGCGGTACCCGCTCCGTGCATGCGTGTCCACGCGCACGCCCGGGCCGCCGGGGGGAACGAACGTCTCCAGCAGCCCCGGCTGGGGTGTGAAGTTGCGGTCGGGGTCTTCCGCGTTGATGCGGCACTCGATGGCGTGTCCGTTCACGCGAATGTCCGACTGCCTGTACGACAGCGGCTCGCCCGCCGCAATGCGAATCTGCTCCTTCACAATGTCCACGCCGGTGATCATCTCGGTCACCGGGTGCTCCACCTGCACGCGGGTGTTGACCTCGAGCATGTAGAAGTCCTGCTTGCGGTCCATGAGGAACTCGACCGTTGCGGCGCCGGCGTACTGAGCGCGTCGGATGAGTTCCGCTGCGGATTCCGCCACGCGGTTGCGTTTCTCCGCGTCGGCCTCGGGGATGGGGGCTTCCTCGATGAGTTTCTGATGCCGTCGCTGGGATGAGCAGTCGCGCCCGAACAGGTGGATGGCGTTGCCGTGCTTGTCGCCCAGCACCTGGATCTCGACGTGCCGGGCGTGTTCGAGGTACTTCTCGATGTACACCGCTCCGTTGCCGAAGGCGGCCTGGGCCTCCTGACGCGCGGACGTGAGCGCGGCCTTGAGCTCCTCCTGCGAGCGGACAATGCGCATGCCTCGCCCACCGCCGCCCGCCGAGGCTTTGACGATGACGGGGTAGCCGATCTTGCCGGCCACCTCGATGGCCTCATCCTCCTCCTCGATGGCTCCGTCCGAGCCGGGGAAGACAGGGGTGCCTGTCTGCCTGGCCATGCGTTTGCACGACACCTTGTCGCCGAGCAGGCCCATCGCCTCCGGGCTGGGGCCGATGAACTCGATGTTGCAGTCTCGGCAGACTTCCGCGAAATGCGCATTCTCCGAGAGGAAGCCGTAGCCGGGGTGGATGGCGTCGGCGCCCGTCACCTCGGCGGCGGAGATGATGCGGTCGATGCGCAGGTACGACTCGGACGAGGGCGCTGCGCCGATGCAGATCGAGTGATCGGCGGATCGCAGCCATGGACCGTCGGCGTCGGCCCTGGAGTACACGCACACGGCCTCGATGCCGAGTTCGTGCGCCGCCCGGATGATCCGCAGGGCGATTTCACCGCGATTGGCGATCAGAATCCGCTTGAACATGCGTGGGCTGCACTTCTCGAAGGTGGGATGGCGCGACGCTCCGAGTCGCGCGAATATCAGGGGCGATGCGCTCCGCGTGGTGCGAACGTCCTGCGACGGGCGGTCCCGTCTCACGCCGCCGCTCATCGCTCATCGCTCATCACTCCGGCCTGACCATGAACAGTTTCTGCCCGAACTCGACCGCCTGGCCGTTCTTCACCAGCACGCGCTCCACGCGCCCGGCGACTTCCGATTTGATCTCGTTGAAGATCTTCATGGCCTCGATCAGGCAGACGACCTTGCCGGGGCTGACGTGGTCGCCGGCGTTGAGGAATGGCGGCGAGTCAGGGTCGGGGGCGGAATAGAACGTGCCCACCATCGGGCTTTCAATGGCGATCAGTCCCTCATCCACGCTCCTGGCGGGCGTCGCGCCGGTGGAGCCGCCCGCGGGAGCGTGGGCCGGCGCGGGAACGCTCGGAGCATGGTGCGGTGCGGCGGGCATGGCGGGGGGCGCCGAATAGACCACCGGCGCCGCCTGGCCGCCTCCCCCGCGGCGGACGGTCACCTGCTCCTTGCCGTCGCGAAGGTCGATCTCCATGAGCTCGTGCTGCACCATGAGCCGCACGAGCTCCTTGAGCTTGCGGATGTCGATCATGTGGGTCGATTCCTAGTTGCTGGCGGCCGCGACGCCGGGCGTGAGGATCGCGGAACGCGGATCCTTCGGGAACCCGGTGAGAACACGGCAGCCCGTGTCGGTGACGACGATGTTGTCCTCGATGCGGACGCCCCCGACGCCCGGCAGGTAGATGCCCGGCTCCACGGTCATGGTGATCCCCGGTTCGAGGATCACGTCGGTCTGCAGGTTGTTGAAGAACGGCGCCTCATGCACCTCCAGCCCGATCCCATGACCCAGCCCGTGTCCGAAGTACTGTCCGTACCCGGCCCTGGTGATGAAATCGCGGGCCACCGCATCGATCTCGGCGCAGGTTCGGCCCGGGCGGATGGCGTCAATCGCCGCCATCTGCGCGTCCAGCACGATCCGATAGATCTCCTCCACCTTGGGCGGCATCGACTCGACGCCGAAGGTGCGCGTCATGTCGGCGTTGTAGCCCTCGGCGGTGGTGCCCCAGTCGATGAGCAGCGAACTGTTGGCCCGCACCTTCTCATCCGCCGTCTCGTAGTGAGGCAGCGCGCCGTTGGGGCCGACCGCGATGATCTGTCGGAAGCCCGCCGCAAACGCGCCGCGGCGCTTCATCTCGTAGTCCAGAATCGCCAGGATCTCGCACTCGCGCAGCCCCGGTTCGATCTGCGGCAATGTGGCCGCCAGGGCCTGTTCGTTGATGGCGATCGCGTGCTCCATCGCCGCGATTTCACCCGCGTCCTTGCGCATCCGGAGCCGTTCAACCAACCCCGACGTGGGTTTCACCGTCACGTTGGACAGAACCTTTTCCAGGTTCTGCTTCCACGCGACGGTCAGGTGCTCCGACTGGACGCCCAGATGGCGAATTGAGTGACGCCTGACCAGGTCCGGCAGCGAGTCCGGCAGCCGGTGACGAACTCCGATGACGACTTCGGCCAGTCCCTCCTGCCGCACCGGGTTGAGCTGCGTGCCGTAGCGGTTGTCGCTGAGGAGCGCAGCGGCGGATCCGGATACCAGCAGGACCGAGTCGTGGCCGCAGAACCCCGTCAGGTACAGGATGTCGCACGGGCGACTGATGAGCAGGGCATCGACTCCGGCTGGAGCCAGAGCCGAACGAAGCGCGGCGGCGCGTCGGGCACGCGCCTGCTGAATCGATTCAACCGTCGATGCGTGAGGGCTGGCGAGGGTTGCCATGGTTGGCGATTATACCTCGATCCGGCGCGAACGTCGCCGATCCTGGCGGCTTCAGGGTGAGATCGTGCGTGAACCTGCCCGTCACCAGGCGAACAGTCGATCCTGGTCCGAGGGGCGCAGAGCGAGGGGCGCGTCCAGCAGTTCCTTCAGGACGAAAGCCCGGCGAATGCCGTCAGGATCGCGCAGCGAGGAGCTATCAAAAACCATGGTGCGCGTCGGAGCCGTTGCGGCAACCGACGACTCCGGCTGAGCATAGGCCGCGTCAATCGCCACCGGCTCGGCGGCCTTTTCCTTTCGCTTCGGGCGCGAGCCGGAGGCCGTCTGGGGCATCGGGCGCGATGAACCGGTGGGAACCGGCGACGAGGTGGGCGCCGGGAACGTCGTGGGCGGCGAGGTGCCTGCTGGCTTGGATTGAGGGCGCGAAGACGGGCGTGAAACCCCCGGCGGCGTGGATGGCCGCGATGTCGGGGGCGCGCCAGGTTGCGCCGGAGCAGGCGATGAGGCCTGACGTCGACGCATCTGCTCCAGTTGCGCCTCGCGGCGACGACGAAGCGCCTCGATCTGCTCCGCTCGACGGGCCGCCAGATCGTCGCCCGGTCGTCCTGAGGTGGTCGAAGTTGGAGCCGTCCCGAACGGTTGCGGAATCGGAGCCGAACGGGTCATGGTGGGAGTCGACGCAGGCGCTGCCGTCGTCCCCGGCGTTCCTGCCCCCCCTGCCCCCGGCTGACCGCGCATCGCTTCCTGCTCGCGTCGGCGACGGGCCAGTTCCGCCAGTCGCTCCTGCTCCTTCTTCTTGTTCGCTTGCGCCACGATCGCCTGCACGATCCAGGACACCGCGAACAGCACCAGCAGGATGATTCCGCCGCTACCCATGTGTGCCGGATTCTACCGTCATGACGGGGTGGAGAGGAAGGGCGAAACCAGGAATCGCCGCCCTGTTTCATCGGTCGCCCATGAGAATGGTGTGCAGAAGACCTCGCCGAGACGTTCCGGCGTGAGAACGTCGCCCGCTTCGCCGGACGCGGCGATGCCGCCCTGTTGCATCAGCCAGGCGTCGTCGGCGAGTTGTGACGCCAACCCCAGGTCATGCGTGGCCAGCAGGATGGTGGCGCCTCCACCCGCCGCCTGTCGCAGCGCGTCCGCAACATCGCGCACGTGGCGCAGATCCATCGCCGATGTCGGCTCATCCAGCAACAGACATCCGCCCGGTTCAAGCTGCGCGAAGGCACGGGCCAGTGTGACTCGCTGCTGCTGCCCCACCGAGAGGTGCGGAAACGGTCGATCCGCCACGTCGGCGAGGTCGAAGCGCTCGATCGAGTCGGCGACGCGTCGTTGATCGACGGAGAGGGCGTAGCGCCCCAGTTCGACCACTTCGCGCGCCCGGAACATCGCCGAAACAACAGGCCGCTGCGGCACGAAGGCGATGAGCCGCGCCAGGTCGCCGGGCCGCAGTCGATGCGATGGCCTGCCGTTGATGCGGACCTCGCCCTGATGCGGACGGGGTGTTCCCAGCATGGCGCGCAGCAGCGTGGACTTTCCAGCGGCGTTAGGGCCGATGAGGGCCGTGATGCGCCCCGGGCGGGCGTGGGCCGTCACGTCGCGCACGGCAATCAGGTCGCCATACCGGATCGTCAGCCGATCGACGTGAATCGTCATGCCTGGCCCCTTCCACTGCGCAGGAGCCAGATGAAGGCGGGGCCGCCCAGCAGCGCGGTGAACACACCGACCGGCATGCGCCCCGGCCCGATGGGCAGGGCCTGGCTGGCGATCTCCGCCGCCAGAAGCACGATGGCCCCGCACGCGGCCCCACCGATGACCAGCGTGCGATGACGCGGTCCGATGATGAGCCGCGCCGCGTGCGGGCCGATGATGCCTACGAAGGCGATGGGTCCGGCCACCGCGACCGCCGCCGCCGCCAGCGCTCCGGCCAGCGTGAACATCGCCAGCCGCACCCGTCCCACGTCCAGCCCGATGCTGCGGGCCTCGTCATCGCCGAATGTGGCGGCGTCCATCGCACGACCCAGCATCGCGGCGAGCAGAACGCCGACCGCCGTGACCGCGGCGAGCAGGGTCATCGTCGCCGAGGGAAGCGCCTGGGGAATGCGCCCGAACATCCACCTCGCCATCTCCGCGTGCAGCCCGGCGGGGGCGAGCTGCTGGAACATCATGGTCAGCGCACCGCAGATCGCCGACACCACCACGCCGATCAGCACCATGGAGAGGGGATCCACCCACCCCCCCCGTCGCCCCAGACCGTAGACGACGCCAAGCACCACCAGTGCGCCGACGAGCGCCGGCAACATGCTGCCGCCGGTCTGAAGCATCGTGAATCCCGTGGCGTAGCCGATGTACATGGCCACCGTGACGCCCAGCCCAGCCCCGCCGGACAGCCCCAGCACGAAGGGCGAAGCCAGCGGATTGCGCAGCAGCGCCTGAAGCAGCACGCCGGAGACGGAAAGCGCCGCGCCGACCAGCGCGGCACACGCCGCCGCCGTCCAGCGGAATCGGGCGACTTCCGCGGGAGGCCAGGCCAGCGTCAGTCCGCCCCCCCCACTTACATTCCCCCCACTGAGTCCGATCGTCGCTCCTTCCGGCGGTCGATCGAGCAGCACGCGCAGGATCACCAGTCCCGCCGCGATGAGCAGCAGCCCCAACAGCCCCGGCATGACTCGGCGGACCCGGTCATTCACGCTGCGTGCTCCCGGTCCGCTGCAACTCGGACGAGTCCGCCCATGCGTGCAGGATCGCGTCGAGCTCCTCCGCCACCTCGATGACGCTCGTCGAAGGGAGCGACGCCTCGGGATGCGAGAGCACGGCGAGCCGCCCCTCGCGCACCGCGCGGATGTCGAGATCCGCCAGCGGCCCGGCGGCCTGGCGCGGGTCGCCCACCTTCACCGCGCGCACGATTATGATCGCCTGCGGGTCGAGCCGCGTGACGTCCTCGAGTGTCAGTTGCACCCACCCGGCGGAGACGACGACATTGTGTCCGCCCCGCGCCTTCACCAACTCACCCAGATAGGTCGCGTCGCCAAACGCCAGCACGGGGTCGCCAGGCAGAGCAATGAGAACGCGGCCCCGCCAGGCCACGTCCTCGTTTGACCGTGTCAGGGCGGTGATGCGATCCCGCAGTTCATCCAGGCGGTTGCTCGCCCGCGCCCGTCTCGATGGCTCCAGCGGCGTCAGCAGCGATCGCGCATCCTCCAGGGCGGCCAGCACGTCCGCCACGCCGTTCAGGCGGCGGGCGAGAATCGTGATCCCATGCTCCCGCGCCACCTGCTCCAGCTCCCGGCTTACTCCCGTGGCGGGCGGCTGCACCAGCAGGTGGGTGGGGCGGACCCGGACGAGGTTTTCAAAGTCCACGTCATACAGGTTGCCGATAACAGGCAGGTCGGTCGGGAGCATGTCGCAATAGGTGCTGCGGCCGACGATGAACTCGCCCAGACCCGCATCCACCGCCAGGCGCGAGAGTGCGGGGCTGAGCGAGGCGATTCGCAGCGGTCGATCGCTCGGAGCGGCGACCGGGGGCGCGGTCTCGCGGCAGCCCGACCATGTCAGGGCCGCCAGCAGAGCGCCCAGCAGCATCGCCGTGCGGAATCGTGGTAACGCGGCCGCGTTCATCAGACCATCCTACGACCAACCCGCGCATGACGCGCGGGAGCAAGGAACGGACTTCCCATGACCCTGCTCGCCGACCTTCGCGGCATCTTCACCCGTCGCCGTCCCGCCTCCATCGATCTCACAACCGCCGGTCCGGACGGGCGACCCATCCACGTTGAATCGAAGATGACGGCGCTTCCTCCCGCGGGCGCGTCGTCGCATCACGCCGAACCGATCAACCCCCCCGCGGTGGAGGAAGTCGTCTCCCTCGTGCGATCGATTTCCGCGCACCTGGACGGGCAGAACGAACGGACGGATCGGCTCATCAACACGCTGGAGCGCCTGCCCGCGGCGATCGAGGCCCTGCCGGAAATACATCGACAGAACGCCCGCCTGCTCGAGGTGGTGACCGAGTACCTGGAGCACGCCCGGCTGCGGGATGACGCCCTCAACGAGACCCTCAGCGGCATCACCCACGCCTCATCCCGCCAGACCGATGTGCTGGGTTTGCTTCAGCAGCAGCTTGACGCCAACAATCGATCCAGCGAGGCGCTGTTCGGCGGAATCACCGACTTCCGCGAGGCCATCAGCCAGTTGGCCGGCTCCAACGCCCGCACGACGGCGGTGCTCTCCGAGCTGGCGAGCATCAATCAGCACCGCGACGCCGAGATCACGCGCGTCCTTGCAAGGTCGCAGAAGTGGATGACCGTGGCGATGGTGCTGTGCGCCGCCGCGTCGGTGACGGCGGTTACTGTGGCGGCTCTGTCGATGCTGGGCGGGTGAGAAGGACAGAGCGGTTGAGCAACGGGTTCCCAGCGGCACAGGTGTTTCGCCTGTGGTTGCTCCATTACTCCTTCATGGCCGCGCCGGGCTCCTCGATGACGTCCTCCACCATCAGGGGGCCCGACGTTGGCGGCTCCTCGCCGCCCAGCAGCTGGTGGCGTGCCAGTCGCTGGTACAGTTCGCAGCGGGCCATGAGCGCCGCATGGCTGCCCTGATCGACGATGCGGCCGGCATCCATGACCACGATGCGATCAGCGCTGAGCACCGTCGAGAGCCGGTGGGCGATGAGCAGCGCGGTCCGCCCCTGGCAGAACTCGCTGATGGCCCGGTTGATGAGCGATTCGGATTCGGAGTCGATCTGGCTGGTCGCTTCATCGAGAATCATGATGGACGGGTCGCGCAGAATCGCCCGCGCGATAGCCAGCCGCTGACACTGCCCGCCGGAGAGCGACGCACCCTGCTCCGCCAGAATCGTGTCGTAGCCGTCGGGCAGCAGTCGGATGAACTCGTCGGCGTGGGCCTGTCTGGCGGCGTTGATGACCTGCTCGCGCGTGCAATGCTGGGCGCCGAAGCAGATGTTTTCGGCCACCGTGCCGCGGAAGAGCACTGTCTCCTGCGTCACCACGCCGATCTGCCGCCGCACCGATCGCAGGTTGTACGACTGCACGTCCACACCGTCGATCAGCACCGCGCCGCTGGTTGGCCTGAGCAGACGCGGCACCATGGCCAGCAGGGTGGACTTGCCGCACCCGTTGGGACCGACGATGGCCACGCGTTCGCCGAAGGCGACGGTGAGCGAGAGGTGATCGATCGCGGGCTTCTCCGCGCCCTCGTACCGAAACGCCACGTCGCGGAACTCGATGGACTGTCGATGCCTCGGCATGGCGGGCCGCTGGGCGTCGCGCGAGCTCTCTCGCGGCTCATCGAGAATTTCCAGCAGTCGCGAGGCCGGGGCGGAGGCCGCCTGCATCTCGTTGATCAGTCCCGTCAAGGGCTTGAACGAGCTGCCCGCCACCGCCAGCGAGCCGATGGCCAGCAGAAAGTCGTTGAAGGCCAGGTCGCCCTCGATGATTTCCCGCGCCGCGATGAGCGCCAGCGCCCCGATGACGAAGATGGCGATGGTCTCCACCAGCGGACCGGAGAGTGATCGAGCCAGCCGGACGCGGAGTTCCTGCATCACGACCTGCTTGTTGCGATGGTGGAAACGCGCCGCCGCGGTCCGCTCGCCGGTGCTGGCCTTCACCGCGCGCACGCCCCGGAGCGATTCCGAGGCGATGCGCAGCAGATCCTCCTGCGCCGCCAGCGACCCTCGCGTCCCGCGGCGGATGCGCTTGCCGACCTTCCGCAGCACGTAGGCCAGCGCGGGCGCGACGATGAGCGCAATGAACGTCAGTCGCCAGTTGAACCAGAGTGCGACGAGGAATGCCGCCATTCCCTTCGTCACCTGGGCCGCCGCCTTGCTGGTGAGGGCGATCAGCCCGCCCTGCAGTTCCGCCGCATCGCGGATGATGCGGGCGACGAAGTCCGATGGCCCGCGCGTCACGATTCGCGCCAGCGGCATGTGAATGACGCGGCGGAAGCAGTCCCGCCGCACCCCCGCGATGGTCTTGGCGACCACGGTCATGCTCAGGTACTGATGCAGGAAGTTGGCCGTCGCCCCCAGCACCGTGAGGATGCCCAGACCGACCACGATGAGGATGACGCTGTGGTAGCGATCGGCCGGCAGCATGGACACCACCCACTCGGGAATGGCCACGGTCGGCCCGCCAGCGTTGTAGGCCATCGCCTTCGCGGCCAACCCTTCCACGGTTGCCCCAACCGGCTCCGCGGCGTCTTCCCCGGTCACGTCTCCCGCGGCGTCGGTTTTCAGCACCAATCCCATCATCGGGCCGAGCGACATCAGCCCCGCCCCCAGGCCGCCCGCTGAGAGCATGGCGAACACCACGGCCCAGAACAGGGTCACGCGGTAGCGGAGCATGCGCTTGGCGAAGTGCCAGAAGTGGGCCATCGGCAGGATCGTAGCGAGTAGCGGCGGAATGCCCTACTGATACAGCCGTGCGAAATCCCCCCAGAAGCCGGGGTAGGACTTGCGGACGCACGCCGGGTTGCGGATCTGAATGCCGGGCACGCGCAGACCCAGCACGGCGAAGGCCATCGCCATGCGGTGATCGTTGTAGGTCTCGATGATGATCGGATCGGCAGTGGCACAGGCGTCCCGCCCGTGAGTATCCAGCAATCGGAGGCGCTCCGGTGGAATCGGATGAATCGTGATCGAGTCCTCAGTGGTCTCAACCTCACAGCCGACCTTGCGAAGTTCATTCGCCAGCGCGGCGATTCGGTCGGTCTCCTTCACGCGGAGGGTGTGGAGGCCGGTGAGCGTGCGAGGCCCGCAATCCAGCGACGATGCGATCGCAAGGGCCATCGCACCGTCAGGAAAGTACGAAGCGTCCACGGCGTCGTCCGTCGCGTCCATCTCTTGCGCCTTCTCCAGCCCCAGATGAGTCGACTCCAGGCGGCAGCCGGGCGCTCGAACGTGCTCGACCACCATGAGATCGGGTTGCGCGGAGTACGGGTTGATCGGGATGAACAGGTTGGAGCCGGGGCAGAGCGCCCCCGCGAGCAGAAAGTAGATTGCACTGCTCGCATCAAGATCAACCACGTAGCGATGACCTTCGATCGGCGCGTGCTCCAGACGCAGAGATTCCGGCAACCAGCGTTCTGACGGGCTGACTTGAATGAACTGATCCAAGACAGCGCTGCCCCAATCGGACATGACGCGACAGGTCAATGCCACGTACACGCCGCTCGTTGGCTCGCTGCCGAGATGCAGCGTGACTCCGCTCTCGAGGCAACTCGCGATCAGCATCACCGCCGAAACAAACTGACTGCTCGCCGTCTTGCCGACTGTGAGCTCGCCACCCCGGAACTTCTCGCTCGGCGTCACCCGCACAGGCAGTCGCCCTTCCTGCTCGATGTACTCGATGTCCGCCCCCAGTTGCCGCAGCATCTGAACGCCCTCGGCGATGGGCCGCTCGCGCATGCGCTTGCTCCCGTCCACCACCACCGGCTCAGCGGCCAGGCAGGCGCAAGCGATCATGAACCGCGTGGGTGTGCCGCCGTCGCCGAGGTTGACGGTCCCACCGCGCGGGAAGCGGCCCCCCACGCCGGTCATCAGCACATCCTCTGAGCCATCTCCCGTCTCGCCCGGCGCCCACGTCGCATTCGCACCCAGCGTGCAGAGGGCTTGAAGCAGCCCATCCGTGTCATCCGAGCGCAGCGGGCGGATGATCCGACTCTCCCCCTTGGCCAGCGCGGCCAGCACGTACGCCCGGTTGGTGATCGACTTGCTGCCGGGCGGCGTGATGGTGACATCGAACGGCCGCGACAGAGGCACGATCGGCAGCGGGTCGGGCAACTGGTCGAGTGGCAGGGTGTAGTCGGCGGGGAAAGCCATCAGCCGTCAGTTTTCAGCCATCAGCAAGATCGAGGAAGCGAGCCGATCCGCCGTGCTGATGGCTGACGGCTGACGGCTGTCGGCTTGCTATCCCTTCCTGAACACCGCCACCACGTCCTCCACCGGGATCACGAAGAGCCGGTTGTCGCCCTCGAAATCCACCGGCACGCTGTTCTTTGGGTTGAACAGAATCCGGTCATAGCGGCGGATCGGGTAGTTCTCGTTGGCCTCGACCTCGCGGCTGACGGCCACGATGCGCCCCGTGAGCGTGGGAATCTCGATCTTGTCCGGCAGGTGAATGCCCGACTTGGTGTGCTTGCGATCCTCATCCTTGCGGATGAGGACGCGCTTGCCGATCGGCTCGACGGTCTCGATCGCCGCTGGCGCGGCCTTTTCGGGCTTGGAGTGGTCCTTGGACATGGGCGATGATACGCGGGGTCCGGGCAGTTCCGATTCCAGCGCGCCTTCCCAACCCTCGCGCTCCCCACTATCTTGATTCGCCTCGTGCGGACAGCGACCCCTCGCCCCTCCGTGGTGAACCGATCATGCCTCAGCGACTGGCCCACCTCATTCGCGACATCCCGGACTTTCCCAAGCCGGGCATCGTGTTCAAGGACATCACGCCCCTGCTGCGCGACGCGGCCGGGCTGGCGCTGGCGGTGGAGCTCATGGCCAACCCTTTCCGCGCCGCGCACATCGACGCGGTGGTCGGGGCGGAATCGCGGGGATTCATTTTCGGAACCGCCATCGCCCAGGCGCTCTCGTGCGGCTTCATTCCCGTGCGCAAGCCGGGCAAACTGCCGTGGGCGAAACGCTCGATCACCTACGAGCTCGAGTACGGCAAGGACACGCTGGAGATTCACGCGGACGCCGTGGCCGCCGGGCAGCGGATTCTCATGGTCGATGACCTGCTGGCCACCGGGGGCACCATGAAGGCGTGCTGCGACCTGGTGGAGGGACTGGGCGGGGAAATCGCCGGCATCGCCGTGCTGATCGAACTGGAGTTTCTCCGTGGGCGCGACCGGCTGGCGCCGCGGCACGTACATTCGGTGCTGCGCTACTGACGCGGCGCGTTCACTTGCGTCGCGCAGGTTCGCCTTCCTCGCGCCAGGGCACGATGATGTGCCCTTCCAGTCGCACGCCGTCCACCACGATCAATCGACGGCTGCGCAGGGTCTGCCCCTTCCACTCCGCCTTCGGGCCGAAGACCACGTCCCCGGGCGTTTCCACGGACCCATGCATGATGCCCTCGCAGGTGACGCCGTCTCCGGCCCGGATTCGCTTGGCGGCGACGCGCCCCTTCTTCGTCACCTCGATCTTGCCGCAGGTGTCCAGATCGTTGACCGGCACGTAGGTCTTGATGACCAGATCTTCGATGCGGATCGCCTTGTGGCATCCCGGGCAGTTGGTGGACAGCGCCTTGGCGCTGACTTCCTGCCGATGGCCGCACAGGTAGCAGCGAATGACGCGGGTCTCGCCCGTGAGCGACTTGGCGGCGGGTTGTCGGGGCGATCGGGCCATGCTTCCGTGCTCGCGTGCGCCGATCCCTTCACGCCCGGGCGTCCGGAGCGCCGGAACGTTCCCTGATGATCGCGTCTCGACTCAGGCGCGACCGACGACGCCCTCGGCGCGCGGAACCGGCGCGGCGGACCGACTGCGGCCGTCGATTCAGCGCGTCCTCACCGGCTCGGCCTTCTGGGCCGCAGCCGGCTTCACCTCGGCGGCGGTGCTGGCCTTGCCGTTGGAGCCGATGCGGCAGTAGCCGTCAATCGAGGCCCCGTCGGCCATGGTCATCTTGGCGGCGACAATGTCGCCCTTGATGGCGCCGTTGGGCTTGAGTTCGATGCGGTCGGTCGCCTCCACGTTGCCCTCGATGGCGCCTTCGACGGCGACTTCCTTGGCCGTGATCGTCGCCTTGCACGTCGAACCGGAGGCCACGTGCACCGTGCCCTTGGAGGAGATCGAGCCCTCGATGCTCCCCAGAATGCGGGCGGCGGAATCGAACTTGAAATCCCCCTTGAACGAGGCGTCCGCCCCGATCACCGTGCCGAATTGCATGTCCTTGTCAGCCATCGCACATCTCCGAGCGTGATTCGCGTGGAAAAACAGCACAACACACGCCCACCCGGTCGGCCGATCGACACAGATCGCCCGACCGGAAGGACGACGAAAACGAACTGAACGGGGAACGGGGGGTTTCTCGCGTGATCATCCATGACCTGCCCTGGGCACTCCTTGCCGCGGCCCGTGCGTAGCACACGATACCGTCAAAACACCCGTCCGCCCAGAGGAACTTCGCGTTCCGGCGCAAGAAGGACGACGTTTCCCGATGAATCGGGGAGCCCCAGCACCAGGACCTGCGACTCGAACCCCGCGATTCGCCGTACACCCAGGTTGACTGCCGCCACAACCTGTTTTCCCACAAGTGTTTGCGGCGAATACAGGGCTGTCAACTGGGCGCTGGACTGTCGCACTCCCAGCCCCGAAGGCGGGTCGCCGAAGTCGATCCACATCTTGTACGAGGGCTTGCGGGCCTGTTCATTGGGCTCCACACGCACCACGCGCCCGACGCGCAGATCGAGCAGTCCGAAGGCGTCCAGCGGGGTAAGTCCTGCACGCGCGTGAGGCGTCTCTGGCGATGGCTGATCGGGCGTCGTCGGCATGCAAGGATGCTACGTCGCCTGCGAGCGGGTATTCTCTGAACACCGCCACGTCGATCGTGGCCTGACAGACCGCACCTTCCCTGACACTGGAACTCGTCCATGACGCATCGCTTGTCCAACACGCCTTCCGGGCCGTCCGACAACATCAACCGCCGCGCCTTCGTGAAGGCCTCGGCCGCCGCGACCATTGCGTCGCTGGCCAGTTCGCCCCTGTGGGCGCGCTCCGGCGTCCATGCGGGGGTGCGCGATTCGGTGCGGGTCGGCGTGATCGGCTGCGGTGGACGCGGAACCGGGGCCGCGGCGGACGCGCTCGCCGCCGGCGAGAACGTGCAGGTTCACGCGCTCGCCGATGTCTTCGAGCATCGACTGCGCGGCTGCCGGGGTGAACTGGAGAAGCGGGGCACGCGAGGCATGGTGCGCGACGACATGTGCTTCACGGGCTTCGACGCCTACAAGCAGCTTCTCCAGACCGACGTGGACATGGTGATCCTGGCCACTCCCCCGCACTTCCGTCCCATGCATTTCGAGGCGGCGGTGAACGCGGGCAAGCACGTGTTCATGGAGAAGCCCTGCGCCGTGGATGGGCCGGGCGTCCGCCGCGTGCTGGCGTCCGCCGCGGTCGTCGATGAGAAGGGGCTTTCCGTCGTCGCCGGCACCCAGCGGCGGCACGAGGCGTCGTACCTGGCGCTCATCGAGCAGATCCGAAGCGGCGTGATCGGAGAGGTGGTCTCCGCCCGCTGCTGGTGGAATCAGGGCGGGCTGTGGGTGGTCGAGAAGACGCCGCAGATGTCCGGCATGGAGTGGCAGGTCCGCAACTGGCTCTACTTCACCTGGCTCTCTGGCGATCACATCGTGGAGCAGCACGTCCACAACCTGGACGTGTGCAACTGGGTGATCGGGGATCATCCCGTCAAGTGCATGGGCATGGGCGGGCGTCAGGTGCGCACGGAGGCGAAGTACGGCAACATCTTCGACCACTTCGCGGTGGAGTACGAGTACCCGAGCGGCGTGGTGGTTGCCAGCCAGTGCCGCCAGATCGACGGTTGCGCGGGCCGTGTGGCCGAGGCGTTTCACGGCACGAAGGGGCGCACCTTGTCCAGCCCCGGCCAGGCGCAGGTGCATGGCGCCACATCGTGGCGGTTCCCGGGTCGTCAGCGCAGTCCCTACGAGCAGGAGCACGTCGACCTGGTCGCCAGCATCACCGGCCAGTCCGCGCGGCTCAACGAGGCCCGCAACGTGGCGCACTCCACCCTGACGGCGATCATGGGACGCATGAGCGCCTACACCGGCAAGGAGGTGACGTGGGAGCAGGCCCTCGATTCGCAGGAGGATCTGTCGCCGCCGTCGTATGAGTGGATGGACATCCCGGTCCCGCCGGTGGCGGTGCCGGGACAGACACCGCTTCGGTAGTTTCCGGTATCAACACACCGTGTCGCGAGAGCCGACCCGGAATGGAGCAGATCCGTGCCGCCCGGCGGGTGTGCCGTGCAGTGGGCTGAATCGTGCGCACCGAGAGACCGCTCCCTGACGGTCGCGGCTCACTTCCCGGTTCGTGAATCTGTTGTTGATTCGCCGTGTCAACCGCGGATGACGCCGTGCTTCGAGAGCAGGTCGAGCAGCACCTGCACGCTCTCCGCCACGGAATACCGGTGCGTGGGCAGGTCGAGTTCGGGCTTGAGCGGCGCCTCGAAGGGGTCATCGATACCCGTGAAGCCCTTGATCTGCCCGGCCCGGGCCTTCTTGTAGAGCCCCTTGGGGTCGCGCTTCTCGGCTTCCTCGATGGGGCAGGAGACGTGAATCTCGAAGAAGGGAATCTTCGCCTCCTCGTGCAGCTTGCGCACGAGGTCGCGATCGGCCCGGTAGGGACTGATGAACGAGGTGATGGTGATGATGCCGGCGTCGGCGAACAACTTGGCGACCTCGCCGATGCGGCGGATGTTCTCCGCCCGGTCCTCCGCGGAGAAGCCCAGGTTCTTGTTCAGCCCCATGCGGATATTGTCGCCGTCGAGGCGGTAGGCGTGGTGGCCGCGCTGCATGAGCACCTGCTCCAGCGCCACCGCCACGGTGCTCTTGCCGCTGCCGGACAGCCCCGTCATCCAGAGGGTGCAGCCCTTCTGGCCCATGTTCTTCTCCCGCTCCTCGCGGGTGACGTTGCCCTCGTGCCAGGTGATGTTCGTTGCGACCTGCTTGGCCATATTGCGTTGACCTCGGTTGGTTCTTCAACACGAGAGGGACATGAGAGAGCCACAGAGGGAGGACATGACGGATCGCCATGAACTGATCTGTGTGGGTTCTCTGTGTTCCTCTGTGTTCCTCTGTGTTTCTCTTGTGTTGAAACGACTTCGACTGGTGAACAGCCGCTCACGCCGGCTGGAGCTGCGCCTGGGCCCACTTGATGAGGATGTCGGCCACCTCCGGGCGGCTGAACTCGGCGGGCGGACGCTGTCCCGCGTTGAGCAGTTCGCGCACCTTGGTGCCCGCCAGGAAGACGCGGTCCTCCGGCTTGCTGTTGGTGGTCTTGTCGCTGGCCATGCCCTGCGTCTTCTTGCAGTAGAAGGTGTTCTCGAATCGCAGGATGGTCAGCCCGATCTCCTCCGGCTTGAACTGGTCAAAGATCTGCTGAGCGTCATACGTGCCGTAGTAGTTGCCCACGCCGGCGTGGTCGCGGCCCACGATGAAGTGCGAGATGCCGTAGTTCTTGCGGACCAGAGCGTGCAGGATCGCCTCGCGCGGACCCGCGTAGCGCATGGCCGCGGGCATCACCGTCAGCATGGTGCGATTCTTGTTGTAGTACCCCTCGATCAGAACCTTGTAGCACTCCATGCGCACGTCGGCCGGGATGTCGCCGGGCTTGGTTTCGCCCACCAGCGGGTGGATGAGCAGGCCATCCGTCATCTCCAGGGCGCACTTGGTGAGGTACTCGTGGGCGCGGTGGATGGGGTTGCGGGTCTGGAACGCGGCGATGGTCTTCCAGCCGCGCTGGATGAACGCCTCGCGCACCTTCGCGGGCGGCAGGCGATACTCGGTGAACTGCTCGCCCTTGTCGCGCTCGGGCGTGACCGTGATCACGTGAATCGGCCCGCCCACCAGCCAGTCGCCCTCCTCAAGCACCGCCTTGACGCCCGGGTGAGCGGGGTCTTCGGTGCGGAAGACGTTGGGAATCTCCAGTTTCTTGTCGTGCGGGTAGATCTCCTGCACGTCCATGACCGCCATCAGCGTGCCGTCGGCGTGATACAGCGCGGCCTGTCCCCCCACCTTCAGCGCCGCCTTGGTCTTCTCATCCACCGCGAGGGTGATCGGGATCGACCACACCAGGCCGTTGGCGAGCCGCGTGTTGCGGCAGACTGACTCAAAGTCCTTCTGTCCCACGAAGCCCGTCAGCGGGCTGAACGCCCCGATGGCGATCATTTCCAGGTCGCAGGCCTGCTTGGCGCTGAGCGTCACCTTCGGCAGTGACCCGGCCTTGGCCTTCAGTTGTGAAGCGGCGGCGGAATCAACCAGTCGGTTGACGAGCGTGCCGCCGTGCGGGGCGACCAGTGACGCGGTGGACATTCGAATCTCTCCTCATGACTGGGGCGGAACGAGCGGCTGCCGCGAGGCGGCAACCCATGGCCGGATCTCTCAGATCGCGGGGAATCAGCATCATCGGCGAACGGTCACGCTGGAAACAGCCCGATCCGCCGTTTCGCCGAGCGATGCGTCAAGGCGTGAGGCCGATCGTATTCCCGCCGGTTTTCGATGGCAATGCGCCGAGTGTCGCACCGTCGCAACGCAACAGGACCCGACTTCAGATCTCGTAACTGCCCGGCGGCGTTTCCGGATTGTTGCGCGTTCGGATATCGGACTTCGGCGCCCCCACCACGGTCCCCGGCGGAACGGACTGCGTCAGGAACACCCCGCCGCTCACGATCGACCCCGCCCCCACCACCGTGTCCCCGCCCAGGATCGTCGCCCCCGCGTACACCGTCACGTGGTCTTCCAGCGTCGGGTGCCGCTTGACACCCTTTACGGCTCGGCCGCGGGCGTCCTTGGGGAACGACTTGGCCCCGAGCGTCACGCCCTGGTACAGACGGCAGTGCCGCCCGATCACCGCCGTCTCGCCGATCACCACGCCCGTGCCGTGGTCGATGAAGCACGATTCGCCGAGGCGCGCGCCGGGATGAATGTCGATTCCCGTTTCCGAGTGAGCGTGCTCCGCCATGATGCGTGGAATGAGCGGCACGTCCAGGCGGTGCAGTTCGTGGGCCAGACGATGGATGGTCAGCGCCCGGATGCCGGGATAACTGAAGATGACCTCATCGGTGTGCCTTGCTGCGGGGTCGGCGTCGAAGGCCGCCTGCACGTCGAGAGAAAGCAGCCGACGCACCTCCGGCAGGCGGTCGAGGAAGCGCCCCACCACCGCCGCCGCCTTGTCGTCGCACCTGGCGCTGCGTTCGGCGAAGTTCCGTCCACCCTGCTCCACACCCTCGGCATAGCGCAGCGAGGCGGAAACCTGTCGGACGAGACCTTCGGCGATCTCACCCGTGACTCGTGCGACGTGGTCGCGGATCGTGTCAACCGACAACTCCCGGGGCCCGACGAACCCGGGGAACATGAGCCACACCAGGCGCTCCAGCACCGCCAGCACTTCGTGACGATGGGGCAGATAGGCCGTCGAGAGGTGTCGCGTCCGCGGATCGTGGAGAATCGACGCCGCGAGACGCTCCACGGCCATGTCAAGCCCCTCCACCGGCGGCGTCGGGCTGGTTGTGGTGGGCGTCGGCGTCGCTCGCATCGCCGCTATGGTATTCTCCGGGTTCTCCAGGAGGCCCTTCATGCGGCACGGCTGCGTCTACGACTCCATCATCCGCACCGTCTTCAACACGCCGCTCGTCCAGTTGAGGCGGCTGGTTCCGCCCGACCATGCCCGCGTGCTCGTCAAGTGCGAGTTCTTCAACCCCATGGCCAGCGTGAAGGACCGCATCGCGGAGGCCATGATCTCGCGCGCCGAACACGACGGGATTCTTCATCCCCACACGCACATCATCGAACCCACGTCCGGCAACACCGGCATCGCCCTGGCCTTCGTGTGCGCCAGCCGCGGCTACCGGCTGACGCTCACCATGCCCGAGTCGATGAGCATCGAGCGCCGCGTCCTCCTGCGCTCGCTCGGCGCCAACCTGGTGCTGACGCCCGCCGTCGAGGGCATGCCCGGCGCCGTCGAGCGGGCGCGCCAGCTGGTCGAAACCGAAACCGACGCCTGGATGCCCCAGCAGTTCGACAATCCCGCCAATCCCGCCATTCATGAGTCCACCACCGGACCGGAGATCTGGGCCGATACCGCGGGACAGGTGGACATGCTCGTCACCGGCGTGGGCACCGGAGGCACCATCACCGGCGTCACCCGGTTCATCCGGCGTCACAAGCCCGGCTTCCAGGCCATCGCCGTGGAGCCCGCCGCCTCGCCGGTCATCTCAGGCGGCCGGCCCGCTCCCCACCGCATCCAGGGCATCGGCGCGGGCTTCATTCCGACGAATCTTGACACCACACTGCTCAACGGCGTCGAGACCGTCAGCAACGACGACGCCTATCTGTGGGCGCGTCGGCTGGCGAAGGAGGAAGGCATCTTCGCCGGCATCAGTTCGGGGGCGCACGTCTGCGCCGCCGCCCGCGTGGCGGCCAGACCGGAGAACAAGGGCAAAACCATCGTCACCATCATCGCCAGTTTCGGCGAGCGGTATCTGTCAACCCCCCTCTTTGAGGGACTTGCCGGGTGAAGCGCCGGATGTTCCTATCATGGCCGCACGCCTTCGCTCCGATGGGTGAAACCGAGATGATCGACCATCGCGCCATCGTTCGACCGTTGAAATCTTCGACGCTCGTCCTGCTTGTGATGATGATGATCGCCAGCGGCTGCGCCAGCGGCTCACGCCCAGGCGCCTCCAGCGGCGTCGTCGGCCCCGCGCCGCTCCCCGCACGCATCAGCCACGTCGTTTTCATCACCCTGCACGATCCGGCCAGAACGGAACAGTTGATCGCCGACTGCGATCGCCTGCTGCCGACCATCCCAGGTGTGACGTCCTACGCCTGCGGACGACACATCGACACGGGTCGGGCCAGCGTGGATGCGTCGTACCACGTGGGACTGTACATTGGCTTCGACTCAACCGAGGGGTACGCGGTCTACGTCGATCACCCCCAGCATGTCGAACTGGTGACGAAGTGGCGGCCCGAGATCGCCTCGATGCTGGTGCGCGACTGGTGGGATGACGGCCAAAGGCCTCGGAACTGACACCGGGAGCCCTTGCACGCTCGTCGATCAACCACCGTCATCCGGCCCCCGTGCGAGCCCTCGAAGGGGCCGATTCATGCCGCCGGTGTATGATCGGCCATGCCCCGTCCGCGACGCAAAGCGCCACCTTCTCATCCATTCACCGATGCATCGCGGGGCGAGCGACTGCACAAGGTGCTGGCCGAGGCGGGCGTCGGTTCGCGCCGGGCCTGCGAGCAGCTGATCCACGCGGGAGAAGTGACGGTGAACAGGATTCCCGTCACCGAGCTTCCCGCGTGGGTGGATCCCGAAAAGGACCGCATCGTCGTTTCGGGCCGACCCATCCGGGCCCGCCGATCCGGTGAGCGGCTCGTCTACATCATGCTCTTCAAGCCCAAGGGCGTGATCTGCAGCAACTCCGCCATCGAGGGCAAGGTTCGCGCCATCGATCTGGTCAATCATCCTTCCCGCGCCCGGCTCTATCCCGTGGGGCGGCTGGACGTCGACTCCTCCGGGCTGCTTCTGCTCACCAATGACGGCGATCTGGCCAACCGGCTCACTCACCCCCGCTACGGCGTCCACAAGACCTACGAGGTGACGGTGAAGGGGTCGCTCGACGCGGCGGACGTGCAGCGGCTGCAGGAAGGGCTGGTGCTGTACGACCGGCGCGTCAAGGCCGCCACGCGCACCCAGGGCGTGGGACTGAAACTGCTCAAGCGCGACCGCGAACGAACCATGCTGCTGATGGAGCTGCGCGAGGGTCGAAACCGCCAGATTCGACGCATGATGCTGGAACTGGGCCACCCAGTGAAAAAACTGCGCCGGATCTCGATGGGACCGCTCAAACTGCGCGGCGTGTCGATGGGCCAGTGGCGAGAGTTGACCGCTCAGGAAGTGGCCATGCTGCGCACCGCGGCGGAGCGCGGTGAGCGTGAGGCGGCGAAGTCGGGCGTCAAGGCATCCTGACCCGACGCCATCATGGGTGGAGCAGGCGTCCATGCCTGCCGGTACACTCCCCTCATGCCTCTCTTCCTCGGCCTGGACATCGGGACTTCCGCCACGAAGGCGATACTCATTGATGAAGTCGGCGCCGTACGATCCGTGGCCGACTCCCCTCACGAAGTGGCCATGCCCCGGCCCGGCTGGTCCGAGCAGCACCCCGACTGGTGGTGGAACGCCGCCTGCCGGGCGACACGCATGGCGCTTGCGGCTTCTGGTGTGCGCGCGGCTGACGTGATGGCGGTGGGCTTCTCGGGCCAGATGCACGGCTCCGTGTTTCTGCCCTCTCATCCCGATCCCGCCGAACCCCGGCCCATTCGCAACGCACTGCTCTGGAACGATCAGCGCACGGGCGCCGAGTGCGAACAGATCGAGCAGGCCGCGGGTGGCCGCGAGCAACTCATTGCAATGGTCGGCAACCCCGCCCTGACCGGATTCACCGCGCCCAAGATTCTCTGGCTGCGCGCCCACGAACCCGACCACTTCCAGCGCACGCACCATGTTCTGCTGCCCAAGGACTACGTGCGATTCCGACTCACCGGCGAACTGGCCATCGACGCGGGTGACGCTTCCGGCACCCTCCTGCTCGACCCGCGCACGCGCGACTGGCACACGGGGCTTCTCGCCGCGCTCGGACTGGATCGGTCACTCTTTCCCCAAGTCATCGAGGCGCCCGACGTGGCTGGCACGGTGACGCGACAGGCGTCGGAAGCAACAGGGCTGATCGCAGGCACGCCCGTGGTTGCTGGTTCAGGCGACCAGATGACTGGCGCGGTCGGCATGGGCATCGTCCGCGCCGGACTGGTGAGCGCGACGCTCGGCACCTCCGGCGTCATCTTCGCCCACGCGGGCCGATCTCTGCCAACGGATCGCTCCGGCCGCCTCCAGACCATGTGTTCCGCTGTGCCGGGCGAGTGGTGCGTGTACGGGTGTATGCTCTCCGCGGCGGGTGCGCTGCGGTGGTTCCGCGACACCTGCGCCGCGGGCGCGTCCTACGCCGCGCTGGATGAAGAGGCGGAGCAGATCGGCCCCGGCGCGGGTGGGCTGATCTTCCTGCCCTACCTGACGGGCGAACGCTGCCCCCACCCGGATCCGCAGGCGCGAGGGGCGTTCATCGGGCTGACGGCGAGGCATACGCGCGGGCATCTGGCGCGGGCCGTGCTCGAGGGCGTCGCGTTCGGCATGGCGGCGATGCTCGACATGGTGCGGGGCGCGGGCATTGCCGCGCGGGAAGTGCGCATGGGCGGCGGCGGGGCGAAGTCGCGGCTGTGGCGGACCATCCACGCCAACGCCTTCGGCTGCCCCGTCACGATGCTCAACACCGCGGAAGGGTCGGCGTACGGGGCGGCGATCCTCGCGGGCGTCGGCGCAGGCGCGTGGTCGAGCGTGTCCGAGGCGTGCGATTGCTGCCTGCGGGAGACGGATCGGGTCGAGCCGGACGCGGCGGCTGTCACGGTCGGGGCGAGGGTGCGCGCGGTGTATGACTCGCTGTATCCAGGATTGCGTGAAGCCATGCATACGCTGGGCAGGTCGGAGTGAATCGATTACGGGCGGAACGCCCGTGCCACCGGTTCAGCGGGGACGTCTGCGCCACCAGACATCGCAGTTGACCTGCCGCCCCATACGCCAACAATCCGCGCGTCATGCCCACGCTGGTGCAGAAGTTCGGCGGTTCATCCGTGGCTACGCCCGAGAAGATCAGGCACTGCGCCTCTCGCGCCGCCGCGGCGCGACGCGACGGCAGCGACGTGATCGTCGTCGTCAGCGCCATGGGCGACACCACGGATGACCTGCTGGCGCTGGCCGCCGCCATCACCGACTGTCCGCACAAGCGCGAACTGGACATGCTGCTGGCCACGGGCGAGCAGGTGTCGATCGCGCTGATGACGATGGCCCTGCACGCGCTGGGGATGGACGCCATCAGCATGACCGGCGCCCAGATGGGCATCGTCACGGATGAGGTCCACACCAAGGCCCGCATCCGCGCCATCAACGTCGATCGCATCCGCGCCGAGCTGTCGCGCGGGCGCATCATCGTCGCCGCGGGCTTCCAGGGCGCCACCGGTTCGGGCGACATCACCACGCTGGGTCGGGGTGGCTCGGACACCACCGCCGTAGCGCTGGCCGCCGCCTTGGACATCGAAACCCAAGGCGGCGTGTGTGAGATCTACACCGACGTGGATGGCGTCTACACCGCCGACCCCCGGAAAGTCCCGGGCGCGCGCAAGATCACCCGCATCAGTTACGAGGAAATGCTCGAACTGGCCTCGCTCGGTGCGGGCGTGATGCACAACCGGGCCGTGATGTTCGGGCAGAAGTATGGCGTGCCCATCCACGTCCGCCACAGCATGAAGCCCGACGAGGGCACAATGATCATTCGGGAGACGCCTGACATGGAAGACATCGCCGTCGTGGGCTGCGCGCTCAAGCAGGACCTGGGCCGCATCTCGCTCCGCCGCGTGCCCAACCGCCCCGGCACGCAGGCGGCCATCTTCCGACATATCGCCGACGCCAGCGTGGTCGTCGATGACATCATGCAGACCGAGTACGGCGACACGGCCAACATCTCCTTCACCGTCGATCACGCCGACCTGGCGGATGTAAAACTCGCCGCCGGCAAGGCGCTGGAAGAGATCGGCACCGGCGAACTGGCCATCGAGATCGGGCTGGCCAAGGTGTCGGCGGTTGGTGCGGGCATGCGCACCCACACGGGCGTGGCCTCCACCATGTTCGACGCACTGGGCCGGGCGGGCATCCCCATCAACAACATCACCACGTCGGAGATCAAGATCTCCTGCATCCTGCCCATGCAGCACGGCGAGCGGGCGCTGCAGGTGGTGCATGACGCGTTCGGGCTGGGCGAGCGTGGGTGACCTGAGAGGGTGCATGAGAAGGCGCACCGGATTCGTCCGCGGCGTCCACACTTGCCCGCCACCCGACCCCGCCTATCATGGCGCGTTCATCATCGCTTTCAGACGACCTGTTCAACGTCGTGAGGCATGATTCAACGCCACGACGCGCGTCGCCCCCGAGGACCACGTCTGGCTCAGGTTTCTCGGGTTCAGGATCGTCTGTCGTGATCAACATCTACGTCGGCAACCTTTCGTTCAAGACCACCGAGGATGAGGTTCGCGATCTCTTCGCCCAGCACGGCGATGTGGACCGCGTGTCGCTCGTCACCGACCGCGAGACAGGTCGTCCCCGCGGCTTCGGCTTCGTCGAAATGCGCGACGCCGGCCAGGGCCGCGCCGCCATCGAGGCCCTCAACGGCATCGAGCTCGGCGGACGCACTCTCACCATCAACGAGGCCAAGCCCCGTGCGGAGCGTCCCGCTGGCGGCGGCGGACGCGGCGGCTACGGTGGTGGCGGCGGCGGCGGACGCGGCGGCGACCGCGGCGAGCGCCGGCCCCGCTGGTGAACTCGATCATCACTGATCGCCGGAAACGCCGGACCCCTCTGGTCCGGCGTTTCTCTTTTTGCCCGGCAAGCTCAAACGCCCCCTGGCGACCGGACGGTTGAGACACGCGCCATCGGCGCAGGCCGCACATTGGGAACGCCTTGCCGCGCCTGCGCCGCCAGCGCCATCGGGCGAGGATCAGCCGACCAACGGCTTGACATTTCGTTTTCAATGGCGGGTTTGGTACTGATTGAAATGCGGAGCAAGGGCTCTACGGAGGCCATGATGCGACACATGTCACGCACACTGCTGATGGTCGCCGGCATCCTGATCGCGATGCTCGCCGCCATGCCGGCTGTCGCCCAGGGCAACAGGCCGCCGCGCGCGTTCACCTCCTCGTGGTACACCACGCGGGCCGACCTGTTCTTCGCCAACGCCAACCGCACCATCACCGGGCAGGCGACCTACCGGCAGCGGCTTCACCAGGGTCAGCGCGAGCAGCGATTGCAGGTTCACGTGCAGAACGCCGCCCCGCTGCGGATGATCCGGGTGCATCTCAACGGGGTCGAGATCGGCGTCATCCCGACCGATCTGTTCGGCAACGGGCTGCTGTTCATGCGGACCAACTTTGACGGCGGCGTCTGGCAGCCCATGCCCGACGGCTTCCCGACGGTGCTGGCAGGCGACGTGATGACAGTCGGGCGCGCGGTCGGCACATTTGGAGCCCCTGCGTTGGAGGACGAGTGATCGTCCGGCTTGATCGGAGCGAGGTGTGACCAAGCGTCCATCTCGCCTGACACCCGCTTCCCGCATGTCCCGGTCATGGCCATCATCCGCAAGTCATTGCACTGGCGTGACATGCGGCGGAAAAATCCGGTTGGGCGCTCGACACCCCGCCGATCGGTGGTATACTGGAGCATCTGGAATGAGCGTGACGGGTCCGGCCCGGTCCGCCCGTGGTGGTTCGCCATGGGATGGATCGGCGGCTTGTCGGATCGTTTCCCGGCTCTCTGGGCCGGCGTTTGAAGAGGACACGCTCATGATGCTGCAATCCCATCGTCCCGCTCGCTCGACACCCGCCCGCCGCGCGTTCACGCTGGTGGAACTGCTGGTGGTGATCGGCATCATCGCCCTGCTGGTGGGCATCCTGCTGCCGGCGCTGGCCGCGGTCAACACCGCCGCCAAGAAGACGCGCACCGAGGCCACGATGAACGAGTTCGCCAAGGCATGCGACCTGTTCCACCAGGAGCACGGCTTCTACCCGGGCGTGATCTCCGAGGACGACTTGATCGCCGACGCGGGCGGCATCAACGGCACGCCCCGGTTGAGCGGCACGGAGAACGCCCTGCTCCACCTGATGGGCGGGTACATTGATTCAACCGATCCGAACTACACCGCCTCCGGCGGCTACGAGATGGTCTTCAACACAAAGTCCATCAAGATCTTCTTCGACGGCGCGCTGCCCGATCGCCCTTCGCAGATGGGCAACGGACCGACGATCAACGGAAGGAAGTACGCCGCCTACTACACGCCGGGCACCGATGACCTTGGCGTGGCGCGGGGTCAGGTTGGTGAGCCGGGCAACTTCAAACTGCCGGACCTGCTGGATGCCTGGGGGAATCCGATCGTGTACGTCCGCCGGGCTCGCTCGGTCGGCCCGATCGTTCCCCGTTCCGGTGGATCGGCGCCGCAGTTCACCATGACCTCGGCCAACCCGTACCTGCAATCCACCGCCCTGGGCCGGTCGGCCAACGATCAGACCAACAGCGGAGGCGGCTACCAGGCCTACAGCGTGTTCAACGTCAGCGGAAGCGCGCCGGGCAACAGCAACTACAGTCAGGCCAACTGGAACTTCATGCAGTTGGTCGGGCATCAGGCCTTCACTCGCGGCAACTACGGGACCGACCTCGAGTTCAACGCCACGCGCGGGTCGTACGTCCTGATGTCCGCCGGGGCCGACGGCGTGTTCTTCTCACGCACCAACGGGCCAGGATCGGCAACGAATCCAGTGAATGAAATCACCGCGCCGGTCGTCGTGAAGGAGTATGACGACATCGTCGTCACGGGCGGCGGGGAGTGACCCGGTTCGCAACCCGACCCGGACCACGCGCCTGACCGATCGGCGCGACATGACTGCCGATTCCCGGATGGCGTGGGGCGTCGCGCCCTTTCCCACCCAGCCGCGCGGAATCACGACGGTTGCGAAGAACTCATGGGCCGCGTCCTTCGAGCCATCACAGTGCGGCCAGGCGTTCGGCCGTATCCTGCCGAACAAGTGCGTCGATCACCGGCTGAAGTTTGCCGGCCATCACCTCGGTCAGGTTGAACGATCCCTCGGCTGAACCGAGGCGGTGATCCACGACCAGATTTTCCTTGAAGCGGTAGGTTCGGATCTTCTCCGCGCGTCCCCCCGAACCGATCATGGTGCGTCGCTCGGCGGCGCGCTGGGCGTCGCGCTCCGCCTTCTGACGCTCGTACAGACGCGCCCGCAGCAGCGACCAAGCCCGCTCCCGGTTCTGCGCCTGGCTCTTGGTTTCCTGCATGCGCACTTCGATGCCGGTCGGCAGGTGGATCAGGTGGACGGCGGTGGCGACCTTGTTCACGTTCTGCCCGCCGGGGCCCTGGGCCGTGGTCATGATCTCCTTGACCTCGTCGGGGGCGATTCTGACCTCGACCTCCTCCGGTTCGGCCAGCACCGCCACCGTGGCCGTTGACGTGTGGACACGCCCCTGCATCTCGGTAGCGGGGACGCGCTTCACCTGGTGCGTGCCTCCCTCGTAGCCCAGTTCCGACCACACGCCATCGCCCGCGACGCGAACCATGACTGACTTGAACCCGCCATGCTCGCCCGGGCTGGTCTGAAGAACCTCCCACGTCCATCCCTTCGCGGCGGCGAACCGACGGTACATCTCGACCAGGTCGCCCGCGAAAAGCGCCGCTTCATCGCCGCCGACCCCCGCGCGGATTTCGAGGATGACCGCTCCGATAGCGCGGTCGTCCGCGGTGACCAGCCGCCGCACCGCGGCGTCCATGTGCTGAGCGGCGAGGTCTTCGAGTCGGGGCATCTCTTCGCGCGCCAGCGAAGTCAGTTCCGCGTCGGCATTCTCCGCGATCAGGGCCGCCAGCCCCTCGGCTTCGCGGGCCGCCTCGAGCGCCGCGCGATAGTCGATCACCACCGGCTCGATCGCGGATCGCTTGATAGAGAGCGCCCGCACCTGGCGATGGTCAGCCAGCACGTCAGGGTCCAGCAGACGATCACCCAGTTCGACGTACTGACGATCCAGATCGTCCAGACGGCGTTTCAGATTGTCGGGAATGGTGACCATGCGGCGGGCGACGACATCATCGGTTTCGACCCGGCGTCCATGCGGCCGGCCGCACGGGCGTTCGTGCAAACAAACAGCCGTGACCCTGGGGCCACGGCTGGTCAGCGTGCGACGTGCGCGAGCTACTTCTTCTTGGGCTTGAAGTAGTCGCCGGCGAACTTCTTCTGGAACTTCTCGACGCGCCCCGCCGTGTCCACAAAGGTCTTCTGACCGGTGAAGAACGGGTGCGAACCGGACCACACCTCGACGTGCAACTCCGGCACGGTGGCGCCGACCGTCATCACCTGTTCGCCGCGGTAGAACACCTTGGCGTCGGGGTAGTACTTGGGGTGGATGCCGTCCTTCATGGTGCGTCTCACGTCTGTGATGCGGAACCCCGGAAGCCGCTTGACGGCTGGCGGGGAAAGCCCAGGACTTCCGGTGCGGGGCTCGCCTCGAACTCGTCGCCCGAGGAGGCGCCGGAAGGGCGTCATTTCAGGCGCACAAGCGGCTGTCGTCAAGAGGCATGTTTTCGGTCCCCTCCGCAGCGGCTGCTCCGGGCCCGCCATGGCTGGGTACCATCCATCATGTCCGACCATCGCACCTCGATCCTCTTCCTCTGCACCGGCAACAGTGCTCGCAGCATTCTGGCGGAAGCCATCGCCAACGAAATCTACGGGGACGACCTTCAGGCCTTCTCCGCCGGGTCGCAGCCCAAGGGTCAGCCCAATCCGCTGGCGCTGCGGACACTGGAGAGACACGGTCTGCCTACCGTCGGTCTGCGGTCGAAGAGCTGGGACGAGTTCCGCGATCGCTCCTTCGACCTGGTTGTGACCCTGTGCGATTCCGCGGCCAAGGAAAGCTGCCCGGTCTTCCCGGGCGCGCCGGTCCGCTGTCACTGGGGGTTGCCCGATCCACCCTCCGCATCCGACCCGGCGGGCATGTTCGAGCACGTCTTCGAGGGGCTGCTGGACGCCCTGGGCCATTTCACGACGCTGCCCGACTACGACATCCGAGCCAAGGCGGAACTGGTGCGGCAGCGGCTGGCGGCACGATTCCCGGATGCGTGAGACACACCCCGGGTTCGGTTCAGAAGTCCGCGCCCAGACGCCGGGGCCAGTAGTCGTACGGGGCCGGCGCGTTCAGGTCGCCACCCGGGCGGATGTGATCGAGCAGCGTGTCTTTCATCTTGTCATAGGCGACGCGGCCGTTGACGACCGTCCAGCGGATGTGCGTCATGTAGTGGAGCAGGTCGCCGTCGGCGATGGCGAAATCGGCGTCCTTGCCCACTTCGATGGAGCCGACGCGCCGGTCGATGCCGAGGATGCGGGCGGCGTCGAGCGTGATGGCCCTGATGGCGTCCTGGTTGGACAGGCCGCCGCGCACCGCGAAGGCGGCCTCCATGTTCAGGTGCAGCAGGTCGCGCCCGCCCAAGCCGCCGAAACTGATGCCTGTGCCGGGGCCGAACAGCGAGCCGGTGGGCAGAAAGGCCATCGCCACCCCGTGGCGCGCCATGATGGCGGCGTTCTCGATGGATGAGCCGTTGGGACGCATCGAGTCCTCGTTGGGGTCGCTGCGCGTGCGCGGGATGATGATGGCGCTGATCTTGGCGCGTCCCAGGCGGTCGGGCACGGTCCAGCCCTCCACCGCGCCGCGGATGACGAAGCGGATGCCGTAGGTCTCCGCCAGTTCGCAGATCTGAATGAGCTCATGCGTGGTATTGGCGTCCACGACCGCCGTGGCCTCGCCCTTGAGCAGGCGCAGGTACGTGGCGAAGTTCCCCTGAATCCAGCGGTTGTCGGGGGCGACGGCGCTCGGGTTGGTTCGCCTGGCCTCCTCGTATGCCGCCAGATCGCGCAGGTAGGCGCGCACGCGGTTGAGACCGTCTCGCACCTGCTTGCGCCCGCTGGGGTTGCGGGTGGAGTAGTTGAACGACTCGAACACCTGGCGGGTGACGATCATGTCATCGACCGTGCCGAAAGTGAGCTTGGCGGCGGTGTTGCCAGTGACGCCCGTGGTGATGCCCGCCGCCAGCGCAGTGGCGAGGTTGAGCGCGAACACGTCCGTCGAATCCTCGGGCGAGCCGCCGCCCAGCACGTTGGAAGTGCTGACCGCCACGAGACCCGGATACACCTCCATGGTCGAGGCGTCGATGACTTCCGCCTTCTCGGGCACCACGACGCGCGGTCCGATCTCGATGATCTTGCCGTTCTTGCACAGGATGGTCACGTCGTGCAGCACCGGACCTGAGACGGTGTGGACGCGCCCGGCGCGAATGGCAAGGTACTCCTCCTTCTCGGGAATCGGCGCGGGCTTGACCTCGGCTGGCGGCGGAGCCGTCGGCGGCGGGGTGGGTGGGCCGCCGGGGGGACCATCGGGGCGACGACGCTGCCCTTCGGCGGATGGCGCCAGAAGAATCGACGCGGCCACGATGATGGCCAGAGCCAGGGACATCAGGGGCGTCAATCGCGTAGTCACTTCGTGTCCTCCCAGACAATTTCGCCGCCGACCATGACCCGCTTCACCCGCGACGCGGGGTCGAGCACATCGCCGTCGAGGAAGATCAGGTCGGCGTCCTTGCCCTTTTCGATCGTGCCCAGGCGCGAATCCAACCCGACGAATCGGGCCTGATTCAACGTCAGGGCCTTGATGGCGATGTTGCGGGGCAGCCCGGCGCGAACCACATCCGCCGTCGTGGCCCGGAAGTTCCTCATCGAGACCGAGGCGTCCGACGGAGGCACAAAGGTGATGTCACAGCCGTTCGCCGCCAGTTCGGCCGGCAGGTTGAAGCGAATGGTGGTTTCCGCAATGGAGCTGATGAAGGGCTCGACCAACAGCGGGGTTTTTCGCTCCGCAAGAAGCGGCAGCACGTAGTGCAGATCGTTGGATTGCGAACGCACGCCCACGTACATCCTGACCGGAAGGTTCGGCTCCTCCTTGAGTACGTCGAAGGCGTGGAGCACGTCCGACGCGCTGGACACTTCCAGCACAAGCGGGTGCGCGGCCTTCTTTTCGATCAGGTTCATCAGCGGTTCGTGCGACTTGTCAATCGCCGGAGGCGTGAACTGCGCAGGCGTGGCGGGCGGCGCCGGCGGCTGCTGGCCCGGCTGCGGCTGGGGCGGCTGCTGCGTTGGCGCCGCACCGCTTCCTGCTCCGCCGCTGCCTCCACCCCCCGTGCCGCCGCTCTGTCCCCCCTGCTGCTGCTGTTGTTGTTGTTGCTGTTCGGCGCGGCGTTTCTCTTCCCATTCCTGTCTGGCCTTGGCGACCTTGGCGATCTCCTCCTTGGCCTTGCGGATGGCGCCGCGCAGCACCGGCTTGTCCGTGCCGGTATTCGACATGGTGACGCGCAGGTAGGCGTCCTTCTGCAAGAGACGGCTCTCCCTGGGACCGGCGGTGCGGTAGACCGCCGACATGCCGGGCAGCCCCGTGCCCGCCGGCATCAGGCACACGGATGTAAAGCCGTGGCGCAGGTGCTCGGAGAAGTCGATCTCATCGAGATACAACTCGTCGTTCACATGCCAGTCGGTGTGGACGCCGCTGCGGGTGTACCCCGGCAGGCCGGCGCGGCTGCGCAGGTGAATCATGCCGGGCATCACCGTCTGGCGGCGTGCGTCGATGACCGTGGCCGCCGCGGGGTACTCGAGGTTGCGCCCCACCAGCCGGACCTTGCCATCGACGATCACGATCTCGCCGTCGGTGATCTCCTCGCCAGAGACGGTGATGATCCTGCCCGCCTTGATGACGGTGAACTGCTCGTCGGCCTGCGCCGTCGCCGTGGATGCAAGGCACGCCAGCGCGATCGCCGCGGCGGCTCCTGCGGCACGGTCAAACCATCGCGTGACGGGCGAAGGACGGCGGGTCAGCGTGTTCGTATGCGTCGTCATCGTCACCTCTCAGAACCGGCGGATGGCTCCGCGCGAGTCGTGAACGATCCTGCCGTTGATGACCGTGATCCAGCAGGTGGATCGGGGGTCGATCGGGTCGCCGCTCCAGATGCCGAAATCAGCGTCCTTGCCCGGCTCGATCGAGCCGACCCGGTCATCGACCATCAGCGCGATGGAGTTGGTGCGCGTCACGCCCCGCAGCGCGTTGTAGGGCAGCCACCCGTACCAGCATCCCATGGCCGCCTGGTACGACAGCTCCTCCTGCGGGATGACGGGAGAGTCGGTATTCACGCCGACGTGCTTCACGCCCGACTTCCACCACTGTGCGATGAGACCGAACAGACGGCGCTGCGTGCGGTCGTAGTGGTACACGCGGGGGCCGGTAATGGTCTCGACGTTGCCGGTCTCCAGCAGGAATGGCGTCGTCTTCCAGCCGTCGAACTCGCTGTGGTCGAGCACGGTCTTGATGCCGAGCTTTCTCGCCAGCATGTCGATCGTCGTGAGCACCACCTGGTACTGCTGCGTGTGGACGGAGGCGATGAACTCCTGGCGGAACAGCCCGCGAAAGTCGTCATAGGCGGTGTTGATGGCGGGCTTGACCGTGGTTTCACCCTTCTCGAACGCCTCCCACGCCTCGTGGTAGCGTTTGGCCGCCTCCAGGGTCTGGCGGGTGTTGTAGTTCATCATGGCGCGGCCCACGCCCCACCAGTAGCGCTCCGGGTTGCCGGCCTGGGCGATCTTGATCGAGCCGGGGTACTTGAGCACAGACTCGTCCGTTCGACCGCCGGTGAATTTGACCAGCGTGCCGAAGCCGCTCATGTTCGTGCCGCTGCCGGGGATGAGCAGCGCGGTGGTCACGCCGCCTGCCCTGGCGCGCTTGATGTTCTCGTTCTCGGTGTCCACCGCATCCAGTGTGCGCAGCCCCGGGTTGGTCAGGTACACGTAGTCGTGCAGGTCGCCACTGTCGGCGGCGATGTGGTTGTGGCCCTCCACCAGGCCGGGAACCAGCCAGCAGTCCGGCATTTCGATGACCGCGGCGCCCTGAGGCGTCGTGAAACCGGCCGCCTTGGTCACCTGCTCGATCTTTCCACCCCTGACCACCACCACGGCGTTGTTGATGACCGTGTCCTTGTCGTCCATCGTGACGACCTTGCCCACACGGTAGACGGTGACGTCCGACGCGTGCGCGGCGGCGCAGACCGCTGCGGCGAACAACGCGCCTCCCGCCGTCCACGACATCCATCCAGCCACGCGCTTCATGGCGTCAACTCCTTTCCGCCCACGATGACGTGCTTCACCCGGCTGGCCGCGTCGAACGGATGGCCGGTGTAGATCACCAGGTCGGCGTCGCGCCCCGCGGCGATGGAGCCGATGCGGTGATCGAGTTTGAACATTCGCGCGGCGTCAATCGTCAACGACGCCAGCGCCGCCTCCGCGCTCATGCCCTGCTCCACCGCGTACAGCCCCAGGCGCGGCAGCAGACGCGCCCCATCCTCGGCGTCGCTCTGAAACGCCACGGGAATGCCCAGTCGGTTCAGTTCGTGCGGCTGGTGATATGGGCGGTTGCTCTCCTGCCGAACAACCTGCGTCGGCGCGATCACCCCGACGCCCTTGGCGACCAGCCGCTCATGCTGGCGGGCGGCGTTTTCCGCGCCGCGCAGGACCACCGCCAGACCGTGTTCGTCGCACAGCACGTCGAGCACGGCGTCAATCTCCTGCGTGGTGCCGGCGTCCACGATCACCGGCATCTTCTTTTCCAGCACCGCCTTCCACGGCTCGAGGGCTTCATCCACCGCGGGGGGCAGCGGTCGGCCGTCCCTGCCGGCGGTGGCGCGGCGCACGCGCTCCACGCGGAACTCCACCGGACCCTTATCCACTCGTCGGGCCTCGAAGTTGACGCTGAACATCTGCACGGAGATCGTGCCGCGCATCACATCCGGCTCAACCAGGTCGGCCTGCCACTGAGGCGTGCCCATGCCGCCCGTATCGGCCTCGATGGTGCCGCGCAGTTTCGTGCCTTCCAGCGTGCCGATGATGCGCACCTCTGTCGGGGGCACGGGATCGATGATGCGGGCTTCGACGTTCGCGCCGGTCAGTCGGAACGCCACCTTGCCCTCGAACTCCCGTGGCAACGGACCGCCGAACACCCGCGCCTGCCATGTGCCCGAGACAGGATCGACGCTGGGCGTCTGCGTCACCACTTCCTCGGCGGGCCGGGTCGCCGCAGGCATCTGCCCGCTGGCGCGCTTCTGCTCCCACTCGGCCAGATCCTTCTCGTACTTCTGCCACGTTTCAAGGTAGCGTTTAGCGGCGGTGATGCGGCCGTTGAGCCGACCGGGAATGGCCTTGGCGTCGCTGCCGCGCACGCTCAGCACCACGCCCGCCGTGGGCGCCACGATGCGGTCCTGCCGACCTTCGCCGTAGGTGCGGATCGCCGCCACCTGCGAGCCGTTGTTGTCAAAAGCGTATGGTGCGGTCACCACCGTGGTGACGCCGGCCTTGGCGACGCGCGTCGCCTCCAACGTGGGAGCACCGACCAGCGGCGTGAGCGACAGGTTGGCGGGCAGCGCGCCGCGGTCGCCCTCAAGCCCCAGGTGGCCGAACGCATCGATCATGCCGGGAGCAATGAACCCGTCCGGACCGGCGTCGATCACCCTCGCCCCCACCGGGTGCGGCACGCGCTTCCCCACCGCGGTGATACGACCATCCTCCACGAGCACAGCGCCATCCCTGAGCCAGTTGTCGGGACCGAGCCAGATGGTTCCGCCGCGCACCACCATCGCAGGCGGAGGCGTGCGCTTGTAGACAAGTTTCCCCCGCGTGTAGACGCGCTCGACGTGGGATGTGACCTCCAGCGGGTGCCCGGTGTACGCCACCAGGTCCGCCTCGAGCCCCACCGCCAGCGAACCGACGCGGTCGCCCACGCCCAGAATCTCGGCGGGAATGCGCGTCAGCGAGGCCAGCACCTGCTGTTCACTCAGACCGGACCGTCGCGCCGCAGCGCCGGCCAGGCGAAGATCGGTCACGGGCAGATCTGGCGACAACCCGAGGGCGAAGGTGACGCCGGCAAGCCGCGCGAGGTTGCGGTCATCGCCCGCCAGTGCGAATGGGTCGTTGCCAAGGTTTGACTGCGTGGAGCGGAGCGGGGCGTCGATCGTATAGACGAGCCGCGTGCCCGTGGCGGCCAGCTGGGACGCCGCCTGCGCCGCTTCAATTCCACCGACGATGTAGCCGGTTCGTTTCTGTCCGCTGAGAAAGGCCGCCGCATTGATGACGTCCTCGGCGCGCTGTGCGTGGATGCGCAGGGGGCTCTGCTGATTCCACGCCTCGCGGAACATCGACAGGTGAACGTTGCCTCGCCCTTCCTTCGATTCCGCTGCCGCCAGGGCCTCGCGGATCGCCAGCAACTGACCGGCGCGCGAGAAGGGCCGCTGCGGCTGCTGCGGCGTGACGCCCCGGTCGCCGGACGGGGGAATCAGGAACGTCTGCAGATCGGGCGGGCCGAGTGCGTCCGCCACCAGGTTGATCGTCAGGTCGGATGCCGAGGACAGCACACGCTCATCGTGATACCCCCCCAGCCGCACCACCGCGCCGCGCCCCGCCACCAGACGGTGCCAGCCGGGGTTGACATGGATGGTGGTGACTCCGGTCGCCAGGATGTCGCGGTAATCGCCATATCGATCGAACGAATCCACCGCGTGGTACGCGCCGGACACGGCTTCATCGCCGGCGTGCGTTCCCGCCCAATCACCGGAGGCGGCGACCAGCCCGGGTGCGACCACCGCGTCGGGCAGGTCGATGACGCGCAGATCTGGCGGAATCGGAACGTCCGACCCGATGGCGACGATTCGCCCGTCGCGCACCACGATCACGCCATTTTCGATGACCTCCGGCAACCCCTTGGCGACCGGAAGAATGCGCCCCGCGCGCAGCACGAATGAATCGTGCTCGCCCGCCGAGGCGCCGAATGACGCCGAGGTCGCCAATGCGACCGCCAGGATCACAGCGGCGCATCGTCTCATCGTGTTCCCCCTGCGTGGTTGGCGCTGGCGTCGTTGCCGGCGGGGTCGCCGCCGCCACCACCCTGACCGCCATCTCCTGAGCCGGGGCGGCCCGGTCGCCCGCCGGGACGTCCTTCCCCGCCTCCCGCACCGCCGGGACGCGCCTCACTCGCCGGTTGACCTGGCGGCGTCGCGGCTTCGTTCCTGGGCTTGGCGGCTTCGGCGGCTTCCTTCGCCTTCTGCTCCACTTCCAGCAGTTTCCTGAGGCGCGGGTCACGGGCGCGGTCATAGGCCAGGATGCCGTCGATGTAAACCAGTTCGACCCACGAGTTGAAGTCCAGCGGGTCGCCGCTCATCACCACGATGTTGGCCGTCTTGCCGACTTCGAGCGAACCAAGTCGGCTGTCCAGTCCCATCATCCTGGCGGGATTGAGCGTAATGGCCTTGAGCGCCACGTCGCGTGGAATGCCGTTGCGCACGCACAGGGCGGCCTGGTAGTTCAGATACCGCTCGGCCATGGAGCCGGAGGGGTTTGTCTGCAGCGCGAAGAGCAGACCGGCTTCATGAATCTTCGACGGTACAAACACTTCGGTGATCTCGCCGGTCTCCGGATCACGGTCGCGGTGGTAGAGGTTTTCATCCAGCACCACGGGACGGCCCGCGGACTTCAGTTCGCTCATGGCGCGATACCCGGTCACGCCCAGAACGAGAACGGTCCTGTCGAGGAACCCCTGCTCCTTCGCCATGCGGATGGCCGGCGCCACGTCGTTGGGGTTGCCGCACCAGATCCACGCGCCCAGGTCGCCGCGGCGGAGCCGGACCAGATTCCGGTGGGCGTCGTCGTAATCCTCGTCGCGCAGCATCGGTCTGCCGCGCTCCGCCGCCACGGCGGGCGTCACGTCAAGCGGCTTGTTGTCCTTCTTGAGCGACTCCTCGTACTTCGTCTCCGCCAGCCGCGTGAGGTAGTCGTCCAGTTCGAACCACGTTTCCCGGAAGGTCGCCATCTGCCGCATCGGGTCGAAGCCGGAGCGGGGCGTGATGGACATCTTCAGCGCCACGTCGGGCGCCACCGTCATCTCGTCAATGGTCAGGCCGATTGGCCGCAGCGCGCGGCTGACGGCGCCGATCACGGTGTTGTTGGCCTGAATGGCGTGAACCGTGGTCACGCCGTCGCGCAGTGAATCCTCGAAGAAGGCCCGCGAGGGGTCGATGGCGTCATAGACGTCCAGGAACGGCGCCACGGGCAGTTGCTCGTTCTGCACGTCCATGCCGCGCGCGTCGTGCGGGTTGATCATGCCGGGCATGAGCACCTTGCCCGACACGTCCACTTCCATGTAGTCATAGGGGATCTCGATGCCCTTGCCGATGGCGACGATGCGGCCGCGATCGATCAGGATCACGCCCGACTCGATCTCCTCGCCCACGACGGGGATGATGCGTCCGCCGGTGAGGGCCACCTTGTCAGGCGGTGCGGCGTGGGCCCCCGCCGCCAGGAGCGTCGTGACGCAGACGATCGTCCGCCAGCCGACCCGTTTGAACCGACTCATCATGCTCTCCTCCTGCATCCGTGCGCTGATCACTGGCCGCTCCTTGCCTGGGTTGCACCGGACCACGCGACCTCGCCTCCCACAATGACCTGGATCGGCGAAGAAGTGGCCTCGAACGGCGCTCCGCTCCAGACCACCAGGTCGGCCCGCTTGCCCTTTTCGATGGTGCCCACGCTGTCCGCGATGCCGAGGATGCGGGCGGGCGTGCGCGTCACCGCCTGCAGGGCCTCTTCGGTCGTCAGACCGGCGCGGATGGCGTACATCGCCTGGCGGGCCAGACCATCCTCCTCGCGGAGATCCTGGGCGGTAATCGCCGTCTCGACGCCCGCATCCAGCAACTGCCGGATGGCGGACAGTTTCGCCTCGCGTGTTTCGGGCGTGCGGGCTCGAGCGCCGCTGGGCTGGTCATAGATCGGCCCGTAGATGACTTTCATGTCGCGGCTGGCCAGGTCATCGAGGCAGCGATACGCCTCGGTGGCCTCGACGAGCGTGAAGGTGAAGCCGAACTCCTCGGCCAGCCGGATGCCGGTGAGAATGTCGCGCTGCGTGCGGGCCAGAATGCGAAGCGGAATCTCGCCCTCGCGCACCTTGGTGACGACTTCCAGCGCCTCGTTGCTGGCGGTATCGGCCCCGTCGGGCTTGCCGCCGGAGGCCAGCAGCTCCGCGTCATGGAAGGCCTTGCGGAAGACGAAGCCCAGCCCCATGCGTGAGTTGGGCCGCCGCGTGCGGGCCGTGACGCTGAACCGCGACGGCGTGCCGTTGCCGCCTCCCACGCGGTAGGTGTCGGCGCTGATGGTGGCCTGCACCGGCCCGGCGTCGTTCACCACGCGCTGCGCCAACGGACCGGCGGTGCGCACAATCGCCCCGCGCGGACCGATGACCGCCGCCGTGTCCGGCGCCGCGAAGACCGTCGTGACCCCCCCGCGCACCAGTCGATCGAAGTCAGGCGAGCGCAGGTTGAGAGCATCCGCCACGAAGGTGTGCGGCACCACTTCGGACGACGCTTCGGTCGTCGTACCGAACCCGGCCAGACCCGAGGCGAAGAGTGAAGGATCATCCGCGTTCGTCAGCCCGCAGATCGGGCACACGTCGCCCGGCTCGATGTCATCGTGCGAGTCGGCGAAGGCGCACGACGCATAGCCGTCGCAGAGCAGGCAGATGAGTGCGCCGCCGTGCGTGTTGCTGTGGTAGATGTACTGAAAGATGCCGCGACGATTCTCCGGCGACGAAACCGCGTCCGACGGCTCCAGCAGCGCGTTGGCGTCGATCAATCCGGGGGTCACCGAGCCATCGGGCGCGTCAATCACCCGCGCCCCGGCGGGAACCGGCAGGTCGCGTCCGACCTGCTGGATCACCCCGTCGCGAACGATCACCACGCCCTTCTCAATCACCTCGCCCGTGGCGGTGTGGACTCGTCCGGCGCGAATCACCAGATCCTGCGCCTCGGCGCACGGGGAGCCCGACAGGCACAGAGCGGCCAGCACCCCGCCGCCCACCATCGAACGTCGAACGCCGACAGCCGCAAGTCCTCTAGTTCTCATGGGTCGCTCCGATCACCTTGTCCTCATGGTGTGCGTGAGAGGCGGCGTACACGCGCCGCCCGCCGACCCACACCTCCATCACGCGAGCATCCGGACGCAGCGGATCGCCTGAAAACAGGACGAAGTCCGCTTCCTTCCCCTCCGCAATGCTCCCCAGGCGATCCGACACACCCGCGATCGCGGCGGCGTTGACGGTCAGCGCCTTTCGCGCCGTCGCGGCGTCCAGCCCGTTGCGGACCGCCAGCCAGGCGGAACGGCGGATCGAGCCGGGGTCATCCGCCGCCGCCGCGCCGGAGAACGCCAGGTTCACCTTCGCCTCCGCGAGTCGGCGGGCGCCCGACAGGATCACGTCGCCCATCTCATAGGAATACGGTCCGACGACGCAGGACATGCCTGAGCCGGCGAGATGCTCCGCCGCGTCCCGCATCTCCTGGGTGTGGATGACGGTGGTCGGCGTCCGGTACGTGCCCAGCAGCGACACCGCCGCCGCCACATCCGCGCCGGTTTCGCAGCGGACGAGCGCCGGGAGACGCCCCCCGGCGAGTTCGCGCAGCCGAGCCGGAGCGTCGTCGCCGCCCTCACGGGCCGAGACCAGCAGTCGGCGCAGCATCGCCATGGCGCCGGCGCGAGATGACGGCTCCCGTGCCACGCTGTAGGCGCTGTTCGCCAGCACCAGCGACAGCGCCCCATCCTGCTTGAGCACGTCAGGCGCGGCGCTTGCCGACCAGGTGCGAACCGTCGAAGCCATGCCGCTCACCACGTTGCTGGGTCGTGGCGTCACCATGACGGCGGTGACGCCCTCGCGCAGCGCCCGGACCAGCGCGGGGGAATCGGCGGCCCAGCCGGCGACGGGGAAGAAATCGGCATCGATCACCGTGCGCCGCTCCTCGCCCAGGTCAGGCACGCCCAGCGATGAATCCAGGGCGATCAGTCCCGGCGAGAGCACCAGATCGGGACGACGAACCACGTTCGCACCGTCGCGCACGCCCGCCCCGTCGGCGACGCGCGTCATGCGCCCGTCGCGGATCGTCACCGCCACGTTGTCGCGCAGCGAGCCGTCGGGCATGACGGCGCGGCCAACGATGAGCGTCTGCTCCTGCGCTGTCGCGCCGATCGTGGCGCACGCCAGGATCGTCACGGCGACCGAACGACTCATCCTTTGTTTCAGCCATCGCGTCACGACGAGCCCTCCTTCGCCGCCGGCTGACGCCACGCGATCGAGCCGTTGATGTAGACCAGTTCCACCTTCGATGACGGGTCGAGCGGGTCGCCGCTCCACAGCACGAGGTCGGCTTCGCGCCCGGGCGTCAGGCGACCCGTGCGCTCCCCGAGTTCCAGCAGGTCCGCCGCGGCGCCCGTGAGCAGGGAAATCGCGTCGGCGTGCCCGGCGGCGTTGGCGGCGTGCTGGGCCATCGCCAGCAGGAATCGTCCGGCGGACCCCGCGTCGCGCCCGCTGCCGAGATACCACGACAGCCCCTGGTGGGCCGCGGATGCCGCCGCCCGGCTCAGGCGATCGCCCAGTCCATCGGCCGTTCGATCGCGCGAGGCCGCGTGATCGAACACCACGCTGGCGCCGGCGTTGTCAATCGCGGCGGCGACCAGGTCGGCTTCCGCGGCGCCCTCGATAATCAGCCGCAGGTTGAACTCCTGCGCCAGCTCGATGGCGTTGAGGATGTCCTCCTGCCGGGTCGCGTACACGCGGACGGGCATCTCGCGATCGATGGCCTTGAGAATCATTTCGGCGCCGGCGTCGCGGCGCGGCTTCTGGGGCTTTCTGAGTTCCTCATTTCCCCCCTGAGCGCCTGTACCGGCCTGTCCGCCGCCGGGTTGACCGCCTCGCGGACCAGCGCCGGGCGGACCCCCGCCTCCCGGCGGACGGGGTGGATCCTGCATGACGCCCGAACCGCCTTGTCCACTTCCGCCGCCCGTTCCGCCCGCCCCGGTCGAGCCACCCGGGCCGCCGGCCTGAGCGGGGTTGGCGGCACGCTCCTTGATCTTCTTCTCGTAGTCCTCGAGTTCGGACTCGTACGTCTCCAGGGATTCGCGATAGGTTCTGGCCGCCTTGAGCCGCTTGCGCAGGGCGTCAAGCATCTGCAGCCGTTGCAGGGCTGACGCCCCGGAGCCCATGTTCACGCACAGGGCGGCGTGCTCGACGGCGACTTCGCCGAAGGTGTCATCCGGTCCCGGCGTGAAGCGCACCACCGCCCCCACGCCCGTGACGCCCCGTTCTCCCCGCGCGGGGAGATAGACCGTCGTCACCCCCTGTGACAGCGCGGAGCGAATGGCCCGCGTGTCGAACCGATCAAAGGCGTCGGCGGCGAAGTGCATGCCGTCGCTTCCGCCCGACGCATTGCTGCCCAGCGAACCAAGCGCGTCGATCAGGCCGGGCGTGACCGTCTTGCCCGAGCCGTCCACCCGTGCCGCCCGATCCGGCACGGCCACGCTCGAACCAACAGCAACCAGCCGCCCGTCGCGGATGACGACTGTTCCACGCTCGATGACCGTCCCGTCGCCCACCACGATGCGGACGTTCTCAATGGCCACCGTCTGGGGACGGAACAGCTGCGCCCCAACCGTGCCAGCCACCGAGGCAATCGCCGCCGCGACCATGCCCCGCAGCCCGGCGACAAGATGCCGCCGCGAGTGATGGCGATTCTTCATGATGATTGTTCGCACTCCCATCCAGAACCTGCTCGTTCCATCGATCCCGATCCGCGCTCCGTCGTCGGATACGTCGCCAGACGGCGACAACCCCCGTGCCACGGAGGCCGCGGGTTATACGGGCACATCGTCAAAACGTTGTACCCGCGCTCGATGGGAGTCGGCAAATCAATTCCGAAGATGCCGCCTGCGCTGGATCAATCCGAAGTGAAGATGGGCAAGAGCATCACACGCACGGGCTCTGGCTGCTCGACCCAGCCAGCTCATCCGTAACGCTCCGGCGGCTTGATACGTCGTTGCCCCGGCGTCCTCGCAAGCCGCCATCCCCCCATCCTCTCACCCTTCATCCATCATCCACCCATAGCGTCCAGCACCTGCTGCCGGTAATGCTCGTCGGGCCTTGTGTGGATGCGAGCAACCGCCTTGTCGGAGAGAAACCGCGGCCCGCCAAGGACATGCGTGCCCGCCAGAATCCGAGCCGCCTTGACCGCCATCGCGGTCGTCTGCGCCACCTGCGTCTCTGTCCCGCCCAGCGCGATGAACCCGTGATTCTGAAGATACACCGACTTCGGCGGCTCTCCGTGGCTGCGGATGAACTCCCGCAGTCGGGTGTGAATCTCCCTGGCCAGAGGGACACCCGGATCAACATACGGCACCAGCAGCGGACGAGGTCCGCACAGGACGATCTCGTCCGGGAAGAGCCGCCCGGCGAGGGCTTGCTCAAACCCGTGAGAACAGATGATCGCGTTGATCGCGGTCGGGTGCGTGTGCCCGACGAAGTTCACGCCGGGCATGGACAGCAACACCGCGTGCATGAGCGTCTCAACCGAGGGGCGCGGCTCCGGCCCGCCATCCACCTTCGCCTTCGCGAGCCGGCGTCGGATCGACTCGTCGTCCATCGGTCCTTCCGACAGCAGCGAAAGGACGTGATCGAACGCCACTTCAACAAAGGAACGTTCCGTCGCCGAACGAAGTTCCGCCCCGCTGACCGTCACCAGAAACGTTCGCTCATCCACCCGCGCCGAGACGTTGCCTTCGCCGAGAATCGCATAGTCCAGCGCCGGGTCGCCCAGGCGGTTGGCGAGTCGGACGAGTTGAACGAGACGGTCTTCATTCATGCCGATGGCTCTCCAGGCGCGGGCTTGACCTCGCGGGGATGGTACGTGATGGGATCGAACGAGCGTGCCACCATGTGACGCACATCCGCCAAGCCGGACACTTCGCCCATCGCCATCGCCTGAACCAGGATGTTCCCCACCGCCGTCGCCTCGTGCGGACCGACGACAACGGGTCGCCCCAGTGCTTCCGCCGTCATCTGGTTGAGCAGGCGATTGCGTCCCCCGCCGCCGACAAGATGGATGACGTCGATCCGTTCGCCGGTCAGTGATTCGACCTGATCCACCGTTCGCCGGTACTCCCGCGCCAGCGACGCCAGGCAGGTGCGAACGACCTCTCCGGGCGTGCGCGGCGTGGGCTGTCCGCTCGACCGGGCGAGTTCCGCGATCCGCCCTGGCATGTCTCCCGGCTCAAACAGCGCCGGTTCATTGATGTCGATCAGGGCGTGAAACGGCGCCGCCTCCTCCGCCAGGCGGGTCAACTGGTCGTACGCGAAGTGACGACCCTCGCGCTCCCACTGTCGTCGGCACTCCTGCACCAGCCAGAGCCCGACCAGATTGCGATGGAAGCGAATGGCGTCTTCCCGGCGTCGACCAGTCCCGACGCCTCGTTCGTTCGTGAATCCCGCCGCACGCGCCTGGCCCGAAAGAAGGGGCGAGTTCCGCTCCACGCCCAGCAGTGACCACGTACCGCTGGACAGATACGCCCAGGCGGTCACCCCGGCGGGCGCCGGCGCCGCGGCCACGGCGCACGCCGTGTCATGCCCGGCCGGCATCACCACCAGCACGTCGCGCGGCAGATTCGTGCGCTCGACAATCTCACGGTGAAGCGGTCCCACCACCGTGCCGGGCGGCGCGATCTCTCCCAGCATGTGCCGAGGCAGCCGCAGTTGATCAAGCAGTTCCAGAGCCCACGCGCCGGTCACCGGGTCCACCATCTGGCTCGTCGAAGCGATGGTGGCCTCGTTGAGCGACGGCTTGCCCGCCCGATCCGCCAGCAGATGGTGGAACAGGTCAGGCATGAAGAGCAGACGATCCGCCCGTTCCAGCATCTCCGGCGCGCGGCGGCTCAGCCCCTCCAGCTGAAACAGCGAGTTGATCGCCATCGGCTGCGCGCCGGTCGTGCGGTAGATGTCATCGACGTTCAGCGCGTGACTCACGCGATCGAACGCCTCCCGATGCCGCGGATCACGGTAGCAGTGCGGCAAGCCCAGCAGTTCACCCGCACGGTCGATCAGCGCGAAATCGACGCCCCACGTATCCACGCCGACCGATCGAACGACGACCCCACGCTCATGCGCCCACGCCGCTGACCGTGACAGCCCCTCGAGGATCGAACGCCACATCCCCGGCACATCCCAGTGGACGCCTCCGGGCGACGTGATGGACGGCGTTTCAAACCGATGCGCCTCCGTCACCGTGACGCGTCCATCCTCCAGCACGCCGACGACGACACGTCCGGACTCGGCGCCAAGATCAATCGCAATGTGGGCGGCTGCGGGCATGCGTCACGGCTCTGGTGTTGACAATCACCACGATAACCCGGATAACACGTTCCACGCCAGTCCCGCGCCGGAGGCGTGCGTCGAGTGGAGGGGTCGCCCTGAACGTTTCGCTCTTCATTCCGTGCCACGTGGACCAGTTCTTCCCGCAGGTGGGGATGAACGTCGCCGCTGTTCTCGCCCGGCTGGGGCACGTCGTCCGGTTCCCTTCCGGCCAGACGTGCTGCGGCCAGCCGGCGTGGTCATCCGGCTTCCGCGACCAGGCGCGGGCCGTGGGCGAGCACTTCCTCAAGGTGTTTCGCGGCTCGGAGGCCATCGTCGCTCCTTCTGGTTCCTGTGCCGCGATGGTGCGAGCGTTCTACCCCGAACTCTTCGACGGAACGCCGCGAGCCGGGGAGGCGAAGTCCATCGCGTCGCGCACCTTCGAGTTCTCCCAGTTCCTCGTGGACCAACTGCATGTCACGGATGTGGGCGCCAGTTTTCATCACCGCGTCACGTTCCACGACGGCTGCCACGGGCTGCGTGAACTGGGCATCCGCGATCAGCCGCGCGCCCTGCTGAAGTCCGTCAAGGGGCTCGAACTGGTCGAGATGGACGAGGCCCAGACCTGCTGCGGCTTCGGCGGCGCGTTCTCCATCAACTTCGGTGCGGCGTCAACGGCCATGGCGGAAGTCAAGGTCGAGTCCGCCCGCGCCACCAGGGCCGAGTTCGTCGTCGCCGCCGATCCCACGTGCCTCATGCAGATCGGCGGGCTGTCATCACGGCGCATGGCGGGCATCCGGTGTCTTCACCTGGCGGAGGTCCTGGCCCGCACATGAAGACCATCAACCTGCCCCAGTTCAACGCCTTCGCCGCCGACCAGGCCGCCGACCGCGACCGCCGCGCGTTCGTGCGCCAGTCGCTGAACGGCTACGCCGAGGTCCGCCGCGGCACGGAGTCTCGTTTCGCCGACCACGAAGCCGCGCGCACTCTTGCCTCGCACATCAAGTGGCACGCCGTCGAGCACCTTGATGAACACCTGTCGCAGTTCGCCTCGAAACTGGAAGCCCGCGGCGCAACCGTCTTCTGGGCCGAGGACGCCCACGCCGCGCAGGACTACATCCTCGGGCTGCTCAACAAGTTGCACGCCAAGGTCATCGTCAAGAGCAAGACCATGACCTCGGAGGAGATTCACCTCAACGAACTCCTCGAGCGCAAGGGCTTCGAGGTGATTGAGTCCGACCTGGGCGACTTCATCGTCCAGCTGCGCCGGGAGAGCGCCTCGCACTTCGTCTTCCCCGCGATGCACCTGCGGCGTGACGAGATCGGCCGGACCTTCGAGGACCGCCTCGGCGAGCGCGCCGGCACCCACCCTGAGGCGCTCACCATGGTCGCCCGCCGCGTACTGCGGGAGAAGTTCCTCAAGGCCGACGTGGGGATCACCGGGGCCAACTTCGCCATCGCTGAAACGGGCATGATCTCGATCACCGAGAACGAGGGCAACGCCCGGCTGACATTCTCCCTGCCGCGCGTGCATATCGCCATCGTGGGCGTCGAGAAGGTGCTGCCGCGCGTCAGCGATCTCGCGCTCTTCCTGCCCATGCTCGCCGCCGCGGGCACGGGGCAGCACCTGACGGGCTACAACTCGCTCATCGCCGGTCCGCGCCGCCCGGGCGAGACGGACGGGCCGGAGCAGATGCACGTCATCCTGCTCGACAACGGCCGCACCAACCTGCTGGCCGATCCCGTCGAGCGCGACGCCCTGCGCTGCATCCGCTGCGGCGCGTGCCTGAACGTCTGCCCCGTCTTCCGCACCGTGGGAGGCCATGCCTATGGCTCCACGTACCAGGGTCCGATCGGCTCGGTCATCACGCCGCACATGCGCAACATGCAGGAGTGGCGGCATCTCGCCCACGCCTCCTCGCTGTGCGGGGCATGCACCGCCACCTGCCCGATCCGCATCGACCTGCATCATCACCTGCTGCGCACCCGCGCCCTTGGCGCAGCGCACGCGGGCTTCCGTGAGCGGCTGGGCATGAAGCTCTTCACCCTGGTGATGACGCGGCCGCGGCTGTACCGAATCGCCTCGCGCCTCGCCCGCATCGGCCACGTGCTGGGCAAGCCGCTGCGGGGCACTCGCTTCGACCCGCTGCGCGCGTGGCGCGTCACGCGCGATTTTCCCGATCCTGCGAAGAAGACATTCCGGTCCATGTGGGGGAGACGCGGATGAGCGCCCGCGACGCCATCCTGCAGCGCATCCGCCGAGCGCTCTCGAAGCCCGCCGTCGGTCATGGGGTTCCCGATCCGGACGCGCCGCTGCCGGATATGGCTGCGTTGCGCTCGGCTCTCCCCCCCGTGCCCGCCACGCGTGAGGGCCAGATTCAGCTCTTCGCCCGCCACTGCCAGCAGCTCCGCGCCTCGCTGGTGAAGGCCAACGACTTCGCCGCCGCCGCCGCATACATCCGTCGCCTCGCCCAGGAGGAACACTGGAAGCGGCTCGCCACGCACGCGGGGAAGCTCACCGACCCGATCGTCGCCTCCGCCGGCCTGCCCGTGCTGCGGACGAGCGAGCCGTACGTCGCCGAGGAACTCGCCCAATGCGACGCGGGCGTCACCGAGTGCGAGGCCCTCATCGCGCAGACCGGCAGCGTGCTGGCCTCCTCGGCCCGGTGCGGCGGGCGCGCCCTCTCCGTCCTGCCTCCGCACCACATCGTGCTGGCCACGCTCGATCAACTGCTGCCCGACCTGACCGCGGGCTACGAGCACCTCGCCCGCACCTACAAGAACAACCCGCCCACGTGGGCCGGGCTCATCACCGGCCCCAGCCGCACCGGCGACATTGAGCGGATTCTCGTACTGGGGGCGCATGGGCCGAAGCGGCTCACCATCATCGTCGTGAACGAACCCGCGTAACTTCAGCCGACGCGATGTGGTTGGCCAGATCGAGAATTCGAGCCGCGACCGTCAGGGAGCGGTCCGATGGACGGGTAACCAGACCGCTCCCTCACGGTTGCGGCTCACTTCAAACTTCAGCTCCATCATGGTCGCGGCTCGCACTGATCCGTGCGAACGCCTCGACCACCGCCCCGCTGCAACCCAACCACCCACCACCCGTACACCGTGCATCGCGCGACCACTTCGCCCCGCGCGGCACCGCTCAGAAGGATCAGGCCATGAATTCGCGCCCCCCGCGCTCCACTCCTCACCCCGCCACCCGCCTCACCCGCCGCGACTTCGTGCGCACCGGCGCGACCGCCGCCGCCGCGCTCGCCGTGCCGGCGCTGGCCGCGTCGCCCCTCTTTGCGTCACCCCGCCGCGCCGCCGGGCTGCGCATCCTGATCCTCGGCGGCACCAGTTTCCTCGGCCCCGCCGTCATCGAGTCCGCCCTGTCGCGCGGGCACACCATCACCACCTTCAACCGCGGCATCACCGAAACCCGCAAGGGCGACCGCTTCCCGGATGTCGAAAAACTCCGCGGCGACCGCGACCCTGACAAGGGCGAGGGGCTGAAGGCCCTCGCCGGGCGCCAGTGGGACGCCGTCGTCGATACCTCCGGCTACTACCCGCGCCTGGTCAAGGCCTCCGCCGAACTGCTTGCGCCGAATGTCAAGCAGTATGTCTTCATCTCCAGCGTCAGCGCGTACCGCGACACCGACAAGCCCAACTCCGATGAAACCGCCCCCGTGGCCGTCATCGACGACCCCACCGTCGAGAACATGGGCCCCGGCATGGCCTACTACGGGGCGCTCAAGCATCTCTGCGAGCAGGCCGCCGAAGCCGCCATGCCCGGCCGCGTCACCAACATCCGCCCCGGCTACATCGTCGGCCCCGGCGACGGCACCGACCGCTACACCTACTGGCCCGTCCGCGTGCAGCAGGGCGGCGAAGTGCTCGCCCCCGGCGCGCCCAGCGACCCCATCCAGATCATCGACGTGCGTGATCTCGGTCAGTGGATCGTCCACATGATCGAAAAGAACAGCACCGGGCTGTTCAACGCCGTCGGCCCCGCCGAGACGCTCACCATCGGCGCCGCGCTCGAATCCGCCGTCCGCGTCTCCAGGAGCGATGCGAAGTTGACGTGGGTGCCCGCCGACTTCCTTGAAGCCAACCCCGATCCCACCGGGCAGGGCGGCTACCTGCCCATCTGGCTGCCCCCCGCGGGCCAGTACGCCGGCTTCCACACCTGGAGCAACGCCCGGGCCGTCAAGCACGGGCTGACCTTCCGCTCCATCGACGACATCAACCGCTCCCTCATCGAGTGGTGGCCAGGCGAGGTGACCCGCCGCGTCGAAGCCACGGAACAGATCATCCAGGAAGCACGCGACAAGGGCGAAGAGCCCCCCCGCCTGGCCGACCCCAGGCAACTCCGCGCCGGGCTGAAACCCGAGCGCGAGAAGGAACTGCTGCAACGCTGGCGCGAGCGGCAGCGAACCGGCTGACGGCCGCGCCGCACGCCCGGACGCGCTGGGCATGACAGCCGCGGCATGCCGCCCTGTGGCGCACCGCGGCTCCGCGAGCCGTGCCACGTGGAGAAGCCGCTGCCGCCACGCAGGTGCTGCGGCCGGGTCCGGATCCCGACACCCACGACACCCGGCGCCGCCGCCGCACCGACCAGCACGATCACGCACCACGGAGCATCCGGACGAGATGCTCCCGCCAGGAATGCCGGGCATCGCACCGGATGTCGTTCCGTTCACGCTCTCCCTCTGCGAACGCGCCATCGTTCCACCGCACTCGTCCATCGCGGCGAAAGGGCACGCGAGCGCTCCCCCGCACCGCCCCGCCACGGCCGGGCACGCGGCCAATGCTGGCACGCACCGGCTCAACCCGCCGCCGCCCTGCGTGAATGCGGCCAGACACCACGGCATCGACAGGGCAGATTGATTCGAGTGGCCACACGCGGCTCCAGTGTTTCACCACGCGGCTGGCGCGGGTGACCACGCGCCTTCCGTGGGCGCGCCCGCGGTTTCCGGGGGCGCCCACGGGCTTCGCGGAATGTCCCACGCGGGCCGCGTTGGCGCCCACGCGGGCAAGGTGTGACCTCTCGCGGGGCGCGGGGGCGCACGCGAAGCGATGTCCGCCCGATTTCACTCAAGCCGCGCTCTCGCTGAGCCGATCGCGGTTGACATCGGCCCGTGCCGCGCGGGCCGGGGCGCGCCCTTCTCTGTTGATCGGCGCGCGTTGGGTCGTGATGGCGCCTCGCGCGGCCGCGCTGCGTTGGTGATCGTTCACGGCGGCGTGTTCATCGCGCCACGGGGCGGAGGCATTGCATGAGTCAGGCGCCCATCGCAATCACGCAGACCGGCGATTACATTCCGCGCAAGGATGCCCTGTTCCGCGACTGGGCCGCCAACTTCGCCGCGCTGGTGCAGGATGACCCCGAGGAGCTGGGCATCTCGCCGGCCAAGGCGGAGCACATCCGGGTGCTGACGGAGCGCTTCGCCGAGGCCCTCGAGAGGGCGGTGCAGCCGAGCAAGCGCACGACCACGGCCGTGCGTCACAAGAACGACACGCGGCGGGAGCTGGAGCGGCTGCTGCGGACCTACGCGCAGCAGATCAAGAACCTGGCGGGCATCGGTCCGGGGCTGCTGAGCGAGCTGGGGCTGCACGTGGATGACCCCCACCGCTCGCCGGTTCGGCCTCCGCGGACCTCGCCGATCCTGCGGCTGCCGGGCGGCGGCGCTCCCGGCGAGCACATCATCCTGTACGCCGACACGCTGGCGCCATGCGCGCGGCGCAAGCCGCGGGGCGCGGCGTATATTCAGATCTACGCGGTGGTGGCGGACCGGATCGTGCCGGATGTGCGCTTCGCGCATCACGTGGGCGACTTCTCGCGCGTGCCGATCCGCGTGTCGTGGCCCGTGAGCGAGGCGGGGCGCACGGCCACGTACTTCGGCCGCTGGTGCAACCGCAAGGGCGAGCACGGCCCGTGGGGGCTGCCGATGTCGAGCATCATCACGGGCGCGGGCAGCCGTCGTGAGGCGGCCGCCCCGCCGCTGCAGCCGACGCTGCGCGTGCCGGTGATGGCGGTGCGGCGGCAGTCGCGGCAGGCGGCGTGAAAGACGCCGGGCGGGCGCGACGGTTCTGCGGTGCGCCGCGGCTCTGTGAGCCGTGCGGTCCGGCCGCAGGCGGGACTCTCCCGCAGTTCGCACGGCCGAGACGGCCGTGGCACACTGGTGATGAATGGGGCACGATCCTCGGTGTGCCACGGCTCCGTGAGCCGTGCGATCCGACCGCAGGCGGGACTCTCCCGCAGTTCGCACGGCCGAGACGGCCGTGGCACACCGAGACATCGCACGGCCATGAGGCGCGAATCTCGGCAGCGTGCTCACCACCCCAGCCCGTGCTCGTCGAGCATGGCCCGCAGGTCGTTCAGCCGCCAGACGAGGATCGTCTCCTCCAGCGTGAGCACGATGAGCATCGAGCCGTCCGGGCTGAAGCGCAGGTCGGGCACGCCGTACTGCTCGGGGTTGGGGAGCGCGGCCAGGGGGACGACAGCGCCGGGCGCCGCGTGCGGGTTGCCGCGCGGCTGCGTCCCTTCCGCTGACGGCTGATGGCTGACGGCTGACGGCCGCCCCCCCAGCAGCACCACCTCGTGCGGCGGCACGGTGTGGGCGATGAGCGGCCCGTCGGGCGACGCGGCGGCGCCGCCGGCGACGTTGGGCAGCCGCGGCTCGTAGCGGGCAAGTTCGCGCGGCATGGTCCAGTCGGCGGAGTCGTAGACCAGCAAGCGCCCGGCGGTGGCGATGAGCAGCCGCGAGCCATCAGGCGTGAAGCCGCCGCGCACGCTGGTCTGGTCGATGGTGAGCAGCGGGAGGCCGGTGGCGGTGTCCAGCACGGCGGCGGGCGGTCCGTGCCAGGCGCCGATGAAGAGCCAGCGGCCTGCGGGGTCGAGGTGAGGGCGCTCGCCGCCGGCGATGGTCGGTGACGCAGGGATGAGAGGCGTCGTCTCGCCCGTGTCAACGTTGAGGCGGAGGAGATCGCGTCCGCTGAGGATGACGACGCGGCCAGGGGCGTGGTCGTGGGTGATCCAGGCGCTGGCGGCGCCGCGCCAGAGGATGCGGGGGGCGGGTGGCGGCGAGGCGCGTGATTCAAGCGGCGCGTCAACGCGTCCATTGCTTCCGCCTGTGGTGAGCATGTCGGCGTCCCATACGCACAGTTCGCCGGAGACGATGGCGGCGATTCTCGGTGATCGTCCGCGCGCGTCGTGGTGGACACTGGTCTCTCGATCACCGTCGAGCCACAGCACGCTGCGGGCCGGCTGCGTGGCGAGCATGCGCCGCGACCAGTCGGCGGTGTCCCAGATGGTCAGTCCGCATCGCCCGGAAACAAGCAGGAAACGACCATCCCCAGAGAACGCGGCGGTGGCCTCCGCGCCGAGCGGGCCGGGAGCGGTGAGGGTCGTGCATGGCGAATCATCCACGAGCGACAGCACGCTGACGTGGTCGGCGGTGGACAGAACCAGGCGGCGGCCATCGAAGCCCTGCAGCGCGGCCCCGACGACGGGGGCGAAGAGCTGGCGGCCGGTGCGCCAGTTCCACACGCGCACCGCGCCGTCCCACCCGCCCGTGACGGCCAGGTCGCCGGCGAGGATCACCTCGGCCACGGTGGCGCGGTGTCCGTCCATGGCGGGCAGCGACTGCCAGGTCGTCGTGTCCCAGCGGTGGATGCGGCCGTCCGACCCGCCGGCGGCGAGCACGGCTCCATCCGGACTGAAGCACGGGGACCGCAGGATGACCGGGCTGTCGATGGCGGCGACCATCTCACCGGTATCCAGCCGCAGCACGTGCAGCACGCGACCGCCGGAACGTGAACCGACGAGCAGCGAGCCGTCGGGGCTGAGGGCGAGCCATCCCGGCTCGCCGTCGAACGATGCGGACGCGAACGTCTCGCCGGATGGGAGACGGCGGAAGTCCACGCGACCGGAGGTGTCGATGAGGGCGACCCAGGGGCGGCCTGCATCGTCCTGTCCGAGCAGGAAGTCCCCGCGCGAGGTGGGCGAGGCGAGCCGCAGCACCGGCTCATCGTCGCCGAGACGCCAGATGACGACGGCGCCGGAGCCGCCTGCCGCGTAGCCCGCGCCGAGGTACGCCCCATCCGGGCTGAAGCGCCAGCGCGCGGGAGGAATGTTGCCGGCGCGGAGTGAAGCGATCTCGCGGCCTGTGGTTGCGTCCTCGATGCGGATGACGCCGTCGTCGCCGATGATCGCGAGACGGTCGATGGTGGTCAGCCCGCGCACGGAAATGGCGGCGGCGGGGCGCTGGCCCAGGGTCTGAAAATCGGAGAGCGTGAGGGCGGCGATGGCCTCGGTGCGGAGGTCCGCATCCATGCGGATGTCGGCGGCCTTGCGCAATGATTCGACCGCAGCGAAGCGTCGTCCCACGCCGTCCCCGGTGCGGATGGCGCGGGCCTCGCTCAGGTACGAATCACGCAGCAGCACCGCGGCGCGGGCGTTGGCGCTGCGGGCCTGCACGAACAGCGACCAGCCGACGACTGACGAGGCGGTGAGCAGCAGCAGAAACCCCGCCGCCACGGACAACGCCACGCGGTGGCGGCGGACCGTCTTGCCCAGCACGTACCACGCGCTGTCGCCCCGGGCGGCGACGGGCTGGCCCGTGAGCAGCCGCCGCACGTCGGCGGCGAGCTCGGCCATCGAGGCATAGCGGCGCTCGCGATCCTTGGCCATGGCGCGCTGGATGATGGCGTTGGCCTCGGCGCGAATGGCGCGGTCAAGCGAGCGGAGCGGCGGCGGATCGTGCTCGCGGATCAGGCGCACCGCCTCGGGCAGTGAGATGCCATGCACGTCATAGGGCGGCGTCCCGCTGAGGAGTTGATAGAGCAGCACGCCCATGGCGTAGATGTCGGAGCGTGTGTCGATAATCGCGGCATCACCGGCCACCTGCTCAGGGCTCATGTAGGCGAGCGTGCCCACGAGGTGCCCCTGCTGGGTGTGGGCGCGGGTGAAGTCCGGGTCGTGGTCAATGAGCCGCGCCACGCCGAAATCCAGCAACGTGGGGCGCACGGCGGCGAGCCGCGCCGTGGTATCGTCCGTCGTGAACGCGGCTCCGTCTTCGCCCGCAGGCGGGGCGGCGTCGTCAATCGCCACGAGAATGTTGTCGGGCTTGAGGTCGCGGTGAATGACCCCGTGCTGGTGCGCGTGCTGCAGCGCGTCGCAGACCCGCGCGAAGAGGGTGAGCCGGTCGCGGACGGACAGGGGCGGCCACGTCGTGCCGTCGCCCAGCGCGAACTCAACGAGGTTGGGGCCCTCGATGTACTCGAGCGCCAGGAACGGCTGCTTCACGACGACGGAGCCGCCGCTCGCGTCGGTCATGGTGGCGTCGGCGACTCCCGCCTCGAAGATGCGCGCGATGCCCGGATGCCGCAACCGGGCGAGGATGCGGGCCTCGTACTCGAAGCGCCGGGCGGCGTCGCCCGCGGCGAACTCACGCCGCAGCAGTTTGATCGCCACCGTGCGGCGCGGGTGGTCCTGCTGGGCGAGGTAGACCACGCCGAAGCCGCCCTCGCCCAGGGGTCGCAGGATGCGGTAGCCGCCCACACTGATGGGCCGCAGCCCGGACTCGGACGGACGCATGGCCGTTTCGACCACGCTTCGCACCGCGGTGCGGAAGGGCTGCGCCGGCTCGATGCCGCCGGATGCGTCGTGTTGGAGTAGATCCTGCACGGCGCGGCGCAGGTCGTCATCATCGGCGCACCGGGCGGCGACGAAGGCGTCGCGCTCGACGGGCTCACACCGCAGCGCGGCATGAAAGATCGTTTCAACCTGCCGAAACCGCTCGGGCGTCATGGCGTGCGCGGCCTCCCCGCGCCGGGCGGTGCGTCACCCTCCGCCAGTTCCTTCGCCAGCCAGGCGCGGGCGAAACGCCAGTCCGCTTCGGCGGTGGAGAGCGAGACGCCCAGCACGTCCGCCGCCTCCTCCATCGTCATGCCGGCGAAGAATCGCATCTCAACCAGACGGGCCTTGCGTTCGTCGAGTGCCTGGAGTCGCTCGATGGCTTCGTGCAGCTCCAGCGCCTCCACACCGTTCGACGGCTGCGGAACCAACGCCGGGTCCAGCCCCAGCATCGTGCGGCCGCCCCCCCGCTTCTCGGCCTTGTGCGCCAGCGCGTGGTTGACCAGCGTGTTTCGCATGGCCTTGGCGGCGACCGCCAGAAAGTGCGCTCGACTCCGCCAGTCGGGCTGCGCCCCTCGGATCAACCGCACATACGCCTCGTGCACCAGCGCGGTGGGTTGAAGGGTGTGGCCCGGGCGTTCCTCCCGCAGGTAGGCGGCCGCCAGACGACGCAACTCGTCGTAGACGATGGGCAGCAGGGCGTCCGCCGCGCTGCGGCTGCCGGCGTGCATCTGTTCGAGCAACTGGGTGGCATCGTGCGGTTGGCTCATGCATCACTCCCGCCCAGGACGCCTTGGCATGGATGGCCGATCATAGGGAATCGCCACGTTTTTTCAGTTCAAACCAAGGGCGGCGACGTGTTTCCCTGCTGATGAGGGCATGAGAGACCCTCGACCAACGCAGCCGGATGACCGCCCGAACGAACAGGCCGCATCCACGCGCATCATCGTGCATGGCGAGCCGACCGTCGCACTGTGCATCGCCCGCGACCACACGGACGTGACGGTGCTGCTTCTCGTCCGCGATTGGCAGGCCGTGGACCGGGCCCGCGACGCCGCCCATGCAGCGGGCGTGGCGGATCGGCTCTCGGTGCGCCACCAGAGCGCAGCGGCGGCGCTCGGGCTGACGGCTCCGCTGGTTGGGTCTTCCGTCACCAGGCCGCAACCGCGGGCCGGCGGCATCACGAAACGCGCTTGACAATCCTCGCAATTTTCCCGGAGCATCTCCATGAGCACCACCACCATGCCCCTCGACTCGCAACGAATCAGGCCCGAGCGACTGTCGCCCGCCGCCCGTGCGGGGATCTTTGCATTCGGACTGGTCGCCTACCTCGCCTTCTTCGTGACCATCTGCTGGGGCATCGCCTTCGTGGGCAACTGGATCGTGCCCAAGACGATCGATTCGGGCACGCCGGGGCCGATCATTCCCTCGCTGCTGATCAACGGATCGATCCTGCTGCTCTTCGTGGTGCAGCACACGATCATGGCCCGCCCGGCGTTCAAGCGATGGTGGACGCGGATCGTGCCCGCTCCGATGGAGCGCAGCATCTTCGTGCTGCTGGCCAGCGGAATCCTGCTGCTGCTCTTCTGGCAGTGGCGGCCTCTGCCCACGGTGGTGTGGGAGTTCACCCACCCGGTTGCGGTGTACGGATTGAGCGCCCTGTCGGTGCTGGGGTGGGGGATCGTGTTCCTTTCGTCGTTCCTCATCAACCACTTCGACCTGTTCGGCCTGCGCCAGGCGTGGTTCGCCCTGCGGGCGCGGGCGTACAAGCCGGTGGGCTTCCGCCTGACGTTCCTGTACAGGTTGGTGCGCCACCCGTTGATGGTGGGCTTTCTCATCGCATTCTGGTCCACGCCGGTGATGACCGTCGGCCACCTGTTCTTCGCCATCATGACGACCGGCTACATCCTGTTCGGCACACACGTCGAGGAACGCGACCTGATCGCGGAGCACGGTCAGGCCTATCTGGATTATCGCAAGCGTGTCCGCGGGCTGATCCCGCTGCCGAAGCGGATGACCAACGCGTGAACGCGTTCGGTTCGATCATGTTGTCGGTCGCGGAATCACGTGAATCGCCGGGGCCTTGATGAGGACCGTGACAGGCGACCCCTCACGCAGGGCCAGCTCCTCCCGCGCGGGGCGGGTGATGAGGGCGACCAGATCGAAGCCGCAGTGCAGGCCGACGCGGACCAGCGGGCCGTCCGACATGATCGACGTCACCCGGGCCGACAGTTGGTTCCGCGCGCTGGTGTGCGCCGCCGCGGCGCTCAGCAGCGTCACCTCTTCGCCGCGGATGCACACGGCGGCCGGACCTTCGCGGATATCGGGGGCCAGGGCGGTGAGCTCCACGCCCCCCGCGCCCACGCGGATGGTCGCCAGACCATCCCGCACCTGGATCACCTGCGCCTGAATCACCGTTTCGACGCCGACCATGCGGGCGACTTCACCGTCCACGGGGCGCGAGAACACCTCGTCGAGGGGGCCGGTCTGAAGCACCCGGCCCAGGTCCATCACCACGGCCCAGTCTCCCAGGGCGGCGGCCTCCAGCCGATCGTGCGTCACCAGCAGGCAGGGGACGCCGAGATCGGCCAGGATCGATCGAAGTTCGCGGCGGAGTTCATCACGGGTCATGGCATCGAGCGCCGAGAGCGGCTCATCAAGCAGAAGCAGGCGCGGCTTGCGGGCCACCGCACGGGCCAGGGCCACGCGCTGCTGCTGACCCCCGGAAAGTTGCCGCGGAAGCCGTCGCCCAAGCCCTTGGAGTTGCAGTCGCTCCATGAGCACCCCCACCGTCTCTCGGCGCGCTTCGCGCTGCAGCGAGCGGAGGCCGTAGCCGATGTTCTCTTCGACGGTCAGGTGGGGAAAGAGGGCGTAGTCCTGGTGGAGGAATCCGACGTTGCGCCGCTGCGGGGGCACGCAGCGATGGGCGTCCGCGTCAAACCACGACTCGTCATCGAAGCGGATCGTTCCCGCATCCGGCCGCTCCAGCCCCGCCAGACACCGCAGCACGGTCGTCTTGCCGCAGCCGGATGGCCCGAAGAGCACCGTCACCGAGAAGGCGTCGGCCGGACGATCCAGCGCCATGCGGATGGCGGCGCCGCGCGGGAATCGCTTCTCGAACTCGGCGGAGAGTCGTGCGCTCATGCGGCGTCCGCCCGGCGTTGAAGCCCGTAGGTGATGCAGAGCGCGATGAAGGAGAACCCCAGCAGCAGCAGCGCCGTCTGGTGGGCGGCGGCATAGTTGAGCGTCTGCACGTCGTCGTAGATGGCGATGGAGATGGTGCGGGTGACGCCGGGGATCGCCCCGCCGACCATGAGCACCACGCCGAATTCTCCCACCGTGTGCGAGAAGGAGAGCACCATCCCCGCCAGCACGCCGGGCCAGGAGAGCGGCAGCACCACCCGCCGGAACGTCGCCAACCGGGACTCGCCCAGCGCCCACGAGGCCTCGATCAACCGCTTGTCCACCGCCGCGAACGATGCCACAAACGGACGCACGGCGAAAGGCAGGTTGAACAGCACCGACGCCAGCAGCAGACCCGCGAAGGAAAACGGAAGCGTCCCGCCCGTCAGCGATTCATAGGCCTGCCCGATCGGGCTGCGCGGTCCGGTCGCCCAGAGGATGTAGAACCCCAGCACGGTGGGCGGCAGGACGAGCGGCAACGCCACCAGCGCATCCACGAAGAATCGCCCTCGGAACCTCGACCACGCCAGCCACATGGCCAAGGGCATTCCCACAACCAGAAGAACAACCGTGGTGCAGGCGGCCAGTCGGAGCGAGAGCCAGATGGCGTTCCAGTCCATCGATCACGTTCCGGGGAGAAGAAACCCATATCTGGCCAGAATGACGCGCCCCTCGTCACCCAGGAGGAAGGCCGTGAACCGGCGCGCCGCTTCGGAGTCGGTCGAGCGCGTGAGCACCGCTCCGCCCTGCTCCAGCGGGGGATGATCCTCCAGCGGAATCAGCCGCATTGTCCCGTGATCCTGCATGGCGGGCGAGAGGGCGAGAGACAGGGCGATGATGCCGATTTCCGCCGCGCCGGATTCCACGAACTGGGCCGCCTGCGCGATGTTCTCGCCCAGCACGAGGCGATCGCGCACCTGGTCGTACAGCGCGTGCCCGCGCAGGGCCGCTTCCGCCGCGCGCCCATACGGCGCGTGTGCCGGGTTGGCGATGGCGATACGCCGCACCGATTCGTTGGTCAGAGCGCTGAAGCCGAGATTCTCCAGGTCGATCGGCGACTCCTTCCGCGCCCAGATCACCAGCCGCCCGAAGGCGTAGATGAACCGCGAATCCCGTTCCGCCAGGCCCGCGTCGATCAGTCGATCGACGTACGCGACATCCGCCGAAAGATAGATGTCGAAGGGCGCACCCTGGCTGATCTGCGTATGGAAGCTGCCGGACGACCCGTAGATGGGGGTGACGCGGATGGAACTCTGCCGGGCGTGAAAGGCGTCGATGACCTCATCGAGGGCGAACTTCAGGTCCGCCGCCGCCGCCACGCGAATGGCGCGGACGGTTTGCGGCGGTCGTGACCCCGTCTCGGCGGATGATGCACTCCGGTTCTCGCCGCAGCTCGTGACGGCGCACCATGCCGCCGCGATCACGATCAGGACTGTCACCGTGATGACATGGCGCCCAAGTCTCCTGCTTCCTGGCGTGAGTCGCATGCGGACTGTCATGGATCATCTTTCCGCTGCCTCGACGGTGTTGCGCAGCATGGCGGCGACGGTGACCGGCCCCACGCCGCCCGGCACGGGCGACACATGCGAGGCGACCTGCACGACTTCCTCGAAGCAGACGTCCCCCACCGTGCGTGACCTGCCGTCCGGTCCGGTCACGCGGCAGATGCCCACATCCACCACGACCGCGCCGGGCTTGACCATGTCGCCGCGGATCAGGTTGGGCACGCCCGCGGCGGAGATGAGCACATCCGCCTGGCGCGTCTCGGCGGCCAGGTCGCGCGTGTACTTGTTGGTCGAGACGGTCGTGGCCTCGGCCCGCATGAGCAGAATCGCCACCGGCTTGCCCACGATGTTGCTCGCCCCCACGCACACGCACCGCGCCCCGCGCAACTCCACGCCGGTTGATTCGATCATCTCCATCACCGCCAGCGCGGTGCAAGGCACCAGCGAGCGACGGCCGTACACCACGCGCCCGATATTGGCCGGGTTGACGCCCTCGACGTCCTTCTCCGGGTCGATCAGGGCGTGGATACGCTCCGTATCGACGCCCGGCGGCAGGGGCAGATGCACCATGATCGCCGCGATGGCCTCGTCGGCGTTCATCAGCAGCACGCGCCCGGCGACCTCCTCGTAGCCCGCTCCATCGGGCAGGCGATGAAGTTTGTACTCGATGCCCACCTCGGCGCAGGAAGCCGCCTGGTTGCGGGCGTAAATCTCCCCCGCCGCGTCGGCCCCGACCAGCAGGGCGTCCAGCCGCACCGCGCGGTGCGCCGCCTTCAGCGCCGCCACCCGCCGTCGCACGTCTCCGCGAATCGCCTCCGCCAATGCCCTACCGTCGATGATGCGAGCCGTCATGGGCGTAGGATAGCGACCATCGTGCCAGTCCGTGTTCGCCGGACTGAATCAGAAACCACGGATGAACACGGATGTGGGAGACGAGCGCACCATGCATCAACGTTCGATGAAACCGCGACCAGGTTTCCGATGAAACGGTGGCGGTTCTGGGGGCGTGCTGGCGCGATCCCGGATTGCCTCCCTTCGATCCGCGTTCATTGGTGTTCATCGGCGGCTCCATTCCACATCATGCGCGTCTACCTCAACGGCGATATTCTCGATTCAGAACGGGCGGCCATCAGCCCGTTCGACCGCGGATTTCTCTTTGGCGACGGCGTCTATGAGGCCGTGCTCTTCTTCAACCGCGTGGGTGTGGGAATGGAACTGCACGTCGAGCGGCTGGGACGCAGTCTCGACCGCGCGGGCATCACGGGGTTCGACCCGTCCACGTTTCACGACATCGCCCGCGATCTGCTGGCGGACTCCGGAATCGACAACGCCATGATCTACCTGCAGGTGACGCGGGGCGTACAGATGCCGCGCAAGCACCTGCCCGGGCCGCGCATGACCCCCACCGTCTTCGCCTACGCCAACCCCGTCGCGGGGCTGGAGAGCATGCGCGAGCCGCAATCCATCCGTTGCGTCATCGTGCCGGATGATCGCTGGGCCCACTGCGCCATCAAGTCCACCAGTCTCATCGCCAACGTGCTGGCGGGCATGGAAGGCGCACGGCGCGACGCGGATGAAGTCATCCAGCACCGGGGCGGCTGGATCACCGAGGGCGCGATGAGCAACGTATTCGTCGTGCGCCGCAACGTCGTCCTCACGCCGCCCGATGACGCCTACCCGTCGATCCTCTCCGGCGTGATGCGGCGCATGCTCCTCGATGCGGCGGCGGGTTCGCGGTTCCGCGTCGAAGTGCGACCCGTCCACATCGATGAAGTGCGGCAGGCGGACGAGGCCTTCATCACCTCCAGCCGACGCCTGCTCGACGCCGTCACGTCCATCGACGGCAGCCCCGTGGGCGCGGGGGCGGTCGGACCCGTCACGCGGGGGCTGTTCGACCTGCTGCGGGCCAGGGTCGCGGAGCAGTGCGCGGTCCACCTACAATCCTGTCCATGACCAGCACCCGGCTGTCGTTCATCGGCCTGAACATCGGCAACACACGCACCCAGATCGGGCGTTTCGTGGACGGCGCGCCGACCGCCGAGCGCAAGATCGACAACGCCGACGTGCGGCTGGTGCTCGCCGCGGTGCTCGAGGAGTGCCGGGCGCTGGGCGGCGAAGGGCGCACCATCGTCGTGGTGGCCTCCGTCAACGACCGCGTCGCCTCGCAGGTCGAGTCGGGGCTGGCGGACACCGGCAAGGTCGATCTCTACCGGATCGGCGAGGACCTGCCGGTGCCCATCGGCACGCGGCTCGACCCGGAGACGATCACGGGCGTCGATCGGCTGCTCAACGCCGCCGCCGCCTTCGCGGTGATGAAGCAGGCGTGCGTGATCGTGGACGCGGGCACCGCCGTCACGGTGGACTTCGTGGACGGCGAGGGCACGTTTCATGGCGGGGCCATCGCGCCGGGCGCCCGCATGCAACTGAAGTCGATGCACGGGGGCACGGCGGCGCTGCCCGAGCTCGACTTCCGCGCTCCGGACGACGAGCCCTTCGGACGCAACACCGCCCAGGCCATGCTGCAGGGCGTGTTCCACGGCATCCGCGGGCTGGTGTGGAAACTGGTCGAGCGGTACGCCGAATCGTACGGCGCCTTCCCGCCCGTCATCGCCACGGGTGGGGACGCGGCGACGCTCTTCCAGGGCGACGGGCTGGTGGATCGCATCGTGCCCGATCTCACCCTGCGAGGAATGGCCGAGGCGGTGCGGCAGTCGCTCGATTCGCCGAACGATGAAGCGGCGACCCATGACCACGGCTGACCCCCGCAAGCCCCCATCACACGGCCCGGTGCAGGCCTGGTGCGCCACGTCCCGGCAGCCCGGCGCAGTGGCGGTGATCGAACTGGCGGGCGACGTGGCGCCGCTGCTGGAGCGTCTCACCCGGGTGCAGCCGCCGGGCGTGGGCGCCGTTCGACTGGCGGATCTGGCTGGAATCGACCGCGGACTGGTGATCCGGCTGGCGGATGATCGCGCCGCCATCACGCCGCACGGCGGTCTCCGCATCGTCGAGCGATTGCTGGAGCGGCTCCGCGCCGCGGGCGCGCTCGTGGATCGTTCCGAGTCAATCGACCCGACGCGGTTGTACCCGGAGGCATCCGATCGCTGCGAGGCACTCGCCCTGGCCGCCATCAGTCGCGCGGCCAGCCCGATGGCGATCGACCTGCTCATGCGGCAGCCGGATCGCTGGCGACGGTGGGCGGCCGCGAATGGCGATCGACCGACCGACGACGACCTTTCACGCTCGTTGCGGCTCAACCGGCTGCTCACTCCTCCCCTGGTTGTGGTCGTGGGGCTGCCCAACGTGGGCAAGAGCACGCTGACCAACCGCCTGGCGGGACGCCGCGTGTCGATCGAGGCCGATCTGCCGGGCACCACACGGGATTACGTCGCCGCCCGAATTGATCTCGCGGGGCTGGTGGTGAACTGGATCGACACGCCGGGTCTGCTGGAGAAGCCGGGTGAGGCGGACGCCGCGGCGCTCACCACGGCCGGTCGCATCATCGAACAGGTCGACCTGCTCATTGCACTGACCGACCACGAGCAACCCTGGCCGACGCTGCCCCGTCAAGCGGATCTGCGTGTGGCAAACAAGGCCGATCGGTGCTCAAGGGAGGACGCGGATATCTCCATCAGCGCGTTGAACGGAAGGAACGTCGAGGTTCTTGTCAGCGCGGTCGCGGAGCGTCTCGTTCCGCGCGTGGATCGAGAGCACCCCGGCGTCTGGGTCTTTGACGTTCGGCTGGTTGATGGTTCGTTCCGTCACCTGCCGCAACAGGGCGCACAAGAAACGACCCGGCCTTGAAGCCGGGTCGGATCGGGTACGAAACAAAAGGCCGTCGCGTCAGTAGAGGTCATCCTCATCCGCCGCACCGGGGTCGATGCCCTGTTCGGCAAGAAGCTGCTCGGCCTTCTCAGCGGCGTTGGCCTCCAGGGCGAGCCGGATCTTCTCCAGCGCCTTGTTCTGGATCTGGCGCACCCGCTCCTTGGTCACGCCGATGATCTGGCCGACCTGCTCGAGGGTGAGCGGCTCCTGATTCTCCGGCAGGTCGATGCCGAAGCGGTGGTGGATGACCGTCTGCTCCACGTCGGTGAGGTCGGCGTCATTGTTGAGGACGACATGCTTGACCTCTTCCGCCGACTCCAGCTCGTGCTGGCGGCGCAGCGTCTCGAGGTGGTTGGACTTCTCGAGCGCGGGGTCGAAGTCGGTGGGGAAGCGCTGCCGGTACTTGCTCAGCTTCATGCCCTGACGGCTGAAGGCCTTGAGAATCGCCCGGCAGGCGTACGTGGAGAACTTGAAGCCGCGGCCGCAGTCGAACTTGTCCACCGAACGCAGCAGAGCCATGTTGCCCTCGCTGACGAGGTCGGCGAAGTCCACCTCGCTCATGCGGGTGCGCTTGGCCATCGCCAGCACCAGGGCCAGGTTGGTCTCCGCGATCTGCTCACGATACCTCACTGCGGTGCGGTACCACTTGAGCACTTCGCGGGCCTGCTCGGGCGTGGGCTCGTTGCCGGCCACGACCTTCTGCAGTTCGCGCACGCGGAAGCGGGCGTAGTTGTACTGCAGGAAGAGCACGCGCTCCTCCGCGCCGGTGAGCAGAACCGTACCCGCGTTCTTAAGCGACCGGCTGCTCGACGGCGCCAGGTCGTCCATCAGCGGGCGGTACCACGACACGTCCGGGCGCTGCACGGGCGGGGCGTCGTCGTAGATGGTCTTCTCGGCGTTGGGCTTGCGGAACTCCTCGCTGTCGATGTAGTCCATCTCCTTGGCGAGGATCTTGCGCAGCAGGCGCTCCTCCCGTGCCGAAAGGGCCAGGTTGGTGCGGCCTGCGGCGGTGCGAGGCGCGACCGACCCGGAGCCGGACTCACCGCGCAGCGAAACCTGCTTCCGCTGGCGCATGCGATGGAGTGGGGAGTCCTTGGCGATCATGGTCGGGCCAATCAGGGTCTGCGTGCTCATGGGAATCCGATCAGTCGAACGTGGCGTCCCCGTCCGCCAGACAGGGGCGGACGGTACCTGGAACGCTGTTTCGGACCTGACCGAGGGTTATACGGAGGGGGTTCCTCCGTGTTCTCGATGCGACCCTAGAATGATTCTAATGAGTCGCCGAGTATTCCGAAAGGGCTGGGAAAGGTGAAAAGATGGGAAATCCACCGTCCGGCGACCCTTTCGGCTCGATCCAGTGCCGTCAGCCATTCCCTTCAACCATACCCTATACGAGGGTGGTGCGCCAATAGATTCTTCGGCGCAGAAGATGATTTTCCGTCACATCTTCAGGAATGACTCGTTCATGCCGAATCTTTGGAGCGACCAGACCGGCCCTACTCCGCCTTCCCCCCGCTCAGGTCGTACACCCACCCCTCGATCGCCCGCGGGCCATCGAACAGCCCGCCGTCCGGGAAAAACAGCCCCAGCTCCTTCTGGGCGGCTTCCGGGCTGTCCGACCCGTGGATCAGGTTGAACGAGTTGGACACCCCGAAGTCACCTCGGATCGTCCCCGGCTCGGCCTTGGACCCGAAGGTCGCCCCCATCATCTTGCGGCAGATGGCGATAGCCCCCAGCCCCCGAACCGCCAGCACCAGCACGGGGGCGCTGGTCATGAACCGTACCAGGCCCTCGTAGAAGGGCTTGCCCTTGTGCGGCTCGTAGTGGCGGGCCGCCAGGTCGGCGGTGATCCGCATCATCTTGCAGCCCACGATCTGCAGACCCTTGTCCTCGAAGCGGCTCACAATGCGGCCCATCAGGCCCCGCTGTACGGCGTCGGGCTTGAGAATGATCAGCGTCGTTTCCATCGGATTGGCCTCGTCTCTCGCGAAAAGGTGTTGGACGCAGAGCATAGGAGGCGAGGTTCGATGATCCAACCGTTCATCCGGCCGCGACGCCGCGCCGGACCAGTTCTCGGGTAATCCTGCGGACAATCCATGTCCGTGGCCGACCACTACGGCTGGAGGGCGTATGATGGTCGTGTGCCACGGATTGGCGTCGCACATCCGCCCAAGCCACGGAGGGACACGGATGTCCACCCTGCTCCTCGAACCCAAGGAACTCATGCCCAAGGCCGCTACGCCCACGCGATCCCCACGACCTGACAAGCCCCGCGCCACCGCCGAAACCATGGCGACGAAGCAGCGGGAAATTTCCGTCTCCGAGTTCTTCGCCAAGAACCGGCACCTGTTGGGCTTCGACAACCCGCGCAAGGCGATGCTGACCACGGTCAAGGAGGCCGTGGACAACTCCTTGGATGCCTGCGAGGAAGCCGGTATTCTGCCCGACATCACGGTCATCATTGAGGATCTGCAGCCCGACCGACCGGCCAGCGCCAAGTCCAGCCGCTACCGCGTCACCATCATCGACAACGGGCCGGGCATTGTGCGCAAGCAGGTGGAGCACATCTTCGGGCGGCTTCTCTACGGCTCGAAGTTCCACCGGCTCAAGATGTCACGCGGGCAGCAGGGCATCGGCATCTCGGCGGCGGGCATGTACGGGCTGCTCACCACGGGCCGGCCCATGGTCATCCACACCCGGCCCGGGGCCAGGAAGGAAGCCCACCACATCGAGCTGGCGATGAACACCAAGACCAACCGCGCCGAGGTCACGGTGGATGACATCACGCAGGACTTCCCCCCCGCCCGATTCGCCGACCTGACGCCCGGCTCCCGCGAGCTGGCCGCGGCTGGGCAGTTCCTCAGCCCGGAAGTCTACCGCTCGGGCACCAGCGTCACGGTGGAACTGGAGGGCAAGTACCAGCGCGGCCGGGGCAGCGTGGATGAGTTCCTCGAACTCACCGCCATCGCCAATCCGCACGCGCGGATCACCTTCGTCCCGCCGTCGCGGATCAGTACGGACGAGGAGGACGCCCCGCTCCTCAAGCGTGGCGCCGTGAAGGCCAGCTCACCATCGGTCCCCTCGGGATCGGGCGAAGCATCGGCGATCGAAACAGCGGGCGAATCCCCCACCGCTCCGCCTGAACCGGCTTCCACCACCGAAACCGGCGGCATCACGATCTTCCCGCGAGGCGTCGAGGCCCTGCCCACCGAAACCAAGGAAATCCAGCCCCACCCCAAGGGTGTCGAGCTTGGCACGCTGCTGCAGATGATGAAGGAAGCCGAGGCCGAGCGGGCCAACTACTCGCTCTTCAACTTCCTGCAGGACAAATTCTGCCGGGTGTCGGCGGCGACCGCGGGCTCACTCTGCCGCGCCATCGGCGTCACCACGCGCACGCGCGTGGGCGAGATCGACCCGCGCCAGGCGGAAGCCCTGTACAAGCAGATTCAGGACGTGCGGCTCCCTCCGCCGCCGACTGATTGCCTTGCACCCATTGGCGTGCGCAACCTGCTGGCGGGTCTGCTCAAGGGCGTGAAGGCCGAGTTCTACGCCGCCAGTTCGCGCAACCCGGATATCTACCGGGGTCGCCCGTTCCAGATCGAGGCGGCCATCGCCTTCGGAGGCGACCTGCCCGCGGATGAACCGGCCCGCGTCATCCGCTTCGCCAACCGCGTTCCGCTGCAGTATCAGCAGTCGGCGTGCTCCTCGTTCAAGGCGGTGCTCGACACCAACTGGCGCAACTACGACCTGCAGCAGCCGCGAGGCGGCGCGCCGGTGGGACCGCTCGTCGTCATGATCCACATGGCCAGCGTGTGGGTGCCCTTCACCAGCGAGAGCAAGGAGGCCATCGCCGACTACGACGAAATCCGCAAGGAGATGAAGTTGGCCCTGCAGGAATGCGGCCGCAAACTGGGCGTCTACCTGCGCAAACGCGCCAAGATGCGCCGCGAGGGCGAGCGCCGCGACGTTTTCCAGAAGTACATCGGCGAGATCGCCAAGGCCGTCAACGCCATCACGGGCGTCGACGCCAAGCGCTTCTACGACGCCCTGCTGGATCAGGCGAAGAGAAAGACCGCCATCGCCGACCTGCAGCTCGACGAGGACGGTCAGCCCATCCGCGACGAGCCGGACCCCGATCAGGAGGGCGTCATCATCGTCGAGTCCGGGGGGGCGGTGGAGTCCGTGACGCCTCGGTCCGCCGAGTCATCCGATGAGCCGGGATCGGCGGCAACTCCCGCGCCAGGCCGGCCCGGGAAGCGCCGTCGGGGCAAGCCGGTCGATGACAACCCGACGCTGCTCGACGCCGAACCGGAGCGAACGCGCCTTGGCGCCTCGCGCGACAGGCGCCGCGCCAACGAGCCGTTGAAGCGCCGCTCCCCGCGCGTCCCCAACCGCGAGAGCGGCACGTCTCCTTCGCCGACCGCACCGGATCACGGCGGACCAACTGCCTCGTCCTCGGCATCGCCTGAGTCGGCGGGGTCATCCGCACCCCCCGCGCCCCCCGTCAAGCGCAAGATCAAGACGAAGCTGGTCAACGGCACACTGGTTCCCGTTGGTGACGAGCAGTTGTTCTGACCGTCGCCTTCCATCCGCACCTAGACGCCCCCAATCGCACCTGAGCAATCATGGCCAAGACCAGCACCAAGCAGCGCGGCACGCCCAAGGTCAAACTTACTCCCGCCGATCGGGCGACAAAGGAGCGCATCGAGTCGCTGGCGCAGGGCGTGGTGAAGGCCACCATGTCGAGCCGCGAGCCGATGATTTCGATCCCGATGCGGTCGCGCGGCAACACCATCTGGAACCGCAAGCGGGGCATTCTGGAAATGGGCGACGCGCGGGCCGAGCGGCAGTTGTTCAACCTCAACCAGGCCAAGCAGTTCATGCAGACCATGCTGCACGCCGCGACGATCAAGGATCTCATCGACGCGGGCAAGACTTCCAGTCTCCGCGGCGTGTTCTACAAGGCCAAGCACACCGTGGCGGGCACGAAGGAGAACACGTTCGACACGCAGGACGAGAGCGACCCGATCCTCGAAGACCTCGAAGTGACGCTGGAGGCGCTGCGCGAGGAGCTGCACATCTTCGCCGAGCCGCGGGGGGCGATGGTGGGCAACATTACCATCATCGACAAGGGGGATGAGATCAACTGTCGGCGGATGGGCACCGGCGGGTATCAGATTCCCAGCATCGTCGAGCCGGACATCATCCAGTTCAAGAAATGCGAGGCGAAGTTCGTCCTCCACGTCGAGAAGGGCACGGTCTGGCAACGATTCAACGAGGATCGATTCTGGGAGAAGCACAACTGCATCCTGACGCATGGCGCCGGGCAGCCCCCTCGCGGCGTGCGCCGCCTGCTGCAGCGATTCAACCAGGAGCTGAAACTGCCGATCATCTGCCTGCTCGACTGCGATCCCTGGGGTCACTACATCTACTCGGTCATCAAGCAGGGATCGATCTCGCTGGCGTTCGAGTCCTCGCGCCTGGCGATCCCCCAGGCCAGGTTCCTGGGCATCCGCGCCAAGGACTACGAGCAGTGCGAGTTGTCCGAAGCGGTGAAGATCGCGCTCTCGGACAACGACATCAAGCGGGCCAGGGAGATCGCCGCCTACCCCTGGTTCGAAGGGCACAAGGGCTGGAAGCGCGAGATCGAGCACCTGCTGCGCAACGGCTTCAAGATGGAGGTCGAATCACTCATCACCAAGGACATCTCCTACGTCACCGAGGTCTACGTGCCGGAGCGGCTGAAGGCGCGGGACTGGCTCGATTGAGGTGAGTCAGACAGAGCGTCGGCATGTCAACTTGCTCGACGCCCCCGATTTCGGATATCATGGCGACTCCCAGCAGGGGCGTTCCGCGGGGGGCGGTCGAGCAGGGGAGAACTAATTCCATGGTGGTGATGACAATGGACGAGCCCGTACAGGCACCCGTGCGAACCACGCTGCCCGCGAAGCCGCAGCGCATCCTGGTGGCGGATGATGAACACCTCGTGGCCGCCGGCCTGAGAAGCAGTCTGATGGAGCTGGGCTTCGTCGTCATCGGACCGGCTTCGGATGGCGATCACGCCATCGAACTGGCCCGATCACAGAAGCCGGACATGGCGCTGCTCGACATCCGGATGCCCAACAAGGACGGCATCGCCACGGGCGAGGTGCTGGCGCGGCAGTTCGGCATTCCCGTGGTGATCGTGTCCGCCTTCTCCGATCCCGACTACCTGGAGGCGTGCAACAGGTTTCAGACCTTCGGCTTCCTGCTCAAGCCCGTGACGCAGGACGAGTTGCGCGTGACCATCGACATCGCCTGGGGCCGCTACCGCGATTACCTCGAGGAGCGGGGCAACGTCGAGCGGCTCAAGGTGCGCCTCGAAGATCGACGCATCATCGAGCAGGCCAAGTGGCTTCTGGTCAACAAGAAAGGCATTACGGAACCGGACGCCATGCGGCTGCTTCAACGGCAGGCAAGGAACAATCGACGCACCCTTGTCGATGTCGCCAAGTCGCTCATCGAGAACGATCAGCTGCTCGGTTGATCCGCTGGAGATGGCCGGACCGTTCAAGCCGCGCGGCGTACGGTCCTGACGATGCTCGGCGCCTGGTCCTGCGCCACCACCTGCCAGCGGCTCCATTTCGCGGAGCACTCCGGACAACGCACCACGCCGGCCTCGGGGTCCGACGCCAGTTGTCCGCGCAGGTCGTACCCGCAGCGACGACAGTTGGACGTCGGATGCACCAGGGTGTACCCGTAGCTCATGCACAGCGCGATGAAGCCCCACGACGCCGCCACCGCGGTGACCACGGCGGGATCACGCACCCCCGCGTACCATACGCTCCCGCTGACCATCAGCCCGCCGAAGAGCATCGTCCACCAGAAGCCCGGATCAAGCAGCATCCGACCGACCCGGCGCGAGTGCCGATTGATCGACATCGATCGCAATTCGCGGCTCAACGTGGACGCCAGGGCGGCATGGTTGAACGAATGCGCCCACAGCCATCCCGTATAGCCCACGATCACGAAACTGGCGATCGCGATCTGCGGACTGCCCTGCCAGAGATACAGGGGGATGGCGGCGCTGACGCCCAGCACCAGGCCGACAAGGGATGGGGACAGGCCGCCGACTGGCTCTTCCGCGGGTGGCATCATGGCCCCCTTTCATCGGTCAGATCGGCAAGGCCGTTTGGAGACGCGGCAGCCGCAGACAGAAGTCGCTCCCCCGCCCCGGTTCAGATTGCAGGGTCAGGCGTCCGCTGTGCTCTTCCGCGATGCGTCGGGCGATCGGCAGCCCCAGTCCCGTCCCCCCGGCTCGTCCGGTAACATAGGGGCGGAAAATAGCTTCCTGACGCTCTTTCTCGATCCCCGGTCCCGTGTCTATGACGTGAACGCACACATCGTCGCCCTGGGGCTCGACGCGGATCATCAGCTCCCCGATCCGTGCCCGCGGATCACGGTCCGCCGGCGCGGCGCGCGACATGGCCTGCACCGCGTTGAGCATCAGGTTGAGCAGGGCCTGCTTGAACAGCCCCTCATCCACCTTCGCCATCACCGGGTGCGCCGGCATCTGCGTGCGCAGCAGCACGCCCGCGCGGTCGCACTGGGGCAGAAAGAAGTCGCTCAACTCGTCGCAGATCGCCACCACGTCCTTGGGCTGCGGGTCAAGCTTGAACCGACCGGCGAACTGCAGAAAGTCGGTGAGAATGTCGCGCAGTCGCTCGGCCTCACGCTTGAGCGAGTCCAGCCGTCGGCCCAGACGCTCCTTCTGATCCTGCGGCAGCGACGAGTCCGCCAGACCCTCGGCCAGCAGCTGGGCATTCAGCCCGATCGTGGAAAGCGGGTTCTTGATTTCGTGGGCCAGGCCGCCGGTCATGGAGCCCAGTTCCGCCAGCCGCTCCGCCTCGTGGGCGCGCCGCTCCGCCGCCCTGGCGCGGCGTTCGCCCTGGCGCAGCAGCAGCCGCACGATGGGCAGCATGACCACGATGGCGAGAATGGCCCCGAGGAGGGCCCAGAAGAAGGGATGCACGGGGGGCTCCGCGGTTGATCCACCGACCTGATCGAAGGTCAGCATCGTACCGCGCGATCAGTCGCCGAACGTGCGCTCACACCCGCGGTCCCGCCGCGCGGACCGCCGGGGTGATCTCGTACTGGGCGTCGTTCTTGCGGAAGAGCGAGGCCAGCTGCTTCGCCTTGGCGTCGTAGGCCTGCTTGTCCTTCCACGTGTGGCGCGGGTGGAGCACGTCGCGCGGCACGCCGGGCACGTCCGTGGGGATCGGCAGACCGAAGATCTCGTCCGGCGTGAAGGTCGCCGCACGCAGCGAGCCGTTGAGAATCGCCGTCACGAAGGCCCGCGTGTACTTGAGTTTGAAGCGTTCGCCCACGCCGTACGGCCCGCCCGTCCAGCCGGTGTTGAGCAGCCACACATCGGCGTTGTGCTCGGCGATGCGTTCAGCCAGCATCTGGGCGTACACCATGGGCGCCCGCGGCAGGAACGGCCCGCCGAAGCAGGGCGAGAAGTTCGGCTGCGGCTCGGTCACGCCCGCCTCGGTGCCCGCCAGTTTGCTGGTGTAGCCGTTGATGAAGTAGTACTGCGCCTGCTCGCGGGTGAGTTTGCTCACGGGCGGCAGCACGCCAAACGCGTCGGCGGTGAGAAAGATCACGTTCTTCGGGTGCCCGCCCACCGAGGGAATCTTCGCGTTGGGAATGAACGACACCGGGTAGGTGACGCGGGTGTTCTCCGTCTTGGCGCTGCTGTCGTAGTCAGGCACGCGAGTGACCGGGTCGATCACCGTGTTCTCGAGCACCGAGCCGAACTTGATGGCGTTCCAGATCTGCGGCTCCGTCTCCTCGCGCAGCTTGATGCACTTGGCGTAGCAGCCGCCCTCGATGTTGAACACGCCCGAGTCGGACCAGCCGTGCTCATCGTCGCCGATGATGGGCCGGTTGGGGTCCGCCGACAGCGTCGTCTTGCCCGTGCCCGACAGCCCGAAGAACACCGCTACGTTGGCCGGGTCGTCCTTGTCCACGTTGGCCGAGCAGTGCATGGGGAAGACGCCCATGTCCGGCAGGTCGTAGTTCATGGCGTAGAAGATCGACTTCTTCATTTCGCCCGCGTACTGCGTGCCGAAGATGATGACCTTTCGCTGCTCGAGCGACTGGATGATGCCGATCTTCGTCTTCAGTCCGTATGACGCCGGATCAGGCACGTCCATGTCGCAGGCGTTGATGATGGTCCAGTCGGGCTCGAAGCCGTTGAGATCATTCACCTCCGCGTTGATGAACAGCGTCTTGGCGAAGAGCGAGTGCCACGACTTCTCGGTGATCACGCTCACCTTCAGGCGGTACTTGGGGTCGGCCCCGGCGTAGCCGTCGAAGCGGAAGAGGTCCTTCTTCTTCGACAGGTATGCGACGGCCATCGCCTCCAGCCGGGCGAAGTTCTCCGGGCTGATGGGTTGGTTGACCTTGCCCCAGTTGATGTTGGCGTGAATGCCGGGCGTGTCTTCGAGGTACTTGTCGTTGGGGCTGCGTCCGGTGCGGGCGCCGGTATCAACCGCCAGCGTGCCGTTGGCGGCCAGGATGCCCTCGCCCCGGAGGATCGACAGTTCGATCAGGCGGGCGGTGCAGAGGTTGCGATGGATGGTGGCCTGACCGAAGTCGAGGGAGGCGGTGGCGGTGGCCATGGGGGTGACATCCTCAGGGGTGGGAGCCGGGTCGGCCGACTCGCGGCGATGACCGGGCAGAGCGCTCGCGAAGGGTTCGAGGCGTAGAAACGTGTCCGCTTGGTCGATTCCCCGCGGTACCGAAGGCCGTCCATGCCGAGCGGCGTGACGCGACCCGACGATATTCCCGCCCCCCCGATTGGACAAGCGACCCAGCGCCTCTTCAGCCGTTGATCCGTCGCCCCTCCCTTCATATCGTTTGGCTTCGCCGGCCCTTGCGGGCAGGTCGATGGCGACCGTAGCTCAGTTGGTAGAGCATCGGGTTGTGGTCCCGAGAGTCGCGGGTTCGAATCCCGTCGGTCGCCCTTTCGTGTCCTCGTCGCCGCGATACCGTTCCTAGCATGGCACGATGCGATTCGCGGCCATCCAGCACGATATCACCTGGGAGGACAAGCCCGCCAACCACCGCACGGTGGAGCGGATGCTGGTCGAGGCCAACGTGCCAGCAGGTGCGTTTGTTGTCCTGCCCGAACTGGGCGACACCGGATTCTCGTTCAACCTCGACCGCATCGTGGACGACCAGTCCCTTGCCTGGGGACGCCAGGCCGCCCGGCGCTTCGGTATCTGCCTGCAGGTTGGCCACGCCCAGCGCGGACCGGACGGGCGCGGCCGCAACGCCGCCACGGTCATCACGCCGGACGGGGCCATCCTCGCCACCTATCACAAGGTCCATCCCTTCAGTTACAGCCGCGAGATCGACTTCTACGCCGGCGGCGACCACATCGACCTGATCGATGTGGGAGGTGTCACCATCTGCCCCATGATCTGCTACGACCTGCGCTTTCCCGAGTTGTGGCGCCTCGCCGCCCGCGAAGGGGCGGAGGTTTTTACTATCGGGGCCTCCTGGCCCACGGGACGGCAGCAGCACTGGCGTGCCCTGCTCATCGCGCGGGCCATTGAGAACCAGGCCTACGTTGTCGCCGTCAACAGGGTCGGCAGCGATCCGAATCTCACCTACACCGGCGGATCGATCATCGTCTCTCCCAAGGGCGAAGTGGTCACCGAGGGCGGAGCGGAGGCGTCGGTGCTGACGGCCGAACTCGACCTTGCCGCCCTGCGCGCGTGGCGGCGCGATTTCCCGGCGTTGCAGGACATCCGACAGGGGGCGCTTGGCAGTTTCCAGGTTCGCCGGTCGGCGGCGCGAACGGCGACCACGATGGGCTGATCGACTTCGCACCTTGCTGGTCAAGCGGCAAGTCCTACACTCTGCGTTCACACGTCGGCAGGAACCCGGCCCGTGCCCGAACCGCTCCCACGCCGCCTGCGCCCGCTCATCATGCGCCTCGGCTTCGAGCGCGAGTGGTATCTCGTGTTCGTGGCCGCCGCGATCGGGCTGCTCATGGGGGGCGTGGCGACGGCCTTTATCCTGCCCCTGCGCTGGGTGGAGCACTTCGCCTCCGGTTCCGAGGCCTCCACCACGCTCTACACGCTGGTCGCCATTTCGCCCGCAATCGGCGGGCTGCTGGCGGGCGTCGCCATTCAACTCATCGGCGCCGGCCAGCATGGGTCAGGCGTCTCCGCGGTCATGTACGCGGTCTACCGCGAAAAGGCCCGCGTGCCTCTTCGTACCGCGTTCCGCAAGTGGATCGCATCGACGCTCACCATCGGCTCCGGCGGCTCGGCCGGAGCCGAAGGGCCGATCGTCACCATCGGCTCGACCATCGGCTCCAACCTCGGCCGCTGGCTGCGCACCAACCCGCAGAACACCGCCACTCTGCTGGGCTGCGGGGCGGCGGCGGGCATCAGCTCCGTCTTCAACGCGCCCATCGCGGGCATCTTCTTCGTGCTTGAAATCCTGCTCCGCGATTTCTCCCTCCGCACCATCACCCCCATCGTGGTCGCGTCGGTCCTTTCCGCGGCCTTCACGCAGACCATGCTGGGGCAGATGGAGCCGCTCTTTCCCGTCACGGCCCAGACCTTCAGCAACGCCGACTACTTCGGCGTTGAGGAAGTCCCCAACTTCTTCCTTCTCGGCATCGTGTGCGGCGTGTTCGCCCCCCTGTTCATCCGGGCCTTGTTCTTCACGGATGGACTGTTCGGACGCCTGCCTGTTCCAACCTGGCTCAAGCCCGCCATCGGCGGCGGCCTGCTCGGCCTGCTCGGCCTGGCGTACCTGCTGGTCATCCGCCCGCCCACGCCCATGCCGGACTTCTTCGGCAACGGCTACCCCGCCATCCAGAACCTGCTCGACTCGGCCACCTACTTCCGCGACCCGGACAACACCGTGCTGAAGCCGGTGGGCTGGCTCATCGTCACCCTGTTCACCATCACCGCGCTGAAGGCCATCGGCACCTGCCTCACCATCGGCTCGGGCGGCGCGGGCGGGATGTTCGCCCCGTCGCTGCTCCTGGGCGCGGGCGTGGGCGGCACCTTCGGCGTCGTCGTCTATCACCTCGGCTGGCTGCCGGCCGCCAGCCCCGCGATGTACGCCCTGGTCGGCATGGGGGCGATGGTCGCCAGCACCACCCACGCCCCGCTGACGGGCATCCTCATCGTCTACGAGGTGACCAAGAGCGAACAGATCATCCTGCCGCTCATGCTCACCGCGGTGATCAGCGTGGTGGTGGCGCGGCTCATCGCCCGTGACAGCGTCTACACATGGAAACTCACGCAACTGGGCCTGCGGCTGGGCGCCATGAGCGACCTGACGATCCTGCGCCGCCTGACCGTTTCCGACGTACCGCTGGCCGAGGCCGTGTGCGTGCATGCCAACGACTCCGCCCAGCGGCTGCTCGACCTGAGCGAGCGACACGCGGCCAGCGACTTCGTGGTCATCGATGACCACGGCGCCTACTCGGGCATGGTCGTCGGCGCCGATCTGCGCACCGCCATGCTGCAGCGCGAGGCCATTCCGCTGCTGCTGGTCGGCGAGCTTCAGCGCACCGACCTGCCGACCGTCACGCCCGATGAGCCGCTGGACGTGGTGCTGGACAAGTTCAGCCAGCACGATGTTCATGGCCTGGCGGTGCTGCACGGCCCCAACCTCGATCGCATTCGCGGGCTCATCACGCGCGACCGCCTGATGCGCCGTTACCAGGAAGCGCTGCTCGAGGACTAGCGATCGCGCGCGATGGAGGCGCTCCGAATGACCGATGGCCGCCCATCCCGGCGCTTCCCGCGGACGATGCGGCTGACGCACGATCAGGAGTTCCAGCACGTCTTCGATGGACAGGTGCGCCATGCCGTGGGCCCGGTCGTCGTCTATGGCCGACCCAATGGACTGGAATGCTCGCGGCTCGGGCTGACCGTTTCCCGCCGCGTGGGAGGAGCGGTCCTGCGAAACCGCATCAAGCGGCTGCTGCGCGAGAGCTTCCGGCTCGACCGTCATACATGGCCGGCGTCGTATGATCTGGTGATCGTGGTGAGGCCGCATCACATCCGGACGTTGGACGACTACCGGGCAGCCCTCACCGCGGCCGTCGCCTCGATCCACGAGCAATGGACGAAACACCGACCAGCCAGAACGAAGTCGTCGCCGCCCGAGGCGTCGGGACGGACCACGCCCCCACCCTCGCCGCCCGGTTCGGCGTGATGGTCGTGCGGCTCTACCAGGCGACGCTCGGCCCGTTCCTGGGAGGCCATTGCCGATATCAGCCCACCTGCTCGCACTACGCCATCGACGCGCTGCGAAGCCACGGACTCCTTCGCGGCATGTGGCTGACGGGCCGGCGCCTGCTCCGCTGTCACCCATGGGGCGGCGTGGGGTACGACCCCGTACCTCCGCGCCGAACGGCGCGATGAAGTCGCGGCTTGGCGCGTTCGTCCCCTACCCTTGTGCATGAGCCGCAGCTATCCGCCAGCGATTCTCTGCATCGGGCGCAACTACGCCGACCACGCCGCCGAGATGGGCGGCAAGCCGGATGAGCGACCGATGCTCTTCATGAAGAACCCGGCCAGTGTGACTGGCGACGGCGATCCGATCGTCATTCCACCCATCTGCCTCGAGAACGGACCACAGGTGGACTACGAAGGCGAACTGGCCGTCGTGCTCGCCAGAGACGTGCGTGATGCTCCCGAGGCGGAAGCGCTCGCGTGCGTGGCGGGGTACGCGGCCTCCAATGACGTGAGCGCCAGGTGGTGGCAGAAGCAGGGCTCGGGCGGTCAGTTCGTGCGCGGCAAGAGCTTCGACACGTTCTGCCCGATCGGTCCGATCGCACCCGTCGGTCGAGTGCCTGACCCGCAGCGACTCACGCTCGTGACCCGGCTGAACGGAGAGGTGGTGCAGCGGGCCTCGACGGCGACGATGATCTTCCCCGTCGCACGGCTGATCGCCGAACTGAGCCGGGGCACCACCCTGCTGGCGGGTACGATCATCCTGACTGGCACGCCATCCGGCGTCGGGGCGGCGCGGACCCCACCCCGATTCCTGCGCGACGGAGACCGGGTGGAAGTGGAGATCGAAGGCGTGGGGCGCGTTCGCAACCCCGTGCGCGGCGGATGAACGATCCATCTCAGCCCACGCTCGGCCGTCCGCACGAAGCGGCAACGACGTTCACCGTCCCGGCTGGGGGCCGACCGGACCGCCGCCCGATTGCTGCTGCTGTTCAATGAGCCGCTGCCGGGCCACCGCCTCGCGATACTGAGCCAGGCCCGGCGGCTCGGGCAGCAGGGCGTTCATCGGCAGGGCCGAAAGGGGCGAGTTGTTGATCTGGTTGACGAGCGAGGGCTGGATCTCATCGTAGATCTGCACCTTCATGGCGTCGGGCGTGTGCAGGTTGTAGATGCGCAGCCGCTCATCCAGCGGGATGGTGGTATTCATCATGATGCTGATGTACACCGCCCGCTCAACCTGCGAGAGCGAGTTGATGATGCCGTTGATGCGGGCCTCGCCGAACTTGTTGATGAAGTTGTTGTACTCGTTGACCCGGAAGTACGTGAGCACCTCGTTGGCGAACTTCTTGGCTTCCTCGTACAGCTCCGGTCGACCCTTGGCCAGGCCCATGCGGATGCCGTAGTAAAGCGACAGCTGCACGTCGGTGGTGGCCACGTGGGGCTGCTGGTCGTACTCGTCGAGGGTCTCGCGCTTGACGAAGACGTCGAGCGGAACCGCGTACTTGGTGTTGGGCACCAGTCCGCCCGTACCGTAGAGCGAATCGAGCCGGCGCAGCAGCGTCTCCGCGTCCTCGCGATAACCCATGCGATAGAGCTCGCGGATGGACGAACCGAGGAAGTTCTCGTGGAAGGCGATGAATGTATCCGGCCCCCAGCCCTTGACCCAGTGGTACTTCTTGTACAGGTGCTCGAAGAAGCGGTCCGCCACCATGACCCATCGCAGGTCGGGCAGCCGGTCCGGCATGTCGTTGGACATGGGGTCGAAGGTGATCTGGCTGAAGCGCGACAGCTCCTGCATGGCGTTGGCCGACAGCCGGTCGTTGTTGAGCACCTTGGCGATGTCATCCTCGTTCATGTAGCGGATTTCGGCCTTCTTCGCGCCGAGCATGGCCCAGTACAGCGTGTGGGCGCAGCCGTGCCGCCAGTCGATCGGACCCCAGTCGCGGGTGAGTTCGTACATGTACTGGGCGTCCATGTTGTAGGACTCACGCAGCACCTTCTTGCGCAGATGGGCGATCAGCGTGTCCCACGCCTCGGCGAACCTGGGATCAGCCGCGATTTCGTCGAAGGCGACGAAGAATCGCCCCTCCATCCGTCCCTGCGAGGCGACTTCGCGGGTCAGCCGCTCCGCCTGCAGCGTTCGTGCGTACCACGAGGTCTTGAGGGTTGACCAGTCCGCGTACGCGAAGAGCAGTTCTCGATCGAGTCCGAAGCGGAAGATCTGGTCGTAGGGCGCCAGGTTGGCCCGCAGCGTACTGACCAGTTCAGCGACGGCGGGCGTGCGGCGGATCGCGTCCTCCAGGGTCTCCGGCGCGTCGGCGACCTTCTTGATCCACGCGGTGCGCTCGGCGTGATCCCAGGGCGGCGCGCCCAGCAGGCGATGCCACTCGCGGCAATGCTCCTTCTTGTAGTACAGGTGGGCGTCGTCCGACACGCCCTCCATCTTGTGCATGAAGTAGTAGGCGACTTCCCGGTACAGCTCGACGTTGTTGGGGTTGTTCGGGATTCCCTTGAGCCGGATGAGGTCGATGCCCTTGCGCACCCATTCCCAGCGCTCCTGCTGGGTATGCGTGGCCACCGAGATGTTGTACGCCATGTTGTGCCCCTGCATCGCCCACACCTGGGCGAAACGGGGCTGCATGGTGGTGATGAGTTCGGCCAGCGTATTGGCCTCGTAGAAGAGGCCGCGATCCTTCATGCGCTGCGCACGAATCCACAGAATGTCGACGATGATCCCCTTCAGCGCGCCGATGGCGTTGCCCAGCACGACCTCCGGCGGGGCGTTTTCGATCGCCACGTCGGTGTACCGGAGCACGTGCCGCTCCGACTGCTCGTTGATGCCCGGCAGCATCATCCCCGCGCCCGTGAGCGCCAGGACCATGACCAGCAGCGCCGAGGCCTGGATGATTCGATTGTGGACCATCGCCAATCCTCCGGTGCTCAGCCCTGACCGCTGTAGGTGGCCAGTTCGCGGTCACGGAACGCCAGGTAGCCCAGCACCAGCGCCAGACCGTTCCACAGAATGCCGAGCTGACCGAACGCCCGGATCACCCCCCGCCACGCGATGAGCCGCCCTTCCACCAGCTGCCCCGTCGGATCGAACTGCCCGAACGGTTCGAACAGATAGACCATCACCGTGGCGATGGCCTTGATGACCACCCGGTCGATGCGCCACGCGCTGGGGATATGGAACTCCTGCAGGGAGTCGGCCAGGAACGGCCCGATCGTGGCGGCGAGAAAGATCGTCAGCGACGTCATGCACGCCACGGGGAAACTCAACGTGGTGGCGCAGGCGATGCCCAGCATGGCCAGGAAGGCCAGCTTCACCCACATCACCAGCATGGCGCGGAAGTAGTTGCCCTCGAAGGTGCCCGCGATGAACAGCACCTCCAGATCCTCCGGGTCGAAATTCAGTGAGTAAGGCGTGTTCGGGCCGGGCACCACGTCCCCAGTCTCAGGGTCGATGAAGCCGTTGACCACGCCCAGCGTCAGGGTGCCGGCGTCCTCCGCGTGGTCGCTGATCGCCGTGGGATACATGGTCAGGAAGTCGCTCATCGTCGGCACGTACTCGCGCTGGATGGGTCCGCCGGTCCAGCGGCCGTTCTTCTTGACGATGAAGGTGATGGGATGCCTCTCGTGCGTGCTGTCCTCGTGATAGTGAATGCGATAGCGGAGCTTGAGCGTCAATCCGCGGCGCTGGGCCTCTCCGAGTCCCTCGAACCGATACTCCTGCATCATCCCGGCGGGAATGATGCGCTGCCGCTGGTAGTGCTCCTGCTGGAGCTTCCTGGCCAGTTCACGCCGCTCCGTCTGCTCGTTGCGCAGACCCTGCTGAATCTCCTGCATCACCGTAAAGTCGTTGGCGATGCGGCGATCAACCTCCTCCCACAGTGCGTCGCGATCCAGGGGCTTGTAGGCGGGATACACAGCGACTCGCGCCGCCAGCACCTCGGTTTCCACGGCGCGGCGGTCCAGCTCGTTCTGCGCGGGCAGGTCGCGCAGGAACTGCACGAAGGTGAAGATGGACACGCCCGCCACCAGCAGCAGCACCAGGTTGACGGTCACGATGCCCAGCCATTTGCCCAGCAGGTAGCGGGCGCGGGTCACCGGCTTGGTCATCAGCTGCCAGATCTGACGGTCGCGGATCTCGTGCGACACGGTGGCGCAGGAGAGAAAAATCGTCATCAGCGCCGCCAGGTAGAACGTGGCCCCCATGCTGTTGCTGATGAACGACTGGATGCGGTAACGCAGGGCGTTCTCCGACGACACCATCGCGGGAATGAGCGGCAACAGCAGCAGCAGCACCACGATGAAGAACACCGACACCCGCAGCCGCACCGACTCCTTCACCACCGTGTGTGCGATGGAGCATATCTGATTGGGAGCGCGCAGCGACACCAGGGCGAGGCGGATGAGCATGATGAACGTGAACGAGAGCAGGCCGATGCCCGCCACCGCCAGCGCCGATTGCGGCCGGTTGATCGCCAGCAGCAGCCAGGTCAGCCCCCCCGCGCCGAGCAGCACGAACAGCGCGGCAAGAGCCGCCTCCATCCATACCACCAGGGCCAGCCACGCCATGGCCACGACCATCGCGCCCCACGCCCGTCCGGGCGTCTCCACGAAGGCCAGAGGCATCCACCACGGCTTCTGGCCGTCCACCAGGAACGACGCCAGCATCCGCAGGTCCGACTCGGAGCGGGACTGCTCCAGTCGCGAGCGGATCTCGCCACGCATGGCCTGGCTGCCATACACGCGACCGTTGAGTTCCGTGGTTCCCTTGTTGGCCAGTTCGTCGGCCATGGTCTGACCGAGTTGGGGCGTCATGAACGCCTGCACCAGGGCCTGTCGCTGCGACGCCAGATCATGGGCCGTGGTGACGACGGGCACAAAGTACGCCAGCGCCAGCAGTGCCGCGATGATCGAGGCGATCCACTTGAAACGCCTCGACTGCTGCATCATCGCCAGCCGGCGATAGACATGGACGAGCATGTTCACGATGAACCGCCCTTTCCACTCTTGTCATCATCCAGAAGCGACTGGATGACCGACTGATCCACGTCCGCCGGCTTGTCCGGCACGCGCGACACTTCCACGGCGCGGGGCTGCTCGGGGGCCTGGCTGGCGCGAAGCAGCTGCGAGAGCACTTCCTCGCTCTCGCGTGCGGCGGCCTGACGACGCTCGGCCTCGCGATCGGTCGCCTCCACGATCTTGGCGCGTCGGGGCTCGTCGCGGCCCTGCACCAGCGTCGAGATCAGGTCTTCCTGGGACGCGGAAGCGTGGGTATCCTCCGTTCGCAGAAACTCCGCCGTGCCCGAGCCCATGCGGGCGCCGGAGGTCTCCACCTGCTCCTGCCGCGCCCGCTCGACGATGTCCATGAACAGTTGCTCGAGCCGTTGGCGCGGCGCCTCGACGCTTTCGATGGCCGCACCCTCCTCCTCGCGCAGCACCTGCTCGATGCGCGCGATCGTCTGCGGCTTGAGCCGTGGCGTTCGAATCACCGTGCTGGACGTGTCGGCCAGCAGTTCGGTGGTGGTGCCCGCGGCGCGAATCTTGCCGCCATAGAGCATGACCACGCGATCGCACACGTCCTCCACATCCGCCAGCAGGTGCGAACTGAGAAGAATTGTCTTGCCCCTGCGTCCGAGGTCGAGAATCAGATCCTTGACCTGACGGGTGCCGATGGGGTCGAGGCCGGAGGTCGGTTCATCGAGGATAAGAAAGTCCGGGTCATTGATCAGCGCCTGAGCGATGCCCACGCGCCGCTGCATGCCCTTGGAGAACTCACCCACCGGCCTGTGGGCCACCTGCGACAGACCCACCATGTCCAGCAGCTGATCGATGCGCTTCAGCCGCGTACGCCTGTCCAGCCCGAACAGCTTGCCGTAGTAGTCCAGCGTCTCGCGCGAGGTGAGGAACCGGTAGAGATACGATTCCTCGGGCAGGAAGCCGATGCGGCGCTTGATCGACACCTCGGTGGGCTGCTTGCCGAACACCGACAGGTGCCCGCGCGTCACGTGCAGCAACCCCAGGATCATCTTGATGGTGGTGGACTTGCCCGAACCGTTGGGGCCGAGCAGGCCGAATATCTCGCGCGGGCGGATGTCGAAGTCGATGTTGTCAACCGCCTTGGCCTTGGTGCGGAACCAGAAATCCCGGAAGACCTTGGTCAGGCCCACCGCGTGGACAACGAGAGAGTCTGTGTTCGGGCTGACCATGTGTCACCTGCCGTGCGTGCGGTTGCGTTCAGTTGCCCTGACGTGGCGGGTTCCGTCCGGCCACGCCCTCATCCGTGAGATTCAGGCGTCGGTTGATCTCGCGCTCGAAGAGGCGCGGGTCATACGTGCCGCGCAGGCCCGTGGCGGCGGCGGCCTCCGCCTCGCGCCGCTGCTGGTCGGCCTTACGGCGCAGCTGGCTGATCTCCGCGTCGCTCTTGAAGTTCACGTTGACCGCCAGCACCTGCTGCGGCATGCGGAAGATCTCAATTTCCCGTTTGCCCAGGGCCTTGCGATAGGCGTCCAGCCACTCCTTGCGGAGGACGAACTCGGGATTGGCCTTGTACTGCGGATACAGGGCGGTGAAGCGCCGGGCATGGGCTCCGATCTTGGTCCTGATTTCCTGCTCGTACGCCTTGGCCAGGGCGATGACCTGGGAAACCTCGCCTCCCATGCGATCACTCTGCAGCATGGTGTCGATCGCCCGCAGCAGCGAATCCGCCTCGGGCGACGCCTCACCCCGGTCCGACGCCGCCAGCACCACCGACTCGTATCGCTCGATCAGATCGAGGAGTTCCTGGTGATTCTCCCCAGCCGTTTCCGCCAGGCGGGTGTTGGCGTCGGTGCGGGCCTTGGCGATGGCGTTCTGGGCCTCGGCGCGGCTTCGTCCGAGGTTGCCCATGATGGTGTGAATGGCCAGCGGGGGCTTCACGTTGACCACCTGCACGCGATCCAGCCGAATGCCGCAGTTCAGATCGTTGAGCAGCGCCTGGGCGTCGCGCTGAATCTCGGCGGCCAGCGCCTCGCCCTGCTCGAGGATGGTGTCCAGGCGCATCCGCGCCGCGGCATGCACCACGCCCCGCTGCAGCGCGTTGCGCACGATGCGCTGCGCGTCCTCGGGACGCGCCACCGTGTTCACAAACTGACGGGCCACGTCGATCTGGTACGTGGCCTGCAGTTGCAGGTGCCCCAGTCCGTCCTCCAGCAGGATCAGACCATCGCGGTTCGGCCCCAGCCCGGGGGTGATGCCGTCGAAGAACTTGACGTTGGGCGCGGCGTCCTCGAAGGTGCGATCACGACCAATCAGCCGGTTGGGCCAGAACGTCTCCAGAATGCTCACCGCCCCGCGCTGCTCCAGCACCACGAACTCGGCGATGGGGTAGGGCCAGGTGACCTTCAAGCCGGGAGTCAGTCCATCATCCTCGCCGGCGATCTCGCCGAACACCGTGAGCACGCCGGTCTGCGAATCCTCGATGCTGCGGAACCCGGAGACGAAGAACAGCACCACGAGAATGGCGATGACCAGCTGCAGCACCCGGTAGCTCAGCCGCAGCGCGTCGGCCAGCGACTGATTCGCCGGGTCCATCGCCTCGCGCAGGATGGACGCGGAGCCGGCCTCCGACCGGACAATGAACTCCGCCGACGCGGCCCGACGCGGATGGGAAGGCGTGCTCGGCGCCTCGTCGCCCTCGATGGGCACCGCGCCCGGCTCTGAACCCGGCTGTTGATCCGGCGTGTTGTTCAGTTCATCCGCCATGTTCAACCACCTCGATTCGCGGATTCCTGCCCGCCCGTTCCGGTACGATCAGACGCCACATCACGTTCCTCGCGATCCTCCGGCTGCAGCGTCGCCGATCGCGGCCGCGCCGGCAGGTTGCGCAGCACGTCGTCCTCCGGCAGGGGCACGCCGGCGCCGCGCGGCTGATTGAGCAGGTGCAGCGGCGCGATGGTCGTGGGCAGGAAGATCGTGGTGTGTCCCGAGGTGATCTCAGTGAGCGCGTCAAGCCAGATCAGGAACACCGCGAACTCCGGATCCTCGCTCATCGTCCGCACGGAGTCACCGGCCAGGGCGTCGCCCTTGGCCCGCAGCTCGAAGGCCAGACGGTTGGCGTAGGCAAGAATCTTGGCCGACTTGGCGTTGGCGTCGCTGGTGATGGCGGCGGCGGCCGAGTCGCCCTTGTCGCGCTCGATCTGCGCCCGCAATTCACGCTCCTGCTGCATGCGCTCCACCACGCTCTTGGTGGTCTCCACGGGCAGGATGATCTGGCTCAGCCCGACCTGCTGCACGTCGATGCCCAGTTCACGCAGCCCCCGCCCGCCCTGCTTCTCCGCCATCAGCCGCTCGTGAATGCGCTTCTCGGCCTCCGCCAGCCGCGTGTTGCGCCCGATCAGGTCGCTGAAGTTGAACTCGCTGACGGCGGCCATGGCGTTGCGGAGCCGTCCCTCCATCTGCGATCGGGCGTCCTCCATTGAGCCGAAGTTGTCGTGGAAGTTGCGGATTCCCTCTCCTTCCGCGTCGTTCGCCACGCGCCACATGGCGAAGGCCTGCACCACCACCTGCAGCCCGTCCCTGGTGGCCTGCGTCTCCAAACGCGACTCCACCATTTGAAGCCGCCGATCGAGCATCTTGACCGACTGCACCGGGTACGGCAGTTTCACGTGCAGCCCGGGATCGACCTGCACGCGGCTGGCCTTGCCGAACGTGGTGACGATGGCCACGTCGCTGAAGCGCACGGAGTACGTCATGCTGTACCCCAGCAGCGCCACGAGCAGTCCCGCCCCGATGCCAAGTGCCGTGAGTGTGTTGCGTTTCATTGCTTGGCCGCGTCCTTCCTGTCCTGACTGATCGACTCGAGGAAACTCATCGCCGCATCCTCCTGCAGGATCGATACGTCGATGTTGAACTTCGACGGGTCGATGCCGAGGATGTACTTGCGCGGACTCTGGAGCACGTACTTGAGCGTGTCCATGGTGAGAAATTCCCGGTAGATTCTGGGGTTGGCGCTGTACGGCGCCAGGCGGCCCCGGAAGCGCTGCACGCGCGCGTCGTCCAGCAGGGCCTTCACCCACAGGTCGCTGCGGGCCTGCAGCACCACGCGCGACACCTCGCCGCCCGAGGCGATCATGGCGTCGGCCAGTGCGGCCTCGCGGGCGGCGACCTGCTCGGCCGGGGCGTTCAACTGGCGCATGCCCTCGATCTCGGCGATCATCGCCTCGAGGCGGCGCAGGTTGTCCTCCCCGCCCACGCGCGTGGTGTAGATCGACGCCGCCTGACGGCTGGCCTCGGCACGCTTCTTCTCGCTGCCCACCAGGTTGTAGCTGAGCACCTCGAAGGTCTTGGCGGCGTCGCCCGCCGGGCGAATCCACGGGTTGAGCACCGCCACCACCTCCACGCCGGCGTCCACGTCGGGCCGGTCAAAGGCGGCCTGAACGCGCCGTCGCAGTTCCTCGCTCATCCTCGCCCGATCCTCGGAAACGATGCGATCGAGATCCTGCTGGGCCAGGTACTGCGTGATTTCGCGCAGGGCGATGGCCTTCAGCGCGCGCTCACGCATCTGCAGCGGCTGCCGCCGCGCCACCGCCTCGCTGGAGAAGTTGAGGAACTTGAGCAATCCTCCATCGGGCCGGATGCGATAGTGCAGCACAAAGTCCGCCTCGATGAGGGCGAAACCCTCGCGCACCACCTGCTCGGCGGCCTCTTCGGCCTGCGTGGGCTCGTCCGGCTCTGCGGTCTCGATGGCGGTCGGCGGCTCGACCGGCGTCTGGGCGGCGCCGGAGGCGGCCGGACGCTCGGACCGATGCGACGACGTGGACACGATAAACGGCTCGATGCCCAGGTTGGGGTCGATCTGCGTGGTCCACAGCACCGGCTCGACGCGAAACGCCGCCGGCTCGCGCAGCGGAGGCGTCAGTTGCAGCGCCCGGATGCGCGTGACGTCGTACACCTCCGCCGACTCGAAGGGCCAGGGCCACTTCACCATCAGGCCCGGACCGTACGATTCATCGCCCACGATCTCACCCCCGCGCGTGCGCACCGCCTGCTGGTGCGGCTCGACGATGACCAGCGAGTTGAGCACCACCAGCACCAGCACGGCCAGCGCCACCAGTTTCCATGCGACGCGCAGCAGCAGCTGGTATCCCCACGAACTGGTGATGTCGAAGCCGAACTGGTAGTTGATCGCCTCATTGATGGATCGGACGATCGAGTCCGGCGCGGAAAGCAGACTCAGCAGCCGACTGTCGAAGGCGGGGCGAGGCACTTCGCCCACGCGGCGCGGGCGATAGAGGTTCAGCAGGAAGTTGAGAATCGTCTCGGCGGCGAAGACGAGCATGAAGTACAGCACGCCCCGCGCAATCCAGCTCAGAACGACGGTGTTCTCGAAGTAGGTGAAGATGAAGCCCGCCGCCGTCGCCAGCATGACCACGGCGTTGCCGACCATGTAGCCCGCCCCGCCGCGCAGGTTCTGCCACGCCGGCTGGCGCGCCATGCCCGCCACGAAACGGGAGAAGATGAACGAAACCGCCGCCACGCCCAGGCAGATGGCCAGCGTCCAGCCGCGGAACCTGGCGTCTGCGATGGTGAAGTCGAAGTTCCCCTCGTAGCCGGGCGACTGGTGGATGCTCATCAGCCACAGCCAGCGACCCGCGACGACCGTCAGGGCCACAATGATCGCCCAGCTGAAGATGGGCGACATCCACTTGTACATCTGTTCAAGCCGCCTGGAGGCGACGCGGAACTCGGTGACCTCCGTCTCGAAGGCCGACCCATGGCCCGCCAGGCGCTGGGCCTGCAGTTCATCGCTCTCCAGCGCCTCCAGCCGCTCCAGCCGGTGCTGGTGGAACAGAATTACCAGGCACAGCCAGACCGGAACGCCCACCAGCGCGTACCCGGAGGCGAAGAGGATCGTCGTGTCCCCGGCGACGATGCCGAACACCAGCAGCAGAAGCCCGATGGCGGCCTGAAGGGTCAATCCGAAGACGGCGACCCGCGTGGCGCGCTGATAGGCGATGTGGTCGATCCGCATGAACAACCTCTGACAGGCGGGTATCCAGGAAACGGGGCTGATCCGTCGCGCCCCGTGGGCCGGACCCGGCCCATCGACGCCGAATCCGGAAACGCAAGGCGACAGCAAAGCACCATCGGACGCCCCCGGTCAAGCGTGGGCGGCCGGAGAAGACATGGTTCCCGGACCAGGCCGGGAAACGGAAAAACACCTCCGGCGCGGCCGAGGTGCGAACTTCCGACCATCGCACTACGTATCAGCGCGTCCCAGGTTCACGGCGGCGTCCTTTTTTTCGCGGACGGATGGATTGGCCACCTCCCGGCTTGCATTCCCGCTCGGCGGGGGCTTTCATGGCAACCGTCCAGCCGCTCATGTCTTCCCGCCCGAACCGGTCCGGCGGAACCCGTCATGCTTGAACAGACGCTCGCCATCGTCCGCAACACGTTCTTCGAGAGCATCCGCCAGCCGATCGTGCTGGTGCTGCTGATCGCCGCCACTCTGCTGCTCATCATCGCCAACGTCACATCGACCTTCACCATGGCGGATGACCAGAAGATGCTCATCGACATCGGGCTGGCGACGGTGTTCGCCTTCGGGGCCCTGCTGGCGGCCTTCATCGCCTCCAACGTGCTGACGCGTGAGATCGAGAACCGCACGGTGCTGACGGTGGTCTCCAAGCCGGTGGGACGCCCCCTGTTCGTCATCGGCAAGTACCTGGGCGTGGCCCTGGCCATTCTGGTCGCCTCGGCGTACATGGCCTTCGTCTTCATGCTGGTGGAGCGGCACGGGGTTCTGCAGACCACGCGCGACCCGTACCACTACCCGGTCATCGTCTTCGGACTGGTCGCGGCCTTGATCGCCATCTCGGTGAGCGTGTGGTGCAACTACTTCTACGGCAAGGTGTTCGCCAGCACCATGGTGCTGACCGCCACTCCCCTGGCCGGCCTGGCCTACCTGCTGTCGCTGCTGTTCAAGCACGACTTCACGTTCGTCGCCAACCTGCCGCGAGAGTTCAACGCCAACCTGTGGAAGGGCATCATTGTGCTGGTGACCGCCAACATGGTGCTCACCGCGGTGGCCATCACCGTCTCCACCCGCGCCAACCAGGTGATGACTGTGGTCGTCACGCTCTTTCTGTTCGTCGGGGGAATGATGTCGGACCATCTGTTCGGCAGCCGCCTCTTCCTCCGGGAGCAGGCGGTTGCGATGAACCGCGCCGTGGCCGAGGACGAAGCGGTGCGCCTGAACGTGAACCTCAAGATCGTGCGCGTGGACGGCATCGAGACGGGCGGCCAGCGCGAAATCATCGTCGTCAACGATCAGACGTACCGTGAACTGACCGCCAACCAGCGGGCGGACCTTCTCTCCGGCGCCCGCTCCCCCGCGGAGCTGGGGCTGCGGACGCCCGACTTCGCCTTCGTCTGGAGTCATCTGCGAACCTTCGGAGAGAAGTTCCGCTACCTGCTGGGGCGATTCGGGTACGCCGTCATGCCCAACTTCCAGGTGCTCTGGCTGTCCGACGCGGTGACGCAGGACCACGTCATCCCCACCACGTACGTGGTGCGGGTGCTCAACTACGCGGCGCTGGTGATCGTGGCCATTCTCTCGGTCGCGGTCATCCTGTTCCAGCGACGCGAAGTAGGGTGACGAGTACTCAGATCACCTGGCGATCGAAGTCGCTCCAGGACGCCACTTCCCTTCGAATCCTGGCGCGGCTGAACCAGATCATCAGAAACACCGGCAGAACCAGCCCCCACACGCCGAAGATCAGCGGGTTGAGGGTCTGCATGGTCTGCTCGAACGGCGTCAGGACGATGCCGGCTTCATCCATGCGCTTCGTGGTCACACCGCCCATGTAAAGGGCCACGCCCACGGAGCCGCACACGAACAGCGCCTTGGCGATCGACCACAGCATGCAGGATCGTCCCGTCCACCCCTTCCGCATCGTCAACCCGATCCCGTTGATCAGAAGCCATCCCGCCAATGCCAGCCCCACGATCGCCAGCGCCAGGGTGAGCGCCATGAAGTCGCGCAGAAGCTCCGTCTGCAGCTCGAGCTTGTCCAACTCCTCACGGGGCATGTTGCCCTGCTGAGCCATCGCGAGGAACCGCTCCATCATGAACTGCGAACCCGCCTGAACGCACGTGCAACCCAGCCCGCAGATTCCCAGCACGATGGCGATGATGCCGATCACTTTCGGCCAGGCGGACTGCTGCCCCAGATCGTCGGCGATCGCGCCGGGATCCATTGGTGGCGACATGGTGCTCATGGATTCTCCTTGTCAGGTTGATGCGGTGGAACCGACCACGCAATCTCATGACTTGTAGGGGAAACGGACCTTGTTGTCTTGTCCCGTCGGCATTCCGGCGGGACATTCGAGTCCTCTCACGGTCCATCCCGTCAGAACTGACGCAGAAACCTGGCGTCGTTCTCGAACAGCCAGCGGATGTCGGGAATGCCATAGCGCCGCATGGCGATGCGCTCGATGCCCAGCCCGAAGGCGAAGCCGGTCCACTGCTCCGGGTCATATCCGACGGCGCGGAAGACGTTGGGATCAACCATGCCGCACCCCCCCAGCTCCACCCACTGCCATTGCCCCTTCACCTGCATCTTCATGTCCACTTCCGCGGACGGCTCGGTGAAGGGGAAGAACGAGGGCCGCATGCGCACTTCCGCCTCCGGGCCGAAGTATGAACGCGCGAACTGAAACAGCGTCGTCTTCAGGTCCACCATCGACACGCCCCGATCAACGTACAACCCCTCCACCTGGTGGAACATGCTGAAGTGCGTGGCGTCATGCGTGTCCGGTCGGTAGACGCGTCCGCAGGCGATGACCTTGATGGGCGGCGGTGACTTCTCCATGGCGCGTATCTGCACCGTGGACGTCTGCGTGCGCAGAAGCCGCCCGCCTCCCATGTAGAAGTTGTCCGTCGACTCCCTCGCCGGGTGGTTCTCGGGAATGTTCAGCGCCGTGAAGTTGTGCCACTCATCCTCGACCTCAGGGCCTTCGGCGATTGCGAAGCCCATGCGCGCAAAGACGTCGGTGATCTCGTCGATCGTTCGACTGAGAATGTGCCGTCGCCCCAGCCCCTGCTCCAGCCCCGGCTCGGTGACGTCAATGGCGGGTCCGCTCATCGCGGGGCGTCCGACCGCCTGACGCCGCTGCTCGAACGCTCCTTCCAGCGCGGCCTTGACCTCGTTGAGCCGTTTGCCCACGAGCGGCTTCTCGTCCCTGGGCACGTCCTTGAGCATGGGCATCAGGGCCTTGAGTCGGCCGTTCGTGCCCAGGAACCGAATGCGCCAGGCCTCGAGCGCCTCCGCATCGCCCGCTGACTCAAGAGCGGCAAGCCCCTCACGTTCCAGTTCATTGACCGCGTCGAGCATGGGCAGAGTGTAGGCGAACCCGTGCGGCGTCAACCCCCGAACGCGCCTCCCAGATGTCAACGCTTGCCGGGGTCATCCAAGTCATCCATGTTCCGTCAACCCGCGACCCGAACTGACACACCGGCCCGTGACGGATTGGACACTTCTCCCGGAGGCACTGCGGAGCATTGTCATGCCCGAATCCCGCGAACCCAGGCGATTCCTGCGCACGCGCGATCTGTTCGGCTTCCTCGCCGTGCTCCTGATGGGCGCAGCGCTCATCTACACGGCTCTCTCACGCGAGGCGTCCACCGCCAGTCTTTCACTCGCGGCCTTCCTGTTGGCGGGGTTGCTCCTGCTGACGGGCTACGGCGGCGCCTACTTCCTCGACCGGCTGAGCCAGAAATACCGAGCCCTCAGTTCCAAGAAGCACCGCCCCATTGTGCTCGGCGGGCTCATTGTGCTGGCGATCGTCGGCGGCGTGCTGTTTGTGCGTGAACCGAAGCGCGCCATGGCCGGCATCCGCGAAACCACCGCGCAGGTGGTGGACTTCGTCGATCGCCAGCGCGCCCACTTCGGACTGCCCGGACCGGAGAACTCGGCGCCGACGGCTCAGAAGTCGTCGCACGCGCGGTAGGCGTCGATCACCGCCCTTTCGCCTTCCTTGCCGCCCCGGCTGTTGCCGTGCTCCATGCCCATCACGCCGGTGAATCCCTTGCGGTGAATGTGGCGGAAGATGTTTCGGTAGTTGATCTCACCCGTGGTCGGCTCGGCACGGCCGGGGTTGTCACCCATCTGGAAGTAGGCGATTTCGCTCCACGCCAGGTCGATATTGGGAATCAGGTTTCCCTCGGTGATCTGCTGGTGATACAGATCGTCAAGAATCTTGCAGGCGGGGCTGTTGACGGCGCGGCAGATGTTGAAGGCCTGGGGAACCCCCGTCAGGAACATGCCGGGATGATCGCGCCACGGGTTGAGCGGCTCGAGCACCATCACCAGCCCGTGCGGCTCGAAGATTTCCGCCCCGCGCCGCAGGCACTCGACCACGTTGGCGGTCTGATAGTCCATCTCCAGCCGGGGCACGGTCGTGCCCGGCACCACCGTCATCCAGGTTGCGTTGACTCGCTGGGCCACCTCCACCGCCTTGCGGCACTCCTCGACGAACTTCTCGCGGGCATCCTGCTTGCCGCTGGCGAGCGTCTGCCCCCATGCGGTCCCCATGTTGACCACGAACACGCCCATCATGATCCCCAGGTCTGTCATGGCCTTGGCCAGCCGCTCCTGCTCCTCCACGGATCGGCCCGCCATGCCGTTGTCCTCCCAGGCGGAGAAGCCCTCGTCCGCCGCGAACTTGAGCTGATCCACCAGGTCGTCTCCAGCGTGGTTGCGGAACATGCCGAAGTGCGGCGCGTACTTGAGTTTGAACGGACCACCACGTTGAACTGCGGACTGAGCGACCGAGGGGGAAGAACCCACGCCCGTCACCACGGTGGCGGAACCGACGGCGGCGGCGGTTGACAGAAAATTGCGGCGGTTCATGGGGGCATCTCCGGTGGAACGTGGGGCATCCTGACTTGAGACAGGCACAGCATAGGGGAACAGGCCGGTCCGATGGAAGGTTCCATCGGTCTGGAGCGGTGACTTGATGGCGACGACCTGGAAGCCCGATTGACCCCCCCTGTGGGAGCCCTACAATCGGCACTCCCTCATCAGGGGCCGTCGGTCATGATCTGAGAAGCCGCCGGACAGGAACACAGGCCAGGCGCCTGTGCCACTGCACCGCAAGGGGTTTCGACGAGAGGGGCCGCATGGGGCGTCCGGTTGCGGCTGGGATGCTCCCGCCTTGAGGGTCAGCCGCGGATTCTGCCTTCGGCCGGTGCCGAACGCCGAACCGCGACAGCGTTCGGTTTCCCCGCTTGGCGGGGCTGGAGTTCGGTGCGTGGGCCGGCGGTCGTGAAGCGATCTCCGCCGATTGGCCCGTGGTGTAACGGTAGCACCCCAGATTTTGGTTCTGGTTGTCCTGGTTCGAATCCAGGCGGGTCAGTTCCACGGCTGGCGGCGGACAAGGCGTGCAGCACACTCAACCATCATCCCGACAGACGAGCAGCCGCCGGGTCGCGGGGGTCATCCTCGCCGCCGGCAAGGGTACGCGCATGCCGGGCGACCTGCCCAAGGTGGCGCACCTGGTGGCCGACCGGCCGATGGTGGCGTGGGTGGTGGACGCGGTGAGGGAGGTTGGCGCCGATCCGATCGTGCTCATCGTCGGGTATCGGCAGGAGGTCATCCGCTCGCTGGTCCAGGGCGATGACGACATCGTGTTCGCGGTTCAATCCGAACAACTCGGCACCGCCCACGCCGTGGAGAGCGCCCGCTCCGTGCTGGCGGGCTTCGATGGCGACGTGTTCGTGCTGGCCGGCGACGGACCGCTGATCCGCCCGGAGACGCTTCGCACCCTGCTGGAGCGACATCGCTCCACCGGCGCGGCGGCCACGCTGGCCACCTCCGTCATCCCCGACCCCACGGGCTACGGGCGGATCGTGCGCGACCCGGCGGGACGCTTCGAGCAGATCGTGGAGCACAAGAACGCCACGCCCGAGCAGCGAGCCATCCGCGAGGTCAACCCCAGTTACTACTGCTTCGACGCCCGCCGACTCTTCGACGCTCTCCCTCGCGTATCGCGCGACGCCGTGTCGGGTGAGTATTACCTGACGGACGTGCCGGCGCTTCTCAAGCGCGAAGGGCGCCGTGTGGAAGTGATCGACGCGGTGCCGCCAGAGGACGTGCTGTCCATCAACACCGAGCCGCAGCGACAGGAAGTGGAGCGGATTCTGCAGCAGCGTCTGGAGGTGCCGCGATGAGCGCCGCCGACCGCGATGTGCTGAAGATCTTCGCCGGTCGCGCGGGGCGCGCCCTGGCGCAGGCCATGTGCGATCACCTCGAACTGCCCCTGGGCAAGGCCAGCGTGGAGACCTTCCCGGACGGCGAAGTGATCGTGAAGGTGGATGAGGACGTGCGCGGCCGGGATTGCTTCGTGGTGCAATCCACCAGCGACCCCGTCAACGCCAACCTGATGGAGCTGCTCATCTTCATCGACTGCCTGCGGCGGGCCAGCGCCAAGCGCATCACCGCGGTGATTCCCTATTACGGGTACGCGCGGCAGGACCGCAAGGACGAGGGCCGCGTGCCCATCACCGCCAAGCTGGTGGCGAACCTCATCACCGCCGCTGGGGCGGATCGCGTGCTGTGCATGGACCTGCACGCGGCGCAGATCCAGGGGTTCTTCGACATTCCCGTCGATCATCTGGCCGCGGCGCCGGTGTTCTTCCAGTACTTCGTCGATCACCGGCCCGACTACGGCGACCTGGTGCTGGTCAGCCCGGACGTGGGCAATGTGAAGGTGGCCAAGGGCTTCGCCACCATGCTTGACGCCGACCTGGCCATCATCGACAAGCGCCGCGTCTCGGGCGACCGCGTCGCCAGCAGCACGCTGATCGGCGATGTGCGGGGGCGCACCGTGCTCATGTTCGACGACCTGATCTCCACCGCCGGCACGGTGTGCGAGGCGGCTCGCCTGGTGATGGAGCAGGGCGCCACGGACGTGATCGCCGCCGCCACCCACGCCGTCATGGTCGGTCTGGCGCTGGAGCGGCTCAACGAGTCTCCCATCAGCCAGGTCATCGTGACCGACACGATTCCCAACGGCGAGCGGCTCAAGCCGATCCAGCACAAGCTTCAGATTCTCTCGGTGGCGCACCTGCTGGGGCAGGCGGTCCACCGCATTCACCACGACATGTCCATTTCCGCGCTGTTCCGCGAGATCGGCGCCACCAAGCGATAGAACCCAGACGCACTCGAATCACCGTATTCCGGACGAGGAGCCCATCATGGCACACGAGACACCCACCATCACCGCCCACACGCGCGACCGGCTCGGTACGCGCTACGCAAGACGGCTGCGCTCCGCCGGCCGCCTGCCCGCCGTGATCTACGGCCACCAGCAGGATCCCATCTCCGTCAGCGTGGACGAGAAGGAGACGCTCATCCATCTGCGGCGCGGCGCGCACCTGCTCAACGTCAAGATCGAGGGAGGCCCCACCGAAACCTGCCTGGTGAAGGACGTGCAGTTCGGCTACTTGGGCGACAACGTCGTGCATCTGGACTTCACCCGGGTGGACCTGGAGGAAGAGGTCGAAGTGGCCGTCCACCTGCACTTCGTGGGCCAGCCGGAAGAGGCCAAGAAGCCCGGCGCGGTGCTCAACACCCACATGACCGAACTCGAAGTCATCTGCAAGGCCGGTGAGATTCCCTCCGAGATCAAGGTCGACCTGAGCAAGATGGTCGGCGAGACGCTCACGGTGGCCGACCTGGTGCTGCCGCCCGGCGTGCGGGCGGCGGAAAGTCCCGAGTCCTTCGTCGTCCACATCACCTTCGTGGCCGAGGAGGAGGCGGTGGGCGAGCAGGCCGAGGTCGCCGGCGCCGCCGAGCCGGAGGTCATCACCGAGAAGAAGGCCGAACCCGCCGCCGAGGAGTGATTCAGCGTCATGAAACTGGTCGTCGGACTGGGCAATCCCGGACCCGAGTACGACGGAACCCGGCACAACGTCGGGTTCGAGGTGCTCGATCGACTGGCGCGACGCTTCGCGCCAGAGGCGACCGCGCGCTCACGCTTTCACGGGGCGTGCAAGGAGGCGGAACTGGGGGGTCAGCGCGTTCTGCTCCTCAAGCCCACCACCTACATGAATCGCTCGGGTCTGGCCGTGGCCGAGGCCGTGCGCTTCCACAAGATCGACCACACCGTCGATCTGCTGGTGGTGGTGGACGATGTGGCGCTGGAGTGCGGGGTCATCCGGCTCAGGCCGGAGGGTTCGGCGGGCGGACACAACGGGCTCTCCGACGTGGAGCGCCTGCTGGGTACGTCCGTCTACCCTCGGCTGCGCATCGGGATCGACGGTCCGGGCCAGATCCCGCAGAAGGACTACGTGCTGGGGCGCTTCCGCCCCGATCAGCGCGAGCGACTGGAGCCCGCGCTGGACGCCGCGACCGACGCCGTGGTGTGCTGGGCGCGTTTCGGCATTCAGGAAGCCATGAATCGTTACAACCGCAGGAACACCGCTTAGAACGGAACTGACATGACCACAGAAGCAACACGCATCGACACGTACGAGGGGCTTTTCCTCTTCCCGCAGGCGGCCGCGGCCGACCTGGGCGCCACGGTGGATCACGTGAAGGAGATTCTCCGCCGGGCCGACGCCGAGGTGCTCGCGCTCACCAAGTGGGACGAGCGTCGACTGGCCTACGACATCCGTGGCAACAAGCGCGGGCTGTATCTGCTGGCCTACTTCAAGGCCCCCCGCCACAAGCTGGCCGGGCTGGAACGCGACTGCAACCTGTCGGAGCGCATGCTCCGATCGCTGGTCATTCGCGCGGACCACGTGACGCCCGAGCAGATCAAGCTGGCCGACGGCCGCGAGAAGCTGGCTGACGAGATCAAGCTGCGGGCCAAGGAAGCGGCCAAGGCCGCCGCGGAGGGCGCCACGGTGACGGCCGTCGCCCAGGTGGAGGAGTCCGCCGAGGCCTGATCCCGCTCGCGCCCCGTTTCAGGTATGCTGACGGCTCCATCCCCACCGGAGGTGACGTATGGCCGGCAACTTCAACAAGGTCTTCCTCATGGGCAACCTCACGCGCGATCCCGAGGTGCGCGTCACGCCCAACAACTTCACCGTGTGCAAGTTCGGCCTGGCGGTCAACCGCTACTGGTTCGACAAGAACGCCAATGAACGCCGCGAGGAAGTGACCTTCGTCGATTGCGAGGCGTGGGGCCGCACCGCGGAGAACATCGGCAAGTTCTTCGCCAAGGGGCGTCCCATCTTCATTGAGGGTCGTCTGCGACTGGACCAGTGGGAGGACAAGGAAGGCGGCAAACGTTCACGGCTGCTGGTCGTCGCCGAGGAGTTTCAGTTCGTCGACTCCAAGGGTGGCGGCTCAAGTGGCGGCGGACCGGAAGGTGGATCATCCCGTCCTGTCGCCCGTGCCGCGGCTCCCGCCGCCGGCGACTACGGCGCCGCGCACGAACCCATCGCCGAGGACGATATCCCGTTCTAAGGAGAAGGCGCCGGACATCCGTCATCGGGCAACCGACTGCCGGAGATCACCCCGACCTCAGCATTCACTCCACTCCATCACTTCGCGTTTCATCAGTTCACTCTCCCATCTCCCGCTGGGGCGGCAACCCCGCTCCTAACTTCCACAGAAGGACAGCACCATCATGGCCAAGAAGTCACTTGAACTGCTCCTGATCGAAAACGTCGAGAATCTGGGCATCGTGGGCGACGTCGTCAAGGTCCGCAGCGGCTACGCCCGCAACTTTCTGCTGCCGCACGGGCTGGCCGAAGCGCCCACCAAGAAGCGGCTCGCGGAACTGCAGGAGCGCCGCAAGCGCGTGCAGGAGGAACTGGCTCAGCAGCGCCAGGCGCGCGTGGCCCTGCATGCCCGCATGGCGGGGCTGGAGGTCCGCATCACGCGATCGTGCAACGATCAGGGCATGCTCTACGGCTCTGTGTCGCAGCGCGACATCTCCGACGCCCTCATCGAGGCCGGGTACGACGTGCCCATCCGCGCCGTCCGTCTCGGTCAGCCCATCAAGCGCGTGGGCGACTACCACGTGCCCATCCAGTTTGAGCGCGACCTGCGCTGCGACATCACGCTCCATGTCGATCCGGATCACGCCATCGGCGAGGAGCGCGAGGAGATGGAGTTCGACAACGAGGGCAACCTGATCCGCAATCCCAAGCCGAAGGCCGACAAGGGGGCCGAGTCCGCCGAGGAATCCCCCGCCGCGGACAAGGCCAAGCCGGACAAGCCCGCCAAGGGCCGGTCGTCCGCCGAGCCCGAAGCGGAGGCCAAGCCGGCCAAGGCCGCTCGCAAGAAGGACAAGGCCGCCGCGGAATGACGCCGCCGATGGATCGATGACCAACGATCACCACGCCCGGCCACGAGCCGGGCGTTTTTATTCCGTACGTCCGTCAGCGGTTCAGGGAGACAGCGCCTCGACCGCGTCATCCCGCGTGTCGTGAATGGTGACGCGCGAATCCAGACGCATCATCTTGAACAGTTTTCTCAGATCGGGCGTCAACCCGCACAGGGCCAGACGCCCCCGACGATCCTCGACCAGCGCCTGGGCCACCACGATCGCCCCCAGCATGGACGAGGACAGGAACTCCGTCTTCTCGAAGTTGATGACGACCACGGGGTGCGGGGCGGCCTTGATCGCCTCGTTCAGTTCGCCGGAGACGCGCTGCACGTGCTCCGGCTCCACCAGGCGCCGGTCGAGCATGGTCAGAATCGTCACGGATTGATCCGTCGTCAGGCGCAGCGTGGTGTAGGACGAGGGCATGGGCTCTCTCCCCGCGAACTCGTTGATCCGACATGGTATCAGGATTCATCCGATCGGTCATCGGTGGACAACCGGTCCGGCGGTTACCGCCCCGCGAAGATTTCGCTCAGGATCCGGTAGACCAGCTTGGCCGCGATGAAGTCGCATGAGTGCAGACCCGCCGTGGGCAGCAGCTCCACCACGTCAAAGGCCACGATGCGCCGACGCGCGACCACGCGGCGGATCAGTTCGTTCACCTCGTACCAGTCCAGCCCCCCCGGCTCGGGCGTGCCCGTGGCGGGCATGATCGACGGGTCGAGACCATCCAAGTCGATGGTCAGGTACACGTCATCGGTGAGCAGATCGACCACGCGGTCCATCCACGACCGATCAGGGCTGCCGGCGATCTCGTGGGCGAAGAAGACGCGGGCGCGATCCATGGATCGCGTCTCCTCGGCGTCGAAGGCGCGGATGCCCACCTGCACGATGGGGCACCACTCACGGGCGCGGGCCATGACGCAGGCGTGGTTGTGCGTCGACCCCATGTAGGATTCGCGGGTGTCGCCGTGCGCGTCGATCTGCAGCACCGACATGCCCCGATGGCGTCTGGCGCAGGCGCGGATCGCGCCGATCGAGACGGAGTGCTCGCCTCCCAGTACGACCGGAAGTTGCGCCCGGTCCAGCGCGCCGTTGACGCGCTGCTCCACCAGGTCGGCCAGGCGCTCCGGCGGCCCCTTGTCCTCGATGGGCGGTTCGGTGTGGATGCCCCGTCGGTACATCTCCGTCCCGGTGGGAATGTCGTAGAACTCAACCGTGCCCGACGCCTCCAGCAGGGCGCGAGGCCCGCGATCCGCACCCTTGTGGTAGGTGCTTGTTTCGTCATACGGCACGGGGATGATGGACACGGCCGAAGTGTCACGTCCGGTGTAGCGCGGCTCGATGGCCAGGAAGTCCGGGTAGCGCGCCGTCGGCGCGACTGCGGACGCTGTTTTCTGCCGTCGCCCGGCGGCTGATGCGCCGTTCCGTCCGGACGCGGCGCGTTTCGCGGAAGCGCGGCGGACGGGCTTCTTGGCGGACCTGGGAGACGATGTGGATCGCGTTGTCTTGCGTGCCATGAGGAAACAATCACCGCGCGGAACAGATGTCAGAGTGTCAGACGCCAAGTCGAAGACGGATCACTCCGGCTCCAGATAGGTGTAGCCGTTCAGCCCGGACTCGTAAAAGCGAAGCAGCACCTGGCTCTCGGCCACGGTGAGACGCCCGTCGCGCACCGCCTTCTCGCAGTCGCGCGACATCTGCGGATAGAGCCGGTCCGGCTGGTACTGCACGTAGCCGAGCACCTCGGCCACGGTGTCGCCCTTGACCACTTCCTCAATCCACCACCCGCCGGACTCATCCAGACGGATGTGAACGACGTGCGTGTCACCGAACAGGTTGTGCAGATCGCCGAGCGTCTCCTGGTACGCCCCGACGAGGAACACGCCCAGGTAATACTCCTCGCCGGGATTCAGAGCGTGCAGGTCGAGCGTCTTCTTGATGTCGCGCACGTCGATGAAGCGGTCGATCTTGCCGTCGGAGTCGCAGGTGATGTCGGCCAGCACGCCCTTGCGGGTGGGGCGCTCGGCCAGCCGGTGAATCGGCATGATCGGGAAGAGCTGGTCAATGGCCCACGAGTCCGGCAGAGACTGGAAGAGCGAGAAGTTGCAGAAGTAGGTGTCGCTGAGGATGACTTCAAGATCCTCCAGTTCCTCCGGCGTGTTGCCTCTCTTACGGCAGAGCTCGGCGACGCGGGTGCAGGTGGCCCAGAAGAGCCGCTCAGCCAGGGCTCGCATGCGCAGCGACAGGTAGCCCAGGTTGAAAAGCTGCAGGGCGGCGTCCCTGGCGCCGACGGCATCGTGGTAGCACTCCACAAGGCGTCGCTCCGAGACGCCGTTGTAGGCGTCGAACAGGTCGGTGATCGGCTGCGGAATCTCGTCGCCGCCGGGGAACTCCTCCTCCAGCTTGCTGGGCACCTGGAATCGGTCCAGCGCCGAGGCCCCCAGCACGTTGAAGACGAGAATGCTGTGATAGGCGACCATGGCGCGGCCGGACTCGCTGATGATCGTCGGGTGCGGAATGCCCGCCTCATCGCACACGCTGCCGATGCGATGGGTGATGTCGCTGGCGTACTCGTCCAGCGAGTAGTTCATGCTCGACTCGAAGTTCGTCTGGCTGCCGTCATAGTCAACGCCCAGCCCGCCGCCCACGTCGAGATAGCGAAGCCCCGCCCCCAGCTTGGCGAGTTCCACGTACACCCGGGAAAGTTCGTTGATGGCGTCCTTCACGCGGCGGATGTCCTGCACCTGGCTGCCCATGTGGCAGTGGACCAGTTGCAGGCAGTCCTCCATCTGGTGCTGCTTGAGCAATTCGAACATCTCCAGCACCTCGCTGACGAAGAGCCCGAACTTCGACTTGGCGCCGGCTGAGTCGCGCCACCGGCCCGCCCCCTGGCTGGCCAGCTTGATGCGCACGCCGATCTGCGGGCGCACGTTGTACTTCTTGGCGTGCTTGATGATCAGCCGAAGCTCGTCGAACCCCTCGACGACGGGGATGATCTTCTTGCCCAGCTTGGTCGAGAGAATGACGGCTTCGATGTATTCGTCGTCCTTGAAGCCGTTGCACACGATGAGGCGCTCGTGCGTGGTGGGCGAGAGGGCCATCACGGCCAGCAGTTCGGGCTTGCTGCCGACTTCCAGCCCGAAGCCGAACTCGTCGCCGAACTTGTAGACCTCCTCCACCACAGGCCGCTGCTGATTGACCTTGATCGGGTACACCGCCAGGTATTTGCCCTGGTAGTTGTTCTCCGCGATGGCGCCCGCGAAGGCCTTGTACAGGTGCCGCAACCGGTGAGCCAGCAGGTCGGTGAACCGCAGGATGACGGGCGCGGTCAGTCCGCGCTCATGAAGCCCGGTGACCACCTCGTACAAGTCGATCTCGTTCTCCGCGGCGGCGTGCGGCCGCACGACGACGTGTCCCGCATCGTTGACCGTGAAGTAGCCCTTGCCCCAGGCCCTGATCTGATACAGTTCAGCGGAATCGGAGACCGTCCACTGTCGATCCATGGCGCTGCGGATGACGCGGGTCGTGTCGAGTGTGGTCATGGTCGGGATTGTACCCGGTGTCGGCGTTCGGCACGCCCCGCGAATCCCGCGAATCATCCTCGCCGCGGCTGCCCGCCGCCCCCCTGCTCCAGTCCACAGGTTGCGGCCAGGTGAGGCCGGAGCGCATGCATTCGGAGCAAGTTCCGCCGTACATCGCCTTTGACTCTGCGCCAATCCATGTCATAATCGCTGTCGATGCTCACCACGGTCCGCCATCACGCCCACCATCATCGCGCCCACGGGCGCCGGCTGATGGTGCGCGAGCGGACTGCCTGACCCCACCCCCCACTGGCAGACCATCCCACCGACGCCGGCCCCGGCGTCGGCTGTTTTTTGCTTCCATCATCCCGTCTCCACGATTCAGTCCCATCCATGACACCCGCCCAACAGCCCGGCATCCTTCGTTTCGCCCTGCCCAAAGGCCGCATGCAGGACAACGTTCTGCGCCTGCTTGATGACGCGGGCGTGAAGGTGCGTCTGGGCCAGCGGGAGTACCGCCCCACCATCTCGCTGCCCGGCTTCGAAACCAAGTTTCTCAAGCCGCAGAACATCGTGGAGATGCTCGACACCGGCTCGCGCGACCTGGGCTTCGCCGGAGCCGACTGGGTGGCGGAGCTCGGCGCGGGCGTGGTGGAGCTGCTCGACACCGGGTTGGATCCCGTTCACCTGGTGGCCGCGGGGCCCACGGGCCTGCTCGTCAACGGGCAACTACCAGTGCAGGAACTGCTGGTCGCCTCGGAGTACGAATCGCTCACGCGGCAGTGGATCGCCCGGAATGGACTGAACGCCCGGTTCGTACGGTCGTTCGGCGCCACAGAGGTCTTCCCTCCCGAGGACGCCGACCTGATCGTGGACAACTCCGCCACCGGTTCGACGCTGGTCGCCAACGGGTTGACCATCGTCGATACGCTGATGACTTCCTCGACGCGGCTCTACGCGCACCCGCGGGCGCTTGAAGATGGGGCCAAGCGCGAACGGATCGATCACCTGGTGCTGCTGCTGAAGTCCGTGCTCGAAGCCCGTCGACGCGTCATGCTGGAGGTCAACGTGACCCGCGACAACCTGGAGCAGGTTGTGGCGGTCCTGCCCTGCATGCGCGAGCCGACCATCGCCTCACTCCACGGCGACACGGGTTTCGCCGTCAAGGCCGCGGTGCCGCGGGCCGACCTGCCCACATTGATTCCCGCCATCAAGCAGGCGGGTGGGACGGACATCGTCATCTCCCAGACCACGCAGATTGTTCCATGACACGACGGAACACCTTTCCCGCCGATTCGCCCGCAGCCGCTTCCATCGCGGCGCTCCGGCCCGCGTTCGACGCGGGGCTGGTCAAACCGTACACGGCCCATCGGCCCCACTCGGGCGACGCGGCGCAGCGCTCCGGCGCGCGGACCGTTGACCTGTTCCTCGACGCCAACGAGGGCGCGTCTCCGCCCCGCGAGGTGATGGAGGCCCTGGCGACCGTTTCACCCGACGTGCTGCGCCGCTACCCCAGCGCCAGGCCGCTGGAGCAGCGTCTGGCCCGGCTGCTCAACCTGCCCGATGCGAATGTGCTCGTCACCGCGGGAGGCGACGACGCCCTGGATCGCTGCTGCCGGACCATGCTCGGCCCGGGACTGGAACTGCTGCTGCCCACGCCCTCGTTCGAGATGATCCCCCGCTACGCGCGGCTGCGCGGCGGCGCCGTGATCGACGTTCCGTGGGGACGCGGCCCTTTCCCCACGTCGGCGATGCTCGATCGCATCACGCCAGTCACGCGGCTGATCGCCATTGTGTCACCCAACAACCCGACCGGGTCGGTCGCCGCCGCCGATGATCTGCGCCGACTCTCGGCCGCCGCGCCGCACGCGCTGCTGCTGGTCGATCTGGCCTACACCGAGTTCGCCGATGTTGATCTCACGCCCGTTGCGCTTTCGCTGCCCAACGCCGTCATCGTGCGTACGTTCTCCAAGGCATTCGGCCTGGCGGGCCTTCGCGTGGGATACGCCGCGTCGTCCAACGCCGACGTCATCACCTGGCTTCGATCGGTGGGCAACCCCTATGCCGCGTCGAGCGTGTCACTGGCGGTGGCGGAGGCGTGTCTGGACCTGGGAACGGGGCGAAGGTCGCCATACTTCGATCACGTCCGCCGCGAGCGCGTGGCGCTGGCCGAGATGTTGGCTGCTCGCGGCGCCAGACCGTATCCGTCCCAGGCCAACTTTGTGCTGGCGGAAGTGAACGATCCAGCCGGGCTGCGGGCCTCGCTGGCGGCCAAGGGCATCGCCATCCGAACGTTTCCGAGTGCACCGGGACTGGAGCAGGCGGTTCGCATCACGTGCCCGGGTGATGCGGGGGCGTTTGAGCGACTGACGCGCGCGATCGCTGATTGGCGCGCCGACGTTGCATCGAATCAACTCTGACGACCAAGGACTCATCATGTCTCCACCACGTACCGCAACGATCGAGCGAACCACGCGCGAGACGAGCATCCGACTTGCGTTGAACCTCGATGGCGGGGGCGATGTCACCATCTCCACCGGCCTTGGCTTCTTCGACCACATGCTCCACGCCCTGGCATATCACGCCCGGTTTGACTTGTCGTTGACCTGCCAGGGTGACCTGCGCGTGGATGACCATCACACGGTGGAGGACGTGGGACTGGTGCTGGGCGACGCCATCAATCAGTCCCTGGGTGACCGCGTTGGAATCAGGCGATTCGCCCACGCCTACGCCCCGCTTGATGAAGCCCTGGCGCGGTGCGTGATTGATCTCTCCGGCCGCCCATGTGCTGCGGTGAATCTCGACCTGCGCTGGCGCGTGGTCGGCGACACGTCCAGTGAGAATCTCACGCATTTCTTCCTGTCGTTTGCGACGACCGTGCGAGGCGCCCTGCACGTGGACGTGCTGCGCGGCGAGAATGACCACCACCGCGCCGAGGCGGCGTTCAAGGCGACTGCGCTGGCGCTGCGCGCCGCCGTGGCCCGCGATGACAGGCCCGCGGGAGTTCCCAGTACGAAGGGGACGCTGTAGACCGCCGAGGCGTTTCTCGGCTGTCGGATTCGGATTCCCATGCTCAGCGCACGCCTCCCATGACCCCCATCGCACCCATCATGATCGCCCGGACGGGCGCCGCAAACGTCGCCTCGGTACGCGCCATGCTCCAGCGGCTGGACATGGAAGCGACGGTAACAAGCGACGCCGCCGCCATCGCCACGGCGCCGGCTGTGATTCTGCCCGGCGTCGGCTCGTTCGGAGCGGCGATGTCGGAGATCGAGCCAAACGGAATTGCCCGGGCGATTCGGGATCGCGTTACGTGGGATCGGCCCCTGCTCGCCATCTGCCTGGGGCTGCAACTGCTGGCGGAGTCGAGCGAGGAGTCGCCGGGAGTCAATGGGCTGGGCGTACTTCCGACGCGCGTCACGCGATTCCCCGAGCCGCTGCGGGCGCCGCATTTCGGGTGGAACATGGTCACGTCGGACGACTCCGGTGGGCTCATCGAGCCGGGATACGCCTACTTCGCCAACTCGTATCGGCTGACCAGCGCGCCGCCCGGCTGGTATTCCGCGTGGACGGACTATGGCGGACCATTCGTCGCCGCGATTGAGCGAGGCAACGTGCTGGCGTGCCAGTTTCATCCGGAACTGTCCGGCCCGTGGGGACAATCGCTGATCGAGCGATGGCTGCGTCGCGCGGGGGTGCAGACGTGTTGACCAGGCGTGTCATCCCCTGCCTCGACGTGCGCGACGGGCGCGTGGTCAAGGGCATCCGCTTCGCCGGTCTGCGGGACGCGGGTGATCCGGCGGCCCTGGCCGCCTGCTACGAGCGGCAGGGCGCGGATGAACTGGTGATGCTCGACGTCAGCGCCACCACCGAGGGGCGCGCCGCCGCCATTCAGACGGTGCGGGCGATTCGATCCGTCATCTCCATTCCCCTCACCGTCGGTGGCGGCGTGCGCTCGGTGTCGCACGCGCGGGATCTGCTCGAAGCCGGCGCGGACAAGGTGGCCGTCAACACCGCCGCCACCGATCGACCGGAGATTCTCCGAGAACTGGCCCGGCAATTCGGCACGCAGTGTACGGTGATCGCCATCGACGCGGCGCGGCGTGCAGAAGAAACCAGCGGAACGTCGTCACCCTGGCAGGTCATGATCCGCTCCGGCACGGTCCGCCTCGATCTGGACGCTTTGGAATGGGCTCGCACCGCCGCATCGCTCGGCGCGGGTGAGATACTGCTCACCAGCTGGGACCGTGACGGTACGCGATCCGGCTACGATCTGGACCTGATCACCGCCGTCAGCCGGGCAGTTCGCATACCCGTCATCGCCTCCGGCGGAGCGGCGATGCCGCTGCATCTGGTGGAAGCCCTCGACGCGGGCGCGGAAGCGGTTCTGGCCGCGTCGATCTTTCACGACGGCCAGCACACCGTGGCCGACGTCAAGCAGGCGCTCGCCCGTGCCGGTGTGCCGGTGCGTCTGGAGCACTGGGGAGCCGGCACATGATCGTTCCCTCGATTGACCTGATGGACGGGCAGGCCGTGCAACTCGTGGGCGGGCGTGAAAAGGCGCTCGACGCCGGTGATCCGCGTCCCATTGCGAGGCGCTTCGGGCTGGCGGGCGAGGTGGCGGTGATCGATCTGGACGCCGCCCTTGGACAGGGCTCCAACGCAACGCTCGTCACCGAGATCCTCGACCTGGCCCGCTGCCGCGTGGGCGGTGGCATCCGCGATGTTGACACGGCCATCCGCTGGCTCGATGCCGGCGCGGCCAGGGTGATCCTGGGTACCGCGGCGACCCCGGACGTGCTCTCGAAGCTCCCCCGCGATCGGGTGATCGCCGCGCTCGACGCCGTGCATGGCGAGGTGGTCGTGCATGGCTGGCGCACCAGGACGGGCCGGAGCGTGACCGAGCGCCTGAGTGAACTGAGTCCATATGTGGGTGGCTTCCTGGTCACGTTCGTCGAACGCGAAGGGCGATTGCAGGGCATCGACCTCGACGCCGCCGCCCGACTTCGCGAGGCGTGCGGCGACGGGTGCTCTCTCACCGTGGCCGGCGGGGTCACGACGATCCAGGAGATCGCCGCACTGGATGCGCTGGGCATCGACGCCCAGGTGGGCATGGCGCTGTACACCGACCGAATGCATCTGGCGGACGCCATCGCGGCGCGCCTGATCACCAGGGCTGATGAGACGCTCTGGCCCACCGTGATCGTGGATGAGCTGGGCGTTGCGCTGGGTCTGGCGTGGTCGAACGTCGAGTCCCTCCGCCGCGCCGTCGAAACGCGGCGCGGCGTCTACTGGTCGCGCTCACGGGGGGCGTTGTGGGAGAAGGGCACGACCTCCGGCGACACGCAGGAACTGCTGGCGATCGACCTGGACTGCGACCGCGACTGCCTGCGCTTCACGGTACGTCAGCATGGCAGGGGGTTCTGTCACACCGGCGCACGGACCTGCTGGGGCGAGGACGCGGGGTTGCCCCGACTGGTCCGGCGCCTTCGTGACCGGCTGGAGCACGCTCCGCCCGGCTCGTACACGCGCCGCCTGTTCGATGCCCCTGATCTGCTGCGGAAGAAACTGCTTGAGGAGGCGGAGGAACTGGCCGAGGCGCCGGACCGTGACAACGCCGCGTGGGAGACCGCCGACTTGCTCTATTTCGCGCTGGCCGCCATGATCCGTCGCGGCGCCGCGCTCGAGGACGTGATGCGCCACCTCGACCGACGGGCGCTCAAGGTGACGCGCCGCGATTGACGATGCCCAAGCGAGCCAGCCATGTTCCGACGAGTCGCACTGGATGACCTGCTTCGACGCCGTGCCGCAACGCTTGATGACGAGACGTTCCGCGTCGCCGGCGCCATCGTGGATGACGTGCGCGAGCGCGGCGAGACGGCCCTGCGAGAGCACGCTTTCCGCTTCGGCGACCTGAGCGCGGCGGACGAACCCCTGACCCTCGAACGCGGGCAACTGGAGCGATCGCTGTCCTCGCTCGACGCCGAGTCACGCGGCGTGCTGGAGCGCGCGGCGGAGCGCATCCGCCGCTTCGCGCAACATCAACGCGCATCGCTGCAGGATCTCACCGTCTGCGTACCCGGCGGCCAGGCGGGGCATCGTTTCGTACCCGTCGAGGTTGCGGGCTGCTATGCGCCGGGGGGGCGATACCCGCTTCCGTCCTCCCTGCTGATGACGGTCATTCCCGCCCGCGTGGCGGGCGTGGAGCAGGTGATCGCCGCTTCGCCCCGTCCTTCATCCATCACGCAGGCGGCGGCGGCCATCGCCGGGGCGGATCACCTCCTCATCATCGGCGGGGCGCAGGCCATTGCCGCGCTCTCCTGCGGCTGCGCGGGGTTGCCCCCCTGCGATGTCATCGTCGGTCCCGGCAATCGGTGGGTCACCGCCGCCAAGCATGTTGCGTCGCGCTTCGCACGCATCGACATGCTCGCGGGACCGTCGGAACTGCTGGTCATCGCCGATGACTCCGCAGACCCGTCGCTCGTGGCGGCGGACCTGCTGGCCCAGGCGGAGCATGACGAGGACGCCCTGCCGATCCTCGTCGCCCTGGGACGTGGAACGGCGGAGCGCATCGTCGAGCAGGTGCGCCGGCGATTGATCAAACTTCCCTTCCCCGCGACGGCCCGCATCGCGCTCTCCAACGGGGGCTGGATCAGTGCGGAGAATGAGGAGGAGGCCGTTTCCATCAGTGACGCGATTGCGCCCGAACACCTGCAGGTCTGCACGCGCCATTCCGAGGAGTTGGCCGCGCGCCTGCGGCACTATGGCGCCATCTTCATCGGCGAGCGCGCCGCGGAAGTGTTCGGCGACTACGGCATCGGACCGAATCACACCCTGCCCACCGGCGGGGTGGCGCGTCACAGCGCGGGGCTGTCCGTACTGCACTTCCTGCGCCCGCTGACGTTCCTGCGCTTCGATGACTCGCCCCAATCCATCGCGGACGCCGAAGCCATCGCCCGCGATGCCGCCGCGATGGCCCGAATGGAGGGGCTGGAGGCCCACGCCCGCGCGGCGGAAGCGCGAATCACGGCCCGATCGTGACCCAGATCACCTGATCCTGCCGCGCCTGCCAGACCGGAGCGATCGTGAAGGCGATGGCGTTGCACTGCAGGAGCAGCTTCATCCGCCGGGAGCCGTTCTCGATGTACCGCCCGGGATTGGACGTGATGCGCACATCGATCACGCCGTCCGCCGTGGGCAGAATGCGCGCATCCACCTGAACGTACTGCTGTGCATCGAAGTCATAGCACAGCAGCCGCTGTTGAATGTTGTTGACGCTGGCGTGCGATTCGACGCGCACCACGATTTCGGATGGGTTCTCAACCGGCGATTGTCCGCCGACCTCGATCTGCACCGGCGGCACCGCCGATGTGCGGAACACGTCCGGGCGCGTCACCAGCCGAAGATCGTCGCTTTCGTGCAGATCGGCCAGGCCGCCTGAAACCGGGAGGCCGCGGAGTCGCGTGAACGCATCCGGCAGCACGCGAGCGGCGGGCAGGTAGTCGATCGTCAGCCGGGGACGATTCGCCTGTGTGGGGTGCTCGCGCGAATCGAACCGTTTGGCGGTGGTTGTGGTGCTTTCGTCGCCGATCACGATCCATCCGAAGTTCGAACCCGGGTTGTCCAGCCACGCCTGCACGTCCGCCACCATGGCGGGCGTCGATCCCCACACATAGGCGCCCAGTCCCCCGACCACGCGGCTGGCGCTGGCCGCAGCAACGTAATCTCCACCGGGCTGAGTCCAGAACACCGTGTCGTGGAAACGGTGCAGCCAGGTGGCGTCGCCCGGCTCGGCGGTCGTGCCGTCGCCTTCCTCGCCGAAGGCGTCCGACGGTCCCTCGCCCCAGTCGCTCAGCAAACGGTGAATCGACACAGTCCGATTGCCCGCGCGTGTGCGCGACATGTTCAGACGCAGGGTCACGCCGGTGATGACCGAGCCGGGCGGCACGGCACCGGCTACGTCGAATCGCAGCAACCCGCGCCGGACGCCATCCACCTGCTGACCAGTCCGCCCGGCGAAGAACCGCTGTCCCGCGCCGTTGCTCACATCCCCTGCCGGCCGCTCGTACAGCGTGTTGTCCCGGTCGGCGACCAGCACCACCTGGTCGGCCCGGGCGCTCGCCGGCCCCCCCGTCGCCAGCACTGACACGAAAACCGCCGCGACCAACCCATAACGCATGACCGATGAACTCCTCTCTGCCCGCCGGTCAAGCATACCTCGGAGGAACGGAAGAGCCAAGACAAAGGGGCGTCGGATTTCGGTCTGCTCCGACCAGAGCCCTCGCTCCGGCACATCTGACCGTTCGTCCAGAAATGATTGCTGAACGCTTCTGTCGCGCCTTTCCCGCTCTCTTCCCCAGTCCCCCCCATTCCCCTTCTCACCCACCGACCCCGACGAGCGGGGCCCCGTGCGGCAGCGGGCCGGGGATGTCAGCAAACTCGCGCACGGCGGCGAAGAGCGGCTCGAAGTCCTTGGAGACATTGCCGATCAGGCAGTCGGTCATGTCGCCGCGCAGATGCGGGTGTTTCTTGAGGACGGCGGCGAAGCTGAAGCCGTGGTCATAGAAGGCGTAGACCAGCCGCCGCATGGCCTCGATGCCCTGGCAGAAACGGCGGCCGTAGTCGGCGAAGCGTCCGGCGGAGACATCTCCAGCCCGGAGGGCGGCGTCGATGGCGTCGGCGGCCATCCAGCCGGACTGCAGCGCCAGGAAGACGCCCGAGGAGAACACCGGGTCGAGAAAGCCGAAGGCGTCGCCCACCAGCACCAGCCCATCGCGGGCGCAGTGGCGCGAGCGATAGGAATAATCGCCCGTCACCTTGCACGGCTCGGTCTTCACGCCGGGGGCGACATGGTCGCTGATCCACGGCTGAATGTCGATCTCGCGGGCGAAGATGGCGTCCGGATCGCGCGGGCCGCGATAGAGGTAGTCACGATCGGCCACAATGCCCACGCTCACGATGTCGTCGGGCAGCGGGATGTACCAGAACCAGCCCTTGTCGGGCACATAGGCGACCGTGGTGGCGCCCTCATCAATGCCGGGGTCGCGCTTCGCCCCCTTGAAGTAGGACCAGATGGCGATCTTCTTCAGATGCGGGTCAGCGAGGCGCCAATCGTGACGGGCGGCGCTGAAGTGGTCGCGCCCGGTGGCGTCGACGATGATGGCGGCGCGGAGATCCTCCTCGCGCCCGTCGCGCGAGCGGACGCGCACGCCGGCCACGCGGGACCCATCCATGATGAGCTCGCGGGCGGCAGTCTCGAAACGGATTTCCGCGCCTTTTTCACAGGCGTTGTCGGCGAGGAACTGGTCGAAATCGGCGCGAACGACCTGCCAGGTGCGGGCGCAGTCGTGATCGGTGTGCTGGAAGAAGTAGAAGGGTGTGCTGACCGTGCCATCCAGCCCGACGAACTGCACGCTGTGCTTCCTGACCGTGAACGGAGCGGCATCCAGCTTGTCGATCAGCCCCAGCCGGTTGAGGGGGAACCAGGCATAGGGAATGATGGACTCGCCGATGTGATAACGCGGGAAGCGCTCCTTCTCCACCACGAGCACGCGATACCCCATCTCGGCGAGCAGGGCGGAGACGGTGGAGCCGGCGGGTCCGGCGCCGAGAACAATGACATCGTGATCGTTGGCGTGGGTCATGAGGTGCTGCCGAGTATTCGCCCGTCACGCGGGATCGGATTCGGGGTCGCGGCCGTCGTCGGAGGCAGGATTTCCACCACCTCGGCCAAGCGGCGGCCAGAGGCATCCAGTAGAAGATTATGGCGCCCGTGGAGCATTCGTCCCTCGGCGATGGTGAACGCCCGGGCGGTGATGACATCCGCCGCGACGCGGAAGAACGCCCCGGGACGGCAGGTGTAGTCGATGCGGTGACGCTTGAGAATCGCCCCCAGCGGAAGCACGCAGGCGATGATCTCCTCGCGGGCCGGCGGATCGAAGGCCGCCAGGTCGATCTCGATGGCGCCGTACTCGACCACGCGCTCACCGGGATCGGTCACCAGCACCACCTGCCGGTTGAGCCGGTCGCCCTGACGCCGCATGCCCAGCACGCGCACCCGCAGCACCGAGTTCCAGAAGGACTCGAGCGTGGAGGTCATGTCCTGGTCGTGGACGAGCAGGGATCGATCCGGCTCGGGCAGTCGTTCACCCGCCAGCGGTTCGACGGGCGGAATGGCCAGACCGGAGTCGGCGTAGAAGCCCTCCAGCGGGGAGAGCAGATTCGCGATGCGCTGCACCAGGGGAGTCATGAGCGGTTCCCCTCCGCGGCTGGTTCGCGCGCCAGCCGCACCCAGCGGCGGGCCTTCATCTCAAAGCGCGGCAACTGGCCCGCCGGTACGGCAACCACGTCGATCCGCAGATTCCACGTGTCACGGAAGGCCTTGGCGAGACGACGGCAGAGGTCGGGGCCTTCGGCGGCGACACCGGACGCCGGCTCGATGAGAATGCGCATCTCGTCCAGTGCGCCGCGCGAGTCAATCTCCACGCGGTACTCCTGGATGTCTGGGAATCGATGCACGATTTCATCCACCGCGCTGGGAAAGAGGTTGACGCCGCGCAGGAACACCATGTCATCCGCGCGACCCAGGATGCCGCCCGTCAGCGTCATGAGCGTGCGGCCGCAGGCGCAGGGCTCGCCGCGCCGCCATCGCTCGTCGAGACGGACCAGATCCCCCGTTCGATACCGGAACAGGGGCATTCCGATGCGGCCCAGCGGGGTGAGCACGAGTTCGCCCTCGTGCTGCTCGCCCGCGATCGGCTCACCCGTGACGGGGTGGATGACTTCGGCGAGATAGTGCGACTCCATCACGTGCAGCGTCGTGGGCCGGTCCGGGCATTCGTAGGTGACGGGGCCGACTTCGGTCATGCCGTGGTGATCGACCACGCGCGCCGTGGGCCAGAGGGCGTGGAGGCGTTCCCGCACGGCGGGAATCGAACCGCCCGGCTCTCCGGCGACGATGATCCGCCTGACCGCAGCGCGACTGAGGTCGATGCCTTCCTCCCGCGCCACTTCACCCAGCCGGATTGCGTACGTGGGGGTGCAGAGCAGCACCGTGACATCGTTGGCCAGCATGGCGCGCAACCGCGTCACGCTGTTCATCGACCCACCCGGAATGGTGAGGCAGCCGATCTGCAGCGCCGCCTCGAAGGCCATCCAGAAGCCGATGAAGGGACCGAAGGAGAAGGCCGCGAAGACTCGGTCCGCCGCGGTCACGCCTGCCGCCGCGTACACCTGCTTCCACCCGTCAAGCAGCCAGGCCCAGTCGCCGGGCGTATCAAGCCAGCGCAGCGGGGAACCGGTGGTGGAACTGGTCTGGTGCAGTCGCGTAAAGCGGGTGAGTGGAAACGTGACGTTGCTGCCGTACGGTGGATGGGCCTGCTGATCCACCGCGATTTCGTACTTGGTGGTGAGAGGCATGCGGCGGGAGAACTCCGTCAGGTCGGACAACCCCGCCGCCAGCCCGGCGGTTCGCAGGCGCGCGGTCTGGAAGTGGTTGCCGGGGATCACCTCGGCGATGAGGCGCCGCAGACGGTCGAGTTGATGGTGCTCGATCGCCGCCCTCGGTTGGCGGGAGAGATCCATCATCGATCAGCGATCCGTTGCGCGGTCGTGGAATGCGTCGTCGTAGCATGCACCGGCGCGGCCGGTGGACGGTACAGCGTCACCAGCATACCCCCCGCCGCCGCCAGCACGATGCCCAGGTAGAAGGGCCAGCGGATCGCGCCCGCGCCCCCCGCCGGCGGGTGCATGAGCATGGCGATGACGGCGTTGACGATGGGCGCCCCCGCGAAGATGATCGACATGACCACCGCGGGGCTGCCCTTGGCGCCGAAGGCCAGCAGCACGCCGAACGCCCCCACCGCACCGACCACGCCGGCGATGAGCGACCAGAGAACGCCCTTCATCGGCATGGTCCACGTCGCGCCGCCGACGACCAGCATCCCCAGAGGCGCAAGCACGGCGATCAGAAAGTACGCCACGCCCACCCACAGGAAGGCCTTGTAGCGCCCGTTGACGGGGTCGCCCATCGATACCTGCCCGGTGTGCAGGAACACGCCGTACAGTCCCCAGCAGGCCACGGTCATCAGGGCGAACCAGACCCAGGTCATGCTTGAATGGGCCACGTTGTCAGGCATGGGGGCGTATCCTCATCACATCGGCGTCGGGAGCAATCTGCAGAAGTCGATTCACGTCGTCGGGCATGGGCGCCGCGCGGGGACGGTCCTGACCCGCCTTCTGCGTCACGTAGACGACGGTCATCGTGCCGCGGGCGCAGAGGGCCTCATCGGGCGCCGCGCCGCGGCGGAGAAAGTCGATGGTGTACGTCATTGACTTGTTCGTCTTGCCGGTGATGCGCAGGTGCAGGTCCACCTCGTCCTGGTAGCGCAGGGGGCGGCGGTAGTCGCACGCCGCGCTCACGCGCACCCACCCCGCCATCTCCGGACCGTGCTGCGAATGAACCGACAGCCCCAATGAACGGAAGAAGGCGTGCTCGGTGGCTTCCATGATGCGGAAGTAGTTGGCGAAGTGCATGATGCCCGCCATGTCGGTGTCGGCGAACTCGACCAGACGGGATGTGCGGAACTCATGGGGCATGATCAGTGTGTGCCGGCGGAGACCGGCGACGCGACCCCCGCATGGGGCGAGAGGTCCGCAGCGGCGGCGGGCGAAGGAGCCATCTTACAGACCTCGGCCACGTCGCGGGCCATGCGCTCGGACGTGAATCGTTCGCGCGCCGCGTGGAACCCCTGCGCCGCGAGCCGCCGGGCGGCGTCATGATCGAGCAGCAGTCGCTCCAGGGCGTCGGCGAGTGAACCGGGATCATTCGGCTCGCACAGCGTGCCGCCGCCGGTCGCCTCGATCAACTCCGGGAAGGCCCCGTGTCGCGGCTGGACCACCGGCGCCCCCGCCGCCATCGCTTCGATGACGTACAACCCGAACGCCTCGCCGTACGTGGCGGGTGCGGAGAAGAGATCGAGCGATGCAAGATGGACCAGTTTCTGTTCACGGGAGAGGTTGGGGTGAAATGACGAATCAGCCGCGAACCCCGCCTCGGCCAGCCGCGTCTGCATCTGCGACGCGAGTCGGCGATCCGGCTTGAGCATGACGCCCGCGACGCGCAGCTTCGCATGTGGGACACGGCCGCGCTGTCGCAACTGGATGAATGCTTCAACGAGCGTGATCAGTCCCTTCTCTTCGCACATGCGCGCCAGGAATCCGATGACCGGCGCCTCCGGATTTCGCGGCCACGAAGGCAGTGAGGTCGGGAACCCGTCGAAGTCGATGCCGTTGTATACCACGTGGACCTGACGCTCACGCAACCCCAACCGCCCTCGCATCACGTCCGCGTAGTACCCGCTGACGGCGATGAAAGCATCCACACCCGCCGCCCTCTCGCGTACGAGCGACCACGCCTGCCGTGACGCGGCGACGGGCAGGGCGTCAAGGAAAGCGTCCTCTCCCTGCAGCGTGCAGATGACGCGGCAACCCATGGCCTCACGCAGTGGGCGGGCCAGCCCGATCAGCAGGGCGTTGCAGAGGATGATGACATCCGGCCGCTCACCGGACTTCTTCAGCCAGTCGATCAGTCGCGCCAGTTCCCACTGTTGCCGCCCGTCGGACCCGCGCAGCATGGAAAGCGTCATGTCGGCGTGCGACGCAGCGTCCGTCATGTCGCCCATCCTGGAAGACCATCGCAGCAGGCGGGGGGCGTCCATCCAGCGGCGCAGAAAGCCGGGCAGCCGCCGCATCCACGGATGCTTGTGCTGCAGGTAGAGGTTGATGCCCCCCATGTGAACACGCTCGCGGCGGGGAAGCGGCGACTCCTCCAACTGGAACGGCAGGTACAGTGGCACGATCGACGCCTCGTGCCCCAGCCGGCGCAACGCGGCGCTCAATGCATGATCGCGCAGGCAGTTGCCGCAGTAGAAGTGGCCGGTGCCGGGTGTGAGCTGAAGGATGCGCATGGATCGGCCGGGCACCGCATCACGCATAACGCGCGTGACGGTGGCGATCAAGGAAGAAATCATGAAGCAGCCGGTCCACCTGCAGCAGCCCACGACGAGTGAGCTCGATGACGCCGTTGCGGACGTTCAACAGACCGGCCTGTTCGTGTTTTCGCAGCGGCTCCGCGAAGCGATTCGTCACATCAACGTCGAACTTGTCGCGGAAGTATGACGTGCCCACGCGGCCCAGCTTCATCTGCAGGATGAACTCCCGGATCAGACGCTCCTCATCGGTGAGCGCCATGGCCCGGTGGATGGGAAGCCGGCCTGATTCGATCATGACCAGGTACGGGTCAAAGTTGTGCTCGTTCTGAAAGTGAACGCCCGCCAGGTGGGAGAACGATGACACGCCGATGCCCAGCATGTCCGCGCCCGTCCACAGCGCATCGCGGTAGAGAAACTTGACGTGCCGGTCCTTCACCGCGGTATACGCGCTGCCGATCGAGTAGCCCGCCTGCTCCAGCCGCGCGAACGCCTCGCTCACCCAACGGCGCTTGGTCTCCCAGTCGGCGACCGGGGCTACTTCCGTCCCGCCGTCCTTCATGCGACGGTAGATGGTGGTGTTGAAGGGTACCTCGAGCTGGTAGATCGTGACGCTCTCCGGCGCGAGCCGGATCGTCTCCTCAATGCAGCGTTTCCAGTTCTCCTCCGTCTCTCCAACCATGCCGGCGATCAGGTCAATGTTGACCTGCGGAAAGCCGACTTCGCGGGCGACCTCATAGGCGCGAAAGATCTCCCTGGCGCGGTGGGCCCGGTTGTTCAGTTCGAGGATCTGCGGATCGAAGTTCTCCACGCCCAGCGAGAGCCGCGTCACGCCCATCTCCCGCAAGGCCCGGATCTTCTTCTCCTGCAGCGTGCCCGGCTCGCATTCGAAGGCGATCTCCTCCGCCCCTGCCCACGACAGATGCGACTGCAGCCCGCCGAAGAGATACTGCAACTGCTCCACCGACAGGTAGGATGGAGTGCCGCCCCCGAAGTAGATGAACTTCAGCCGCCGACCCTTGATGTACGGCCGCGAGGCGTACTGCGCCATCTCCGCGATCACCGCATCGAGATAACGCTTGATCTCCTTGGCGTTCTTGTCGGTATAGACCTTGAAATAGCAGAAGTCGCAGCGTTTGCGGCAGAAAGGGATGTGCGTGTACAACCCAAGCGGGGTGTCCGGCGCGGGGCGGTCGAGCAGCCGGTGGACCGTCTCCGTCGCCTCCGTCGTCCAGAACGAGAAGGGCGGATAGTTGGCCACGAAGTAGTTGCCGGCGGTGGTCTTCTCCTTCGACTCGGCCGTCGGAAGCACGGGCAGCGGCGTTGAGGCGCTGTCGGTCATGGCGCCTTCCTTCCTGATTCAGGCGCGTTCGGCGCGCCGAAGGCGTACACCCGCCCGTCGTTGGCACCCACGATGACCATCCCCCCGGCCACCGCGGGCGACGAATATACCGGCTGCCCGATCTCGTAGCTCCACAACTCCCGCCCGTCGGCCAACGACACCATGTACAGACGCCCGTCGCCCGAGCCGAAGATGACCTTGTCGCCCACGATGACCGGCGAGCCGTCGATCTTGCGCCGGGTGGAGAACGTCCAGATCACGTCGCCCGACTCGCGTTTCACGCAATGAACCAGTTTGTCGCGCCCGGCGAAGACCACCCGATCCGCCGCAAGCGCGGGAGCCGCGTAGAACGGAAACCGCGACTGCTGATATCGCCACGCGACCCGTTCGGCGTCCAGGTCCACGCGCACGAACTCGTTGGCCATGTGGCCGACGTAGACCTGTGACCCATCCACAGCCACCGCCCCGGCCATGTTGGCCTCGTCGCCGACGAACACCTTGCGAATGAACGCGCCGTCCGTCGCCCTGACTTCGTGGACATAGCGGTCGCAGCCGCCGAAGATGATGCGATCTCCCGCCACTGCGGGTACGGCGTTGATGCGCTCCTCGGTCAGATAGGTCCACTTCACCTCGCCCGTCGCCGCGTCAAAGGCGTAAAGCTTGTTGTCGAAACTGCCCACGATGATGAGCGTGGTTTCGTCGTTCACCTTCACCCAGTTCGCGCCCCCCACTACCTTGTCATCGGTTTCATGTTTCCATCGCAGCGAGCCGGTGGCGGCGTCGAGGGCGTAGAAGAAGAAGTCACCCGAGCCCACGTACACCGTGCCATCATGCACCAGCGGCGGCGCCTCGATCATCTCGCCCGTCTCGAACGTCCACACCGGGGCGCCGGTAGCAAGGTCGATGCAGTGAAGCTTCATGTCGTCGCAACCGACGTAGACGCGCCCGCCGCCGGCTACCGGCGATGAGGCGATGGACTTGCCCGCATCGTACGTCCAGCGGAGCGTCAGTCGGTCAGGCAGCGAACCGGATGCAAAGCCGGAAAGCCGCTGATCCCCCCGCGCGACGGGCCAATCGGCGACGGGGTTCGATTCCGCCCGCGGCGTCGGCGCGGCCGTACCGCCCCCGGGGGGATCGAACTCGGCGATTGACCGGATTCCCGCGTGGGTGGAACTGAAGAAACTGGAAGGCCATGTCAAGCACATCGCGCCGCTGCTCACAGCGGCTCCCGCCAGCAACGCCAGCTTGGGCAGGTGGATGCAACTCATGGCTCGAATCGCGTCATCATAGCCCCCGGCTCCCGCTGCCCGTCTTACCGACGAACGCTCCGATGGATTCGACTCTTCCGGCATTACGCCAATGGAGCGGCCACTCCCGCGCCCAAGGCCGCCCGGTACAGCATGGCGAACTCCCTCGCTGTCACCGGGCGTGGATTGAACTGCGCGGTCCATTGCTTCGCGGCCCCTTGCGCGAGCGCATCAATGTCCCGCTCCTGGACGCCGCATCCGCTCAGCGTGTTCGGCAGATCGGTTTGGATGAGCACCCGCTCCAGCCAGGTGACGAGCACCGAGACGGCTGCGTCCGCGCCGCCATCAGGCGAAGCCAGTCCGCCGGTCCTGGCCAACTCGGCGTAGCCATCGCGCGTTGAGGGATCCTGGGCATTGAACCGCACCACGTGAGGCAGGAGCAGCCCCACCGCGTGACCGTGGATCACGTTGAAAGACGCCGTGAGCGGGTTGGCCATGGAATGCGCGGCGCCGAGCATGCTGTGCTCAATGGCGGCGCCGGCCCAGCAAGCGGCGAGCATCATGCCGCCCATCGCCGCCACGTCGTCCGCCTGCTGCAGGATGGTCGGCAGGTTGGCGACGGCGAGTCGGAACGACTCGCGCGAGAACAGTCGGGACGCCTCCGTACGCTGACGGGTGACGGCCGTTTCCACCGCGTGAGCCACCGCGTCCAGCCCGGTGCAGGCGATGACTGACCGTGGCTGGGACACTGCCAGCAACGGATCGAGAATCGCCATGCGGGCCAGGGCCTTGCGGTCGCCGCATGCCATCTTCTGATGCGTCCGCTCATCGGCGATCAGCGCGAACGACTGCATCTCGCTTCCGGTGCCTGTTGTCGTGGGGACGGCGATGAATGGCAGCATCGGCTTCGTCGCCTTGCCCACGCCCCAGTAATCCGCCATGCGCCCACCGTTGGTGAGCAGGAAATTGCAGCCCTTGGCGCAGTCCATGCTGCTTCCACCGCCGAGGGCGACAATGAAATCAACCCTTGCCTCCCGCGCGGCGGATACGCATCGATCCACGTCCAGCGTTGTCGGGTTCTCTCGCACCTGGTCAAAGACCACGCACGACAAGCCCGCCTGCTCGATCGACCGCCTGGTGTGATCCGCGTGCCCGGCCTCCACAAGTCCGCGATCGGTGACCAGCAGCACGCGTGTGCCGCCCTGCTCGCGAGCGACCGCGCCCAGTCGATCCACCGATCCGGGACCAAAGATCACGCGCGTCGGAATCTGAAATTCAAAGGGTGACATGCGCTGTCAGCAATCGGCTCCTGGAGTCACGGCGGTGAAGTCCTCCGACTCGCTCACGCCATCTGAAACGCCCGCGCGCGGAACAGGAAATCCACCAGGTTCCCCTCGTGCGGCTGCATCCAGTTCAACCGCACCGTGGGGATGGGGCCGAGGTTGAGCCGGTCGATGTTGGTGGCGTCGAGGAGTTGGCGTCGGAACCCCTCATCCGCCGTGATGGCCGTGGCGACCAGCGTGTCGCCGATGCGTTCGATCATTTCCTGCCGCGGGCACTGCACCACGCTGACGAAGGGGAACATGTACTCGGTGTTGGCCAGTGTGCGCGTGGGGTTGTCGCAGGCGATCACCGTCGGGCGCAGATAGGCGCAGCGCTCGTGCGTGATGAGGCGCGATCCGTCGCCGCCTTCGTGCTTCATTCGCCACGCGGCGGTCACATCATCCACCCCCGGCTCCGCCAGCCCGCGCTCGATGAGGGCGTTGACGCCTTCGGCCTGCTCCTTCACCGTGAAGGCCGCGAGGACCGCGCCGGGGTCGTTCGGCGGCAACGGCGCAACGGGCCCCAGCCGCTCCGCCAGGGCCTCGGCGATGGCCCCGCCGTGGCGCGGCGTCCAGATGCCGGAGCAGTTGACGCAGGAGCGTCCGCTGTTGGAAAGTACGCTCTCGACCATCAGGTCGATGTAGTCTTCCCATCGATCGGCGGCATCTTCGCCCAGGATGATCTTGCTGAACCCCGGTCCATGCACCTGCACGCGCGGGTTGCCGCGGTAGCGATCCACCGTCGCCGCCCCCCCGAAGAGCAGCGTCTTGCGGCCGTGCTCGACCACGGCGGCCCCGATGTCCGCGCCGCCGGGATAAATCGAAAAGGCCTGACGCGGAATACCCGCCTGGGCGAAGGCCTCGATCATGCGGAAGGGCGTCCAAGGTTCCTGCGGGCCTGGCTTGATGACCAGCCCTACCTGCAGCGCGGGCACCGGCAGCCACAGCCCATGCACGCCGGGCGAGTTGGAAGGCAGCACCATGCCCAGCACCGGCGACGCCGCCTGGTAACTGCGCATGACGCCGTTCTCTTCGCCGTACCCGCGCGAGAGGATGTGCGGGTCGAGCCCGCGCATCAGCGAGGCGAGGATGGCGCGCAGGTTGGTGAGCACGTAATGGAGTTTGTCCATGTTGGCCCGGCACAGCCGCTCGGGAAGCCCGGTGGTCGCCGACTGGCTGCGGACGAACTGCTCGGGCGTCTGCTTGCCGTCCCCGGCGGGCAGTTCGGCGTCCATGAACAGGTCCGCCGCTCTGCCGAGGCGGTCGATCAGGTCGAGCGGATCGAGCGTCAGCAGCGCTTCGCGGGCGGCCGCGGCCCGGCGCATGTCGCGCGCCACCAGACCGGGATTGGTGCGAGAAATCTCGGCGATCGGCTCGCCCGTGGCGAAGTGGACCACGTTGTCCACATCGAGACTGCGGTACGGCTCGCCCCAGCGCAGGATGGGAAAGTGCGTGGCGCTCATGCGGTCTCCCCGGGGAACTGCGGCGTCAATACACCCCCTCCACGATCTTCTGTTCGTTCTGCTGGAACGGCCGCACGTCGCCGACGCCGTCCCACGGGTACCGCTCGCAGGGCGGACGGCGCATGGCCTCATCTCGTTCGAGGAACCGCGGCATGAAGAACTCGTGCGTCAGCGTGGTCAGCTCCACGCGGCCCCATTCGCCGAAGTCGACCACGCGCTCCGGCTGCTTCGGGTCCACCACGCGCAGCACCGCACGGGGCTGCGGCGCGTGGTAGGTGATCGAGTACTGGTCCGCCGGGGTGAGCGGCTTGTGCGCCGCCAGACCCATCAGCGTGTTGCCGTAGGTGGGGACGAGTTGCGTACGGCCTTCGAGGACTTCCTCCATCAGGAATCGCACGTACTGGGGCGACATGGACGTGCCGCCGCAGAACACGCCTTTGATGCCCGCGTCCGGGATGGAAATCTGCTCGCTCAGCGCCTCCAGCAGTTTGGGCGTGGTGAAGAGCGCACTCACCTGCCGGTGCTTGAGGATCGTCACCGCCTGATCGACTACGTGGGCCATGTACTGCCTGGCCTGGTCGAACTGCTGGCTGGCAATGAGTTTCTTCACCCAGCGCGGATCGAGATCGACGAAGAAGCACGAGCAGCCGCGGAAATTGGCCAGGTGCTCGATCGCCAGGCGAAGTCGTCGCGGACCGGTAGGCCCCATCATCAGCCAGTAGTGATGGCGCGGAAACGCGGCATCATCCAGCGTTTCGGAGAACTGCTCGTAGTCGAACTTGTAGTCGTCCCACCCGATGCGCTGCTTGGGCATTCCCGTGGTGCCGCCCGTCTCGAAGATGGTGAACGGCCGTCCCTTGTAGGCGGCGGGGATCCATCGCTCGAGCGGCTCGGTGCGCAGCAGGTCGCCGTCAAAGTTGGGGAAACGCCGGATGTCGGCGAATGACCGGACTTCAGCCGCCGGGTTCCACCCGGCGCGTCTCGCCCAGTCGAGCCAGAACGGCGTGCCCGTCTCGGGTGAAAAGTGCCATCGCACGATGTCGCGCACATGGGCGTCGAGCCGGGCGCTTGCCTCCACGGCTCGTTGCTCAAGCCCGCTGGTGATTGTGGCCGCGCTCATCGACCCGGCTCCACGGTCGCCGTCGCCTTTTCGATGGCGAAGAACTTGTCGATCGTCGCCCGACTCAGCGGCTTCGTGAGCAGCGATACGACGACCAGCGAAATCACCGACGCGGCGAAGACGAACGTGACCGCCATGACGCCGTTGACAAGATACTCCTCCGTGCCGGGATCCTTCTGCCCCAGGTAGCCCTTGTCGGTGAAGATCATGGCGTCGGAGAAGAACATCGCCCATACCACGGCGGTGGTGACCACGCAGGCGATGGCCCCGGCTCTGGTGGTGCGCTTCCAGTAAATGGCGGCGAATACCAGGGGAAAGAGGGAGGCAAAGCCGGTGAAGCACCACACGCCGAGGTCAAAGACATGCCCCGGATTCGTCAGCGAGATCAGGTAGGTCACGAACACCACGGCGATGACGAACCCGCGACCCAGCCACAGTCGCTGATGGTCGCTGAAACGGTCGCGGCCCGTGAGCGGAATCACCACGTCGTTGGTGAACATGCTGCCGATGCACACGAACTGCGAGTCGAGCGACGACATGATGGCCGCCAGCACGCCCGCCGCGAGCAGGCCGGTCAGCAGATCGGAAGCCACGTAGCGGTTGACCATCAGGCCCAGCACCGCGTTGGAGCTGGGCGGCGCCCGCAGCTCGCCCGCGCCGACCTTGGCCGCCGCCCAGATGCCGATCATGATGCAGGGAAGCCAGACGATCATGATGCACACCGGATGCGCGATGACCGTCAGCCGGAAGCTCTTGGCGCTGCGGGCCGTCAGCCAGTGCTGAAAGAGATGCGGGAACATGCCCACGGAGAGAGGAATAAAGCAGTAGGTGAGGAACTGCGCCTTGCCGATCATGCCTTCCCGCGCGGCCTTCTGCGGCGCGTGCTCGATGACCGCCTGCGACGCCGCCGACATGCCGCCCAGCGCATGGGCGATCATCACGAAGGCCACCACACCCATCACCATGAATACCAACGTCTGGAACGTATTGGCCCACGCGGCGCTGCGCACCCCCCCGAAGAACACGTAGAACAGCACCACGCCGCTGATGACCAGCCCGGTCAGCCAGGTCGGCACCGAGCCGTTGGTGGAGGCGAACATTTCCGGGAACATGCCGCGCGTGACGCCGGTGATGAACGAACCAGCTCCGAGCAGACCGACCAGCAGGTAGGGAATGACCAGCAGTACGAGAATCGGGAACAGCAGGTAGCCCAGGGTGGGCGACTCGAACCGGTCGCGGAAGTACTGGATCTGCGTCACGTAGCCATAGCGCTTGCCGATGGCCCAGAGCTTGATGCCGATGAGGAAGAACACGCCGGCGTGAATCAGCCCCGACCACGAGGCCATCAACCCGTAGACGCCGATGCCCAGGTCGAACGCCTTGCCGGTGGAGCCAACCAGTGCAAAGGCGGTCATGGTCGTACCGAACACGCTCATCAGCAGCATGAACGGGCCGATGGATCGGCTGGCGACGAAGAAGTCGCCGCTGGTGCCGCGAAAGGCGCGCGCCGAAACCAGACCCAGCACCACAAGCAGACCGAGATACGCACCGATGACGTAGAGCGGGACGACGGAAACCGGCGTGGTCGGCGGCGCCTGGGCAAGCAGCATCATGCCCCACCCCCCCTGCCGCCGCGCGTTCGGGCCGGACCTTCAAACTCATCCGCCCACGCCTCCAGGTGCTGCGGCCAGGCGAACTTCACCGCCAGGGCCCACACCATCGCGCAGGCCACCGAGAAGCAGGCGTGGTAGAACAGTCCCACGGGCACCACGCCCAGCACCAGCGTGACGTCGCCCCAGAACCAGACATCCTGGTGCAGCACCGCCAGCGCCAGGGCCGAACCCCACACCACCCAGAACATGCCCGACCGACGCGAGCCGTTCATTCAGGCGTCTCCTTGATGGCGAACAGATGCGTGTGCGTCTGCACGTAGAGAACTCCGTTGGCCGTGACCGGCGATGAGTACACCGGCGACATCATGTCAATCTCGTTGAGCAGTTGCAGCTCCTTCGACGCCGCGAGGATGGTGAGATAGCCGTCCTCGTTGCCGATGTACACCTTGCCATCCGCCACGAGCGGGGAACCCCAGATGTGCCCCTTGGTGTCGTGCCGCCAGTGCAGGTGGCCGGTTGCTGCGTCGAAGCAGTAGACGAATCCCGAGTAGTCGCCCACGTACAGCAGGCCATCCACCACCGCGGCCGTGGAAATCGAGCGGTTGATCAGGTTGTACGACCAGACGCCGTGCGTCGCGGTCACATCGCCCTTGCCGGTCGGATCGATGCAGACGATGTTGCCCGCGCCCTCGCCGTGCTCGGGATCCTGCCCGATGGCCACGTAGACCTTGCCGCCCGCGACGACGGGCGTGGCCAGCACTTCACTGGGGCCGGCCCGGGTGGCGTACTTGATGGGCTTGCCATCGCGCATGCGATACTCGGGCGGATTGGCGTCGAAGCGCCACACCTCGTCGAGGATCATGCGGCCGTCCTCGCCTTCCACCGGCTCGGGGGCGAAGGCGTACACCCACCCATCCGGCCCGCCGAAGATGCACAGCTTCAGGTCGCCCGATTCGAGCCAAGCCGGCGAGCTCCAGTTGCTGTGAAGGATTCGCTGCCCGGTGCCCGAATCCTCCTCGCCGATCAGTTCGCCGGTGATGGCGTTCAGTTGAATGAGACTGGGCGCGAAGGGGGCGGGCGTCTCCACGTGGCCGTAATCGACACCGTTGGACGTGGCCACCCAGATGCGGTCGCCCACCACCAGCGGTGCGCAGGTGGTGATGTTGTGCGGGAAGACGCCGCACTCGTCGATCATGTTGAACGTCCAGATGATGTCGCCGTCCGTGGGCGCCAGTTCCATCGGGGGTTTGCCCTTGCCGGCGTAGTACTGGCCTTCGTCGGTAAATGGACCATCGTTGCCGTCGGCCAGGCCGTTCACGTCGGCGCAGACCACTTCACAGAGATTGGACATGAAGTACACGCGGTTCCCCACCACCGTGGGCGAGGAGCAGATGCCCAGATACTCCCAGTCGCTCACTTTGCCGGTGCCCATCTTGGGAATGTTGATCTGCCAGATGAGCGCGCCGGTCTGCTCGTCAAGGCACATCACTACGCTGCGGTCGCCCTCGTAGCGCGGGTCGCGCGGCGAGTCGTTGTTCGTGCCCAGAAAGACGCGCCCGTTGGAAATCGCCGGGTTGCCGTAGCTCTGCGAACCGAGCTTGGCGACCCATTTCACGTTCTTCGCGGTGCTGATGTCGATTTCATCGCTGGCGCCGATGAACTGACCGGGAGCGAACTCCACCGGCAACCCCCTGGCCGGTCCGCTCATGTTCCGCTCCGGCGTGCGCCCCCACATGGGCCAGTCCTCGGCGGCGCCGGCCAGCAGCGCGACGCCCGTCAGGGCCAGCAGCGATGTCGTGATCCTTCGCATGGTCATGATCCTTCCGCCCGCCCCCGGGTAGTCGCCTGGGTTACTCGTTGGGCGTAACGACGATGTTATCGACGTAGACCTTGAAGCGGCTCTGAAGCGTGAAGCCGTAGATCCCAGGAGCGCCGCTCTGGTGCCCGTGCTTGTGGTGCACCTCGATCATCCAGCCCTCCGGCTCCGGCTCGTCGCGGGGCCATGCCTTGGCTCGCACCGTGGCGGAACCGTCGCTGCCCGTGTCCACGCGCGACTTGAGCGTGTACCACACATTGGGCTTCATGGCGAACGGGACGGACTGCTTGATGCGCTCCACGTTGGAGCTGATCTCCAGTTCCTGGTAGTTGCCCTTGAGCACGATCTGATATCGCTGGTGGATCAGCCCCGGAGCGGAAATGGTGCGCCGGTTGCCGTCCGACATCACGTCCGCCTGCATGGTGTAGTTGGTCGAATCCGGATGACCGATGAAGGTCATCGTGCGCTGAAAGAGCGGGTTATCAATGGTGCGGGCGGCAACCTTGCTGCCGTCGACCTCACGGATGTCCCACTTGGGGCGCCCGCCGATCCACTCCGAGGGCGGCCATGAGAATTTGATGTTGGCGTCCGCCGGGTCGGGCTGGGTGAGCGCGATGCCCTCGAAGTCCTGCCGAAAGGGTATATCCGGCACGATGCGCACCCGCACCGACGCCTTCAGCCCGCCGGCCGCCACTTCAAGCGCGGCCGCGCCGGGCCGGGCGTCGGACGGCACCGTCATGACGCGGGTGGAAGCGTCGAACGAGGCGTTCACCGCCGGGCTGGGCGTCCACGTCAACTGACGAACAAGGTCATCCACCACGTTGCCCCGCGCGTCGAGCGTCTGGGCCCGGAACGTGACCCTGTCGCCGGGCCGGCAGATCACGTCCGTGGGGATCACCTGCAGGATGGCGGGCTCGCCCCTCTGGAGAATGGGGGCGGCGGCCGCCGACGCGGGGGCGTGCGGTCGGTGCGATCCGAAGCAGTAGAGCGCCTCGGTGGTATGCACGAAGATCTTGCCGTTAGCGATGGCCGGAGCGCCCAGGCAGTTGCCTTCGAGCTGCACTTCCGCCAGGCGCCGGGCTCCCTCATCCGTGGGCCGGATGATGTAGAACATCCCGTTGTTCATGGGCACGTACAGCTTGCCGTCACCCCAGGCCGGCGAGGCGTGAATCTGGTCGGGAGCGAGTTTCTCGTGCCAGAGCACCTGGCCGCTGTCGGCGTTGACGGCGCACAGCTCGCCGGTGCGGATGGTCTGGTAGATGCGATTGCCGACCAGCACCGGACTGCTGGAGAACGACTCGAGATCGTTGCGCCACACCTCGTGCTCGCGCGACAGCGTGTTGGGCTGCGCTGCACCGGTCGCCGGCTCGGCGCCGGTGCGCACCGCGACCATGCGCCCGATGTTCGAGGCGTCGATGTTCTCGGTTCCGTGAATGGCGATGGCCATGTCTCGATACAGCAGTACGGAGGCGTTCATGCCGCCATTGGTCATGAAGTACCGCCACATCAGCTGTCCCGTGCGGGCATCAAGGCACACCAGGTAGCCGCATCCGGTGGTGGCGTAGAAGACGCGCCGCCCGTTGAGCCATTGGAAGACCGGCATGGACATCGAGTTGTCCTTGGGCGACGCGCCGGGCTGCGACCACCAGACCAGGTCGCCGGTGCGCTTGTCGAAGGCGTAGAAGCGGTCCATCGCCGGTCCCGCCGGACCCCACATCGAGGTGATCGGATGCACGATCACCAGGTCGCCGTCAATCGCGGGGGCGCCGGTGCGTCCGTTGGGGAAGGTCAGCCGCCCGAACACCTCCATCATCGAGATCCGCCACTTCAGTTCGCCATCCGCCGTGAAGCAGCAGAGCAGCCCCGGTGACGTCAGGCAATAGACGTGACCGGTGGCGGGATCGACCGTGGGACTGCCGATGGCGTAGCGGTCGTAGACCGTGTCGGAGATGAAATCGCTGAAGGCATGCTGCCAGATGAGTCGGCCGGTCTGCTCGTCAAGGCACAACAGCAGTTCGACCAGATCAGGCCCTTCGCCGGTGTATCCCATGGCGTAGACGCGGCCATTGGCGATGACCGGCGTGCCCCGCCCGCGGACCGGGTAGGTCCACAGGTGGTTCTCGCCGTCCACCTGCCACGATTCCGGCAGATTCTTTTCGTCCGACGCGCCGAACTGCCCCGGCCCGCGCCAGGAAGACCACACGGCCGAGCCCGCGCCGGGCGTACGCTCGGCGTTGATCGAACCGCCGCCCGCCGCCGGACGGGGTCGCTCGCCCTGCGCAGCGGTGGACGCGGCGAACAACATGGCGACGGTCGAAGTCAGCAGAGTGGCGATTCTCATTCGTCGTCTCCCAGTCACCCCGCCCCGGTTCGCCCGGATCAGAAATCGATGCTCACACTCACGCCGTACGTCCTGGGCGCCCCGCTCTCGCCGACGAAGACGTTCGGATCGGCGGGGTTGGGCTGGAAGGCCACCAGCACGTACTCCTCGTCGAAGGCGTTGCGAATCCATGCCTCGATCCGCACGTGAGGTCCGCCCACGCCGATGCGGAAGTTGGCCAGCCCGTAGCGTTCGCCTTCCCGGTTGCCGGCATCATAGAAGTACGAACCCACGTGTACATACTCGCCGCGGACAAATGCGTTCCACCCGCGGCCAAGATCGTGCGTGTATTGCGCCCCGACGGAGAACGTTGTCTCGGGCACGAAGGCCAGCTGGTTGCCGCGCGTGTCCGCGCCGAAGGGATCGACGTACTCGCGGAACTCCGCGTCGGTGTAGCCGAAGGTGGCGAAGAGCTCCAGCCCTTGCGCCACGCGGGCGATCAACTCCAGTTCGAAGCCCTTGCTCACCGCCTCACCCGCGTTGTCCACGTAGCCCCCGGCGAAGGGGTCGAACAGCGAGAGCTGCATGTCGTCCCAGTCGATGTAGAACACCGCGGCGTTGAAGAGCAGGCGATCGTCAAACCAGGTGCTCTTGAAGCCGACCTCGTACGTCCAGCTGGTTTCAGGCCCGAAGGTGAAGGCGTCCGCCGGGGCCGTCAGGTTGAATCCGCCCGCCTTGAAGCCCTTGGCCACCAGCCCGTAGACCATGAAGTCGTCGTTGAAGCGGTATGCCGCGCTGAACTTGGGCAGAAACTCGTCATCCCGACGGTCCAGCCGCGTTGTTGAGTCGAACACGGGGAACCCGAACACCTCGAACGTGCGTCGGATGCGGGCCTCCTTGTCCTCCACGTCGTACCGCGCCCCGGCGGTCAGATCGAGGTGCTCGAAGAGCGTGAGCGTCACCTGCCCGAACACCGCGAAGCCCAGGTCGTCGAAGTCGCCCCGCGACGTGTCCACGCCGACCTGTTCGGGCGGAAAGAAGATGCCCGCTCCGCCCGGCCTGAAGTCATTGGCCGCGGAACGGTCCGACTCCGCCGAAAACACCTGCGCCCCCACCAGCCACTTGAACGTGGCGCGGTCACCCAGTTCGATCGACCTGTCCGCGGGCGACGCCAGGCGAACTTCCTGGTACAGCGAGTGCTGCGACTCGGTGGTGCGGCGGCGCACGGCGTCGAACGGCGAAAAATCGAAATCCGACGTTTCGAGAATATCCCAGTCCTGCCACCCGGTGATGGTGGTGATGTCCACCGATTCGCCATAGTGGTTCCACGACAGCGATGAGGCGAGGATATCGCGTTCGGCGCGGCCCTCGAAGTCCTGCATGATCCGGTGAGGCCGGTCGCGCAGCGCGTTCAACTCCGACAGCACGAACCCGCCGTCGCGCGCATGCTCGCCGTACAGCGTCACGCGGATGTCGTTGCGCTCGTCGGGCGTCCACAGCAGCTGCCCGCGCCCGAAGAACGACTTGCGGAAGTCCACGTCGTTGCCGGTGAAGTCGTTCGTTGTATAACCGTCGCGGCTAGAGCGGAGTCCTGAGAGCGAGAAGAACAGCTTGTCCTCAACGACCGGCCCGGAGACCGAGAGCGAGGCGTCGAACAGGTCATAGTTGCCGAAGGTAATCTGCGAGCGAACCGCGAACTCGTTGCCGGGGCGGCGCGTGTGCAGGGCCATGAGCCCGCCCAGCGAGTTGCGCCCGTAGAGCGTGCCCTGGGGTCCGCGCAGGAACTCGATGCGCTCCACGTCGAGCAGCGCGATGTTGGTGCTGCTGCCGGCCAGTTGAGGCACGCCGTCGATATACGTGGTGACGGACGGATCGCCGATCGTGGCCCCGATGCCGCGGATGGTGGGGAAACTCAGCCGCCTCGCCGAGAACTCGGTGAAGTGCAGGTTGGGCACGAAGACCGCCGCGTCGCTCATCTTGACGATGCCGGCGTCGCGCAGCATGCGCCCGTCCGCCACTGAGAGCGCCTGGGGCACGTTCTGCGACAGTTCCTCCCACATGCGGGCGGTCACCAGAATCGGATCGATCCGAACCACCGTGTCCGCCCCCGGCGGCGGGGGCTGCGAAGTCGTCTCCTGGGCGGGCGGCGCATCGTCATCCGGCGGCGTCGATGGCGGATCCTGTGATGCGATCATCAGGATCAGCAATGCCAACATGCTCACGTGCATCAGTGCGTCACTCCCATCTCACCCCGGCGGCGGCATCCCGACGCGATGCAGCGCCGTCGCCCCGCTTCGTTTCAATCCACACGCGCCGAATGCTCAGGGGTTCGCCCCCGAGCGATGATCGCGGCACACCAGGTGCCCCAGCGAGTTGCGGACGTAGATCAGCCCGTGCGACAGCACCGGCGTGGTCCAGCACTCGCCGCCATTGAGCACCTTGGCCATCGAGAGCGGCTTGAAGCCCTCCGGCGTGGCGTCGGCGATGATGAGTTCGCCCCGGCCCGTCATCACCAGCAGCTTGTCGCCCGCCATGCTCACGCAGCCGTGGCCCAGGCCGCGCTCATCCCACTTCACGTTGCCCTCGACATCCATGCACTTGAAGCGCGAGGGTTCGTCGAAGCCGTACAGATGCCCCTTGTAGAGCACCGAACCGGACATCTGGTTCTTCAGGTTCTTGTTCTCCCACGCCACCGACACGCCGCCGTCCGAAAGCGAGAGCATGGCGCAGCCACGTCCGTATCCCGAGGAAATGAAGATTCGATCGCCGATGACGATTGGCGTGGCGGCGTTCACATCATGCCGCGTCTTCCATTCGTGCATGCTCACGGTCGAGCCATCCTTCCGATCGAGGATCGCCAGCCCGTTGCCATTGAACACCGCCAGCAACGGGCGTCCCGACTGTTCAAAGTCGATCGGCGTGGAGTAGGCATGCCCCAGGTTGGCCGACTTCCACTTCAGGTCGCCGGTCATCTTGTCGAAGGCCAGCACCAGCCCGGCGTTCATGTAGACCATGTCGCCCAGCACGTAGGGTGAACCGGCCAGTCCCCAGGTGGGCAGCTGGACGCCGTACTCCTCGACCAGGTTCTTCTTCCAGATGACCTTGCCGTCGGCGGCGCTGAAGCAGAAGAGATGTCCCTTGCGCTCGCCCACGTAGAGGCGATCGCCATCGACGGTGGGCGTGCTATTGGTGCCGCCGCCGTGATAGAGCGCCCACTTCTCCGATGGATACCGATGCGACCAGATCTCCCTGCCGGTCACGGCGTCGAGGCACCAGATCACGTCTTCCTGGGTCGCCTCGTCGTACCCGTTGGTGAACAGTCGTCCGTTGGCGACGACCACCGAGGAATAGCCCAGCCCGACGTTCTTCGACCAGAGGTGCTCGGGCTTGCCCTCCACCACCCAGCCGGTTTCCTTGGAGATGCCGTCCCGATCCGGTCCGCGCCACTGAGGCCAGTCGAGACCGCCCTGCGCCAGGGAGGCGAGCGATGCGGCGCATGCCGCGACCAGGGTCGTCAGACGCGTTGCGCCGCGCACAAGGCGGATCGCGCTGTTCCTTCGCATGATCGAATCTCCCGCGTGTTCGAACGTTGGTGAGCGCCGCGGCGCCGGCGTCACGAGCCCCGGTGGTCGAGACAGACAATGTCGCCGTTGCTGTTGCGGACGTAGATGAGCCCGTTGAGCAGCACCGGAGTGGTCCAGTACTGTCCGCCATCCAGCACCTTGCGGCGCGACAGTTCACGAAACTCCTCCGGCGTCGCCTCCGCGATGATCAACTCACCCCGACCCGAGAGCAGGATGAGCTTGCCGTCGGCCAGGATGTGTGCCGCCTTGCCGATGCCGCGCACGCTCCACTTCTCGTTGCCCTGCAGGTCGATGCACTTGAAGACCGAATCGTCGTAGCCGTACAGATGATCCTGCCACAGCGTGACGGCGTTCATGTGCGTGCGCATGATCTTGCTCGTCCACAGCGGCTTGAGGTCGCTGCCTGCGTGCTCCAGCAAGGCGCAGCCGTGGTTGTACCCGGAGGAGATGAAGACCTTGTTGCCCGTCACCACGGGATGGGCGGCGTTGACGTAGGGCTGAATGCTCCATTCAAACACCGCGATCTGCGACCCGTCCTTCTGCGCGATCAGCACCAGGCCGGTGCGGTTGAAGATGGCCAGCGCGGGAGTGCCCTGGGCGTCGAACTCGATGGGCGTGGCGTAGGCGTCGCCGTAGTTCTTCGAGGTCTGCCACACTTCCCTGCCGGTCTTCTTGTCGAAGGCGATCACCTTGCCCACGTTCATGATGACGCGGTCGCCCAGAACAAAGGGTGCGGTGGAGAACCCCCAGGTCGGGTACGTCAGGTTGTATTCCGCCTTCAGATCCTTCTTCCAGACGACCTTGCCGGTGGCGGCCTCGAAGCAGAAGAACTTGCCTTCGCGGTCGGAGAAGTAGACGACATCGCCATCGACTGTCGGCGTGGACAGCGTGCCCCCCCGGTGCGCTCGATTCCAGATGGCAGAGGGGTATCGGTGCGTCCAGACTTCCTTGCCGGTCAGGGCGTCCAGACAGTAAATCACGTCCTCTTCCTTCGCCTCGTCGTAGCCCAGCGTGTAGAGCCGCCCGTCGGCGATCGAGAGCCCGGAGTACCCGAGCCCCACGTTCTTTGACCACACCGGCTCCGATTTGCCCTCGACGGACCACCCCGTCTCGTTGGAGATGCCCGTCCGATCCGGTCCGCGGAACTGGTTCCACGCCCGGTCAGCGTCGCCCTCGGCGGCCGCCGCCCCCGCCCAACCCAGACAACTGACCGCCACGATCATGGAACGCCACGTGAGATGTCGCATGGGAACTCCTGTGGAACGCTGACGACCGAACCCTGAAAACCCCGGATGCCGGTCGTGAAGGTCGCCCGGCGGTCCGACCATTCTACTGACTGGACCGTAGAAGGGTGCCGGTCGTGAGGTGTCCCGAACAAATCCAAGAAACGAGAGACATGCGGGAATAGTCCGGCGCTCCAACCGAGGGAGCACCACCGCGCGACGCGGCGCGTCACGCCACCCAGCGCGCCGCACTGCGGACCACCCAGCATTGGACGCCTCAGTCGCCCACTCGTTCCAAGCGGAAGATCACCGGGGCCTCGATCCAGGAAACCTCGCTGACGCCCCCGCGGGTGGCCGGCCTGAAGCGCCAGCGCCTGACGGATGCGATCGCGGCCTCATCGAGCACCTCGTGTCCGCTTGACTGGAGCAGTTCAACGCGCCCCGCCGTGCCATCCGCCAGCACCTCGATGCGCAGCTCCACCACGCCGGAGTACCCCCGACGGCGTGCGACCGTCGGATACACGGGCGGCTCATTGCGGATGACGACGGCGGGTGTCGGCGACGCGGCGACCGCTCCACCCGCTGATTCACGCAATGGTGGCGACGGCGCCTGGACAGGAGTCGTCTCGCGCCGGTTCGCCTCCGTCGGCAGATCGCCTGGCGATACGGGCGTTGGCTCGACTGCTTCCGGCGACGTCGCCTCGTCCCGTACCGGCGATCCCGCCCCGCGGACCACCAGCCACGAGCGAACATCCCGCACCAGCGTCGCCACGCATGCCGCGGCCCACGCCTGCGCCGCCGCGACCTGTTCCCGAATCTCCTCCGAAGCACGCTGCGCCTGGGCGAGCGCCGGAGCGATGCCGCGAATCACATCCACTCGCTCGACCGCGTCCATCGGTTCCGCCACGGGTTCCACTTCCGACGCTGCCGCCTCTTCGGACGCCGCGTCGGCCGGGTCCGCCCCGTGCTCGGTGGCCACGGTGTGGGATTCAGGTGCGGGTGACGCCCACCTCGCAGCCGAGATGGTTACCGGCGTGACCGTGACGCCCCCCAGGTCAACGCGGGCCGCGTTGACCGGCCCCACGCGCAGCAACAGCGCCGCCCCCACGTGGGCGAGGATCGCCAGCCCCCCCGCAAGAGCCAGGTCGCGCGTCATGGCGTTTCTTCCCTGGCAAGGATAAGCACCTGCTCGATCTCCCGCCGCCGCAGCAGGTCGAGCACCTCCACCACCCGCCCGTGACGCGCCCCGGCGTCGCCGTTGATGACCACGCGAGGCGTCGGCAGTTCAGCCAGCGCCGCGTCCAGCGCCGCTGCGATCGTCTCTGGCGTCACGTGCTGGTCGTTCACCTGCATTTCGCCCGATTCGCCGATGGTGATGACCACCGCCTCGTCGCGGTTGATGACGGTGGCCCCGGCGCTGGCGCCCGGAAGCCGGACGATCATTCCGCGCTGTACGGTCATCGCCAGCATGGAGTAGATGAAGAACACCAGCAGAATGAAGATGCAGTCGAGGATGGGGATCATCTCGACCCTGGCCCGGCGCCGCAGAATGGGCGCATCAATCCGCACGAGTGGTCCTCCCGGTGCGGAACGTGATCTCGAAACTGGTCAGATGACCTTCCAGTTCGCCCACGGCCCGCTCGAGCCGCGCCGTGAAGTAGTTGTACGGCACGAGCGACAGCATCGCGACCACCAGCCCCGCGGCGGTGGTAAGCAGGGCCTCGGCGATGCCCCCCGTGACTGCCACCGGGTTGTCGATGCGGCCGCCGCCCAGCACCTCGAACGTGGCGATGATGCCCAGCACGGTGCCGAGAATCCCCAGCAGCGGCGCCAGCGTGATGATGGTGTCGTGGATGCGCAGGTAGCGGCTCATGCGCCGGATTTCCTCGTTTGCCCCCATTCGAAGCGCCGCCTCCAGCGATTCCTGCGGATGCTCGAAGGCATACCGACACACCCGAACCGCGGCGTCACGCGAGCCAGCGCAGAGCGACGCGGCCTCGTCGCGCTGGCCTTGCGCCACCAGGGCGCGCACGCGATCAAACAGGGAGGCATCCTGCTCGCGCCGGAAACGCATCCAGAAGATCATGCGCTCGATGGTGATCGTCACCGACACCACCGAGCACGCGATCAATGCGTACATCAGCGGCCCGCCCTGGTGAATCCAGTCCAATCCCATGTTTCAAACCCGAAGTCCACCGATGAACACGGATGGGCACAGATGAAGTCAAGACAGTCAGACTCAGAGTACGACCAGCACAGGACGTTGATTGCTGCGGTTCAAACAGAAACTGATCCTACACGCCCGCCGATCACTTGGTGAACGCGACGAAACGCCCCTTACCTTTCATCCCCGTCCATCCGTGTCAATCTGTGGACTCTCCTGCTTACTGATCCACACTCCGTAACTCCGCAACCGTCCACGGATCCACCCGATCGGCTGTCGCCTGCCGCACCTGACGTACCAGTTCGGGCGGGACAGGATCCGCCGCGTTGCCCCACGAACGGCGAATGAAGGTCAGAATCTGGGCGATCTGCTCGTCCCCGCCCGCTGGGGAGCGGGGCATGTCGCCGTTGAAGGTCATTCCGTCCACCTCAAGTGGTCCGCGCAGCCCATGCAGCATGATGCGGATCAGCCGCTCGGGCGGGCCCAGCACCCATTCCGTCCCCACCAGCGAGGGCGCCACGCCCGGCTGACCCCGTCCGTTTTCCTGATGGCAGGAGAAGCAGAAGGCGTCGTACAGTCGCTGGCCCTTGCGGAACGTTTCGTTCTCCTGCGGCGTCAGCAGGCGAGCGCGGGGCTGCTCATTGTGACCCGGCCAGGAAAGCCGCTGGTGTATCCGCCCGGCGAGCGCCGCCAGCTCATCCGACCCCTCGCGCAGCGCGACCCACCCGCGCGGCTCACTGGCCAGAACGAGCGTCTTCGGGTACGAGGTGTCCAGCCGCTGCGCCGCCGCCACGCGCGACAGCAGCGACTGCCGCGCCCACAGCGGGTTGGCGGGGTCGGCGGCTTCCTCGATCAGGCGCGTGACGGCCGTGGCGTCGTTGGCGCGGAAGATGCAGTCCGCCAGCGTGGACACGGCTTCGCCAAGGCCCGCGCGTCGCATCTGCCATGTGGAGTCGGCGAGCAGTCGCGTCAGGAACGGGCGCTCCCGCCCCGCCAGACCGGAGAAGACCGCCGAGCGCATGCGCCGGTCGGCCGCGTTGGCGTTGAGCGCCTCGTGCAGCGCTGCGGTGGCGGGCTCATCGGTCCGCGCCCCGATCGTCAGCGCCGCTTGCACTCGCACCAGGGGCGATTCGTCCTTGAGCAGCGCCACCGCCCGACCGAAGCATTCATCATCAAGGATGTCGGATTCAAGCAGACGCAGCGCGTGAACGCGAATCCACGGGTCACCGGACGCCAGCCCGGCCTGCGCCACCGACGGCGAAAGCATTCCAAGCCCTTCCAGCGTCCACATCGCGTGAATGGCCGCCTGTCGCGACGGCGCATCGAAGGCCGTCCGCTCCAGCAACGCCGCCGCGTCCTTCGCTCGGCGCTCGACCAGCAGCCGCTGCGCCGTGTCGCGCCTCCAGCCGACGGGGTGCGCCAAATCCGCCACCAACTCGACGGCTGTCGCCCGTGAGAGCCGAGGGGGCGGACGGTGTTCATACTCCGTCGGCACGATCCGCCAGATTCGCCCCAATCCGATCGGTCGATCCAGTCCCCGCTCAATGACCTGCTTGCGCAGAAACGTCGTCATAAACACCCGGTGCTGCAGGATGCCCCGATAGAAGTCGGCCACGTAGAGTGCGCCGTCCGGCCCGAAACACAGGTTGACCGGACGGAAACGTTCATCCGTGGAAGCGAGGAACTCACGCCCCTCTTCCGCCGGGCGGCCCGTGAGCCGTCCGTCCGGCTCCTCCATCAGCACGTACCGCTTGATGAGGTTCGCCGACGGTTCGCAGACGAAGGCGTTGCCTCGGTGCGAAACCGGAAAGACACCGCCCCGCTCGATGGCCGGTCCGCAGGCGGCGGTCACGCTCACGAGACGGGCGTCGGGCGTGAGAAAGTCCTTCTGATATCCGCGATTGACGCCCGGCGTGGGGCGAATCGGCCACACCCGCATGTCGTGGACGATGCGCTCATCCACGCCTGTCAAGGCGCCGAGGTTCGGGTTGCGCGAACCGTAGTGAAGCGGAACAAGATCAGCGCGAAGCGGATCGCTGTTGGGCGAGTAGTAGAAACGTCCCAGGTCATCCATCGCCAGCCCCCACTGGCCGTGGCCGGGCGTGGCTTCCTGGATGAGCATGTCGCCGTCGAACCGATACTGCCGCGGATGCTGGGACAGATGGAAGCGGTTGTCGATCCCCCGCACCAGCCCGTTGCCCGCATGCTCGGGGTTCGTCAAACCCCCAAGATCGCTGGCGAGCACACGAATGTCATCCGCCCGCCCGTCGCCGTCGGTGTCGCGGGCGAAGATCAGGTCCGGCGGCGAGATGATGAGCGCCCCGCCATGCGTCGGCGCCACCGCGCGGGGCAGTACGAGGTGATCGAGAAACACCTGCCGCCGATCCATGCGCCCGTCGCCGTCGGTGTCCTCCAGCACGGCGATCATGCCCACGGGATCGAGTTCGCCCTCGCCATCGACGGTGGGCATGAAGCCGCGCATCTCGACGACCCAGAGGCGGCCGTCCTCGTCAAAAGCGAACGCGACCGGATCTTCGACCAGCGGCTCACGCGCCACCAGTTCCACGCGAAAGCCCGGCTCGAGGACGAACGACGCCAGCGCCTCCTCTGGCGACAGCACTGGCGCGGGTGGAAGTCGCCATGCTTCGGGCAGCTCCGGCTGCGGTTCGTCGGCCCGGTCGCCGGCCTGGGCGAAGGCGGTGGACGCCACGACCACGGCTGCCAGGGGCCACATCGCGCGAACGACGCACCACCCCCTCACGGGCTTTGCTCCCCGGACGTTTCGGACAGGTCTGTCAGCACGAGGTTCCGCCATCGGATGCGCCCCGACGCACCCGAATGCACCTGAAGGGCGATGAACCCCGAAGCGTCGGCATCATCCTCGACATCCACGCACGGCACGCCATTGACCCACGTCTGAATGCGCGGTCCGACCGCCCGGATACGGTACGTGTTCCAATCATGCACCCGGAACGCGGCCCGCGCCGCGGCGTGCTCGTCACGATCCAACGGAACCAGCCAGCCGCGCCGACCTTCGTCGTACAGTCCGCCCGACCAGGCGCGGGGCGAGGGGTCGATCTCGCACTGATAGCCGTAGACCTGCCCCGTTCCGTCCTTCTGATGCGAGCGGAACTGGATGCCGCTGTTGCCCGGCATGTCCAGACGCACTTCGAGCGTCAGGTCGAAATCGGCGTACTCGACGTTGGTGCGAAGGAAGGTGTTGGAGCCGGGCCCGACCTCTCCCACGATGCAGTCATCCTCCACGCGATAGGTCGCGCCGCCACCGACTCTGGTCCAGCCGTTGAGCGAAGCGCCGTCAAACAGGTGGATCACGCGAGGAACGGCTCCCGGATGGTCGCGGCTTGCTTCAGCTTCAGAGTGATCGGCGCTCTTCTCCGGCGAGCAGCCGAGCATCGCGGCAAGCACGATGGCCGGAGCGACCAACTTCACGATTGCCCCCGCGCATCGCCGTCACGGAGCGCGCCATCGAATCGGAACGCCGCCTCGACGCCCTTCGACAGGAAGGTCAGCAGCCACTCCCCGATCAGTTCGCGCCGCCAGCCGGCAAGCAGCTCGGAGTCCGGTATCTCGTGTCCCGCGAGGTGAGCCAGAATGATCGGCGCCAGGCGTCGCCGCGTGCCCACCAGGGCGGGGTCAACGCCATGCGCGTGGCAACGGGCGCACGTCAGCGACCACAGCCCGTCGATGAGAAACCTTTCGCCAGGCGTCTCTTCGGGGGTCTGCGTCACTTTCGGCCCCGGCTCGGCGTGGCCGCGGGCGATGGCGTCAAGTATCTCGGCGCCGTGGGCGGCGATGACCGGCCTTGGCAATCCCTTGATGCGGTCGAGACCGTCCGCGTCCTTCGGATGATCCTGCGCCAGCCGCAGCATCACGTCGTCGCGCAGGAAGGTGCGCGGCGGCAGGTCGTGACGTTCCGCGGCCTGCTCTCGAAACAGCACCAGTTCACGCAGCGCGCCCACCTCGCGCGGTCGGAACGTGCGGTTGCCGATCAGGCGCGTCAGCACGGACTCCGGATGAAACGAGAGGTTTTCACGGGAGAAGACAGCGTCGCACTCCGCCCGCGCCCATCGCTCCACGCCTCGCTCGGTCAGCATTTCGCGCATGCGCTGAGCGATGGACGGCAGAAAGCGCACATCATCCGCCGCGTATCGCCGATGCTGGGCCGACAGCGGGCGCACGTCCCACCGGGTGAAGGTCAGCGCCTTGCCCAGCCGCGTCCCCGTGAAGGCCTCGACCAGGGCCCGCAGTCCCAGCGGATACGGCATGCCGAGGAACCCCGCCACGATCTGCGTATCGAACACGCTGGCCGGTTCGCGGCCCAGGTGCCGCACCACCGGCTCCAGATCCTGGGCTCCGGCGTGGACGATCTTCTCAATGGACGGATCAGCCAGCAGATCCCACAGGGCGGACAGCTCAGTCACGGCCAGCGGATCGATCAGCGCCACGCGATCGCGCGTGGCGATCTGGATCACGCACAGCCGCGGCCAGTACGATTCTTCACCGATGAACTCGGTGTCGTAGGCGAAGCAGCCGATCTCCCGCACATGGTGGATGAGGGCGGAAAATTCGGCCGGGTCGGTGATCAGCCCATCGGGCTCGCCGTGACCGTGCCCGTGCCCATCGCCCTGGGCCGTCACTTCGTCGTGGTTGGCGGCGCGCCGCGATCCGCGGCGTCCCCGGAGCGCGTGTCGAAGTGTCTTGTGCGGAGGGCGTGACACGGGAAGGGTTCGAAGAGCGCCCCAGAGAGGATTCGAACCTCTGACCTGCCGCTTAGAAGGCGGCTGCTCTGTCCAACTGAGCTACCGGGGCTGACGCGGATTGTAGCCCGCCCCCGCGCGGCTCCGTGACGATCGCAACCGCAACAACGGTCAGGGGACAATGGTCCACATCGTCAGATCCTGACCGGCCTGCCAGATCGGGGCGATCGTGAAGGCCAGCGCGTTGTACTGCAGCAGGGCCTTCATTTCGCCGGTGGCGTCGTCGATGAACCGGGCCGGATCGGTCGAAATGGTCACGACGATCGTCGTATCCGACAGCGGCATGGTGCGGGCGTCCACCTGCTCCCATTTCTGCGTATCGTAGTTGAACAGCCGCACGCGCTGTGAAATGTTGTTGGCGGAAGCCCGGCTCTCCACGGTGAACTTGATCTCGGATGGATTCTGCAATGGCGAGGTTCCGACCACCTGAATCTGAACCGGCGGCACGGCGGAGGTGCGGAACACGTCCGGCCGAGTCACCAGGCGCAGATCATCACTCTGCAGCAGGTCGGACAGCCCGCCGGAAACGTGCAGCCCGCGCACCCGCGAGAATGCCGAGGGCCGCACTTCCACCGGGCCTTCGGGCGTCACCGTGACGTACACGTCCAGCACCGCGTCGGAGGCGTAGGTGGGCGACACGGAGCCCTGCTTCTCCGCGGCGATGCCGCCGTAGATGCGTCCCAGCAGAATCGGCTGACCGAATGGCAACTGGTCAACCAGCACCTGGCCGTCGGTGGTCTTGGGCAGCGTGTTCTCAAGCACCAGTTTGGCGTTGGTGAGAGGCCAGGGCATCTCACCCAGCACCAGCTCGCGCGCGAAGACCCCGCCGTCCACGTGCAGATTCACAATCTGCCTCGTCCAGGGTGCGGCAGGGTTCCACACGAACTCGTTATCAATGTACTCGTAGCCGGAAAGCCCCGAGAAGATCAGCAGGTGATTCCGATCGTGGGACGCGGAGTACAGCGAGGCGATCGGCCCCTCGTACCCGCCGATGTGCTGAATGAACTCGTTGTCCTCGTACGGCACGGCATCGCCTTCGCCCCAGATCAGCGGGTTCTCGTAAAGGAAGATGCCGCTCTCGAAGGCGCCGCACACGACCACGAACCCGGCCCGATCGACCGGCATGCGGACCGGAAGGACATTCACGTCGCGGCGATGCATCGGGGAGAAGAAGCCCTGCCCGTCATCCAGCGTCTCCACGGGGTTCACGTAACTGACATTGCGGTCGAAGATCTGAACGACGTTGGTGTACTCGGGGTCGGGAGCGGACCCGTACTCGCCATCCGCGTCGGCGCCGCAGATCAGCGCGAAGCGATCACCCAGTTTCACGATGCCCGCGCCGGCGACCTTTCCCGCCACGCATTCGGTGTGCGTGAAGGCGCTCGCCGGAACCGGCTGACTGGCCTGCAATGCGTTCTTGACCTGCACCAGGTCAATCGCGGTGCAGAGCGCCCGCGTGAAGTAGTCGCCGGGATTCTCCAGGTCCGGTCCGTACCCGCCATACATGTACAGGATGGAGCCGTACTGCACCGCCGTGGGAGCGGTGACGGTCATCGCCTGACGCGTGGCCAGGGGAAGGTGATCCGTGGTTCCGGTCGTCACCGCGCCGGTGGCGCGATCGACCATGACGATCTGGCGGCTGAAGTTCTTGGCCGGAAATGCGCCCTGGCCGAAGACGTGCAGCCCCATGTCCGACAGCCCGCAGAAGAACAGGAGTTTGCCGTCCACTTCTCCCTGCACATACGACTGCAGCGGGACGAACTGGCGATCGGACGAAACCTGCACTGAAACCGCAACGTGCTGAGCGCCAGCCCCTCCGGCGACCACCGCCGAGAGACCTGCACACACGATCATCATGGCTGAGAGAGCAGCGGAACGGCGAGTCATCTCTTCCTCCCGGTCGTGATCGAACCATGCCGCAGCGGCATCGCGACGCAACGCAATGCAGCCCAAGCACTTGGATTCAACACAGTGTAACCCCGTCCCGCGTGGGAACAAGCGGGAATCCCGCCTGTTTGAGGTACCGCGTCAACGACGCAATCCATCCGAGCAATCAAGCAGCCCCGGTTTGCCCATCTTCACATGGTGTCCGGTCGGTCATTCCACTGGATACATGGACTCAACCACACGCACGCCTCGGTCGGCCAGTTCCCGCAGCACATGGTGGACCAGGCCATCATCATCCGCAAGGCGTTCAGGAGGAAGGATGCCCCGTCGAGCAATGCGGCCGTTCAGAATCGCGCGAGCCATGATCGTCGCCGGAAACGCCGTGGTGCGGGACATGCTGGTCTGGCCGGTTGCGTGGCAGAAGCGGTCGTGGAGCGTCCACTCCAGACGCATCATCCGGCCCCGACCATCCTCGCCCGAGGCCCGAACGCGCATGACGGTGAGGTCGGCATCGCCCTCCTCGTACGTCCAGAGCGGAAAGAGCAGCGTACTCGTCAGATCCAGAGGCCGCACCTGAACATCTCCCACCGTGATGGCAGTCGGACTGAAGTATCCCGCCTCGCGCAGGACGCGCATGAGCTCAACGTGCCCCGGATAGCGCAGGGTCTTTTCACGCATGGTCGGTACGCGAAGCGTGTCGATGAGCGTTCGCAGCCCGTCGGTGTTGAACGCTTCCAGCGTGCCGACCCCGTCGAAGTCAACCAGTTCCGGTTCGGACAGGGCGGGCCGCGTGACGAGTCGGCCGTTCTCGACTAAACGTGCTGGTCGCGTGTACTCCTCGATCACGTCCGCGGGCGAAAAGGCCGCCTTGTACTGAAAGGGCCAGCGTCGCTCAACCGGGAGCCCCCCCACCAGAATCTCGATGACATCGACCGCGGCCAGCCGCCGGGCCGCCCAACCCGCCAGCAGGTTGCTCAATCCTGGCGCCACGCCGCAATCCACGATGGCGACCACGCCCTGCGATGCAGCCAGGCCATCCAGGATCAGCGGGTTTTCGGGCATGAATGAAATGTCCACGTAATGACGACCCGCTTCAATCACGCGGCGCAGCGTCTGCAGACCCATGCCGCTGGGAAGCGCTCCGAGCACCACGTCGGCGCCATCCACGACTCTCGCGACTTCTGATTCCACGGTCAGGTCCGCGCGGATCGTGGCGATCGTCCGGCCCGTCAGGCGCCCCACGCTGGCGGCAACCCGGGCCAGCCGATGCTCGCCGACGTCGACGACCGTCACGTCAAGCGACGCATCACGCGCCAGGTCGGCGGTCATCGTGCTTCCGATCATTCCCGCGCCCAGAATGACAACCCGCGGCATCAACACGCTCCTCGTTCAGGACAGGCAACCAGGTGACAGCCGAAATTCGTGGATGAGTGAACAGCGTACCGGCGGATCGCCTCGGCTCCAACCCGTCGGCGAGGCACAACCGCACGGTCTTTTCGTCAGTCGGCTATCGTTTCCCGCATGACGGCTCGTCTCGTGGAGGACCTTCGTCACCTGCGTGCCGCGGCGCGGCTGGCGCTGCGCGGACGTGGTCACGTGGAGCCCAATCCCACGGTGGGCTGCGTCATCACGGATCGCGCCGGACAGGTCGTCGGGATGGGCCACCATGAACGGTTTGGCGGCCCGCACGCCGAGGTCGCGGCGCTCCGGCAGGCGGGCCGGCACGCGAACGGGGGAACGCTCTACGTGACGCTCGAACCCTGCGCCCACACCGGGAAGACGCCTCCCTGCGTGGACGCCATCATCGAGGCGGGCATCACGCGCGTCGTGTTTTCCGAGGTCGATCCGCATCCCGCGGCGCGCGAAGGCGCCAGACGACTGCGCGAGGCGGGCGTCACCGTGGATCGCGTGCTGTGCCAGCATGCCATCGACGTGAGCGCCCCGTTCGTGCATCGGATCGAAACCGGTCTGCCCTGGGTCATCGCCAAGTGGGCCCAGACCATCGACGGGCGCATCGCCACGCGCACCGGCGAAAGCCGTTGGATCTCCAATCCCGCCAGCCGCCGCATGGTGCATCGGGAGCGCGGGCGGGTGGACGCCATTCTCACAGGGATCGGAACCATCCTGGCCGATGACCCGCTGCTCACGGCTCGAGACGTGCGGGCGAGGCGAATCGCGCGGCGCGTCATCGTGGACCCCAATCTGCGCATCCCCGTGGATTGCGCCGTGGTGCGCACGGCGCGGCAGTATCCCGTCACCGTGTTCTGCCTGACCGCCGCCATCGAGCAGGAGCATGAGCGCGTCGCGGATCTGTCGGCGGCGGGCGTGGAGGTGATCGGTCTCCCGATGGTGGATGACGACGTGCCCCTGGCGCCGATGCTGCGCGAACTGGTCCGCCGCCATGAGACGGCCACCGTGCTGGTGGAGTCCGGCGCGGGGCTCCTCGGGCGGCTCTTCCGCAAGCATCTGGTCAACTCGGCCTGGGTGTTCGTGGCGCCCACGCTTCTGGGCGATGAGCACGCCTACCCCTGCGTGCGGGGAATCCACGTCGAAGACCTGGCCGCCGGCACGCGCCTGGTGCTGCAGCAGGTGACGCGCCGCCGCGATGATGTCGTGCTGCGATACCGCGTCAAGGGACGCGCCTGACCAGCATCGGCGAGCGCAACCGTGACGAAGCGGATCGGATTCGCCTCACTCCAGCCCGAACGCTCCGGGCGAAAGCGGCAGGTCCATCGAACCCGGGTAGTAGCGCACGAGCGAGTCGTCGGAGAACATCGCCCATCGACCATCCTCGAGCTTGGCGAGGCGCACGCCCACGATGGGCTGACCATCAAACCCGAAGAGGAGCAGCTGGGCCTTCTCCTGCGCGAATGGATACGGGTCGCTGCGGCAATCGACCGCCTGGGCCGTGGTGAGATGATCCAGCAGTCGCTGCGCCGCATCGGCGGGCACGACCCGGCCCCCGCGGTCGGGGGCGACCCACTTGGCCGGATCGGCGTCATCACGGGCGATGGTGAACTCCGCCTCGGCGGTGATGCGGATCGACTTCACGTCCGCGGCGTCAACTCCCACGGCCCGCAGATCGAGCAGCAACCCCACCGCGCGCAGGCGATCGATCATCGCCCGCGGCATCGCAATCACCACCGGACGCCCCTTGACCATGGCGAAGTACGAGCTGCCCTGCGGGTCGCGGGCTGCTCCGATGAGGATCGATTCCTCCACCTCCCGCGAGCGCGGCGCGGACGATGCGGCGTCACGCACGCGCGAAATGACGGTGAACTCAAGCGCGGGCTGCGCCAGGCCGAAGGGCGTCAGATCCGGCGGCTGATCCACGATGAACTCACTCGCCTGGGCGTCGGCCAGCAGGCCGAGGAACTCCTCCACCTTCTGCGGGTCAAGCCGCGCCGGAAGCGGCTTCTCAAGCTTCCAGCCACGCCCCTCGCGGATCATGCCCCACGCCTCCACCCCCGTCAGCGCCGCCACGCGCGTTTCAACCCCCGCGTGGCGGAACAGCCGCCGCGACCGCCAGGTCCATGGCTCGGCGGTGGTCGCACGATCGGGCAACGGGCCGGCGACCAGGTGGGCGTCGCCATCGCGTCCCATGCGCACGTACGATCGCCCGCCCAGCATGCGCCGCCCGATGAGAATCTCCCGCGAACCGCCGCTCCACTCCAGCCGCAACGAGGCCAGGGGCGGATCGAGCTCGAGGCGGTTGGGCGCGTGTTCGCCGGTCAGTTCAGAGGCCGGCACGCGCATCGCGCTCTCCAGCGACGCGGCCTGTACGACAAACTCGCGCATCGAGAACGTCTCGACGGGATGCTCGAACGGAGCCACCTGCTTCCACGCTCCGTCCGGTCCGCGCTCGAAGACCATCGCCGGGCGATCACGGCGCTCCAGGGTGATCCGCGACACCTCGTCTACCGGCAGCGTTCCCTGGGCGAAGAGGCGTGCATCCTGCCGCGGCGCGGATCGCGCCGACTCGTCCGTCCGCCAGGCCCACAGCGCCGCTCCGGCGCTGAGCAGGGCGAGCACGAACATCACGACGGTGGAGCGGCAGCTCATCATCATCGGGTTGACTGAAAGCATTATCGTCATCGTCGGCGAATCATCCAAACCAGAACACCCAGACCGAAGCACGCCCCCGGCATGGCGATTAGCGCGATCCAGCGCCACCGATTGCGCACCGCGTCGGTCACGCCATCCAGCCGGGCCACCTGGCGAGCCGTGGGGGTCTGGGCGATCAGGTCATCCAGTCCCGCCAGCCAGGCCACGGCGGCCTGGAGCAGTTCGAAGTTCCCCGGATAGAGGAGCGCCATCCGCTCGCCCCCCAGCGAGACGGGCTGGTCCGCAATGTCCGACTGCAGCCAGGCGCCCGATCCGACGACGATGAACCGCTGGTCGCGCTGCGAGCCGGTTGGCTCAGGTCGCGTCGCCGCGTAGGCCAGCGGGAGCGGCTCGGTGAAATATGACTCCGGCCCCGGTTTGAACGCGGGATTGGTGATGGCGTCCAGCCAGTTGGGATCGGCCCACCGGCTCGTCGCGGGATACGCCAGCGCGAGGGGCGTCAGGCGCAGCGCGGACGACGCCGAATCGTGTCGCTTCAGCGGCACGGCCAGCGGCAGCGCCAGCCGCTGCCCCTGAGCCGCCCGACTCACGGCGTGCTCGCCGGGCAGGTCGATCAGTTCCTGGGTACGAAGCACGACCGGGGCTCCTCCCGGGTCAACGACGTGCTCCATCACCACGCGCGACGTGTCGGCCTCGACGCCGTGGCTTCGCAGCATGATCTGCCACGGGTCGGGCTGACGGAGCTTGTGCAGAACACTGGGGAAGACGCCCAGCAGCACCGGTTCGCCGGAGTCCAGCAGTTGACGGGCGGCGTCGATGAGCGCCAGTTCCTGTCGCGTCGGCGCCGGGTTGCCGCCGCTGAAACGTTCGGTGAACGGCCGTTGAAGCACGATCCACACTGCGCGCTGCCCCGGCTGGGGGCGGGGACGCTCCCCCCTGGTCACGTTCCACTCGCGCACCTCGTATCGCGCCGAGCGCAGCAGCGACGCGGCGCCGAAGGCGTCGGCCCGATCACGGCGCGGCTCGATCATCGATTGCTCCTCGGCATGCACGAACACGACCAGGGGCATGCGATCGACCAGCAGCGATCGGATCGCGCTGGAGAGCACCTGCTCACCCCGGAAACGCTGGTCGAAGGTGATTCCGCCCTCGCGCGTCTGCCGGATGTTGCTGCGCGTGATGAACTGCCCGGCGGGAACAACCGTGGCCCGCGAATCGCTCACGATGACCGCCGCCTCGCCCCTGGCCAGTTCGCGTCCGATCCGGGCCAGCTCCAGCGGGGGCAGGTGGGTCAGGCCGTCCGCCGCCTGCTGGGCCTTCACCGCCTGATCGTCGTATCGAACCTTCGCCGCGGCCAGGCGCGCCCTCAGATCGGCGCCGACCGCGGGCGAGCGGAGCATGGTGTTCTCAATGAGGCGCGAGACGCCATCGAGATCCTGGGCCGCGTTGCGAAGCGCGGCGGCGAGCGTGTCACGCGCCTTCTCATAGTCAGAGATCGGCTGCGAGTCGTCGGACCGCATCGCCTCGTCGGATACCTGCAGCACGGCGGCGGCGGTGTCGGCCAGCAGTGTAAAGCCGTTGCGGAACTGCTCCAGCGGTCCCCTCAGCGGATCGGACGGGCCGAGATCCGCCACCAGGCGGGCCATCCGCGCGGCCTCGTCACGCGCGAACGCCCCGCACGCCTCGTACCCCGCGCGGGCGGCGGCGAGCGCCGTCTCATAGCGGTCCACCTCACCCGCGTACACCGTGCGAAGCCGCTCCAGCAGGGCGAAGTACCTCTGGATCGATTCCGCCCGCGTGGGGTCGATGCGCTCGACGGCGAGATTGGCGGACGCCTCGTCATATCGGGCCAGCACCTCGTCGATCTGACGCAGCGTGGATCGGTCAATCTCCTGTTCAGTCACGACGAGCGACAGAAGCCACCGCCCTTCGAGGGAGTGGAGCATTCGGAGTGTCTGTTCAGACAGGGAATACGCCCGCGTCTTGGTGGCGTCGATGCGGAGACGCCACGTCGCGCGCTCCGCGATCGACCCCAGCGAGACGACGACCACGACCGCCGAGGCAAGATACACGGCCAGGTTCACCCACGGCCAGAACCGACGGACGCCGGTCGGAGGCGGCGTGTTCGGTCTGCCGACGTTCTGGTTCATCGTGTTCAGCGCCATCGTCGTGACTCCAGCGCCTTGACCGCGCCGACCAGAAAGAGGACCGTGAAGGCCGCGAAGAACACCACGTTGGATGTGTCGATCAGCCCGATGGCGAAGTCGCGGAGCCGCAGGTCCGGATCGAATCGAACGACGATCTTCGCCCAGGACTCGGACAGATAGGGCGGCAGCAGTTTCGTTCCCACCCCCAGCACCAGCCAGAAGAACAGGGCCGACAGGAAGGCCACCAGTTGACTTGAGGTGAGGGCCGAGGCCAGCAGCCCGCTGGCGATGTACGCCGCCCCCGCCAGCAGGACGCCCAAGTACCCGCAGAGCAGTTCGCCGTAATCGGGGCGTCCGTGCATCTCCAACGCCGCCACGTACAGCAGCGTGGGCATGAGCATGACCAGAAGAAACATCTTGGCGGCGGCGAACTTGCCCAGGATCACTTCCCACTCACGCACCGGCGCGGTGAGGAGCATCTCGAATGTGCCGGTGCGTGATTCCTCGCTGAGCATGCGCATGGTCACCGCCGGTCCCACGAACAGAAGCACCCAGGTGCCGTATTCAAACACGGGACGCAGCGTGGTCACTTCACCCTGACGGAAGGCGTAGAGGAAGAAACCGCCCGTGAACAGCAGATACATCGCGGTGACGATGTAGCCCACCGGCGTGAGGAAGTACGACGCAAAATCGCGACGTGCAATGGCCAGCGCGCGGGTCATGCGGCACGCTCCGCGGCCCGCGGCGCCACGACGGCCGGGCCATCTTCTGAAATCAGGCGGACGAACAACTGCTCCAGCGAGGGGGTTTCCCGCGTCAGTTCCCGCATTCGATGCTCACCGGCCCGCAGCGGCTCGGCGATCCGCTCACGCAGATCACCCGAGGACGCCCCGATGCGAAGCGCGTACCGTCGCCACCCGGGCTCGCTCGGCCCCTCGTCGATCTGCTCCAGGCCGGGCAGGCCCCGCCACGCCGCCGGTGGGTCGGGGGCATCTGTTTCCACCACGTAGCAGATGGTTTCGGCGGCGCGGCCCCGCAGGTCGGCAACCGGACCCGCCGCCCGGATTCGCCCGCGGGCGATGACCACCACTTCATCGCACGTGAGTTCCGCCTCCGAGAGAATGTGCGTGGACAGGAAGACCGTGTGATCGCCAGCCAGAGAGCGGATGAGGTGTCGCATCTCGCGAATCTGGGTCGGGTCAAGGCCGGACGTGGGTTCGTCCAACAGCAGCACCGGCGGGGAATGCAGCAGCGCGGCCGCCAGCCCCACGCGTTGACGATACCCCTTCGAGAGGTGGGCGATGGGCTTGCGACGGACGTCGGTCAGCCAGCATCGCTCGATCGCCCGTTCGACCGATCCACGCGCCGCCTTTCCGTGCAGGCCGAAGAGGCGACCACGAAATCGCAGGTACTCGATAACCCGCATTTCCGGATAGAGCGGAGTGGACTCCGGAAGGTAGCCGATGCGTCGTCGCACTTCGATCGACTGGTCGCGGATGTCGTATCCCGCCACCAGGGCCGTTCCCGTGGTAGGCGGGAGAAAGCCGCTGAGCATCTTGAGCGTGGTGCTCTTGCCGGCGCCGTTCGGCCCCAGGAAACCCGCCACCCGACCTGGCGCGATGGCGAAGGTCGCCGCATCCACCGCGGCGAACCGACCATACCACTTGGAGAGACACCTGGCTTCAATCATGGGACCATGAATCCGTGCTTCCATCACGGGAGCGACATTATCCGGACCTTGCGACTCGGAATCGACTTTTTTCCGTCACATCGCGCTTTCCGGATTCCCTCGAAGCACCCGTGTGGCGGGGCTTGTCTTCATCACGATGCCGCCTCTCCATCGGTCAGGGATCGTCGCCGAGGCGAAAACCCGTCGATCGTCACGCCCGATCGATGGGCTACAATCGGCCAATCGTCCCCGGACAAGGTGTTCCGGGCGATGAATATGAGCAAGCGTCCACCCCGTCTGCTGATCCCGCGGGACGAGGTGGTGCCGGATGCCGAAGGTCTGGCCCTCCTGCGCTCCCACTTCGACGTCGTGACCGGCGACGAGGCGCGGTCGCTTCTGAGGGGCATTGACACGCCCCCCGACGCCGTGCTGACGCCCGCCGCGGACGCCCCCGACGCCGTCGAGCTGGACCAGATCGACGCGGCATCCCAGGCCATGCTGGCGATCACTCCCGAGTCGATCGAGAAGACCAACTCGGTGGAGCGACTCAAGTGGCTGGAAGGAACTGTCACCGCCGTCGTCCGTGACCGCCTGGGCTGGGAGCACTTCGAAGTTCGGCTGCTGAACCGCAAGACCAGCCAGCTGGAACTGGTGATCGCGGTCGGACTGCGCCCGCTGCCGGTAGGTGAATCGATCTTCGCCAAGCCGGAGGGCAACGGCATCAGCGGCTACGTCGCAACCACGGGCCAGCCGTACCTGTGCCCGGACGTGCGGGCGGACCCGCGATATCGCCTCGGCCTCGAGAATGCCGGCAGTTCGCTCACCGTGCCCCTGCTGCTGGCTGGTGAAGTGATCGGTGTATTCAACGTCGAGGATGCCCGTCCTGGCGCGTTCTCCGAACATGATCTCGCCCGGGCCAGGGTGGTGGCCCGCTCGATCGCACTGTCGCTGCATCTGCTCAACCTGCTCGTGGTGGAGCGCTTCACCACGCGCAAGAGCACGTGCGAAATCCTCTCCGCTGAAATTCGCGCGCCGCTTGACGAGATCACTCAGGCGGTGCTGGCGTTCCGCACGTCGCAGGAACTGGACGTGACGGCCCGCGAGGCGCTGGATCGGATCGTCGCCAGCGTGGAACGCGCCCGCGGCGCCATTGACCTGTGCAGCGCTGGTCCCAAGTCGCTGCTGGGGCTGGAGCGGACCCTCAGGGAATGCCGCACCAACCCCCTGCTCGAGGGCAAGACCGTTCTCGTCGTGGACGACGACGCCTCGATCCGCGACACCATTTCGTCCGTGCTGACACGGGTCGGCTGTGAAGTCGTGGCGTGCGAGAGCGGCCGCGATGCGCTCACCTCGATGAACGTGATCAGCGGACGCTCCGGTCACCTGGACCTGGTCATCTCCGACGTCAAGCTCCCGGATCTCAACGGCTACGAGGTCTTCCGATCAGCCCGCGATCGGTACGCCTCGGTGCCCATCATCCTGATGACCGGATTCGGGTACGACCCCCATCACTCGATCGTTCGAGCCAGCCAGGAGGGGCTTTCAAGCATCCTGTTCAAGCCGTTCCGGGCCGATCAACTCGTCGAGGAAGTGACCCGTGCGCTCGGCGCTGACGGGCCGGCGCGATGACGCGCCGTGCTCCGGACCATTTACTCGAACGCACGCAACTCCGGCGGGATTGACCTGATCCCCCGCCGTCTGGCCTTGGCGACGGCGTAACGCAGCGAGGCGGTCACCCGACGATGAACCGCGTCCGTCACGTTGAACCCGCGTGACTTCATGGCTTCGAGTGACCACATCCAGGCGTGATATTCCTCGAGGCAACGGGGGCTGAAGCGACGCAGTCCGATGGCGTGATGCCCGACCTCGTGCAGGAACACGGCGCAGCTCATCGGTCCGGTCGGGTACGGCGATTCGATCCAACGGGCGACCGTGCCGTCGCGGTAGCGAATCTCCCAGGCGCACCCGGACGTTCCCCGGCGCCACTTGCGGACTTTGAATCCATATCGCTGCTTCATCTCCTCGACCAGCGCGTCATACCGCTGCTGCATGGGCGACGCCTTGCCCCGGGACGCTCCCGCGACCCGAGGGCGCGTCCGGGGGCGCGTCCGGGGGCACGTCCGGGGGTGCATCCGGGGGCGCGCTTCGGCCTTGCGCCCGGACTTGCGACGCGGCAGCAGATCCCAGAGTGTCAGTCCCAGCAGATTCATGCACCCTCCGGGGCATCGGCATTCCTCGGCGCCAGACGTGAACCCGCCGGGACCGGGTGCCCCGCCCGATACGCCGCAAAGGCCATCATCTTGCCGCCGGGCGCCTGCACCGCCAGCAGCCGGATTGCGCCCGGGGCGCACACAACGAGATCGCCTTCGATGATGGTTCCGGGTGGAGCATTGGACGTTTCAGCCGCCTGCGTCACGAGCACGCGATGAAGCCGCAGCGGCTTGCCATCCAGCTCCACCCAGCAGCCGGGCCAGGGCGTCAGTCCGTGGACGCGGTTCCTCACCTGATCCGCGGGCTGGTCGAACGAGACGGTTCCATCGGCCTTGGTGAACTTCGGCGCCCGCGTCGCCAGGCGCTCATCCTGCGGCTGGCGTGTGAGGGAGCCGGCTTCATGACGACGCAGCACCTCGCTGACCAGGTCAGGGCCGAGCAGGGCCAGACGATCATGCAGTTCTCCAGCGGTTTCCATGGGGTCAATCGGCGTCACCGACTGTCCGAGGATCTCTCCCGCGTCCATGCGATCCGCCAGGGTGATGACGCTGACGCCCGTCGTGGCATCGCCCCGGATGATGGCCCAGTTCACCGGTGCGGCGCCTCGATGCCTGGGAAGAAGTGATCCGTGAAGATTGATGGCGAAGACGCCTTCCAGCAGCGAGCCCCCCAGCTTCTGACCATAGGCGATGACGACATAGGCGTCGGCGTGTGCGCCGCGAACCGCGCGAACCACCTCCGGATCATTCACGCTCTCCGGCTTCAGCACGGACACCCCGAGCGTTGCCGCCAGCGATGCGATGGGCGTCGGGGTCGGCGCCCGCTTCCGCCCGGCCGGTCGGTCCGGCTGCGTGACCACCAGCACAATCTCGTGATCGCGCGTCAATCGACGGAAGGTTGGAACCCCGAACTCGCCCGATCCGAAGTACACGAGTCGCATGGGATCAACCCGCCGCACTCTTGAGGTCGCGGATGGCGCGCCGGTTGGCGAGTCGATCCATCGGCCCCATGCGATCGATGATCAGGACGCCGTTGAGGTGATCGACTTCATGCTGCCAGGCGCGGGCCAGCAGGTCCGAACGGCGCAGGGTGAACGGCCGGCCGTCAAGGTCCAGAGCGGAGATGGTGATCTCTCGAGGCCGGCGCACCTCGACGCGCACATTCGGGATGCTCAGGCACCCCTCCTCGTGAACCTCCAGTTCCTCCGAGGGTTCGGTCAGTTCGGGGTTGATAAAAACGCGCTCGGGCTCGCCCTCGTGGGGGCCGGTCACGAACAGACGCCAGGGCAACCCCACCTGCGGCGCGGCCAGGCCGATGCCCTCCGCATCGCGCATCAGTTCGAGCATGCGCCGGGCGACGGCCCGCACCTCGTCGGTGACGACGGCGACCGGGTCGGCCTTGCGGCGCAGAATCTCCGCCGGAAAGAGGACGATCCGCAGCGACGCCGGGTCAACCATCATGGGGCCTATGCTAAGCCCGGCTCGAATGGGGGACCATTCCTGCCGATGATTGACCGATGGGTCGGAATACCGTACCTTCCGCGATCCGGTCGATGACCCGGAGCGGGCGCGACGTCCGAACATTGACGAAAGATCGGGAAACGCTTCGTGGCAATCTTCGGAAGCAAGAAAGACTCGAACTCGACGGTCCCCCCCTCCAAGGACGTGGGAGGGAACGGTTCAGCCGAAACGCGCGACGAGATGTCGTCGTTCGTGCCTGACCCGGAGAAGGCGCGCAAGTGGTTCAACCACGCCCGCACCGCGCTGGACAGCACCAACTACGAGTACGCGCTGACCTGCTTCGCCAACGGCATCAAGTTCGATCCCGAGGACATGGCCGCCCACACCGGCATGTACGAGGCGGCCATCAAACTCAAGACCAAGGGCGGCAAGCCCGCATCCGGTAAGGATGTTCGATCCATCGACGGGCCGCACCCCGTCGCCCGCTTCGCCGCCGCCGAGTATGAGTGGATGCGGGACTACATGAACCCCGCCCTGGGTGTGCGGCTGATCGAGGCCGCTGTCAAGGCCCAGCAGCGGGAGTTCGGGCGTTGGCTGGCTCCGAAGCTGCTCAACCTGCTGCGGGCGCAGAAGAAGCCCAGCAAGAGCCATTTCATCGCCGCCATGCGCGCCTTCGGCGCCGTGGGCGCGTGGGACCAGGCGATTGAGGCCGGCGAGATCGCCGTCCGGATCGATCCCGCCGACGCCGCTCTGGCGCAGGAGATCAAGAACCTGGCTGCTCAGCGGGCCATGGATCAGGGCGGCTACGAGCAGGCCGGGCAGGAAGGCGGCTTCCGCAAGTTCGTGAAGGACTCCGACAAGCAGCGCGATCTTGAGGCCGCCGAGTCGCTCTCCGGCGCGGGTCAGTCGGATGAGCGCAACTACCAGAAGGCCAAGCAGCTCTACGAGGAGAATCCCGCTCTTCCCGACAACATCAACCGCTACGCCCTGGCGCTGCGCAAGCTGAATGTGCCCAACGCTGACGATCTGGCCTATCGCGTCTACATGAAGGGGTACCAGGACACCAGGGAGTTCCGATTCCGCCTCGCCGCCGCCGACATCAAGATCGCCCAGGCCGAGCGCGGCATCAGGGAGCTGGAATCCAAGGTTGCCGCCTCGCCGGACGACGAGGAGCTTCGTTCGCAACTGGAGACGCTGCGTCGTGAACACCTGATGTACAAGGCCGCCGAGTACGCCGAGCGCGAGGTCCAGTATCCCACCGACCGGATGATCAAGTACCATCGCGGGGACGTGGAGTTCGAACTGGGCAACCACGAGGCGGCCATGTCTTCCTACCAGCAGGCCAAGGATGAGCCGAAGCTGCGCGTGCCCGCCGGACACAAGCTGGGGCTGTGCTTCGCCGCCGTGGGCTGGCACACCGAGGCCATCAGCGAGTTCAAGGAAGCGCTGGAGAACATCGACGCCACCAACCGCGATCGCGAACTTGACATCCGGTACGATCTCATGGTGTCGCTGATCGCCCAGGCGCGAACCGACCGTTCCATCGAGCTGGCCAAGGAAGCGCTGGAGATCTGTTCCGGCATCGCCCGCAAGGACATCACCTACCGCGATATCCGCGCCAGGCGCAAGGAGATCGACGACCTGGTGAAGGAACTGTCCGCCTGACGCTGCTCCGCGCCGCCGGCTCCACAAGGCGGACCTCTTCCCATGTCCGTGGTCGCCGTGATTCCTGCTCGGTACGACTCGACCCGCTTCCCGGGCAAGATGCTCGCCAGCCGGACCGGGCGACCACTGGTGCGCCACGTCTACGACCAGGCCGTTCTGGCGAAATCGGTGGCGCGCGTGGTCGTCGCCACCGATGATGAACGCATCGCCGACGCCGTGCGCGACTTCGGCGGCAGTGTGCTGATGACCCGCCGCGACCACCCCAACGGAACCTCCCGGATCGCGGAGATTGCGCCCCGGCTGAACGCGGACATCATCGTCAACGTGCAGGGGGACGAGCCGGACCTTGATCCGGGGCTGATTGACCTCGGTGTGGCGACCCTTCAGAACCACGCCGACTGTCCCGTCGCCACCATCGGCTCTCCCTTCGCGCCCGATGAAGACGCCGCGAACCCCAACATCGTGAAGGTCGTCACGGACACGCGCGGCCGGGCGCTGTATTTCTCCCGCGCCCTCATCCCCTTCGACCGAGACCGCACCGGACAGGTGAGCCGGCTCAAGCACGTGGGCTTGTATGTCTACCGCACGGCGTTTCTGTCAATCTACTCCACCCTCACGCCTACCCCGCTGGAGCAGGCGGAGAAACTGGAGCAGTTGCGGCTGCTGGAGCACGGCCATTCCATCGCCGTGGGGATTGGCGTCGCCCATCACCACGGCATCGACACGCCGGAGCAGTACGAAGCGTTCGTGGCGCGATGGCGCGCGTCCAATCCGCCGTGCTGAGACGCCCGAACCCGTCCATCCCTATCGGCGAATCTCAAAAAACCCGCCGAACTCTCCCGTGGCGGGAAGCGGATCGACGCGCATCTCCCGGATATTGCGGCTCATCGCGGATCGGATCTCCTCGATGAATCGGCGCACGGCGGGCTCATCGCCCTCCACCACGCAGCGCACCGATCCGTCCGGCTCATTCCGCACCCATCCGGACACCGGGTGAGCGCCGGCGATTCGCGACGCGGTGTAGCGGAACCCCACGCCCTGCACGCGACCTGAGAAGATGACATCCCATCGAACCTGCGGCATGGGCGCAGTGTACCCTTTCAGGGGGGCGAGACGCCTGCCGCATGGACCGGTTTGAATCATCAGACGCGAGGTCGCCATGAAGCCCCCTGACTTTGACGTTCACGCCGCTCACCTCTGGTTCGGCAAGCACTGCAACAACGAGGCGTGGGAGATCGTCGAATCCGAGGAATTGGACCAGGCGGCGCTGGATCGACTGCGGCACATGGCCCACGCCTCGGCGCTGCACTGGTCGCACGTGGGCAGCGAGGTCAACCGCCTGCGGGGGCTGTGCCTGCTGACCGCGGCGCACGACCGGGCGGGCGACGTCGATCTCGCCTGGCACTACGGGCTTCAGGGGGCGGCGCTGGCCGACCGAATCGACGCCCTGCTCAGCGCGTTCGACCGGGCCGCGATGTACGCCGCCGCTGCTCGCGCCGCGAGACACATGGGCCACAACGACGCCGCGGAGCGCTGGCTGGCCCGGGCGGAGGAAGCAGCCAAAGCGCTCGATGCGGAGGATCGAACGGTGTATCGGCGGCTCTTTCCGCCGGCATAGCGGCTGAACAATCTACCTACCGCCGCACCGCGAACTTGAGCCCCGACCAGGTGTCATCCACGGCGCAGATCTTGTAGTCCACGAGCCCGTCAGCCAGCGCGGTCTCGCGCACCAGCGCCTCGCCCAGATCGGTCTGCCGGCCGGAGGCCTTCTTGGGCCAGCAGATCCACAATCCCGCGCCCATGACGCGGCGGGCGCGGCGCAGCCCCGCGGCAAGATCGCGCTTCGATTCGACGAACCAGATCGCCAGGTCGCACGGTGTGCGCGGGTTGCGTCGAAACGTGACGCCCTCAGGCACCGGATGAAGCGTCTGCTCAAAGTCGCTCGGCGCGTGCAGCAGCGCGACGGACAGGCCCGGTTTCAGCCCCAGTTTCCTGGGCAGCGGTGTGTTGGAATAGCCAGCCATCCGACCCCCGTTTCACGAACGCTCCCGTGGAATGCCTCCGGAGATGCCCATCACGCCGGCTGGGGCGAAGCCGCCGACGCTCCCCGACTGTCCAGCCACGTCCTCACGTCGTCCATATCCTTCGTGAAGGCCTTCAGGCACATCCCCTTCATCATGCGCCCCATCAGGAACGACATGACCCTGGCCATGAACGTGAGCGGCGTGGCGTCGAAGGACAGTTCCACTCCTGTGCCTGAACCATCCGTGCGGCACGAAACGGTAAACCGATACTGACAACCGCAGGAACGGCAGTCCAGCGTGTACGAGTGCGGCGGGTTCCACTCGGTCACTTCCATCGTTTCCGTCGCCTTCTTCTTCATCACGAGGCGCGACTCACGGAATCGCGTGCCCTTGCCGACCGGACCGGGCGTCAGCATCTCGATCTCGGTGATGCCGGAGATTCGCTCCGGAGCCGTGGCGAAGTCGGACAACGCGGACCAGACTTGATCCTGCGGATGATCGAAGCGGCATGTCACGGCGGCGAAAGGCATGGCGGATTTCCTCATCAATGTTCCAGACATGGACGCAGAGACGGCTCCCGGCTGTCGCATTCCAGTCGCGGGATGACGCGGAAGCGCGGTATCTTGCGCGTCAGGCGCCTGCGACGCGGATCAGCCCATCACCGCCAGCACCTCGTCCGGGATCTCGGCGTTGTGATACACCTTCTGCACGTCGTCGTTCTCCTCGAGCGCGCTGATGAGCCGCATGACCTTCTCCCCCGTCGGGCCATCGCACGCAACAGTGGTGGACGGGATCATGGTGATTTCGGCTGATCCGGGCTCGATGCCGGCGGCCTCCAGGGCGTCCTTCACCACGTGAAACGAGGCGGGGTCGCACGTCACCTGCCACGCCCCGCCGGAGTCGGACACGTCCTCGGCCCCGGCCTCCAGGGCGATTTCCATGAGCCGATCCTCGGCGACCTTCTCCGATTCGATCAGGAAAAGGCCCTTCTGAGAGAACCCGAAGGCCACCGCCCCCGGCTTGCCCAGGTTGCCCCCCGCCTTTTCCAGGGTGGAGCGCATGATCGGCGCGGTGCGCTGCACATTGTCGGTCAGACAGTCGATGATCATCGCCACGCCGCCCGGTGCGTACCCCTCGTAGCGCACGTGGGTGAAACTCTCGGCGTCGGCGCCGGCGCCAGTGGCCTTCTTGATGAGTTTTTCAATGGTGTCCTTGGGCATGTTGGCGGCCTTCGCCTCGTCGATGGCGTAGCGAAGGGTGACGTTGAACTTGGGGTCGCCGCCCCCCTGCCGCGCCGCCGAAAGAATCGCCCGGCTGCACTTGGACCACGCCTTGCCTCGCAGCTTGTCCTGCCGCGCCTTGCGATGCTTGATGTTGGCCCATGCACTGTGACCGGCCATGCGTGTTCCTCCTGACTGTCGGCTTTCTGATGATGCTGTTGGCTTGTGACTGTCGGCCGCTGGCGATCCAGCCATCGTGCGGCGGTGATGCTCGCCGCCATCCTGACCTACGCCCCTATTGTCCCGCTCGCGACTCGTCGAACGTCGGCGCCACCGCGGGTTCCTGGCCGGCACGGGCGGCCTGCACCTTCTCCGCGGCCCGGCGCCCCACGACGCCGTCGTGCAGATCGTAGAGCGATTCGGAACTGACCAATTCCACGCCCCACACATTGCGCTGGTAGCCGCGCAATCCCTGGATTGTCGTGGTTCGACGCTCCGCGTCATTGACGATGCGCGTCGCAATCTCCCACGCCTCCACCGCCCGGGCGCGGTCGCCCAGACGCCACAGCACATCTCCGAGGTGATCGTAGGCCTCGGCGCTCGGCTCCCGGCGCTGGTTTCGCGTGGCGCTGATCGACCGTTCCAGCAGTCCGCGAGCGCCGTCCCCCCGATCGTCACGCTCAAACCGGCCCTGCTTGTAGCGCAGCCATCCGATCGTGTCGAGGATGTTCGGATCGCCCGGCGATCGCTCAAACGCCCGTTCCACCAGGCCCACCGACTCGTCATCGTCGTGATTCGAGTCGATCCGGTGATAGCCCAGATTGTTCAGCGCCGTGGCGTTGTCGGGAACCATCGCCAGCGATCGTCGCAGCAGGTCTTCGGCGGCTTCGTTTTCACCGATCTGCGTGGCCAGCACGCTGAGCCAGTAGTACGCCTCGGCGTGCAGATTCCCCATCTCGCGGGGCAGCGGCAGGATGTCGAGCATGGATCGAGACGCCAGATCATCGATCACCGCCCGCGCCTCATCCACGCGCCCGGCGCGAACAAAGCACGCCTGCGCCACCTGCGAAAGCAACGCCACGCCAGTCCGCTCCGGCTCGGGAGTCGTCCGCAGGCGGATCATGGCGACGCGCGCCGCCGCAAGCGGATGACCGTCATCCACCAGCATCTGGGCCAGGTCTCGCCAGGCCGCGGCAGCCGCCACCTCCGGCCCCCCCGCCGAGGTGTTCCGGATGCCTCGTTCGACCAGGCGCTCCAGTCCCTCCCCCGAATCGTCCAGCCGGGCCAGCGCCAGCAGGCCCGGGCCGTAGACGCTCAGGGGCGCATCCGGCCAGCGATTCAGAAACTGCTCCACCAGAGCCAGCCGGGCCTCTTCCGTTTCACGCCCTTCGCGCGGGAGTTGCGCCGCGATGGCCAGCAGACCCGCCGTCGTCTCGCGCGGCAGCGTGTCGAACCGCTGCCGAAGGGGGGTCAGACCCGCCAGCGCCTCGCGCCAGCGACCGGCGGAAACCTCCAGCGAGGCGATCTCGATGCTCCGCTGCACGCCATCCGGTCGGCGGGCCAGCCGCTCCCGCGCCAGCGCTTCCGCTTCCTTCAGCCTCCCCTGGGCGCGCCAGGCCACCTCCAGCATCGCGTTCGCCGCAGGATCGTCAGACCATGCCTGACGCCGTGCATTGAGACGAGACTCGATCTCCTCGAAGGCGCGCTGGGCGAGCATCACCCGAACCCACTGCCGCAACAGGAGCGGATCGTCGGGTCGTTGAGTGAGTCGATCCTCCAGCCAGCGTCGCGCCGCGGCGGCCTGCTGATCCTCCAGGTAGGCGCTCACGATTCTGGCCAGCACTTCCTCGTCCGCGGCGTCGCGCTCGCACCAGGGCATGAGCGTGTCGATCGCCTGCGATGCACGACGCGCGCCCAGCAGACGGTCGGCGGCGATGATGGACGCCAGCCGACCCGTCGGCGCCACGCGCGTCAACTCATCCCACTGCTGCTGCAGCTTCGCCTGATCCGCCAACGGTCCGCTCGAGGCGTACAGCGAGAGAAGCACCTCGTGCGCCGGCTCGTGCGACGGGTCGATCGCCAGCGCTGAACGCGCGCTGCGCTCGGCGTCACCGGCCCGCCCCGGCAGAAGTGCCTCGCACCGGGCGCGCTCCACCCACAGGACAGCCACGCCCGGCCAGCGAGTTGTCGCATGTTCGGCCCGCACCGCCGCGTCAGCCGTTCGACCGATGCCGCGCAGCGAGGCGACAACGGTCTGCTCGACCTGCTGTTGAAAGCCGGGGGTCTGCGCGGTGGTCCGTGATCGCTCATTGTCATCAGCCGGCGGCTCCGGGCGATCGGTCGTCGCCGCCACAGCCGACTCCACGGCACGGATGGATTGCTCCAGCAGTTCCGGTTCGCGCATGGCGGCGGCGGCCTGAACCCGCGCCAGAAGCAGCAGTCGATCCGCCGGCGACTGGCGCAGCCCGTCTTCACACAGTCGCCACGCCTCGGCGGGTGCGCCCGCCAGCAGGAACAGCCGCGCCCGGACGAATCGACCGACGGCGCGAGTTTCCTCCGTGGCGTCGGAGCCATGCGAGGACCATCCGTTCGGCAGGCCGATCGCGGCAAAGAGCCGGGTCGCGTACCAGTCGCCCCGCGCCGGGTCGGCCTGCACCAGTTCGGTGACGAACGACCCGGCGCGGGCCGTGCTCTCCTTCGCAAGCCACTGCAATAGGTCATCCAGCGTGGACGCATCATCCGGGTTCCGCTCCACCACCGACCGCAGCATGGCGATGCTCTCATCCGGGGGCAGCAGCGCCGCCAGCAGACGGGCCGACGCCGCGTCATTGGGCGATCGGCCCAGCGACTCGATCGCGCACGCCGCCAAAACCGCCACGGACTTGCATGAATCACGCAGCCAGCCGGCCCACTGAATCGACCGTTCTTCCGCCCGCCATTCATTCGCCTCCAGCAGCTCCAGCAGAACCTGCTGAGCGACATGCGATCTGCCCCGCCGCAGGGCCACGTACATCCGCCGCGGCGTCAGAACCACTGGTGGAACCGTGCCGTCCGACGCCGCAAGCCGATACGCCTCCTCCGCTTCTCTGAATCGCCCCAGACGGCAGAGCAGGTCGCCGAGCAGTCGATAGCGGTCGGCCCGCACCCGCGCCAGCGAGGCGATCGTGGAGCCGTAGCCGGATGGCCCGGAGAACGTGTCGATGCCGATCGCGGCACGCTGCAGGCACTCCGCCGCCGCCTCGTCGTAGCCGTGGTGCTCGAATGCCAGGGCGAGGGCCTGATCGGCCAGCACGTCGGCGGCGGGATCGAGTTCGAACGACCCGGGCGCGCCCTCTCGGCTCGACGATCGGATCGACCCCAGCGCCTGAATCACCTCGTCGTAGCGCCGCTGATTGGCCATGTTCAGTCCGACGGCAAGCGCCGCCTCGCGGTCATCGGGAGCGAGTCGGAAGAGACGCTCGTACATGGCGTTGGCGCGGGCCGCGTTGCGCGTGGCGGCGTAGCTGCGGGCGGCCTGCCGAAGCGAGGCCGCGCTGGATGGGTCGAACCCCAGGGCCTGCTCGAAGTCCTGCACGGCGGCGAAATGCCGCCCTTCCACCGCCGCCTGAAGCCCACGCACGTAGTGAATCTGGGCCTGCACGCGACGACCGAAGTCATCCGCCTCACCGCCTACGCCCGCAGGTGATGTACGCTCAGGCCCCGATCGGGGATGGTCGCGCAGAAACTCCCCCACCGCCTCACCGACGCTCAGGAACGCGCGGGCGTCGTCGGCCGATCGAAGCGCCAGGTGCGATGGATCGACGCCCGGCGGAGGAGAAGCGTCGATGGTGAATCCCTCGGTTCCCTCCTCCCAGGTCGCCCACGCCGACAGACGTTCCCGTGGAGGCAGGTGATCAACCCGGGGCGGCTGCACGGCTGATGCCGGCAACCGCGAGGGCCCCGTACACCCGCCTCCCAGGACGCCCAGACCCGTGCAGATGGCCGCCGCCCTCAATCGCCAGGCCCGCCGGCTGACGGACCGTCGATTCGATCGAGATTCTCTCGAACCGTTCACGACTGCTTCGCCTTCGACCTGCGGGACGTGCGAGTCGATGATGACGTTGGCCGGCGGCGTTGGCGGACGGGCTTCTCCTTCCCCGTGCCGGCGGCGAGGCGCTCCGACGCGCGATCCGACCACGCCTGCAGCAGCGTGTGGACGTCGCGCCCCCTGGCTGCCGGAACGTGCCTGGCGAGATACGCGCTCACTTCGGCGATGTCAGCCGACGCATCGGCCGCGCCTTCCTCGATCAGCAGCGCCCGAAGCGCGTCGTCCACGGGAATGGCATGGATGTCGAAACAGAGCAGCATGACACGGGCCGCCACGTAGGGCACCATGCCCTCGAGCGTCTCGATGTACTTCCGGGCGTCGCGCTTGCCCATGCCCTTGACGCGATCGAGCGACACCACGTGCTCGCGTCGGAACAGGTCGTTCAGCGACGCGCGCAGCCGCTGGCATCGCTCCAGCGACCGTGAATCCTTCTGACGCAGGCACAGCGCGATCTCGTATGGAAGCGAGACGCGCAGTTCGTTGTAATCCACGAATCCGTGCTTGAGCGCCCGATACGCGGCGTCCGCGGCAGTCCGCGACGAACCCCACAGCAGGAAGGAATAAATGAGCGTCTCCACCGGATCGTCGCCATGCGGCGGTGGAACGTCGGGCGCGGATGAAAGCCGCGCGAGCAAGGCGTCCAGTTGTTCGGCGCAGGCGCCGGCGTTCTTCATGACGACTCGTCTCCGCCTGGATGGTCTTGCACGTCCGCGCTGGGCGCCGCGGCGTCGGCCGGCGCGTCGCCGACCGCCTCGCGGATGGCCGCCGCAACCGCCGCCTGCTTCTTGAGGGAATCGTCGAGCCGGAAGGTCAACCGCGGAACGGTTCGCATCCGCACCCTTCTGGTCACTTCGCGGCGCAGCAGCGGCGCGGCGGAACGAAGCCCGTGCATGGTGAGTTCGGCGTGGACCGCGGGCAGCACCGAAACCGACACCTGCGCTTCGGCCAGATCGTCGGTGACGGTGACGCCGGTCACGGTGATCAGGCCGCGGATGCGCGGGTCATGAAGATCGCCTCGCGACAGGGCCATCTGCACCGCCTCGTGGATCTCGGAGCCGACCTGCTGAGCGCGGATGCTCATGCTCGGAACCTCCGCCCGCACCTCGCGCCGGGGCCGGTTCGATCGAGATGGGTCGGTCGCCGGTCGATCACGCCCGGGTCACCTCGACCGTCTTGTAGCATTCGAGGATGTCGCCTTCCTTGATATCGTCGTAGCCGTCGATCTTCATGCCGCACTCCTGACCGGCGCGGACCTCCTTGACGTCGTCCTTGAAGCGCTTGAGCTGCTCCAGCCGTCGATCCTTCTCGACCACGATGCCGCCGCGCGTGACGCGGATCTGGCTGTTGCGCTCGATGACGCCGTCGGTGACGTAGCAGCCGGCGATGAGGCCGACCTTGGAGATTCGGAAGACCTGGCGGACCTCGGCGTGTCCCAGCACTTCGAGGCGATGCTCCGGCGCCAGCAGGCCCTTGGCCGCCTTCTCGATGTCATCCATGATGTTGTAGATGACGTCGTAGAGCCGGATGTCGATGCCCTTGGAGTCGGCCAGCTGCCGCGCCTTGGCGCTGGACGTGACGTTGAACCCGACGATGATGGCGCCGGAGGCCTCGGCCAGCGTGATGTCGGACTCGTTGACGCCGCCCACGCCGGAGTGGAGCACGATCACCGACACGTCCGACACCTTCATGTCGCCCAGCGTTTTGCGCAGCGTCTCGAGCGAACCCTGCACATCGGCCTTGACGATGAGCCGCAGCTCCTTTCGCTCGCTCTGGGCCAGACGCTCGAAGATGTTGTCCAGCGTGACGCGCGGCTGGGCCAGTTCACGCTCGCGCTCCTGGTGGCGTCGCTCCTCCGCCGCCTGCTCGGCGGCCTGCAGCGAATCCACCACGTAGAACTTGTCGCCGGCGTCGGGAAGCACGTCGATGCCGGAGATGGCCACGGGTGTGGACGGCCCGGCGGACTCCACGCGGGCCCCGCGATCGTTGACGATGTCGCGCACGCGCCCATAGGCGCGCCCCAGCACGATGAAGTCCCCGCGCTTGAGCATCCCCTGCTGGACCAGGATCTGCGCCACCGCGCCGCGACCCTCCTCCATCTTGGCTTCGATCACCGTTCCCTCGGCGGGTCCGGCGAAATCCGCCTTCCATTCGTGCAGTTGCGCCTGGTAGTCGATCAGGTCGAGCAGTTCCTGCACGCCCTGACCGGTGAGCGCGTTGGTCTTGACGACTTCGGTGTCGCCGCCCCACTCCACGGGGTTGAGCCCGTGCTCGGCGAGCTGCCCGTAGATGCGCTGGATGTTCGACTCGGTGGCCTCGGGCTTGTCGATCTTGTTGAGGGCCACCAGGATCGGCACGCCCGCCGCCCTGGCGTGATTGATCGACTCGACGGTCTGCGGCATTACGCCGTCGTCCGCCGCCACCACGAGCACCACCAGATCGGTGACTCTGGCGCCGCGGGCGCGCATCTCGGTGAAGGCCTCGTGGCCCGGCGTGTCGAAGAAGACGATTTCGCGATCGGTGTCGCCCGCGCGCACCGGCACGCGGAAGGCGCGGGTGGACTGCGTGATCCCGCCCGCCTCGCCGGCGGCGATGTTGGTGTTGCGAATCTTGTCCAGCAGCGAAGTCTTGCCGTGGTCGACGTGACCCAGGATCGTCACCACCGGGGGCCGCAGGCGCGGGTCGCGCATCTGCCGGCTGGCGAAGGCCTGCTGAATCTCCTCCTCCGCCGACTTCTGCGCCGCGATGTCAAGCTCGATGCCGAATCCCAGCATCACTTCAATCGCCTTGTCGGCGGGGAGTACGGCGTTGATGTTGACCATCATGCCGCCCAGCATCAGCTTCTTGATGATGTCCGCCGCCTTGACGCCCGTGGCCGCCGACAGCTCCTTGACGGTGATGGGCTCGCTGATCTTCACGGCGCCGCCCGTCTCCGCCGCGGTGCTGGCGCGCACGACCTGCTGTCCGCGCTTCTGGATGTCGCGCCGGTGGGTTCGGAAGAACCCGCCCGAGCGGCTCAGCCGCTCCTCGCGCTCGAGCAGATCCTGTTCGCGCCAGTTGAATGATCCTGCGTCGTCGCCGGCCCCCGGTCCCGCGCCGCGTGCGGAGCGCCGGGAATCCGTCTCCGGGGCGCGACGCTTGTTGCGGCGCGACGCGCCGCGACCGGATTCACCGTCGTCCGCCAGGGGACCATGCTGGCCCGCCCCTCGTCCTCCCTTGGATGGCGGACGGGATGAGCCAGGCGCTTCACCGGGACGGGCGCGCTCCGTGCGAGCGCGGGGCGTGGGCAGCACATCCGGGGCCTCGACGCGGATGACCTTCGGCCCGGACAGCTTGGTCTTGAGCGGCTGCTCCAGGATCGGACCCACCGGCTTGACCACCTTGGGCCGCTGGGGCACGTTCATGACGACGGGACGCTCCGGCGCTGCGGGAGCCGCCGATTGCCGCTCCGGCGCCCGAACCGCCTTGCGCGGGGCTGTCGGCGGTGACTGGACTACCGGAGCCGCCGAACCCGCCTCCGCCTTGGCGGACTCGTCCGCGACCGTCAGCCCGGCGCCTGCTTCAGCGATGGCAACGGCTGCCGGCGGCGCTTCCGGCGCGGCGACAACCGAAGGCGTTACCGTGTCCGGTAGTTCCACGACCGGAGCCGACGCAATCGACACCACTGGCTCGTCCGCGCTCGCCTCCTCGGATTCATTGACGACATCGGCCTCGACATCGGACTGAGCGGTTTCCGCTTTCCGTGATCGCTTTCGCGCCTTGGCTCGGACGCGCGTGACATCCACCGGCGGCCCCTTCTCCACCGCCGTCGCCACGCCCCCGGTGTTGCTGAACCACTCGCGGATCGTGGCCGCAAGTCCCACCGAAACGGTGGACATGTGGTTCGTGATGTCGGGGATGTCTTCCGCCTGGCACTTGGCGACGATGTCCTTGGAATCGACGCCGAGTTCCTTGGCGATGTTGTGGATCCGCAATGTCTTGGCCAAGTGATGCTCCTGCTGTGCTCGTCAATCGCCCCCGAGCGGGCGAAACCGCTCCGAGTGAGCGGTGCGTCAGTTCTCCGTCGCGCCCCCTCCGCCCCCAGCCAGAATGGAATCGGCCGCCGCCTCGGCCTCGGCGTCCGGCGCCGGGGCGGCGCCGCCTTCGCCGGCCAGAATCGAGGCGCCGGCGGCCTCCTCCTCCGCCTTGCGGCGGGCGGCCTCCTCCTTCTCGCGCTGCTGCTGCTCCGCCACCTCCTTGGCCTTGGCGGTGCAGACTTCCACGATCCTGTCGGCCAGCGCCGGGTCGAGCCCGAGCTCCTGCGACAGCACCGAGGCCCCGATCTCCTCGATGTCGAACACGCTGATCATGCCCAGCGCGCCCATGCGGTCGAGCAGCGACTCCTCCACGCCCTCGATGGGCAGGATGGTCTGGGCGAGGATCTCCAGCCCCTTCTGGAACTCCGCCGGGGTGAGAATGTCCACGTCCCAGCCGGTCAGCCGCGCCGCCAGCCGCACGTTCTGCCCGCGCTTGCCGATGGCCAGCGAGAGCTGATCTTCTCGCACGATGATGGTGGCGCGTCCCAGTTCAAAGCAGAGTGAGACTTCCTCCACTTCCGCCGGCTTGAGCGCGTTGGCCAGCAGAATCTGACTCGATTCGTTCCAGCGGACGATGTCAATCTTCTCGCCGCCCAGTTCATCCACGATGTTGCGGATGCGGCTGCCCCGCACGCCCACGCAGGCGCCCACCGGATCGACCTTGGAATCCACGCTGGCCACCGCCAGCTTGGTGCGGAACCCCGGCTCGCGCGCCATCGCCTTGATCTCGATCACGCGCTCCGACACTTCGGGCACCTCCGCCTCGAACAGGCGGCGGATGAAGTCGGGATGGCTCCGCGAGAGCACGATCTTCACCTGGTTCCCCGCGTCGCGCACGTCGAGGATCAGGCAGCGCACCCGCCCGCCGGGCTGGAATTGCTCGCCGGGAATCTGCTCGCTGCGCGGCATGAACCCTTCGGCGCGGTCCACCTGCACGACGAGAGAGCCGCCTTCATATCGCTGGGCGGTGCCGGTCACCAGTTCGCCCTGACGCTTGGAAAACTCCTCCAGCAGACTCTCGCGCTCGTCCTCGCGGAAGCGCTGGATCATCACCTGCTTGGCGGTCTGGGCGGGAATTCGCCCGAGCGTCTCGATCGGGATCATTTCCCGCGTGACGTTGCCCAGGTCGTCCGTCCGGTTGCGCCAGATCGTCAGCGCTCCCGTCGTGCGGTCCATCTGGCACCCGAACTCCTCGGCATCCAGCGAGTTGAAGTGCTTGCGGGCGGCGGAGACCATCGCCTGCTCGATGTCGGCGATCAGCACGTCGCGCTCGATATTGCGCTCGCGGGCGATCGAATCGAGAATGCGGAGGGTTTCACTGTTCATGTTCGAGATGTTCCGTTCGTGTTGTCGAGATGTCGGGATGTTGCAAGCGACCGAGAACCGGCGTGTCCCAAAAGTGCGAACACGACCGTCCGCCGAAGCGAACGCCCGTGCCCGGGGGCGGATGGTCGGGACACCATGTCCCGACCCCGCAGACGATCTGTCGCCAATGCGTCAGATCATGTGCGGCTCCCCGTCCGATGGGCACCCGTCGCCCGCGCGGGCGACGCGATCCGGAGACGACCGGCCGGATGGATGCGGCATCGCTCCATCATGGCCGAACTGCTGCTTGACCCTGCCGGGTGTGCATGAACGACTCCAATCGACCCCGTGCATACGACGCGGGGCAAGCCAACAATATGGCCGAACCCGCGGTGATTCAAGCGTTCGCCAACGCTCGGCTTCGCGCCCGAAAACAAACGACCCCGGCGCCTCGGAGGCCGGGGCCGTCCGCATGCTGAATCCACGGCCTTCGTTCAGGCCTTCACAATGTGTCCGCAATCGCCACGGACGTCCTTCAAGGCATTGCGGGCGTCCACGATCAGCCGGGCGTTGTCGGCGATGAACTGCCAGTCGTACGCCTTGTGGTGCGTGGACACGACCACCATGTCGTAACCGGCCAGGGACTCCCTGGTCAACGGCACGCTCTTCATCTCGAAGTTGTACTTGCGCATCTTGTGCGTCTCGGTCACGTGTGGATCGTTGAAGTCCACCCAGGCGCCGAGATCCTTGAACTTCTCGATGAGCTCGAATGACGGGCTCTCCCGCACGTCATCCACGTCCGGCTTGTAGGCCAGACCCAGGATCAGCACGCGCGAGCCCTTGACGGGCTTGCCCCGGTCGTTGAGCGCCCGCACGGCACGCTCCACCACGTACTCGGGCATGGCGTGGTTGACCTCGCCCGCCAGTTCGATGAATCGTGTGGGCATGCCCACCTCGCGGGCCTTCCACGTCAGGTAGAACGGGTCGATGGGGATGCAGTGCCCGCCCAGACCCGGACCCGGATAGAACGGCTGGAAACCGAACGGCTTGGTGGCGGCGGCGTCGATCACCTCCCAGATGTCGATGTCCATCGCCGTCAGCACGCGTTTGAGTTCGTTCACCAGCGCGATATTGACGGCGCGGTAGATGTTCTCCAGCAGCTTGGCGGCTTCCGCCACTTCCGCCGTGGAAACGCGGATGACCTGCTTGATCGCCTTGGCGTACAGCGCGGTCGCCAGATCGCCGGAGATGGGGTCGATGCCGCCCACGAGCTTGGGGATCGTCTGGGTAGAGTGATCCTTGCGGCCCGGATCCTCTCGCTCGGGCGAGAAGGCGAGGAAGTAATCCCGGCCGCATGTCAGCCCGCGCGCCTCGAAACGGGGAAGCAGAATCTCGCGCGTCGTGCGCGGGTACGTCGTGCTTTCCAGCGAGATCAACTGGCCCGGGCGCAGCGTGGCGGCGATGGCGTCGCCCGTCTTCTCGATGTAGCTCAGGTCCGGCTCAAGGTGTCGTCCCAGCGGCGTGGGCACGCAGATGATGACTGCGTCCGCCTCACCCAGCCGGGAAAAGTCACTGGTGGCTTCGAACCGTCCCTGCGCTCTGGTCGGCGCCATGTCCGACACCAAGGTCGCGCCGAGGTGCTTGAGGTAGCTCTCGCCCCGGTGCAGCATGTCGATCTTGCGCGGGTCGATGTCGAAGCCCAGCACCGGAAAGCCGGCGTCCCAGAAGGCACGCAACAGCGGAAGCCCCACGTAGCCAAGCCCGATCACGCCGATGCGAGCGGTGCGCCGTTCGATCGATTCGGCCAACCGATCCGCCGCGGCGGATGCGGATTGACCCGCCTGGCCGGCGACGTTGCCTGCAGAACTCGCACGCCGCGGAGACCGCTCAACACTCAACCCTGACATGCACGTCACTCCCTGGATACGAAGGTGGTGATCCGACGATTGGACAGGCATCCACCAACCAAACGGAGCCGGATTTATCCGGACCTCCTGATCCGGCCCATGTTGCGGTATTCATCGACACTTCGCCGATCGTACGTCAGTGGCCTTGGTCGATCCCGTCCGCGGACACCACCCTGGCGACAAAAAGGACGAGGGCCCGGATGACCATCATCCGAGCCCCGTCCAGTGGGAAGAAAGGGAAAGCACGCCGGACCCGTCAGGATTCGGCGTGTGTTGACTGGCGTCAGATCGGATCAGACACTCGGCTGCCCAGGCGGTGACAACGACGCTGAGATGCTCGCGAGGCGACAGCAGGATCCCGTAACGGGATCCTGCTGCGTCGATGCTGAGTCGATTGGTCGGGCAGGAACTTCTGCCCAGGCGAAGCGAGAATGCGGTTGGTCAGATGCGCCGCAGACGACGGCGGACCACCACCGCACCCGCCAGGCCGGCCAGGCCCATCAGCGCGGCGGGCGGAACCGGCACGATGACGATCTGATCCTGACCACTGTCGCTCATGGCGGCAGCCAGCAGATACTCTCGCTCCAAGTCATCGCTGAGCCAGGCGTTCTTCACGTCGAGCAGCATGGCGTTGGCCATGTTCTTGGCGTTGGTCGTCATGTTGCTGGCCTTGAACCAGCCGGAGGTCAGCGACAGGTTGCCGGCGAGAACGGCGGACAACTGTTCGTTCACGATCTCCCACAGCGCGATCTGGAAGGCCGAGGCGCGATCCTTGTCAGACGACGCGTCGTTGACGAGGTGGAAATACTTGGCGTACAGGTGGTGAACCATGGCCGCCTTCTCAGGCCCCATCGGTCCAGGACCGTTCGGCGGGCTGTTGGGGGCATCCTTGAGCGACACCACGTTGAACGTCTTGGTGGCGGCGAACTGGAAGATGTCCGTGCAGAACGTGATCATCGGACCAAGCTTGATGCCGTTCTGCGTGGTGGCAGTCACGTTCCACTTCAGCTGCCCGGTGAACACGTTCACGCTGGTGCTGTAGTTGCCATCGTTGTACTGGATATTGGTGTTCGTATTGCCGCGTCCCGCACCGACGAATGACATGGTGATCGTCCCGGCCCATGACGCACTCGCCATAAGAGCCGATGACGCAGCGATAGCTGAAAGCACAATCCCTCGGAAAGTACGACGTCTCACGTTTCTTCTCCCTACCAAACGAGCCGACAGTGTTGAAGGACCACTCCTCCTGCTCATCAATGTACACCAGATATGGCCTCGAGGTATCAAAACTCAGACATTCTTCAAGTATTTTCTGGTTCCAGTGAGTAATCTCACAGATCATCCCAAACCACCCAGATTCACGCGGTGGTCTTGGCTGGTCTGACCAGATTGGTGGCGTTGAACGCCCGATTCTTCAGGGGCCTCCACCACATTTCGTGGTCGCGATACCACTCGATCGTCTGAGCGAGGGCCTGGGGCCAGGCGCTTCGAGTGGGTCGCCACCCCAGCTGCGTACGGATCTTGCCTGCGTCGATGGCGTATCGCCGATCGTGCCCAGGCCGATCGGCCACCGGTTGGATCATCTCCCTGCCCATTCCCAGCAGGTGCAGCAGTGTGTGCGTCAACTCCAGGTTGCTCCGTTCGTTGTCGCCGCCGATGTTGTACACCTCGCCCGGCGTGCCGGATTCCAGCACCACCAGCAGGGCCTCGCAGTGATCCTCCACATGCAGCCAGTCGCGGACATTCAGCCCGTCGCCATAGAGCGGCACCTTTCGACCATCAAACAGGTTGGTGACGAAGAGCGGGATGACCTTCTCGGGAAACTGATACGGGCCGAAGTTGTTGGAGCAGCGCGTCACCATGGCCGGAAAGCCGAACGTGTGGTGATACGCCAGCACCAGGTGGTCGCTGGCCGCCTTCGATGCCGCGTACGGACTGTTGGGCGAGATCGGCGAGGACTCGGTGAATCGCTTCGACGGGTCATCCAGCGGCAGACTGCCGTACACCTCGTCTGTGCTGACATGCAGGAACCTTTTCACTTGCCCCGAATCACGGCAGGCGTCCAGCAGCACCTGCGTCCCGACGACGTTGGTCGAGATAAAGGGACCGCTGTCGTGGATCGAACGGTCCACGTGACTCTCGGCGGCAAAGTGAACCACTGCGTCGCACCCGTGGAGCGCCTCGAGCACCTGATCCCGGCGACGGATGTCCCCGTGAACAAAGCGATAGGCCGCGTCTTCTGAGAGGTCAGCCAGGTTCGCCAGGTTGCCGGCATAGGTGAGCAGGTCGAGGTTCACAACCTGCCACGCAGGCCGCACCCGACGCACGAAGCGAATGAAGTTGCTGCCGATGAAGCCAGCGCCGCCGGTCACGAGAATCCTGTGCATGGGGCGTCCTTGCGATCGCTCTGTCAATGGACCTGCGCTGCGGTTGGCAAGTGGTTTGCCGCACCGGGGAGTATCTCACGCAGACAGGCGCGCAGGGCGTCGAGCCAGTGTCGCGGCTGCCCGATCAGATTCGTCGTGCCGGAAAGATCGAGAACGCTGAAGCGGGGTCGCCTGGCTGGTCGCGGAAACTCGTTCGTCTCGATCGGCAGAACGCGACAGGCAAGCCCCGCCTCATCCACGATCGCCTCGGCGAACTCGAACCACGAGCAGTCGCCGCTGTTCGTCGCGTGAAACGTGCCCTCGGCGCCGCGATGGATCAGGCGGCAGGTCATCTCCGCCAGATCGGCGGCCAGGGTAGGCCGCCCGCGCTGATCCATCACCACCCGCAGCTCGGGCTTGGCGGCGGCATGCTGCAGAATGGTCTGCACGAAGTTCCGCCCATGCGGGGCGTACAGCCAGCTGGTCCGGATGATGAGATGCCGGCAGCCGCTGCGCCGAATCGCCACTTCGCCCGCCAGTTTGGTGGCGCCATACCAGTTGACCGGGTCCGTCGGATCCGTGACGGCGTAGGGGCGCCGCCCCTCGCCATTGAACACGTAGTCGGTCGAGTAGTGAACCAGCAATGCGCCCTGCTCAACGGCAATCCGCGCCAGAATCCCGGGCCCATCCCCATTGACGCGGGCGGCCTGATCACGGTCGCTCTCCGCCCCGTCCACGTTGGTGTACGCCGTGGCGTTGATGATGATGGCCGGCTTGAGCGGCACGAGGGCGGCGCGCACGGCGGCCTCGTCGGTCACGTCCAGCGCCGTGGAGTCCGCGAACGCCACCATCCGGTTCGCCAACTCGGGGCAGGCCGAAATCAACTCCTGCCCCAGCATGCCGGATGAACCCAGGAGAACAACCGTACCCGGTGATTCCGATGCTCGCATGGCTCTCTCTCCCTCCGTCGGTTGACTACACGGCTTCCGTCACCTTCGGCCGCGCGGCACGCCGCTCGGCCCGATCGACGCGGTTGGCCCCGGTCTGCGTGACCAGATTGCTCGCCCGGTGCAGCGACTCGAACGTTCCCGCATCGGTCCACCATCCCTCCAGCACGTCGTAGGTCAGGTCGCCGCGCTTCAGGTAGGCGTTGTTCACATCCGTGATCTCCAGTTCGCCGCGGGCGCTGGGCTTGAGATCGCGGGCGAAGTCGAACACGTCGTTGTCGTACATGTAAATGCCAATGACGGCGAGGTTGGAAGGGGGATCCTTGGGCTTCTCGATGATCTCGACGATCCGGTCGTCCTCGAACCGCGCCACGCCGAACCGATGCGGATCGGGAACCTCCTTCAGCAGCAGTTTGGCGCCGGTGCGCTGCGTGAAGAAGTCCGCCACCGCGTGGCGGATGTCGCGCTCGATGATGTTGTCGCCCAGAACCACGCAGATCTTCTCGCCGTCGGCGAAGTCCTCGGCCAGTTTGAGCGCATCGGCGATGCCGCCCTCCCCTTCCTGATAGGTGTACTGAAGTTCCCGGATGCCCAGCGCCTTGCCATTGCCCAGCAGCTTGAGGAAGTCGCCCGCGTGCTCACCGCCGGTGACGATGAGAATCTGGTCGATGCCCGCGTTGAGCAGGCAGTCGATGGGGTAGTAGATCATCGGCCGGTCGTACACCGGCAGAAGGTGCTTGTTGGTGACTCGGGTGAGCGGCAGCAGCCGCGTGCCAAGCCCGCCTGCAAGAATCACGCCTTTCATGCGTCCGCTCTCCGATGGTGGTGCGATCCACTGGTTCTCATCACGACTCCGAAGCGGCTCCGATCAGGCCGCGAGCTGGCTCCAGGCAACAGACGGCGGCGCGGACGCCTGCAACGAGGCGCGAATCTCGTCCAGGGCGTCGGCCACCTCGACCGGCACGATCAGGGCATGCCGCAGCAGCGACTCCACGCGCGACACGATGCTCCTGGCTCCGGTTGCGTCGCCCCGGCGAATCAGAATGCGCGCCCTGGTGAGCAGCAGCGCCGGGTTTTCCGCCTGCCGGGCCAGCGCCAGGTCGATCGTCTGCAGCGAATCATCAAGCCGCCCGGCGTGCATGAGCACCAGGGCGTGCGTGTCCAGGAAGTCCGGGACGTCGCCGTGCAGACCGACCAGCCGCTCCGAGAGCGGGAGCGCTTCATCCGCACGGGACACGGCGGTGACCAGCAGCATGGCCAGGTTGTTCAGGGCGATGGGATCATTCGGATCGCGCCGCAGCAGCTCTCGATACTGCGACACCGCCTCCTCCGTGCGCCCTTCCGCGGCGGTGATGATCGCAATCGTCCGAAGTGCTTCCGGCGTGGGCTCGGACGAGCCGACCGCCGACTGAACGGCCTCGCGAGCCCGCGTGAAGCACATGGCGGCGCGAGCCGCGCCCTGCGGCTGACGGGCGATTCGCTGTCCCACCGTGGCCCAGGCGAGCGCCAGGTGGAGCCGTCGCTCGAAGGAGACGGCCTGCTCCGCCGCGCGGTTGAGCGCGGCGGACGCCAGATCGCCGCTGAGCGTCTGGGCATTGCTCAGCCAGGTCGAGAAGACTCCCTCGTCGCCGCTCATGTCCTCGACGACTTCGCGGTAGGCCTCGTCGATACGGCCGGCAAGCATGAGCGTCACGACCCATCGCTCAAATCCGCGGGGGTCGCGGCGGCGCTCGGCCCGGAACCGCTCCACCATGGGCGCCAGCACTTCGTACGCGCGGTTGAAGTTCTTCAGATCCAGCGCGATCGAAGCCAGAACGATGCTGGCCTCGTAGGGATCAGCCAGCGAGCGGCGCCTCCAGGCCTCGGCATTCGTCAGGGCCCGCTCCAGTTCGCCACGGTCGATCAGGATTTCGGTCATCCACTGCGCCGGTTCGGGATCACCGGGCATCCGCAGCATGGCCTGCTCAGCCACACGTCGGGCGCCGTCGGTGTCGCCGGCGATCCGGTGCAGCATGAACGCCAGCCGCGCCGCCGGAAGGAACGTCGGGTGCTTCGACGCCAGTTCGCTGGCGGCGCGAAGATCCTCAACCTTCCTTGACATGCTCCCGTCGCTGGAGACGACGCGGCTGAACAGTCGCACGGTCTCGACCAGCGCCGTGTTGTCCCCGCGAAGCTGCTCGAAGGTGCTGAGCGCCTCGCGCCGGGCCGATTCATCGCCGCCCAGGGCGGCGGCGGCGATGAGCAGACGCAGATCCTCCTCCTCGGGATGGCGCTGCAATGCCGCACTGGCGATGCGGATCGCCTCATCGGCCTTCCCCTGCATCATGGCATGACGCGCCAGCCAGACGCTGGTGGTTACGTTGTCGGGATCAGATTCCGCGGCGCGCAGCAGGAACTGCTGGGCGGTCGCATGGTCCCCCCGCTGCACGTGATAGGCGCCCCACAGCATCAGGCGCAGCGACTCGCGCTCCAGCGCCGCGTTGTTCAGGATCGACTCCGCCCTCGACCAGTTGCCTCGGGCGACCTGATGCTGCACCGCCAGAAGCACGGCCATGGGTGAGCACGGCGTCTCCCGCACCAGTTCGTCGAGCAGCGCCCAGGCCTCGTCGTACCGTCCGGCCCGCAGGCGCCAGGCCGCCAGCGTCAGGCGGTCGGTCTGTTCTCCTGACGCTCGCGCCACCACGTCAAATCGAGCGACCGCCGCTTCAAAGTCACCCTGTCGGGCGAACAGCGAAGCCGCGGCACGACTGACTTCCTGGTCGGCGCCTCGATAGGTCTCGAACTGTCGGAGGTATCGCTCCGCCGAGGAGAACTCGCCCAGTTCCTGCAGCAGGGCGATCAGCTGGGGATAGAGCGTCGTCTGCTGAGGCCATCGCTCCACCGCCTGACGCAGCAGCCCCGCCGCCATGCGGCGATTGCCCGGTCCGATGGCCAGATGCAATCTTGCGAGCGTGGTCAGCACGGCGACAGAATCTCCCCCGCCGCGCTCGCGGAGGCCGTCCACGTCGGCGAGCGCCGCCGCCAGGGCCTGCTGGTTGTCGGCGTCGAATCGCAGCGTGTACTGCGCCCGACCGAGAATCAGACGACTGGAGCCGGGCGGAGCGATCGACTCGAGCCGCGACAGGGCTCGACCGAGCGTCTCGGCATCACGCCATGTCGAGTTGAGCGACAGAAGCATGTCCAGTGCGTCGCTCGGCAACGACGGATCGTTCAAAAGGTCGCTCAGCGCCTCGCGGACGGAAGGGAGATCGAACTCCTCCAGGTAGCGAACGCGGTTGAGCCGCCACTTCATCGGCGGCGAAGACGCCTGCAGATCGACCACCCGGTCCAGCTCGGCCAGACCCGCCTCGATGCGGCCCGATCGTCCCAGCGCCCGGGCCCTCGCCCAGGCAAGGTCCATCGCCGCGTCATCCGACCCGGCGGCCTCGGCGAGCGCCGCGGGAATCTCGACCCGGGCATCCACCGCCAGATGCGCCAGCTGGGCCTTCACGCGATCAGGCACGTTGCCTTGCGAGGCGGCCTGCGCCAGCAAGGCGCGCAGGCCAGCGGCGTCGCCGCGCTGCCACATCGCCTGGGCCAGCAACGGGAGAACATCCGCCGTACCGCCGGTTCCCTCGTAGAGCGACTGAAGGAACGTCAGTGCATCGGGCCACGCCGGCTGACGACCAAGATCGGGAAGCGCAATGCCCGCCTGCTCGACAGCCAGCCAGATTCTTCCGAGACTCAGATACGGACCGATCACACTGGGCCGAGTGCTGCGCGTCATGTCGTGGACCGTGATGAACGCCTCATCCAGGCGCCCCATGCGCAGCAGCGATTCGGCCAATCCGACCCCCGGCACGATCCACATCCGGCGGGTTTCCTCGTACGCCCGACGAAACGCAACCATGGCCGCCGGTGTCTCACCCAGGGCGGCCAGGGCCTCACCCTGCAGATGGAACAGCACGGCGACATCCACACCAGCCGCCATTGTCTTCGTGGCGCCTTGCAGACGCCCCAAGGCGCTGTCGTACGCTCGCAGGGCCTCGCGCCAACGCCCGGTGTTGGCCTCCCGACGCGCTTCGATGGCGTCGCCCCAGGCATTCGTCAGGTCGCGCTCATCCGAAGGCATGGCGGCCGCGGCTTCCTCAAGCCGCGCCAGAAGCTGACTCACCTGAGCGTCGTCCTGACGCACCGTCGCCAGCAAGGCCTGCCATCGCAGGATGGCGGGCGTGGGCTCCGTCTTCATGGCGGCCAGCGCCGAATCCAGGGTCGTCTGCGCGAGATCGGGGCGTCCATGAACCCACTCGCGCCGAACGGCAACCTCGACCGGCCACCACTCGTCAGGGAACCGACCACGGGTCGAGGTCAGGAACTCGTCCGCGGTGTCCCGCTCTCCGATCTGCTCGAGAGACCAGAGCAGGTATTCAAAGACATCTCGCTCGACGCCGAGCCGCGCGGCTTCCAGAAGGTCGGCTCGTCCCGACTGTGACTGCTGAAACCGATAGCGCAGAATCCCGCGCAGCACCAGCCAGCGGCCGTCCGCCGCCTTCTGTTCGGCCATGAGAGCGTCGCAATAGGCGCTCAGCGCCTGGAAGTCCGCCCCCGATCGTTCGAGCACGCCCAACTCGACTTCACGGTACTCGTAGCGGTCCGGATCGATGCGCGTCAACTGGGATGCACGCAACTTCGCGGGCTCAAACGCGCCCGACGCCATGTGCCCCGCGATGAGGGCCATCAGCGCACCCTCGTGCGCCGGATCGATCGCCACCAGGCGCTCGGCGATGTCCATCATGTCCACGCGACGACCGATCTGGCGGAAGATTCCCAGCAGTCCCTCGAGCGCCGTCCGATTGTCCGTGTCACGTTCCAGCACCGAACGATACACCGCCGTGGAGGCGCGCACGTGGCGGCCATCGGGTTCAGGAACCCGCAGCCGGGCATCCGCCAGCAGCAGCGCCGCCTCGATGTCATCGGGATAGCGCCCATAGTACTGGCCGAGCGCCCGGATGGCCTCGCGGTATCGTCCTGCGGCGTGATGCTCCACGCCATGCTCACGCGCCTGCTGAATGCGTCGCTCGGTCAGATACGCGCGAACGCCCAGCGCGGCTCCACCAAGCGCCGCCAGAGCGACGACGATGGCCGTGACCATCAGCAGCCGGCGCTTTCCTCGTTTCGTCAGTTTCACGTCCCGATCCTCCCTGTCTGAAGCTCACCCCGATGCGGGATGCGTCGGATCGCCAGCCGAGCCGGCAGATGCAACCAGCTGTTCCGACGACGGACGGCTCGCCTCCGGCGCGTGGCGCTGCGAGAAGAGCCGCTGGATGGTCTTGAGCAGAATGCGGCAGTCGAGCAGGAACCCGGCGTTCCGCACGTACTCGGTGTCGAATCGAATCCATTCCTGAAAGTCCAGGCCCGGGGCTCGCGTACGCTCCACCTGCCAGAGACCGGTAATCCCGGGCCGCACGCTGAGACGCGTCTCGCGCCACGGGGGGCAGTACTGATTCTCACTGTCCGGGCTGGGGCGGGGACCGACGATGCTCATGTCGCCGATCAGGACGTTCCAGAACTGCGGCAGTTCATCGAGGTGGTATCGCCGCATGAAGCGTCCAATGCGCGTGACGCGCGGATCATCGACAATGTAGAACTGCGGACCATCACACCGGTTGAGCGACTGAAGCTCCCGTGTCATGCGATCGGCGTCGCGACGCATGGTGCGGAATTTCCAGCAGCGGAACAGCCGTCCCCCCCGCGACTGGCGCAGATGGCCGTAGAAGATCGGACGCCCGTCGCTGATCACCACCGCCAGCGCCAGTCCGAGCAGCAGCGGCAGGACGGCCAGAAGCACCGCTGTGCTGACCGCGATGTCGAACAGTCGCTTCGAGATGAGAAACAACGGCGACAACGCCGCGATTGGTTCGTTCGTCGAACGGCCCACGTCGTCCGATTCGTCACGATCATCCGACTCGCTCTGACGATTGCCCGGCTCCACCTCTCCGATGGGCCGTACACGGACATATCCGGTCGAAACAGCGGAAGCGTCTCCGGTGCTCGTGACTCGTTCACTCACGTTGACAGAGGCGCGCGGCTGATGCTCGGCGACCGGCGCATCGGGCTCATAGTCCGGTCCCACCAGGAGAACCGATGAATCCGCCCGATGACCCGCGCCAAGCCACACCGGTCCGATCACGAGAGACTCCGGCCCGAGACGGCACTCCTTCAGCGCCCAGACCTGAGGCGCAATTTCCTGGATGCCCTCGATGGAAGAATCGGGATCAGTCCAGTTGCGGACCAGGCGATGCAGGTAGCGACCGGCCGAATCAGGACTGGCGGCATCCAGAAGCAGACCGGCACATCGCCAATGAACGACGCGGTAGTACGGCAGCGAGCGACGGATGCGCATCCACGCCGCACGTCGATTGGATTCCCTGCACCAGACCTCCGCGTGCTCCCGACTCCGCGTCAGAATCAGGCGGTGCGAATCAGGCCGCGCGGTTCGATACAGCCGCTGGATGCGCTCGATGCGCGGAGCGATCGAGGACTGGAGATTGGCATCCGTCGGGGGAGCGGAGCCCGCCAGTTGAATCCGTTCGGCGTAATGGTCGTCACCCGGCGACGACAGCCGAAGGCGCATGACCGCGGCGCCGTTCCACGTCATGCGCTCCGTCACTGTCGGAAGATCGAACTCAGCCAGGCAATCGGGCTCGACCAGCATGTAGAGCTCCGCGTCGCGGTCGATGAGCGCGTCCCGACCGCACTCGATGACCTGAACGCCGCGGGATCGCCAGTACGCCTCGTGGAGGGCGCGTGCATCGAGCCCCCAGATCATCGGGCCGCGATGCATGGTCGTTTCCCGATCGGATGCACGCGGCTTCATCGGCTCGATCTGCTGCGGCATGATCATCGTTCGCCCCGATCCGCCGCGTCATGGGTCAGGAGCCGCATCATGGGCGAAGGCGTCGCCGGGGGCGGTGCGCCGCCGGCTTCGCCTTCAGGCGCCGGCGCGGACCGCGCGGATACCCGTGAGGCGGAGGTGTAGCGTCGGCACTCGCTCAGGTCGGCGCAGTTGAGCACCACGCCGATGAGCTGCGCCCCGACCGTGCCCAGTTCGGTCGTGCATTCATCCAGACGACGGCGCGGTCTTCCTCGCCGCAGGGTGAGCACCACGCCGTCCGCCGCGGCCACGATGGGCAACGCTTCGACGCTTCCCAGCAGTGGGCCGGTATCCAGGATGACCACGTCGAATCGGGCCCGCAGCCGCTCCACCAGTCGCTTCATGTCGGCGCGGGTCACGTGTTCGGGGCCGAATGAACGGTCGCGGCCGACGCCGATCACGCTCAGACGCGGGTTTCCGGCGACGGGGTGGGCCTCGCCGTTGACGGTGGTAGCGCCGAGAAGCTCCTTGACGCCGCGCACGTCAAGCTGACCCGCCTGGGCCGAGAGCGCCTGTCCGATGAAGTCGCAGTCCACCAGGCACGTTGACAGGCCGGAACTCGCGTAGGACCAGCCCAGGGCGAAGGCCAGCGAGGTCTTGCCGTCTCCCTGGAACGGACTGGTGACCGCCAGGACCAGCGGGCCTTCATGCGGTCGTCCCATCTCAATGCGATTCCGCAATCGGTGAATGCAGGCGGACGCCAGTTCGCGGGTCTCGACGGCGTCCTCGCCGCGGCTGAGATCGGGCAGGACGCCGATGCAATCCTGCGGTCCCGAACTGGAGGCCAGTTGCGAGGCCGCGAAGGCGCGCCGATCCACGTGGCCGACGAGCAGGAACAATCCCATCGGGAGTCCGAAGCCGAAGATGAAGCCGGCCGCCGCCAGTTGATTCCGCTTTGATCGCTGCGGCTTGTCCGGAAGAATCGGCATGCGGACGCTGGTGAAGCCCTGCTTGAGGGCGCGTTCGTTGTATCGAAGGTTCTCAAGATTCTTCTCGAGATCCACCAGTCCTCGCTCCAGGGCCTGAATCTCCTGATCGATCACCTCACGGCGACGACGCTCCTTGGCGATTTCCTCGATGTCGCTCCAGACGGCGCTTCGAGCCGTCAACAGGTCGCCTGTCCGCTCAGGTGGAACGGTGGTGACCCGCCCCACGTGAACCGGCTGCGCCGTCGGAGGTGCGGCGGCCCACTTGCGACGGGCTTCCGTTTCCATTTCGGCGGCTCGTGCCTTGAGCGCCTCCACCGCGGCCCGCTGCAGACGCACGGGACGGTGATTCTCGCTGTACTGCGTCAGCATCTGCGTCAGCAGGTTCTCCTCCTGCACGAGGGACTGACGAACCTTGGCGAAGTCGGGATCGATCCGCGTCAGATCGGCCAAGGTCGGCTCGGGGGGAGCCGGCGGCAGGGCCGGCTCGCTCGGCTGACCTTGAGCGGCAGCCGCGGCGGCGTCAGACGCCCGGCTGTCCCCCGTGGCGACCATCTGACCCGCCGCGATGAGCGCCAGCGTGTGAGATGTGTAGAGCTCCCAGTTCAGGCGGTGCAGGTCCGTCAGCACGTCATCCGAATACTGGGCGAAGCGGCTCTGCGAATCGAGACGTTCGGCGCGGCGCGTCCGCAACCTGGACCGCTGCGTCTCAATGATCTGCACCAGTTCATCCCGGCGGGCCTGGTACTTGGCCTCGGGGGCGGCTTCACGCTCGTATTCTTCGAGAATCGCCCTGACCGCCGCGAACGCCACGCCGGCCTGATCCGCCTCCACCGAAACCGAGATGTACGTGCTGCGCCTGTCACGCCGCACACTGGTTGCATCGCGGAAGTTGGACAGGGTGGGGAACGCGGCGTCAACGCCGGCATTCCTGGCTGTGCTGTTGCGCATCGCCCGGTCAAGCAGCAGGTCCATTCGAAGCATCTGCGCCTGCGATTCGACAAAGGAATCATACATGGGCATCGTCTGACGGTCTTCGCCGATCACCGGTTCGATGAACGGCGCCACCTCGACGTGCCCGGTGGCGATGTATCGCGTCGGCGCCAGAAAGAAGCCCAGACCGCCGACGATCAATCCCAGCGTGATCGACAATGGCAGGGCGTAGCGCCATCGGCCGCGCAGGCGGTCGTGCAGGAAGTGCCAGATCGACGGCTGTCGGTCCGCCGGAGGCGAGTGGCCTCGAAGATCAAGTTCGTGATCAACCATGACCGGTTTCCTCTCCCTTCCGCATCAGCACGCCGAACAGCTCCGGCATGCCATCAACCATCTCCGAAAGAATCTTCAATCCCTCGACTGGATCAAGCGAGGCGCCCCCCACGAGCTGCACCTGCGCGATGCCGTAGTTTGATGCGCCGCGCCACCTCGCCATGGAGCGCAAGCCGTCCATGTCCGGCGTGATCATCCCGTTGGGCATGATGAAGAAGTTGAGCACGCGGATCGTCTGAACATCGCCGAACACCCCGCGCTGATCAAACTCATAGAACATGACCGACGCCTCGCCGATCGACGAATTCCGCCATGCGATGACGCGCGTCGAGGCGTCGTTGGTGCGCCACCCGTGCGCCGGGTAGCAGATCGGGGGGTAGTGCCCCTGCATGTCGCGAAGGTTGGTGCAGTGCACCACGGTGAAGGTCACGTCCATGGGCGCGCGCCCGGAGTCGGCGTCGTGGCTGGTCTCGCGATAGCGACGGCTGAGGATCGCCGAGGGCTTGAGGATTCTCCACGCCGACGGCGGCACGGTCACGCCTCGACCCGTCCATCGCCCCACCACCCACGGCGCCTGCTCGATCGCCTTCACGATGCGCTCCGTGCGCTCGAGCATGGCCGGCGTCAACGGCTCAACCGTGGGAAGCACGGCGGGCGCGGCGATCAGCAGAACCACGGCGAGCATCGGCGCGAACTCGTTCACGAGCCGCAACAATCGTCGCCAGCCGGTCACGGGACGGTTCATTGCGACAACCTCCAGTGCGACACCGGCAGTTCAAGCCATCGCATGAAGCGGAGCAGCATCACCAGCGCCCCGAGGGCCACCGGCAGCATCACCCACCCGGCCAGATCATGAAACTGCTCCGCGAACGTCGCCGATCCATACCCGTAGACGACCGCCGTGGGCACCAGCCGGATCACGTTGCAGACCAGCGCCAGCAGCGGACTGACCGCCAGCAGAAGCAGCTTCGTGTTCCGTTTCAGCGGCACGGAGAAGACCAGGGCGTAGACAACCAGCGTCAGCGCAAACACCATGCGCATGCCGTTGCACGCCTCGCCCACCGCCACCTGCTGGCCCTGCACGATGATGACGTTGCCGGTCTTCTCGGCGGCGATGCCCACGATGCCCAGCACCTGATGCGTGATCGACGCGGCGATGTACTGCAGTGGAATGGTGATCTGCTGCCGAAGAACGCCTGGCACGGGGATGAAGAACACGAAGACCAGCAGCACCGGCATGAACTGCCGCAGCAGCAGCGGACCGGTCGTGCTCAGCAGTGCTCCCAGGATCAGCACCAGCGCGCCGCCATGCTGCAGCACCATGGTGTCGGTCTCATACCCGAACCACACGCTTGCCCACCCTGCCGCGATGAGGAGCGGCCCCAGCATGGACGGTTGATGCCGCAGGAACGGCAGACGATCACGACGCAGCCACAGAAGCCATCCGGCGATAAAGGGCACGAGCAGCACGTGGCTCTGCTCGGAATCCCCCAGTCCAATCTGAATGATGCTGGCGATCTCCTGCCGAACCGCCCATAGAGCCAGTCCGACAATCAGCGCCATCAATGCAAAGTCTCGCGCCGTCCAGGCGCGCCCGTGCTGCCACGGAATGCGGCGAACCGGTTCGCTCACGCGGCCAACTCCTGACTGGAGACCGGTGTCGGACGCTCCCGGCGTGATCGACGCCCGTTGGAGAGGGACGGCGCCGTCAGAATCCTGTCGGCCGCCCGCTCGCCGGGCTCGACCACCGCCGCGCCGGTGACAAGACACCCGTTGAGCACCGCCGCCGCCCCCACGCGTGCGCCACGCAGGACGACGGTGTCCTTCAGGATCACACCGATGTCGATCTCGGCGCCGTCCTCCACCACGCACGCTCCCAGCTCGCGCCACGGTCGATCCTCGCGGCGGTCGTCCACGCGGCCCTGCCTGGACCACGCCGATACCGCGCGAAGATAGCTGTCGAGATCGCGCAGCCGGATCAGTTCTTCCGCCACGATCGCGGCGCGAACGTCGACGCCGCGGCGGATCAGCCGCGGAATCAACTGCTCCTTCAGGTCGCAATAGCCCACGTCGGGCGCCTCGCGCAGCGCCTCCATGCCGCAGGCGAAGACACCGGCCGGCGCGAGACCCGAAGTCGCTCCGACCACCACCCACGTTGACCCGGTCCGAGTCTCGAGCGCCTGCTTCAATGACGCGGGCGGCAGGCAACCGGCTTCCACCACCATGATGGTGTCATCGTCCTCGAGCCGTGGATTGAGCAGGTCCCGCACCACGCCGGCGGAACCACGCCAGTCTCGAGGATCACGGACCACCTCGATCGACCTGACCCACGGAGCGCGAGCCGCCGCCTCTCGCGCCAGTTCGCGCAACGCGGGAATCTCCTGGTCCAGATTGGTCGCCACGATCAGGTCAATCGGATGCCCCACGGACTTCAGCGCCTTCAGCCAGGCGTCAAAGAGAGCGCACCCGTCCCCGAGCGGCAGCGACGCGACCGGCCGACCGATCGCGGATTGAAGCGGCGAGGGGCGCATCGCCCCAGTCAGCATGATGACCTTGACATGACGCATGAGAGGTTGTCTTGACTTTCGATCCGGAAACGAGTCTGTCCGAGAGGAAATGGCTTGAATCGACTGAGCGATACGCGAGCATGAGGCCGCCGGGTCGCCTTTCCGACGCCTCATGCGGACCCAACTCGCCGGTACGGCCTGGAGAACCTGCTCAGGGCGCCGATTCCTCGGTCCGGTAATTCAGGCGCGTTCAACCGACGGTCTCATTTCATCCGCGACCAGTTCCTTGATGATCCCCTGAGCAGTTCTGTTTGGTTGACGACAGAACGATCACAACCGACTCCCTCGATTGCTGCTGATCAATCACTCCTTCACTGCGGCGGTCGGCCCTGAGGTTCATGGGCATCATCGATGCTGCGTCTCCCAGGGGAAACCCGCCACACCATCCCATGCCAGACGCTCCTCGTCGGGCGACGCCGGGTTGAACGCCCGGGTCACGTAGTAGAGAAGTCCGGCCGGGTTCGGCCCCACCGTCGCCGCCCCGTGCCAGAGCGTCGGGGGAATGACCAACACACCTGGTCTCTTTTCGCCCATGACCACCACCCACGCTCGTGACCGATCCGCGGCGCAGATGCCCGCCTTCAGGTGGCCTGACACGCACACCCAAAAGTCGGTCTGGTGCTGATGACGATGCCAGGCCTTGACCACCCCGGGGTACTGCACGGAGAAGTTGATCTGCCCCTCCGACGAAAGCACCCCGCCCAGCAGATTCATCAGCGAATAGCCGCGGTCGTCGCAGTAGTGCCGCTGGGGCACGAAGACCGGTTCTCCCACCTTCACAGCCGCCTCGTACGCCTCCTTCCATCCAACACTCAGTTCTCGGACAGATTGTACGGGGACATGGCTCATGGTGTTTCGATTCCGTGATGCGGGTGGTCTGATAAAGTGGGGGAATCAGACCGATTCGCCTCGTCCGCAAGGGTTTGTCCAACAGGACGTGTGCCAGACCAGATGAAGCTCCTGATCCGGTTGATCAGGTCATCGCTGGCCCAGGGCTGGATCGGCGTGGGCGTCGCGGTCGCGGTCAGGCGATCCAGTTCCGTCAGCAGTTCCGCCTCGTCCAGGGCTACTTTCACGCCGGGTCGGCCTCGCATCTGCCTCGCCGTGGCCACCTGGTGGTCGTTGCGTGTCTCTCGCAGGTCGCCTCGCCGCGGAAAGATCAGGATCGGCTTGCCGGCCCGCAGGGCGCTCAGGATGCTTCCCATTCCCGCGTGCGCCACGATGACGCGACATCGCTGAACGGTCTCGGCGAACTCCCGCGGCTCCAGCGATGCCCGATACGCCATGTGGCTGGGCCTGAAGTCGGTGTCGCCGATCTGGGCGAAGACCTCCCGGCCCGGACCGGCGCCGGCCCAGCGATCCACCGCCTGCACCAGCCGATCGAACGGCATCTGTGCGCCGACTGTCAGAAAGATCACAGCACGCTCCCGGCATGGTGCGGTCCATCCGGACGGGCCAGATGCGCCCATTGCGTCAGCCACAGGTCGGCATGGCGTCCGATCTTCTGGCCCGACATCGACAGCTCCTCGACGTTGGCCATGCTGTCCACCCAGATGGTGCGGGCCCCCACCAGCCGGGCCAGCCGCAAGGCGAAGTACCCCGGCGCGGCGCCTGTGGAGATGACCACGTGCGGCCTTTCACGCAGGATGATCCACAGCAGCCGCAGCGCCATCCGCGCCAGTCCGGCCTTGTTCCATCGCGTGGCGTCGTTGACGATCCGCAGCCGAGACCCCGGCTCGAGATCCTGCGCGTATCCGCGATCAACGGTGACATAGGTCACCCGCGCGCCTTCGAATGCCGGGCGCAGTCGCAGCAACTGAACCCAGTGCCCTCCGCCCGAGGCGACGGCGAGGATGCGCGTCGGCTTGGATCGTGTTTCGTTCACTGCCGGGACCGCTGATCCACTGTCGTCTCCGCGTTCGAAGCAAACCGTCGTCGGATGGCCTCGTGGTACTTGGCCGTGGTCCGGTTCTTCCCCAGGAACAGCGCCCGCCACTCGTACCCTCGCAGGAACTTGAGATACGCCGGGTCGGACTGCCGCGGCACGCGCCGGACCATCGCGCGGAAGTAGCCGTACGCCATCGCCAGCGCCCCCACCACCGGAGGCGGATCAACCATGCGGTACACCATCGTCGCCAGCAGGTACCACGGCGATGAGCCGATCCGCCACTTGCCCTCACCTCCACGCATCCGGCCGTGCAGCACGCCGCGATGACTCGACCCCATCATGCGGCGATGCACGACCTTGATCTCGTCGTCCATGATCGACCGGGCCATCCACCCCCTCTGGCGGCACATGTGCCCGTCAATGCCGTCCCACCCCACCATGCGCACGAACCCGCCGATCTCACGAAAACACGCCACCCGGTAGAACTTACTTGGCCCGGCGGCGTGCTCATCCCCCCGCCTTTCGTGGCTCAGCCGGCCGTGCTCGTCGCGCAGGAACATCTTGCCCGACACCGCGCCAAGGCGCGGCTCGCGCTCCATCTCCTCCATGAGCCGCTCGAAGTACCGCGGCGGAAGCTCCAGGTCCGCGTCCATCTTGCAGACATAGTCAAAGTCGTCAAGATCGACCGTCTCCAGCCCGGCGTAGAAGGCCTCGATCACGCCCGGCCCGACCTTTCGCTCGCCCCGGTCCTGCCGCGTGACCACGCGAATGAATGAATGGGCCGCCTCCGCCCGTTCCAGGATCGCCCCCGTTCCATCCGTCGAGCCGTCGTTGACGATCACCCACAGCGTCGGCGGACAGGTCTGCGCCGCCATCGTTCGGATGGTCGCCTCGAGATGCACCGCCTCGTCACGGCAGGGGCTGATGACGACGTAGCGGCGCATGCACTGAGTCGGAGCGATGGCTCGCGTCTGATCCGCCCGCATCGAAGCCACAGCACTCACGCGTACCCCTTCGGATGGCTTTGATGCCACTTCCACGCCGTCTCCACCACCGCGTCCAGCGAACTGAACTTCAGCGCCCACCCCAGCACCCGCTGAATCTTTGACGGGTCGGCCACCAGCGCGGGCGGGTCGCCCGGACGGCGCTCGACGACCTTCATGGGAATCGGCTTGCCGGTCACACGCTCGCAGGCGCGGATGACCTCCAGCACCGAATGGCCCGTGCCCGTGCCGATGTTGAACACCTCCGCCGTGTCGGGCGTGGTGGCTCGAATCGCCAGCAGGTGCGCCTCGGCCAGGTCGTGAATGTGAACGTAGTCACGGATGCACGTGCCGTCCGGCGTGGGATAGTCATTCCCGTACACCGCGATGTGGTTCCGCTTGCCCAGCGGCACCTCCAGCACCAGCGGAATGAGATGGTTTTCCGGGCGGTGATCCTCGCCGTGCGACCCGTCCGGCTCGGCGCCCGCGGCGTTGAAGTACCGCAGGATCGTGAAACCCAGCCCATACGCATGGGCGAAATCGCGGATCATCCACTCCACCGCCAGCTTGGTGCGGGCGTAAGGGCTGAAGGGCTCCTGCGCCGAATCCTCGGCCATGGGAACCTTCGGGTTCATGCCGTACGTGGCGCACGTGCTGGAGAAGAGCATCCGCTTCACGCCCGAGCGGCGCATGGCGTTGAGCAGGGAAAGCGTGCCGCCGATGTTGTTGCGGTAGTGAAACTCGGGATCGGTGACCGACTCGCCCACGTAGGTCGCCGCGGCGAAGTGCATCACCGCATCCGCCTTCACCTGCCGCAGAGCGTGCTCGACTGCGGAGGCGTCGGCGATATCGCCCACGATCAGGCGATCCGCCGGAACCGCCTGACGATGTCCCTGGCTGAGATTGTCATAAGCAACCGCCTCGACCCCGTGCCGCAGCAGGTGCCGCAGGCACGCGCTTCCGACGAATCCGGCTCCACCCGTGACCAGCACCCTCATGCGCATCGCTCCTCAACAGTTCGGATTGCCGCCGCCATGCCCAACCCGGTTGATTGTCCTGTCGTGGAGCATCCGGGAGTCGGCTCCGCGCTCAGAATGTGTTTGGCGGCGCTCAGCAGGTCATCAGCCACTGCATCGGCAAGCGGCTGCGCGGCCGCCTCGCCCTCCGCTCCATACCCGGTACGGACGAGAATGCTCCCGCGGCACCCCGCGTTTCGTCCCGCCAGCAGATCGCTCACCATGTCACCCACCATCCACGATCGTGAAAGGTCCAGATTGAGTTGCCGCGCGGCTCGAAGCAGCATCCCCGGCCCTGGCTTGCGATCCGGATGATCGATGATGGTGCGATCCGCGCCGCCCTGCCCGTTGGATGAGACGGACAACGGAGCCACGGGGCAGCAGTCGAAGCCCTCGATCGACACGCCCGGCTCGCCGAGTTGGCGTTCGACTTCATGCTGCACCGCGTGCGCCTGCTGCTCGGTGATCACGCCGCGCCCGATGGCGGACTGGTTGGTCACGACCACGCGGGCATAGCCGTGCTCGCCCAGGATTCGCAACGCCTCGGCAGCGCCGGGCAGGAGTTCAACATCCTTCGGGTCGGCGATGTAGTGAACCTGTCGGATCAGCGTGCCGTCGCGGTCGAGGAACACCGCCGGACGGGGGCGATCGTGCCCAGCCAGTCGAGCCGGCGCGAGAACCCGACCTGCGGCCACGTCCGCCTCCGCCGCTTCGAGCGATTCGAGCGTACCGATGTCGCGGTGGTAGCCGTCGAAGGTGAAGCCGTGCATCCGTCCGACGAAGCGCGGCAGCACGTCGAACCCCAGGTCGAAGGCGTCTGCGTCGGCCATTTCGTGATACGCCGCCGCCGAGAGGGCGTAGACCCCGGCGTTGGCCAGATTGCCGCGGGGGTTCTGGGGCTTCTCCTCGAACTCGACGATTCGTCCCGAACCGTCGAGCTGCGCGATGCCGCACCGCTGCGGCGTGGGCGTACGGAAGAGCAGCATGGTCATCTCGGCCCGCCTCGCCCGGTGGAACGCCAGCATGTCGCCCAGATGCACCGCGGAGAGATTGTCGGCGTAGACGATGAGGGCCTCTCCGCCGGGCGGAACCCAGTCGCGGTTGGCATGCACCGTGCCCGCCGAGCCGAGCAGCGTGGGCTCGTACGTCTCGCGGATCTCGAAGCGGCCAGCGGCGTTGAGCCGCGCGATGTGCTCGCGCACCATTCCCGGCAGGTGGTGGGTATTGATGAGCACGTGGCGCAGCCCCGCCTCGGCGAATCGGTCGAACCAGAAGTCGATCAGCGGACGGCCGTTGATCGGCACCAGGCATTTGGGCACGGTGTCGGTCAGCGGCCGCAGGCGCGTGCCCAGACCCGCCGCCATCAGCAGCACGCGCACATCGCGGTTGCGATCGTGCCTCACGATGTCACCACCTCGCGCACCACGTTGAGGGCCTGCATCTGCGCCGTGGCCTGCTGCAGAATGGCTCCGGGGTTCTCCGCCTCGCGCAGCCACGCCCTGTAGCCCTCGACGCTCTCATGCACGGAGCGGCGGGGCGACCAGCCGAGCGCCTTGAGCTTCGAGACATCGGAGCAGATGTGGCGCGTGTCGCCGAAGCGATACTTGCCGCACGGCTTCGGCTCATACCCGCGGCGGCCGAAGACTTGCGCCACCACGCTGGCGAAATCGGAAACTGTCATCGCCCGGTCGCCGCCCACGTGAAACATCTGTCCATCGGCGCGATCGTCGTGCAGTACGAGCAGGTTCGCGTCCACCACATCGTGAATATTGACAAAGTCGCGCACCTGACGGCCGTCCTCGTAGATGGGCGGGTCAAGGTTCTGGTGCATAGCCAGGCAGAAGACGCGGCACGCGCCGCTGTAGGCGTTGTGAAAACTCTGCCGCGGTCCCTGCACGATGGAGTACCGCATCGCCACCGAGGGAATGCCGTAGCGCTTGCCAAGGTGCAGGGCGACCTTTTCCTCGGCGATCTTGGAAATGCCGTACTGGTTCTGCGGGTTGGCGACGGATTCGTCCGTGGGCTGCCACCGGAGCGGTCCGCGGAATCCCATCGGAGGACGGCACTCCCACTCCCCTCGGGCCAGCTGCTCATCCGGGCGAATGTCAGGCAGACACGGGCGACCATCGGCATCGAGATACAGTCCCTCGCCCAGCGTCGCCTGGCTGGAGGCGACGATGACCTTTCGGATCGGGAGCCGCTCACGCACGATCAACTCGTAAATCAGCGCCGTGGATGTGACATTGACATCAAAGAACCGCGAGAAGATCGGCAGGTAATCCTGAAACGCGGCGAGGTGGTAAACCGCGTCCACGCCGCGCAGGGCGTCGAGCATGACCCGCTCGCTCCGCACGTCGCCCAGGATGAACTCGATCCGCGGGTCGAGGTAGGCAGGTGGTCGGCGGACCGGATGCACGGGCGCCTCCAGCGAGTCGAGCACGCGCACGCGGTGACCTTGCGCCAGCAGCGCATCCGCCGTGTGCGACCCGATGAAGCCCGCACCGCCGGTGATGAGGATGTTCATCGACCCGCGCCCTCCGCCATCACCCGGTTCTGCAGCATCTGCGCCGCGATGTGCCCCACGGACATGTGCAGATCCTCGATGACGCCGTAGTTGTCGCTCGGCACGTGGATGTGGATGTCGGCCAGCGCCTTGACGCGGCCTCCGTCGAACCCCGTGAGCGCCACCACGGTGAGTCCATGCGACCTGGCCCATTCGCACGCTCGCAGCAGGTTGGGGGAGTTGCCCGAACACGAAATGCCGACGGCGATGTCGCCCGGCCTGGCGTATGACGCCAGCGGGAACTCGAAGATCTGGTCATAGGCGAGGTCGTTGCCGATGGCCGTGAGAAGCCCCATGTTGTCGGACAGCGAGAAGGCCATGAGGCGCTTCTTCCCGGGCACACAGGCGGTCTTGACGTAGTCGGCCACATGATGCGAAGCGTTGTAGGCGCTGCCGCCGTTGCCGAAGATGAACACCCGCCGATCCTCGCGCCACGCCTTCACGAGCAGGTCGGCGTAGGCGTCGATCGGACGCGGATCGGTGCGTGCCAGCACGGCCGACATGGCTTCAAAGTACTGTCTGGCGCTGGTGACGGTGGTTCCCGCCATGATGGTTCGTCCTTGCTCCCGAGTTTCTCAACTGATGAAAATAATCCGGCTTCCCAGCCGGTCGATGCCGAAGGCCAGGTCGCGCGGATTGCCGAGCGCCTCGCGGATGGCGGCGTGTCGCTCGGGCGGGGCGATCAGCAGCAGGAACCCCCCGCCGCCCGCGCCGAGCAGTTTGCCGCCCTGCGCCCCCGCGCGGCGTGCCGCTTCGTACGCCTGGTCGATCGAGTCATCCGAAATGCCGAAACCAAGCGAGCGTTTCAGTTCCCATCCCACGTGGAGCAGTCGCGCGAACTCGTCGAGATTGGCGCGCCCCGCGATGACGCCGCGCATCTCGCTGGCCAGGTCGCGCATGTCACGCAGCACGCGCATGCGGTCGGCGGTGCCGTCCGACTGCTTCTGCAGGATCGTGTCGGCGTCGCGCTTCTTCTCGGTGTAGAGCACGATGATCCGTCGCTCCAGTTCCGCCAGCGTCTCCGCGGCGGTGGGCACCGGCTGGACGTCCACCGACTCGTCGGGATTGAAGCGGATGTAGTTCAGTCCGCCGAAGGCGGCAGCGTACTGGTCCTGCTTACCAATCGGCTTGCCGAGAACGTCAATCTCGATGCGGCACGCTTCCTCCGCCAGCGACTTGGCCGAGCGGATCTGCCCCTTGAAGGCGTAGAGGGCGTTGAGCAGCCCGACCGTCAGCGTGCTTGACGAGCCCATGCCCGTACCCGCCGGCACGTCGCCGATCGTCACGATCTCCATGTGCGGACCAAGGTCCACCAGTTCCAGGGCGGCCTTGACGATGGTGTGCTGCACCTCATCCCGCGTCGACGCGATCTCGGTCTTCGAATACGCCACGCGCACCGATGGCTCGAACCGGCGCGAGAGCGCCACGTACATGTGCTTGCGCACCGCCACGGACAACACCGCCCCGGACTCCTGCCGGTAGAACGCAGGCAGATCGGTGCCGCCGCCGGCGAACGAGACCCGGTAAGGCGTCTGTGAGATGATCATGAAGTCCCTTCCGCTCCCGCCCCCGCCGTCGCCGCGGGGATCGCTTCCTGCGATGCGTCCGCCAGCACGCGGCGGAACTGCGAAATGAGCGGCTCGAGGCACCGCTCGATGTCGAACCGCTCACGAATCCACTCGCGACCCGCCTTGGCCAGACGTTCGGCGAGGACGGGATCATCCATCAGGCGTTGGATGGCGTCCGCCAGTTCTTCCGCGTTGCCTGGCGATACGAGCAGCCCAGTCTGTTCGTGAATGACCAGGTCGGGATTCCCGACAAGCCGCGTGGTGACGGCTGGCAGCCCGCAGGCCATGGCCTCCATGGTCATCTGGGGCAGCCCATCAACGTCGCCATCCCTGGCCCACACGCAGGCCAGTACGTAGGCGTCGCCGGTGTGCATGAATGCGGGAATGTCTTCCTGTCGCAGTTCCTCGCCGGTCACCCGTACCCGGTCACTCAGACCTTGGAGACGGATCCGCTCTTCGAGCGACTCACGCAGCTCGCCGCTGCCCCCGATGGTGCAGCGGAAGTCCCGTCCGCGCCGTGTGAGGATGGCGCAGGCGTCGATCAGATGCTCGAATCCCTTCTTCTCGACCAGCCGACCCGTCGAGAGAATATGAAATGGACCATCGCGGCGTGGAGTATTCCGCGGAGCCATGCGATCCACGTCGATTCCGCAGTAGGCCACGTGGAGCTGCTCCGGCCTGGCGCCCTGCTCCAGGAAGAACCGCCGGTGAAACTCGCTGATGCAGATGATGAACCTGGCTCGCCGGATCTTGTCACGCAGGGCGCAGCGATCACGGAACAGATCCGTCGCGTGTCCCGTGAAACTGAACGGCACGCCCAGCAGCCACGCCCCGTACATCGCCACCGTGCCGCCGGAGTGAATCCACTGCGAGTGAATGTGCGTGACGGGATCGCGTCGCAATCCGCGAGCCCAGTGGATCGCCGCCAGCAGGTGGCCCAGCGAGGCCACGCGCGTTCGGTTGTTCTCCCGCTGCCCGAACAACGCGTTGGCCATCGCGGTCAAAAACCGAGCGCCGAACAGCATCGGGGCGAGGAGCAACGAGACGACCATCGCCAGCGGGCGGATCGGATAGAGAACACGCGTCGAACGATCCATGTCGGCCGCCCATTCCGATGAGAACAGCCGACGACCGGAACCCCGCAGAGCGTGCAGTCGAACCGGAATTCCCGCCCTGGTCACGATTCGAAGCTCGTTCGCCACCCAGGCGTTGCCGATCCCCTGCGTGGTCATGTAGTGAATCATGAACCAGTCACCTCGTGCGGCCGCGCGGCCGGCAGGTTTGTCGATGCTGTCGCGGATCGAACCGCAGCCCCCTTGTACTCGATCAGCCGCATCCGTCGCCCGCGCAGCCGATTCCAGGCGAAGCCGACCATGCCCCTCAACTGGGCGAACTTGCCGAGCATCGTGAACGTGGCGTACAGCCGCGACTGAGCGGCCGTCCGGCCGCGCCGCCGCTGGCCGACGAAGATCCTCCACCACTGCAGCGGATACAGCGACAGCAACAGCAGTCCCCACCCCCCTGCTGGCCAGACCAACGCCGCCGTGGCCGCCGGAATGAACAGCGCCCACTTCAGGATCGACCGTACTTCGCGCACGTTATGGCGCTGGGGTGATCGGCCGTGCATCCAGGCGCCTTCGGCATAGGCGTGCCCCGCCCGGACGGATCGTCGCCACCACTGCCCGAACCGCGTCATGGCGGCGTCGTGAAGAGTCATCTCCGCGTCCAGTCGCAGGATGCGCCACTCGGCCCGGCGCAGCCGCACGCACAACTCCGGCTCCTCGCCCGCGATCAGCGTCGAGTCATACCCTCCCACTTCATCAAACGCCCCGAGCCGCATCATGGCGTCGCCGCCGCAGGAGCGGACCTCGCCGGGCGGGGTATCCCACTCCAGGTCGCACAGCCGGTTGTACTTCGATGCTTCAGGAAAGCGCTCGCGTCGGCGGCCGCACACCACCGCGACGCGCGGATCGGCTTCCAGGGCGGCCACGCCACGACCGATCCAGTTCTCGTCAACCTCGCAGTCGCCGTCGACAAACTGCACGAAGTCCGGCTGCACGCCCATCGACCGCAGTTCCGCCACGCCCCGGTTTCGCGCCCGCGCGGCGGTGAACGGCTGCGACAGATCCAGCGTCACGGTCGAAACGCCCAGCGACTTCGCCGCCTGCACGCTGTCGTCGGTCGATCCGGAATCGACATACACGACATGCTCCACCCGCCCCACCAGCGAGCACAGGCACCGGATCAGCCGTTCACCCTCGTTGCGCCCGATGACCACGGCGCCGACCCGATGGGTAAACGCAACGGTCATGCCGTCACCCGCTCCCTCACGAGATCGCGTCTGATCCATTCCGGTGATTCGCCGCGAACGACGTCGCTCCAGGTGGCGCATGTCAGCGTCCGCCCCAGCCAGTGCCCCAATTGCCGCAGCTCCTTGTCGTATGCTCGCAGCAGTTGATCATGCACTGTCGGCGACAGGACGGGCTTCTCGCGCAACATCCAACGTCTCTTCAGTCGATCGCGCAGCGACCGGGGAACCAGCGCTCGCCTGGCCTGCTTGAGAAGCGGCAGGTCGAGGATCGCGTCGCGCAGCGGGCTGCGGCGCATCCGTTCCGATCCGGCGTTGCGCCGCCCCAGGTTCTCGTCCCACGTCACGACGGCTTGCAGCCCGATGAACCGCGCCACCCGTTCCAGTTCCCGCTGGGGATCGGCGGTGAGACGTTCGAAGAACACCGGCAGTACGCGATCGGCGCCGAACTGCTCCAGATACGGAGCCAGTTGCATGGCATATCGGCCGTATTCGACAAGCGGAGGAAACGTCTCCACCGCCTCGTCGATCGAGCCGGAGACGTTCCGCATCGACCATTCATGAACATACTGCGAAATGAGCCGGTCGATCGGCTGCCGCATGACATAGATGAACCGCGCATGCGGCACGTGCCGGGCGATCCGATCGACTGCATGTGGGTGCGTGGGAAGTTTCGTGTAATGCGTGCTCGATTCGCCGCATACCGCGCCGCGCGGCGCATCATCGAACAGCTCCGTGTACCAGTCCATCCCGCGTGCGTAGACCTCGTCATCACTGAAGAAGCAGGGCTCCTTGGGCGTGGACATGAAGACGCCGGGCTGACGCGCCAGTTGGTCGTGAAGCGTGCTGGTGGCGCACTTCATGGCGCCGATGATGATGAAATCGGGCAGCCGCGCCGTCATGCGGCCCCTCCCTCGGAAGCCGCCGGCGAGGCCAGCGGCCTCCAGGCATGCCGCCAGATGGCCCGCAGCTGTCCCTGTGGAATGTGCGACCCGCGCCGCTCCAGAATCTCCCGGCAGCGCGACACGCAGCGCCCCAGCAGCCAGCACAGGTTCGCCAGCCACAGCCCCATCCGGCCGTAGAACTTGGCGAAGTATCGCGCCCGCGCCGCGTACCAGTACGCCGGCAGCGGCTTGCGCTCCGCCGCCAGCGACTTGACGGGCGACGAGCCGCCCCGCAGATGCACGATGCGCGCCTCCGGACAGTAGCGCACCTTCCATCCGGCGCTTCGGACGCGCCTGGCGTAGTCGATGTCCTCGAAGTACATGAAGTACCCCTCATCCATCGGACCGACTTGTTCGATCACCGCCCGCGGGATCAGCACCGCCGCGAAACTCACCCAGTCCACCTCCGGCGGCACCTGGGCCAGCGGCATCGCGGTGACGTGACGTCTCAGCAGCCGGTCAAAGGCGCCCGTTCCGGCCACTCGCAGAAACTCGGTGAGCGGCGTCGGAAAGTTGAAGGCGCTGTTCTGTCGCTTGCCATCGGGCCACTCCAGCCCCGGCCCGATCAATCCCGCGTCGGGGTGCTCACGCATCTCGCGCACCAGCCGGTCGATGGCGCCGGAACGCACCAGGGTGTCGCTGTTGAGCAGCAGATACGCCTCGGCCTGGACGGCGTGCATCCCCACGTTATTGCCCGCGGAGAACCCCCCATTGCGCGGGGATCGAACCACCCGAGCCCACGCCGACCACCCCCTGGCTCGAATGGCCTCCTCGATGCGATCCGCCGAATCATCGCCCGAGGCGTTGTCCACCACGACAGCGGAGAACGACGCCCCGGCATCCCGCTCGGCAGCCAGTGATTGAAGGCAGTCGGTCACGTACGCCGGAGTGCGATAGTTGAGAATGACGATCGCCAGCGACATCATGCGGCCCGAAGCACTTCCGACGAACCCGGCTGTTCAATCCCGGCCAGCCGGGCGTACTCGAAGAACGAATACACCCTCAGAATGCCATCCGCCCGCACCGCGAGGCGATCCTGCTCAGCCGGCGACGTGAAACGCTCGAACACGGATCGATCGATCACGTCCCACAGTCGTGAGGACGACGCATCCATGCATGTCTCTCGAATATGAGGCATCATCGCCGCGAACCATCCCTGCTGAGGCGATGTGCGGACCTTCTTCTTGCGCAGCCGATCCCAGTGCAGCAGGCGATTGGCGCGGGACGCGACGTCCTTGAGCGGCCTGTGCCACCACTTCGGCAACTGGCTGTACGGCACACGCCGAACCTCTGGAGCCACGATGTCCAGCATCCGCTCATGCACCCGGCTCAGGTACCGATCCCACAGCGACGCCTTGAACGACAGGCGCGTATATGACCGCGTGTAGTACGGCAGCAGCATGTCGCGGACCGGGTACCCAGGCCGGATGGCCGAGGCGTCACGGGTTCGCTGACGTTCGTAGTGCGCTATACACTCCGCGATGTTGCGCAAATCCCAACCAGACTGGTGCAGTTCATCGACGGTGCGGCGCACGTACGACCGCGTCCAGTCGACCGCCTCTGACCGAACCAACCCGTCATAGGCGTCAATAGCCCGCGAACCAAGCCATTGTCGGATACTGGAGATAGACAACCCCCCGGGCAGGAAGTCAACCACGTTGCCATATGGATATCGAGAGAGTTCACCTCCATGTCCGCCGAGTACGATCGCTCTGGGGCCGTCCGCCTCATCCTGTGCGGCGGCGTTGCCGATCTGCCAAACGTTGACGTACCCGTCATTCTGAAGCAGCAACCGTCTCGACAGTTCACTCCAGCGTTCGACGACTTCCGTGGGACGCGGATGATGCACCCGGTGCCGCACCCCCAGCACGCGGGCGACATCGACCGCCACACGCTCCTCCGCCGAGCCCTTCGCAGCCGCGGTGAAGAAATCGCACTCGACACCGGCCTTCGCCACCAGGGCCGCCAATACGCGGGAATCCCGCCCGCCCGTGATGGGGGCCCGCAGCGGACGCCCAGTGGAGGCGGCCGCGATGATCTGGGCCTGCATCGCGTCGCACACCGCGCCGATTTCGTCGCGCGTCACCCCGACGGGACGCACCTTCGCCAGATCATCCATCCCGAAGAAACGCTCCTCACGAGGAGCGGGCTGGTCAGGCGACCATGACCACCGGTGTCCGCAGGGGATGATGCGAATCCCTTCGATCAGCGAACGTCCGTGTCCCGTGCTGGCGAATGCCATGAGCAGCCGCACCCCGTCCAGGTTCCACCGGGGCGAGCCGAGAAGGCGCATCAGAACCAGGGCGTTATTGGCGACAATCCACGATGGCCCGACCTGGGCGGCGAAGGCCATCTTCATTCCCAGGGGATCGGTCACGACCTGTGTCTCGCCCGAATCCAACACAGCCCGGATGATGAAATGAACACCCTCGACGGGCGAACCCGCTGTTCCAAGCTCCTCATGCACCAGATCAGTCGGTCCGAGCGCTCGACCGCGTGCGAACGCAAGGCCATCCAGCGCCACCGCAACACCCTCGTGAACCTTGATCGAGCGGCTGACTGCTCCCCGCCCAGCCATACTCACGACAGCGACCTCCCGCCCGCGATGGAACACAAGTGTTGACTGGTCCAACTGGGGCCAGACATCGGCGCAGGATCGCGTGACGGATTCAACCCGCTGCAGCATCAGGTCGTTCGGGTGTGTGACTGTCAGGAGAATCTGCATGCTGAAACTCTGGGGCGACAGACCAGACGAGGTACGCCGTTCACTTCAGTTGCGCCTGCTTGATTGCGTTGATGCGCTCCACGCACGCCCGGTGCCATGACGCCGGACCCACTCGACTCGACACGGCATGAGCCAGCGTCAAGCCCACGCCGAACCGTCGAAGACGGAACGTCGATCGTGACACCCGATCCTGGACGCGAAGCCCCATCCGGCGCATGACCCCGACAGTCAACGGCGGAAGCCCGCTCGACTCGTACCCTCGTCGCGTCAACAACTCGCCGATCCGGCTTTCGACCAGGCGAATCTGAAGCCGCGAAAGTTTTCGCTTCCACTGGTAGGCCAGAGTCGGGTCAGGGGGGTCATAAGTGGTGTGCTGGGGATACGAAAGCATGGCGGGGTCATACGCCGCTCCGAGAAATACGCAGATGCCCGACAGCACTCGCTCAGGATCGGCCAGCAGCTCCTCGTATCGAACTTCGCACCGTCGCTCCGGCGGCACAACCATGCACAGATGGTCCCAGAGCAACTCCGCTTCCATCCAATTGCGCACGCCCGTCCAGAAGTTCCCGGCCCAACCCATGGCGATCACGGAACGTGTGACGTCGCGCGGGTCGCGCACCAGATGGATGAACCGCGCCTCCGGCCAGATCCGCAGCACTCGGTCGAAGTGACGATGCACGGTGGCGCCGACAAAGGGCTTTCCCTCCCTGATGCGCCGCTGTTCCAGGAAGCTGCGCATGAGTCCCGCATAGTCCAGCGTCCGGTCGATGGTGAAACGCGTGGCGAGGAAGATGCGGTGAGTCGACAGCCACTGGCGATATCGCCCCAGGTCTGGAAGACCTCCATCCGATGAGATGAGATCGACCGCGAACTCAAACTCGTTCTGCCACGCCAGCAGCGGATGGTGAGCAAGCATCAGCCGCAGCACCGTGGTGCCGGAACGCTCGGCGCCGACCAGGAAAGCGGTGTCATCCCGACGCGAGGGAATCATCACTGGCGGCGCATTCTCATGCCCAGGAGGCATCGTCATACCACTTTCCTGAGATCGGCTCCACCAGACGTCGAATCTGACTGATCTGATCACAGGACAGCATGGACTTCCACGTGTCCACGGTTCCGACGCTCTCGCGCTGCCACCACGATCGCGATCGTCCTCCTCCATCAGACCCCATGCAGTTCCGATTGACCCGGCGGCGAAGCGCATCCGTCATGGATATGCCGAGCTGACCGAAAAGATTCTCGAACGAAATCATCGCGTTCCTGGCGAAGTCCTCATGCCGGGGAAAGAACCACTCCGGATGTCTCATCTGATGATCGCACACCCCGAGGTAGATGGCCTTCCAGAGCACCGAGGCCTGAAGCAACGGATCGCTCGACCCCTTCGCCTGAAGAATCTCCCCGCGGAGTGGTTCAAGGTATCGCTCCATCAGCCGCGACTGGCTCAGGAAGTTGTCGAAGTCGAACCGCCAGTCCTTGCGCACGATGCTGGCGACGAAGGCGGCGGGGTGACGAATCATCACGATGACGCTCATGCCGTACCGCGATGCCATCCACGGCGCGGAGAACACCGAGAAGGGATCCTTCACCACGACTCGACTACCACGAACACGGGAGATCAGGGATCGGCGAAAATCCCCTGTCCAGGATCGGGCTCCTTGAATGGATCGCAGCGACGGAAGCAGCGAGCCGCGAGCGGCGCGGCCGTGAATCACTCGATCAAGGCGGGCCGCCCACTCCGCACCGTTCGTTTCGTCAAGGTGCATGAACCAGTACGGAACGCCGATTCGATGGAAGCGCACGCCGTCATCGATGTTCGGGTTCAGCGGTTCATGGCAATACGTCAGGCGCGGCGCGAGGGCCAGGGTCTTGCCAACCCACGTCGTCCCGCCGCGATGCGAACCGGTCACGAGGATCGGGCCGCCACGGGTTGGCGATACCCCGTGGCCACCGGAGCGGTCGCTCCGCGGCTCAGCCATCGATGCTTGACGTTGTTCCGTGTTCAGAGCTCAGTCCTCGGATCGGATCAGGCGATCCGTTCAACCTTCGCGATGCGAGGTCGAACCGCCAAACCCAACGGTGATTCACCGGAAATCCGTGTCGCGACCGCCGCCGCCAGGTCGGAGCCCTTCCACCTGGAAGCCGCGGCCACCGCACCAAGCCCGACGATGAAGATCGGACAGGGGAACCCGTTCATCAGGGAGTTGAGGGCGAAGAGCGTCACGATCACGGCGAGCGGCGCTGCCGGATGCATCACCACCTCGCGGGGGCGGGACAGTCCCATCAGCAGAAGCAGCGGCTGGAGCAGCATGGCGACATACAGCGAGACCACGCCCAACAGCCCGAACTTTCCGAAGTAGATGACCCACATGCCGTCCACGGCCAGCAGGTCGCCATCGTCCGCATGGGCGCGGCCGCCGTCGTGACCTCCCCATCCGAACAGGGGCCGCTGGCGCGCCCGTTCCAGCACCGCCTCCTCGCCGTCCAGGCGCCCCTGGAGCGAAACCGCCCGCGCCGGGTCAATCGCTTCCGAGATTTGAAGCAACTCCTCGCCATGCCACGCATCCGAGATGCGCGCCGAAATGTAGAGCGGCGTGAGCAGAACCAGCGCCACCAGCACCATGCGGCCCGCCGGATGAGCCCGGGCGGCCAGCAACCCGGCCACGCCCAGAGCCAACAGCGCGAGCGAGCCAAGCGAACGGCACATGATCGTGACCACGAGCAATCCCAGCGCCGCCCACTTGATGGGCATGTTGAACACGCGCTTCACGTCGCCAGCCAGCCACAGCCACAGACCGGTCAGCGAGGCGGCGGTCATCCACATCCCCAGTTCGATGCCGTGCTTCATGAACACAACAGGGCGGTAGCCCCCAAGCCGCTGCGTCATGTGGAACTTGCTCGCGTGCTCGCCATACACCCAGCGGTTGAGCTGGGGGCTCATGCGAATCTCCCACAGACAGGGCAGAATGTAGACCAACCCCCCCACGAACAGACCGATCGCCAGCACGCGGGCGGAAGCCGGGTCGGCGAATGCCGTTCGGCCGATCAGGTACGGAAACCCCCACAGAGTCAACTGACCGTAGATGGATGAAAGCCCGTCGTAGACCCCCAATCCGTTGTAGATTGAACTGAAGAACGGCGCCACGCACCACACCACCATGGGTAGGTCGAACCATCGAGGGCGATACGACAGCAGTACGTTGGGTCGAAACACGATCATCGACAGCAACACCGCGATCGTGACCGCCGCGTGCTTGGTGTAGGGCGGCAACCCCGGCAGGTTATAACCGCCGATCGGCGGCAGCAGCAGCCAACCCGCCAGGTACGCCGCAATGATCCCGGCGGGCCCCCGCACGCAGGCGACGATGAGCATCGCTACGGGGATGATGCCGAAGAGCGCAATGGTGATCGTGGCGCTCACGCGTGGTCCTTCATCCCATCAGCCAGATGGCCTACTTGACGGAGCAGCGCCGTCTCCAGAATCTCCGCCGAGCGGTCCCAGTCGAAACGCAGCGACATTTCGTAACTGGCCTGGCTCATGTCGCGCCACGCCTGATCAGACAAGGCCAGGATGCGCCCGATCGCCTCGGCCATGGCTTCGGGATCCTCCACCGGAACCAGATGACCATTCCACCCTTCTTCCACGAAGTCCTCCGGCCCGCCGCAGCGCGTCACCACCAGCGGGCAGCGACAGGCGGCCGCCTCAATGCCCGGCATGCCGAACCCCTCGGAGACCGAGGGGACAACCCAGCAGTCGGCCATGGCGTACAGACGTGGGATCTCCCGCTGCGAAGGCCGGCGATGCAACTCGTAGTTGGCTGGAGGCCGATGATGCCTCGCCACCGACTCGCGCCCGAAACTGCTGACCCGGATCGACGGATCGCGCCGCTGGAGGATGCGGATGGCCTCGAACGCCGTCACCGCACCCTTCCATGCCTGCCGCCCATACAGCATTCCCACCGTGGGAACGCGCCCCTTGGTTCGCTCCGGCGCATGAAACTGCGATCGATCGACCCCGTTCGGCACGAGCACGGCGTGCGGATCGCCGAACTCCTCGGCCATCAGCCGCTGCAGCCATCGGGCGATGACGAACTTGGGCCCCGGCAGGCGATAGGTCGCCTTGACGCGCTCCGCGTCCCCGCCATGCACTTCGTAATGGCGGATGCAGTAGGCCTTGACGCCCTTGGCCGCGGACCACGGCTCGATCCATTCACGGGTTCGCCACCACGTGGCGATCGTCACGTCCGCGTCGGGAACATCCGCCTCAGTGACGATGTCACCGTCAATGACTCGGATCGCCGCCGTCGATCGCTCGAGGTGATGACGGGACGACTGGTTCGAGCCGGTCACGCCGCGGAGCATCTGCTCGCCCATGCGGCGCAGACGATACCCCAGGGCGTACCGCTGGCGTTCCTTGCGGGTGGGGTGGATCAACGTCACCTCATGCCCACGGCGCACCATGGCCTCCGCCAGCAGGCGATTCGACTTGACGCCGCCCGACAGGTTCGGACGTGGGAAAACCCAGTTGATCCTCAGCGACCGGTTCATGTCGACTTTGCCCAGGGAAGCTCCCGTCCGAGCCACGCCGATAATCTCAAATCATCCTCGTAGAAGAGTTCGCGCAACAGCCCCGCCGCCGATTCTGGAAGGCGCGTGTCCCCAGCCCGGAGGTTCCGCCTGCACGATGATCGAGCCACCCGCCCGATCACCCTCAGCATGGGGTTGGGCGAGCGTGTCATGGTGGCGATCCGCCGCGTCAACGAATACATCGCCACCGACCGCGGCATCACCATCGCGTTACTCTTGGGCGGCGCCTCACGAGTTGCTTCCGCATCGGTCGGCACTCCGAGGTGCCGCCATACACCCTCCAGTACTCGCGCCGGTTCCTTCACCAACTCTTCGAGGAACAGCACATGCAGCGACTCGCGCCCGAATGCTTCCTCGAATCGTCCCAGGTGCTCGGCATAGCGACTCCATCCGATGTACGCCCGCACCCAGTCCGATTCTTCCGCCCTTTCAGCACGAATCGCCCGCTCGAACGACCTTGACTCCCGTCCCTGTCGCACCCGTAGACCGTAATGCGACCAGGCGCGCTTCACCGGATCCCGCAGGATGACCAGCAGTCTGACCCTTGGCATAAGAGACTGTTTCAGAACATGAGTCTCGACCGATGAAGAGCGTCGTCAGCACAAGTGCAGGGAGGCACGATCATGGCGGCGGAACTGCTCCCGGAAGCGTTGTGGGAAGAGATCGAACCATTGCTGCCCCCGGTGTCGCGGGCCCGGACGGGCCGGCCGCCGGTGGACAACAAGCGGGCGCTGCGGGGCATCATCTTCGTGCTCCGCTACGGCGTGCCGTGGCAGGCGGTGCCGACCGACGCCTTCGGCGTCAGCGGCTCGTCCTGCTGGCGGCGTTTCAGCGAGTGGACCAGGGCGGGCGTGTGGGCGCAGGTGCATCGGGCGTTGCTCAATCGCCTGGGGAAACTCGATGGCATCGACCTCCAGCATGTCGTGGTCGATTCGCAGTCGGTGCGGGCCGTCCAAGGGGGGCGCACACCGGCCCCAACCCGACGGACCGCGGCAAACAGGGCTGCAAACGCCATGTGCTGACCGATGCCCGAGGCACCCCCCTGGTGGTGCAGACCACGCCCGCCAACGTGCCCGACCAGAGGCAACTGCCCGCGCTGCTGGCGGCGCGTCCTGCGGTGCAGGGTCCGCGTGGGCGCCCGCGGCGCAACCCGGAGGCGATCATCGGCGATCGCGCGTACGGAACCCGGGAAATGATCGCGCACGTCGAAGGCCAACGCATCCACAGCATGCTCGCCCCGCGCACCGACGACACCCACGGCAGCGGCCTGGGCGTGCTGCGGTACGTGGTCGAGCGGACGCTGGCGTGCTTCAGCCACTTCCGACGCCTCCGCCTGTGCTACGAACGCTGGAACGAACAATTCCAGGCCTTCCATGACCTCGCCGCCGCGATGCTCGTCTGCTCGCGGATCAAGTCGATCAAGTCCAGGCATCTACTGTTCTGAAACAGTCTCTAAGCCGCGCCATGCGATCACACACCCGCTCACGAGTCAGGTAGCTGGGCGTGCACTCTCCGCACACCTGTCCCGATGCGGCGCCTGCGAAGCACGCGCGATACGAGGCCTCATCGTCGATTCCGTCGCGACGCCCCTCGCGGTCAAAGTAGTGCAGTTCCTTGGTTTCGGGGAGAAAAATCCCACGATGCCTCCGAAGCATCTCCCAGAGCGTTGTCGAGCCGCAGCGCATTCCACCGATGCAAACGAAATCCGGAAGGCGCCCTGTCATGCCCCGGGTTCCATCGGCTCGTGCATCCACGAATGGTCCGTGACGTACCCCAGCGCGATGAGCAACTCGCCCGCCACGCTCACAAACTCCCGACGCTCATCGGGTGAGAGTTCCTTCCGCCACCGACCCACACTTTGGGGAGAGATCCGATTATCGGCATTAGGATTGTTGAGCACCTGTGCTGTCCGAGCCGAGCTCTTGGGCGTCGCCGATGGCTCCAGCATGGCGGGTTCGTACGGCTCGCCCAGGAAGTCGCAGACGCGCCGAACACATTGCTCAGGTTCAGCCACCAACTCCTCGTACCGCACCTCCAGGCAGCGCGGATGCGATCTGAGCGCCAAGCCGTCAGACGTGTCGTCAACCCAGCGCTGAGCACACTTGGCGATCGGGTTGTTGACCTTTACCGGCACAATTCGCCCATTGACCACCTTTTCCTTGGGATGGTGACGAAGAGAGCACACGGTGTCCCGCCCGTCACGGATGACATGGATGAACCGCCCACGCGGATACCACGTGAGCAGCTTCATCACCACGCGAACATTGTTGGGGGTCTTGTCCGCCCAGCGCTTCTTCCCCTCGACACGCAGAAACTCTTCGTAAAACTCGTCCGCGAACGTGATCAAATTGCGGTGAGCCCGGGCCCGGCGCTCCAGTTCCCTTACCGGTATGTCCCAGTACGGTCCGATGTTCGCGGGGTTGAACGGCAGGCCGTATAACGATGTTTCGGGGCCGCACGCCAGCCGCGAGTGACGGTTCAACAGTTGCTTAAAGAGCGTGGTGCCAGAGCGCCCGCACCCGCCGATGAAGATCGCATCCGCCTCGCTTCGCGCATGAGGATCGTACCACCCCCGCGCCATGAGTGAGCGCTGATACGCCTCACGCCTCTTGCGCTTGAGCCACCACGCAATGTCCAACCGTCCGGGCATGATCGCTACGACGCCGCCATACTCGGGCGGCGAGAGAGCACGCCGTCGATCACCAGCATGAGCTGCATCACCATGTGGTTGACGGTAGGCGGTAAAGTATCATCGTACTTCGACACCATGGCCCTCACATCGCGTTTGAGCACTGGCCGCAGCACGTCGATTGCGGCCGAATCCACGAGGCGTCCCCGGTATAATCCCCAGCGTCGGCTGAGCTTCTGCAGCTTCTCAGAGTCCACCCAGCTCCCTTGAACATCGTTCCATGGGGCGTCGGAAGGTTCTAAACGCATGAAAGCGTTCTTGATGGCTTTATTACGTGACCGTGCCGCCCTGGCCGCACGCACTTGCGCTGGCGTCGCATCCATCGGAAGGCCGGTGTTCGCATTCACAATCGACGCCGATGGGCCATAGAGTCGCGAGAAGACTCGCAAGGCAAGCTCTCCATCACATCGCAGCCGCGGCGGGATGCGGCATGCCACCTCGATCACCTTGGTGTGCATGAAGAGCACATCCCACGACACGATTCGCGAGTTACCAAGTGAATGCGAGCAATCGTCCTGCCGGCTCACAGGCCAGAATCGCTGCCATTCCCTCGCGGAATGGGGCCTGATCTTTGCAACCTCCTCGAGGCGTCTGGCGCGTCTTGACGCCACTTCGTCCCGCACCTCGTCTTCCAGCACCATCTCCAGCACGTCACGTCCACGCGTGCAGCTTGGCGGCGCTCCCCGCACGGCGCTTCGGCGCATCATCAACCGTGCCGCCGCCCGTACCCTTTCACCGAAGGTTTTCGGTCTCAGACGCTCATATTCATCAACGGGCATGAAATGATCTTTCAACAGGGTGTCAGAAAGTTGCCCGCCAACGATCAGATCGTAGTCGTCTGCGATGCCTGCGTTCAAGAGGCACAACCCGTGCGCATTGGCGCGAACCTCCGTACCAAGGAGCGACGTGCCGGAAACCAGAAGGTCGGCATAGAACTCATCACTTCGACGCACCAGTACTTGGCGCAAGCCGAACGCCTTCGCCACTTGCCTTGCCACATCGGTTTCCCGGTTTTCTCGCGTGCAATATGTCAGACATGCTGCTACACGATCCTTCGGGATGACTCCTAACACGGCTCGTGAGTCCTGGCCGCCACTCAGCGTCACGCCGACACGATTCGCGCCTCGTGTAATATCTTCACCGGCGAACCGCAATGCGATCTCCAAATCTTCTTCCACTTGCGAATCATCTCCAAATCCATCGGGCTCGCACGGCTCCCAGATCGTCCGTGTCCGCCGAATCGCGCCGGACGGCGATACATCCACCACGGAGGCCGGCGGAAGCTCTGTAATTCCACGACGAGATGTATACGGGAAGGTAATCACGTTATGAACAACCAGCTCGCCGAGCGAGACGATATCAAACGCATCGGTAAGATCAGAAATCGCAGCAACATCCTCCAACCTCGTGCCGATCGCTCTCTGGCAGTAATAGACCGGCCGAAATCCCATGCGATCTGTCAGCAATTGAATGCCGGACGAGTCGGCCTGCGCTAGCACAAACATGCCAGTTAGCATGTCGTAGAGTGCTTCCGCACCACATGATTGGTTTGTTACTATTGGCATTATTGCTCGAACAAAACCGGATCCCGACATTTCGTGGTCACGGCCCATCAATCGTGGTCGCCCCACCACTGCCGTTACACCACTATCGTCCTGAATCGGTTCATACCCTCCGATCTTTGGAGGGCGCACTCCGACGACTCCCCACGAGAACCGAAACGTCCGCACTCCCTCTGCCCATACTCCCGGGCCGCGTGACAGGAGTGAATGAACATTCTCTTCGGTCGCCATCGGACCAAACGCGATCAGAATATCGCTCATACGTGTTTCACCGAAGAGTGTATGCTATCGCTGCAACCACCGTCGAAAACGCGAACACGGCGGCGTCAAGCCCCGGCAGCCAGACGCCGTGGCGCCGGATGGCCCAGACCAGGAACGGATAGTTCAGCCAGTATGAGGCGCCCATGCCGACCAGCAGCCCGATCGGACCGCCGAAGGCGAAGCCGATGGCCATGCCGGCAATCATCATCACGCCCCGGCTGACCTGCAGGATCATGTAGCGGAACGAATCACCAGAGGCGAGCACCACCCCCCCGGCGGAGAGATTGATGGCGGACCCGATGTTCCCTGCCGCCAGAATCTGCAGCATCCACCCGGCATCGTGGTAGGGCTCGGTATAGAGCGCCTTGACGATCTGCTGACCCCAGAGCGTCATGACCAAGAGCGGCGTCACGAAGAGAAGCAGCAGAATAATCCGTAGTTTCAGCACCTTGCGCCGCAACGTCGGGGTGGGGTGGTGAAGCAGCTGGGTGTAGACGGGCAGGAGCACGCGGGGGCCCAGGGTGCGCTGCGCCTCCAGCACCGCCTGAGAGAGCAGGTACGCAACGGCGTACACGCCGAGCGTAGAGCGATCAACCAGCGCTCCCATGATGAGTTTGTCCCCCTGCTGGAGCAGGAATGCGCACGCGGTGCTGACCGCCACCCAGCGTCCGAACCGGACCAGTTCCTGCACCGATTCCCGGTGCCAGCAGAAACGGTTACGATCACCGGGGAGTACATAGTGACTGATCCAGAGCTTGCCGATACTGGAGACGAAGCCGCCGGCGATGAGCGCCCACACGGTGGGACTGTACAGAGCGATGCCGACCATGACCATCAGCCCCGCCGCCTGGGTGAGCGTGTCGAGCAATGTCAGACGCCCCAGCGCCAGGCGCCGGTTCAGCGTCGCCAGCTTGGTGGAGTTGAACCCGGCGATGATCGCGGAAAGCGCGGAGATCGGGATGAGGTACAGCAGTTCCGGGGTGTCGTAGATGAGCGACGCCGGCCACGCCGCCAGAGCCGCCAGCAGCCAGATGACGTTGCCGCGGATGATCTGGATCGTCCACGACGTGTCCAGGAAGCGCCGGTCATCGCCCCGCTTGTCGCGGATGATGCTCTGGTTGACGCCCAGGTCGGAGAAGAACGACACGGCCCGAATCGAGACCTGCACCAGCGTCATCAGGCCGAACACATCCGCCGTCAGAAGGCGGGTGAGGATGAGATTCCCACCCAGCCGCAGCACCTGCTGGGCGCCGTGGCCGCCCATGGTCCAGGCGGTGGCGGCGACGGTCTTGCCGCGCAGATTCGCGATGCGATGCGAATGCTCCAGGCCGGCGTCGGTCACAGGGAGCGCTGGATCAGCCGGCGGCGATGGGGCGATCGTGGTGGTCACGCAGTCAGCGGTGGGTTGGAGCGTGTCCGGCGTCGATGGTGCGGATGCCGCATGAAATGCGGCATAACGCACGTCATGACGTCTCTGGTTTCGTCACACTGCCGCCATTCACGGGGCAATCCGGGACCGGCGAACCGGGTGCTTGCGCCGTAAAACGTTACTGAGCGGGCGTGAAACCCTCGCGCAGGTACGCCGACGCCGCAGCCCCGGTGTAGGCGGGCCGCCAATTAGCTCGGGACTGTTTGCGCGCTTCCGTCAGGAAGCCCTCCAGCGTCGCCTGGGCCGAAAGCGTGGCGTTGTAGGTTCCCAGCGTGCGGGTCGCGTCAACGAACGTCACCTGCCGCGATTCAGCCGTGGGTTCCGCCGCGTAGGTGCGCCACGAGGCGACGCTGAACGTCCCCGATCGATCCTTGATCCAGCCGTTGGTCGAGCCAGGGCGGTAGTAGACGTTGCCTTCGAAATCCAACTCCTCATTCCAAGGGGCGTCACGAAGCTCAAGCAACAGCGCGTTCGATTGCGAGGCCTGGATCACATTGGAGGTGATTACGATGTTATTGAGGTTTTCGCCGGGAGTACCGGGAGCCCGCAGGAACTTGTTCCAGCCGCCGAGCAGCGTATTGTCGGCCAGCCGAAGGTTGTGAATTCCGTAGCCATCAAACCCACCGATAATCACGGCGTTACCGTTGATTGGCGATGACGCGATCACCAAGTTGTGTTCAACCACAGATGTCGCGACTGCCGAGATGTTGCCGATCGCCATTCCCCACGAACCGAAGCCCCGGTCCGCCGGTTCCACCACGGCATTCCGTCTGGCGTGGACAACGACGCCGTTGGGATCGGATGTCGGACCGCCTCCGTAGCCAAGGTTGACGGAAGCGCAGTTATCAACGAACATGTTGTCATCAACGACTCCCCCGGACCTGGCCTGAACCCCGCTGGCAGATGATCGCGCGAAGATGCTACCCCTGATGACCACGTTGGCATTCTTGGTTGTCGAGTAGATGCCGTGATTGAACGTCGTGGCGTTGGCGCCCATCTCCGGGTTCCATCCGTTGTGGTCAAACACGCATTCCTCCACCAGAAGTCCGTCGACATACGAAGCGAACAGCCCCTGCGAATGCGCGCCAGTCGCCCAGGAATCGCTCACGATGCTGCGGCGAAGAGAGACCTGAGCGAAGCGAGTTCCCTGGTAGGAATCGAATGTGATGTTTGTCCCGAAGTTTCGGAAATAACAATCCTCGAAGATCAGATTGTGAAGGTTGCCGAGCCATCGGACGCCCCTGGCCACATCAGTCGGTCCACGGTTGTGCGGCTCCAGGTGCAGACCGATGAAGGCGAAGTGCTGCCGCAGATCGGTTCCAGCTGCTCCCAGTGCTGTTCCATTGGCCGGGGTCTCAAGTCGCGGCCGAGCCGTCAATGGACCATATGAGCCGACGATCAGCATTTCCTCCGCGCTTCGACCTGACTTGCGCCAGTTGCCGGCCAACACCTCATTGACCCACACGTCGCCGCGCTTGAGCAGCATCAGGTCCGGGTATCCGTCCCGCAGCATGTTGTAGGCCGCGGCGATGGTCTTGTACGGTCGCACGGATCCAACCGGGTTGAACGGATCGGGGCCCACCGCCGCGTGACCCTTGCCGTAGACGGTGCCCGTGGCGTCGCTGCCCTCGGAACTGGAGACGTAGATGATGCGGGCGTCGTTGTAGCGGTCGGGATGCTGGAACATGGCCAGGAAGTCAGTCCAGCCGTCCTGGGTCATGGGCAGCCCGGTGATGTCGTGAAGGTTGGCCCAGGGATCCCAGCTGCCGCCACCCCCGCCTCCTCCGCCGCTTCCACCCCCACCGGAGCCGCCGCCGCTTCCCCCACCGCTCCCGCCGCTCCCTCCTCCATCGATTTCCGTCACGCCCACCACCGCCCATGCGGTCGCCACGGGGTCGCGGCGCCAGTCGTAGGTCTTGTACTCGAATCGGTCGACGCCCGTGAATCCGGGGTTCGGTCGATATGCGAAGGTGCCATCCCACCGCAGGATGATCCGGCCATTCACGGGAGGCGTCACCAGTTCGGCGAAGAGCCGCCGGTTCTCGCTGTGCAGGTCGTTCGCAAGCACGCCTCGATCGCCCACCTGGAGCAGTTGCCCCTTCGGGGTGCTGTACATGTCGCGCCTGGCGCGAATGGTCACGGTCACGCCGGTGGAACTGACGGAGGAGGCCACCGCCGCAGGATCGATGCGCTGTTCGCCATCGGTCATGGCTCCGGCGCTCATTCCGGCGGTCGAAGCTGTCAGGCCTGACCACGAGCCGTTTCGCTGCACGAAGATGGGGCGGTCACCGGCCATGTTCAGCGTCTCGGGCAGCGCCTCGCGGATGCGCAGATCATCCATCGCGTCCGCTCCGGTGAGCAGGAAGGAACGTCCTGAGACGAAGGCGTCCATCCGGTCGATCACGTCCGCATAGCGGGCGTTCACCGCCTGATGGTTGAACGAGTAGCCGCCATCGGAATCAAGCGGCAGCCCGAAAACGCTCAGTTTCGCGGCCGGATATCGCTCGCGAAGTCCGTCGAGCGTGCGCACCAGCACGTTGGCGAAGGACTTTTCATAAATCGCCGCGGCGTCGGCGCCGGCGGGCAACGCCGCCCGGATCACCTGGCGGCTCTGCTCCGTCAGACGGCCATGCGCCAGCGGAGCGCCCATCACGCGGACGGCGGTGGTCGCCCCGGCCCCATCATCGGGCATCTGCGCGACCGCCTCACTGATCAGGCGGGCGGCCAGAGATGCCCGGCCGTTCTCGTTCATCATCGCCACCGAGAGCGGGTCATCCACGTTCACGCGGAGGATGCGCAGGTCCGTCGAGGCGCCGGGACGCATCGCGGCGGACGCCGGCGACCACGCACTCATCGCCACGACCACCGCCGCAGCGGCGCCGGCGAGGCCCAGACGGACCCGGTGAAACTGATCGCGCACGCGGCGCCACGTCGAGCGCGGCGACACGGGATTCGACGTCAACTGATCGGCAGGTTCTTCCCTGAAACGCGGCGTCATGACAATGCTCCCGTGTGCAAGCGGATGACGGGCCGGGATCGGGCCGTCACTGTCAACGGGTCGCATATCTTCAGATGTGTGGCAAACGACGGCGGACATTTCCGAGGCGTCAGAGGTTCGCCAGATTCTCTCATCCGTCACTGATTACCCAGGCCTTACAGGTGCGAATGCTGTTGGCTGCTCGATCACGGCGTCTTCGCCCTGGCCTGCGCGGGCTTCGCCCCTGTCAACTGCGCGAATGTTCTTCGCACAGCGATTGGCCGCAAGATCCGTGGTCGCCGGGAGCTTGTTTCTCCGCGGCAACCCTGTCGACAATCGTGGTCGTGGGTTCCGACAATCAAGGTCGGCGTGTCAGTCGATCGGCTCGAGGAAGTCCGCGTCGATTTCAAGCGCGGCGCCTCGGCCAAGGATTCCAATCTGCATCACCAGGCGCATCATGGATTTCCGCTGGATCACGACGCCCTCCAGCCCCATGAACGGCCCGCGGATGATGCGGCAGCGCCGTCCTTCGACGGCGAAGGGGTGCAGATCCAGCGGCGCCCCGGCGTCGAGGGCCTGGACGATCTGGTTCAGTTCGTGCAGGAATGTCGTCTGGTCGGGAACATCAATGATGCGGCACACACGCTTGGTGGTGATGGCGTGGTATGCATCCTCACGCTGGCCGCACAGGAAGACGTATCCCGGAAACAGCGGTACCTGCGAGGTGAACTTGCGGCCCCGGACCAGGGAAACCCGTGGCACCAGGGGAAGGACGAAGTCCACGTGACGGGCGGTGAGTTGACGAGCGATCGCCTTTTCCTGACGGGCGCGCGTCTGCAGCACCATCCACATCCCAGGTCGGGATTCATCGACAATCTGGTATGGGGCGGCCTCTTCCAGCACCGCCCCGCGGTCCCACAGCATTCCCAATCTCCCCGGCGTCGGTTCCTTTCGGTTGGCGGGCCTTCCCTTGCGGGTCCCACGGCTCGCGTCCCGACGCGGATGTTCTTCCGTTGATTACTCTACGCAGCCCGGTTCAGGCCGCCACAGGGAATCGGCTCGAAAGTGGTGCGGGTTTCGTATTGACCATGCCGATTCCGGTCGCCCAACCCACGCCGGGATGCGCGAGTTATCAGACCATCCTTGGAACCTCGTCCTTCAGAATCCCCCGCGACATCAGCTCCAATCGCAGCAGTTCCACACAGCTCCGGGCCTGCATCTTGGCGAAGACACGCGAACGGTGGGTTTCCACGGTCTTGGTGGTGATGCCAAGCCGGTAAGCGATCTCCTTGGTCCGCAGACCGGCCACGAGCAACTCCAGAACTTCCTGCTCGCGTCTGGATAGGAGCGATCGGCGGGTCTGAAGCGCCTGCCGCATCGCGGCCAATCGCTCAAATGACGCGCGCTCGGCCATCGCTTCCCGGATCAACTCCTTCAGCCAGTCGGATTCCACTGGCGTTTCGACGACGCCGAACGCCCCTCGACGCATGGCCAGAACCGCGGTTTCCACCCTGATCGGCTCGGTGACGAGGATCACCGGCAGGCAATGATGCTCACCCACTTCCAGGATTTCGGCAACTTGATCCCACCCGGCATGGCTTGGATTCACGCACCCAAGCAAGCATCCCACATCGTCGTCAACGTCATCGGCGCCACCGTTCCGCAGGTTGGTCAGAACCTTGGCGGTGTAGCCCATTGAGGCGACAAGGGGCGCAACCGCACGGGCAATCGATGAGTGCTGATCCCAAACGCCAATGACCTGTTCACCCGGTTCAAGATGCATGCATCACCCCCGACCCACGGTTCAACAACCGGACCGACCCAAACGCCACCCTGTGCCAGAGCAGCTCCATAAGAGCCCTGCATCTCTCAACGCGACAAAACCGGCGTCACCCCGCCAGCAACCATGGAAGACATGCACGAGAACGACTCTGCGAGTTATCGGTCGAGCAGATGCATCGCACCCAGAACCAGTGCCAGGACCAGCCCAATCGCGCAGACCCCCACCACGAGCCACGAGAGGTAGTCGCGATCCGCCCAGGAATCGTCTCTCAGCCCAGATCGGGACGGGGCGGCGGGCAGAGGTTCCTGAGCGTGATCCGCCCCAGCGACCTGCGTCGGCGAGGTCATCGCCGCGACAAGCGGGTTGGGGGGTGATGTCGGGATCGACGCGGCCGGCGTCCGTTCATCCCTGCTCCCGCTGGAATCGCCAGCGGTAACCCTCGCATCGCTCGTGTCGGGATCCGAAGCGTTTCTCGGCGTGGAGCGATCGGCGATGCGCCGTCGAAGCAGCGACTGCTCCCGTTCAAGATGCCGAATCCGCAGCAGGGCTTCCTGCAGCGCTTCCTTCAATGGGTCAATGGATTGAGCATCGCCCCCTGCGGGAGAAGGAACCGCGTTCCTGTGATTTCCGGATTGGGCCGGAGCGTCCGAGGGCGCGAACCCGCTCGGAGGCCCAACCGCTCCACCACCATGAGCGGAGGCCGTCGGCGCAGGTGTGGACGCCTCCCCAACCAGCGACACGATCAGTTCATAGGGTCCGATCCTGATGCGGTCCGAGTCACTCAGAAGTCGCATCGCGACACGTTCACCGTTCACCAGCGTTCCGAAGCGTGAACCCAGATCGTTCAGCCGAAAGCCCTCTGGACATGGCTCCACCACGCAGTGGCGACGACTGACGTCACCATGTCGCAGCACCAGGGCGTTCTCGGAGGATCGCCCGATCGTCAGGGGCATGGCGCCGAGTTCAACCTGCCGGCGTCGTCTGCCCCCCACGCGCTGGACGTGCAAGATGGCCGCCGATGGACCCACGTCGCCCACTCCGGAGTCGCGCGGCTGTTCACCCTGTTCCCTCACGCCTTCACCGAACATGATCGCTCTGCTCAGGACTGCCGCGACCAAGCACTATACCAAGTCCCTGCGGCAAGGCCCTGAAGCAGCCGTGGGCAGGAGGGCGTCGTCGCTCCAACGAAAACCGCCCGCACGTCCCCTGCGCGTGCGGGCGGGTGGGATGAGCCGGGCGGCCGTCGGGTCGGCGGCCCAGGTCAATCAACGCAGATCCTCACCACGTCGAAGAACGAGTCGAAGCGGAAGGCGAACACCGGAACGATCACGACGTGACGAACGGAGAGGCGGATAGCGCCGGTGGAGCTCACGTACTTCGCCGCGTCTCGATCGAGGAAGTCGTTGGCCTGGTCCACCTGCCCGATGGCGTGGATGCCGATCTGTTCGTACTGGCTGGTGTTCCAGTTCCACAATCTCACGCGGGCCGTGCCGCCGGTCGAGTTGATGCGCGACTCGACGTGAACGTCCACGTGCGTCGGCGACTGCTCGGTCGTCTGCGTGTCGAAGACGATCTCCATCGAGTGCAGGTCCGTGAACGTCTGTCCGAAGCCGGACTTGGTGCGAAGGTATTGATCGTCGGAGAGCCGCAGTTCGGGGATTCCGCCCGTCATCAGGTTCCCGCGCACCACGGAGAAGCCGGTGATGCTGGTGACGAGGTTGGCCTTCACGACCACGGAGGTCGCCGTGTAGGTCACGTCAAACTCGTAGTCGCACAGCGACTCGTCGGCGACGACGGTGAGTTGCCCCGTACGGGAGGCGGCGTTGAGGATGGTAAACTCGGCCCCATTCTTGGGAAGGAAGCCGTTGATGGCGGAAAGCAGCAGCACGCCGTTGAGGTTGGCCGCCCCGCTCACGGTGAGCACATCGTGCTCCGTGCCCGGTGAGAGGCCGCCCAGTTCAATCTTGAGGGCTCCGTTCTCACCCTGCGTGTAGGCGCCGTTGATGCGCAGGTTGCCGGCGGAGGCGCCCGGCGAGACCACGCCCCCGCTGTTGTTGACTCCCACGTTGACGTTGCCTGAACCGCTGAGAACGCCGCCCTGCAGCGAGAACGGACCGGACGAAACGCCCAGTGAACCGTCCACGTGCGTGGTTCCGGCGGTTTGAACCCAGTCACCCGTCCGGTTGAGCGTTGACCCCGCCTGGACGAAGGCGTCGCCGGCGACGGTCATCGGCGCTGTCGCGATCGTCATCACGGAGTTGTTGATCACGCGGAGCGTGCCGTTCTGGGTGAAGCCGCGCGTGTCAATGACCATCCCACCGGGCTGATCCGACTGGATGGTGCCGCGATTGATGATGTTGATCAGATCCACGCCGAACTGACCGGTGCCGCGGATCGTGTGACCCGCCTCGTGCTCCAGCACGGTGATGTTGCCGAAGTTGTAGAGAATCCGATTGCCGCCGTTGTCGGACATGCGGAGTTCGCCCGTACCTGTCAGGATCACGGTTTCGGTGCCGATGCGGATGTCCGCGGCGTTGCCTGCTGATTCAAGCGAGAGAACGCCGTTGTTCGTGACCGTATTGGCGAGAACCAGCGACGTTCCGTCCGGCACGGAGACGGTCCCCTGGTTCACAAGCCCATCGATGACCGAAGTCGGTCCCACCATCTGAATCAGCCCGGTTCCGTCGGTCTCCAGCACACCGCCCTTGATCCCCGAGCTCCACAGTTGCACCACCGAACCGGCTTCCGCCCGAACCACGCCGTCGGTGTTGTCGAGCCCCGTGTTGACAAGGCGCATCAATCCGCCGCCGATCGCCTGCAGCATGCCGGTGTTGAAGTTGTCGGCGACGCCGCCGCGCAGGTCGATGAAGAGCCCGGTCGCCTGATCCGCCTGGATCAGCCCGCGATTGGTGAGATGGATCAGGTCCACACCGAACTGGCCCACCCCGCGAATGGTGTGGTCGGTGTCATTCTCGAGTCGCGTAATGCCGCCGAAGTTGTAGAGCAGCCGGTTGGAGGCATTGTTGCCCATCCTCAGTTCACCGCCGCCCGTGAGAAGGACCGGGCTGGTGTGGATGCGAACATCGGTGGCCGTCCCCGTGGACTCAAGCGAAATCAAGCCCTCGTTCTGGATGGTTCCGGCGAGGATCAAGAATGACCCGTTGGGCACGCGGAACAGACCCTCGTTCGTCACGTCGGTCAGCGAAGAGGGTGAGCCAGCGGTCTGGAATGCGCCATCCCCCGTGGTGCGGAGCGCTCCGCCGACGATCCCGGAGCTTTCCAGTTGAATGACCGACCCGGCCTCGGCCAGCAACTGCCCCCCGGAGTTGTCGATGCCGGTGTTGACGATGCGCATCGCCCCGCCGCTCGTCGCCTTCATCGTTCCCAGGTTGATGTTGTTCGACTGGTCGCCTCGGAGATCCACGACCAGCGCCGTGGGCTGATCGGCCTGAACCAGTCCGCGATTGGTCAGGTGGATGAGGTCAAGCCCCAACTGACCTGAACCGCGAATCGTGTGATTGACGTCGTTCTCCAGCGTGGTGATGCCGCCAAAGTTGTACAGCAGGCGGTTGTTCGGGTTGTCCGTCATGTGAATCTGGCCTGAGCCGGTCAGAATCGTGGGAACCGATGCCAGCCGAAGGTCGGTGGCGGCGTTGACGCCCTCCATCGAAATGATCTGGTTGTTGGTGATCGTGCCGGCAAGCACCAGCATCGCGCCGTTGGGCACTCGGAGTGAGCCGAGGTTCGTCACGTCGGTCAGCGATGAGACGTTTCCTGTTGCAAAGATGCCGCCGCTGCCGCCCGTGGTCAGCGAGCCGCCGACAATCCCGGCGCCCTCAAGCGACACCGCCGACCCGTTGTTGGCCCGGATCACGCCCCCGGTATTGTCAAGTGGCGTGTTCAGGATGCGGAGCGTGCCGCCGTTGGAGGCGCGCATCACGCCGGAGTTGGAATTGGCGCTGCCTCGCCAGTCGATCACCAGCGGATTGACTTGGTCGGCCTGAATGGTTCCACGGTTGTCGACGTTGAGAAGATCGAGCCCGATCGCGCCCGACCCCGCGATGGTGTGCTGCGTGTCGTTGGTCAGCCGGGCGATCCCGCCGAAGTTGTAGAGGACGCGGTTGTTCGGGTTGTCTGACAGGCGCAGGAGGCCCGAACCGCTCATCGTGAGATCGACGCCGAGGCGCAGATCGGTGCTGGCGCCTTCCGAGTTCACGAACAGCGTGCCGTTGTTCACGAGCATCGGGTTGGAGACAAGGGCCAGGAAGCGGTCATTCTGAATCTCCACCAGGTCGCCCGCGTTGATGCGCAGCCCGTGAATGGCCACGTTCAGGTCCATCAGCACGCTGGTCGCCTGGCCGCTGCTGCCATCCACGATGACGAAGTAGTTCTGCCCGCCATTGCCGTTGTTTGGCACGAACGAGGTGTCCCAGTTCGCCAGGTTGCTCCAGTTCCCCGTGTTGGGACCGATCCAGGTCGCATCGACCTGCCCCAGGGCCGAGCCGCCAGTCACCAGCCCTGCCGCCGCCGCCACGCCGAATCCCGTCCATCGCCGATTGAACGCCTTCATTTGATCGCCTCCTCCGGGTGCGAAGTGACCCAGTCAGAAGGACGTAGCGTTCGGCGTGGCGAATCTGAAACCAGCCGCGATGTTTTTCTGGTGTATCCTCTTGGAAGCGTCGGCCGGAGCCATTCGCGTGCTGGTTCACTCCACCCATGTCACCCTGCTCGCCCGGCTTGCCGACGTGGAAGACCACGCCGCGTGGACCGAGTTCGCCGCACGCTACGGCGACCTGATCCGCAACGTCGCGGAGCGCAAAGGACTGCAACCCTCGGATTGCGATGACGTGGTCCAGGACGTGCTGCTCGCCCTGACCCGTCGGATGCCCGGATTCGAGTACGACCCGACCAGGGGCAAGTTCCGTTCGTATCTGAAGACCGTGACGCTTCACGCCATTTTCCGGCGATCGCGTCAGAAGGCGGGCGATGTGGAGCTAGAGGGAATGGGGTCGCGCGCCGAGGCGTTCGGCGCCGAGACGCCATCCGATGAGCAATGGGACTTGGAATGGAGGCAGTACCACCTGCGCCTGGCGATGCGAACGATCGAAATCGAGTTCTCCGAGCAGGACCGCCAGGCCTTCTCCCTGTACGCCATTGACGGGCGTGACGCCCGCGACACGGCGGACGAACTGGGCCTGAGCGTGGATCAGGTGTACCAGGCCAAGTCGCGCATCCTGCGGCGACTGTCCGCTCTGGTCGCCGAACAGGTGGCCGAGGAAGGTTGATCCCCGTCACGTCATGTCCGTGCCACCCCGCGCCCACGCCATGAATCACGAGACGACGACATGGTTCAGTGACGAGGAGCGGCTGCTGGGCGAGGTCCGCGCGGCGCGTCAGCGCGGCGGGAAGCCGCCGGTCATCTCCGGGTATGACGATCTGGCTGAACTGGGTCGCGGCGGACAGGGCGTCGTCTACCGGGCGGTGCAGCGATCCACCGGACAGCGCGTGGCGATCAAGGTGCTCCTCGATGGCGGCCTGGCGTCTGAGTCGTCTCGCCGACGATTCGAGCGCGAAATCGACCTGGCCGCCCGCCTGCGGCATCCCAACATCGTGCGCATCTACGACAGCGGCGAGTCGCAGGACGGACGGCTCTTCTTCGTGATGGAGCATCTCGACGGCGTCTCCCTTGCCGAGCACCTGCGCGGCCTGGGTGATGCCGCGACGATTCCCATCGATGACATCCTTCGGCTGTTCATCCGCATCGCCTCGGCGGTGAACTTCGCTCACCAGCGCGGCGTCATTCACCGCGACCTCAAGCCATCCAATGTCCGGATCGACGCCGCCGGAGAGCCCCATGTCCTCGACTTCGGCCTGGCCACGCTGGCGGACGAATCGCACGGCGGTGCGGTATGGCGAACCATCTCCAGCGACCACTTCGTCGGCTCGCTGCCGTGGACCAGCCCGGAGCAGGCGCGCGGCGAAGGCACCAACGCCGACACCCGCACCGACGTGTACGCCCTGGGCGTCATGCTCTACCAGGCGCTCACCGGGCGCTTCCCCTATCCGGTCGAGGGGCCGGTCCGCGAGTCGCTCAATCACATCATCGAATCGACGCCGCTGCGTCCGCGCGCGCTCAACCGGCGTATTCCCGACGAGGTGGAGACGATTCTCCTGAAGGCGCTCGCCAAGGAGCCGCCCCGCCGATACCAGAGCGCGGGCGAGTTCGCCGAGGATCTGCGCCGCTACCTCGAAGGCCAGACGATTCTGGCCCGCCCGGACACGCTTCGATACCGCACGGTCAAGTTCGTCCGCCGCAACCGGCTGGCGGTGACGGCCGGCTCTCTTGTGCTCGCCTCCCTGATCGTGGGGCTGGGCGTGTCCATCTGGCAGGCCGGCGTGGCCCAGAATCACCGCACCCGCGCCGAGCGCCGCTTCGAAGAGGCCAGGCGATTCGTCCGCACGCTCATTTTCGAGTCGGATCAGTTCACGCGCGATCTGCCCGGACGCACGCAGGTGAAGGAGCTCATGGTCTCCCAGGCGCTTCCATACCTGGACCTTCTCACCGCCGAGTCAGGCGGAGACCCTTCGCTGGAAGTGGAGCTGGCAAGCGCGTACCTCAAGATCGGCGACCTGCAGGGACGACCCAACACGCCCAACCTCGGCGACACCGCCGGCGCCCTGGCCAGCTACGGCAAGGCGCTGTCGATCATCCACCCCCACGCCACCGAAGCCAACCCCGAGGCGAGACGGGTGGAAGCGGAGCTTCGAGCCGGTCGCGCCGATGTGCTGGCGTGGCGCGGCGACCTGACCGAAGCATTGGACGAGGCGCGGGCCGCCAACAGGATTCGCGCCGCGCTGAGCACGCGAGCCAACCCCGATCTCAACGATCACGTCATGCTGGCCTTCAGCCACGTGCGGCTGGGCGACCTGCTGGGCAACCCGAGCTTTCCCAACCTCGGGCGATCAGATGAGGCGCGGCAGCAGTACCACCAGGCCGAGTCGATCATTGTTCCGCTGGAGCGGGCGCAGCCGCAGAGCTTCGGCGTGCGCCGCGTCCTCGGCGTTGTTCACGAGCGCCTGGGAACGCTGCTGGAATCGGCGGGACGGCACGCCGAGGCGGCCTCGCACTTCACGCGGTCCCTCGAGGTTCGCCAGGCCCTCGCCGCGGCCTTTCCCGAGGATATCAACGCCGTGCGCGACCTCGCCATCGCCCTGGAGAAGATGGGCAATGTTCAGAGCGCTTCCGGTGAGACCGAGGCGGCGATGACGTCCTACGTGGAGGCCTCGCGTCACTTCGACGCGCTCGCCGCCAATGACCCCGCCAACATGGACGCCCGCCGCACCAGCGCGGTGCATCACGAAAAAATCGGCAACCTGCGGCAGTTCGACGGCGACGTGCTCGGCGCGGTGAAGTCGTTCGAGGTTGCGCTTGACGGGTACCGCACCGTCATGGAGCGCGACCCGACCAGTCGGCAGGCGAGGCAGATGTTCGCCATCGGCTGCATCAAGGTGGGCGACGCGCTGGGTCACCCGGCCTTCCCCAACGCCGGGAAACCGGAAGAAGCCCGCGCCCACTACCTGCGCGCCCTGGAGACCTTCGAGCGACTCGTGCAGGAGGATCCGGACAACCCCGGTCGTCAGCGCCTCCTGGGGCTTTCGCAGGAGCGCGTGGGCACGATGCATCTGTTGCTGGGAGAACGCGCCGCGGCGAGAGCCATGTTCGAGCAGTCCTCGCGCCTCCGCGATGAGCTGGCCCGCCGGATGACGGGCGATCCGGAGATTCAGCGCGACGCCGCCATCGCTCATCAGAAACTGGGGGAGGTTCTGGACGAGGAAGGCGACCTCTCCGAATCCATTCGACAACTCGCGGAAGCACGGGATCGGTTCGAGCTGCTGACGGCGCGGCACCCGGACAACCACCAGTTCCGGCGCGACGTGGCGGTCGTCAGTGGACGGCTCGGCGACGTGCTCGCAAGACAGGCCGCTCTCATTGCCGACGCCGCCGATCGCACCCTTCACTGGCGCCGCGCCCGCGAGGCCTACGCCCGGGCGCAGGCGCTCTGGCGACGTCTCGAGGAGGCCGACCGTCTCAGCGACCACGACCTGGCGATGGCGCCGCGGCTGGCGGAGTCGGTGGCGCGGTGCGACGCCGCCCTGGCCGACCTGGTGCGGGCGTCCGTTGAAGATGATCAATGAGGCGCCGCGTCAGCGGGCGCCGGCCGCCTTCTTGGCCGGCCGGAAGATGCGGAAAAGTTTCTTCACCGGGTCGTAGAACTCGTCGATCACCCGCTCCTTGAGCGGAATGATGGCGTTGTCCGTGATGGTGATGTGCTCCGGGCACACCTTGGTGCAGCACTTGGTGATGTTGCAGTAGCCGAGGTTGCCGTCATCCTTCAGATCCTTCAGCCGGTCTTCGGTGTCCAGCGGGTGCATCTCCAGCGCGGCGGCGTAGACGAAGAACCGCGGTCCCCAGAACTCATCGTGCTTGTGGTGGTCGCGCAGCACGTGGCAGACGTCCTGGCACAGGAAGCACTCGATGCACTTGCGGAACTCCTGCACCCGGTCCACATCCGCCTGGTCCATGCGCCAGGTGCCGTCCGGCGCATCGGGCTTGCGGGGGGTGAAGGGCTTGATCCGCTTCTTGACGCGGTAGTTCCACGACACATCGGTGACGAGGTCGCGGATCGACGGAAAGGCGTGCATCGGCTCGATGGTGACGGGCTGGTCCGTCGGCAGCGTGTCCATGCGCGTCATGCACATGAGTTTGGGCATGCCGTTGATCTCGGCGGAGCACGACCCGCACTTGCCGGCCTTGCAGTTCCAGCGGCAGGCCAGGTCCGGCGCGCTTTCCGCCTGGATCTGATGCACGCAATCAAGCACCACCATGCCTTCGGTGACGTTGGTGGAGTACTCCTTGAACGAGCCGCCGTTCTTGTCGCCGCGCCAGATTCGGAAAGTGACTTGGGGCATGGTGGAGTCCGAAAGTGCTGAGTGCCGATTTCCTGATGCCTGTTACCTGCTGCCTTCCCCACTCACTTCGCCTGCTCCTCGATGATCTGCTTCAGTTCCGGGGGAAGCGGCGTGAGCGGCTGACGCACCACGTTCATCGACCCGCCCGCGCCGGGCCGCAGCACGATGTTGAAGCCGCCGTACTCCTCGCTCTTGCTCGGGTAGTCCTCGCGGAACTGAGCGCCGCGGCTTTCCTTGCGCTCGATGGCCGCCTTGGTCACCGCCTCGGCGACGGTGAGCAGGTTGGCCAGATCGACCGCCGTGTGCCAGCCGGGGTTGTACTCCCGGTTGCCCGGCACGCCCACGTTGGCCGCCCGTTTCTTCAGATGCTCGATCTTGTCGAGCGCTTGCTCCATCTCGCTCTGGATGCGCACGATGCCCACCAGATCCTGCATGAAGCCCTGCAGTTCACTCTGGATCGCGTAGGGGTTCTCCCCCCGCTCACCCCGCTCGAACGGCTCGAGAGCGCGCCGCTCCGCCTCTTCCACCTGCGCCGGGTTGATCGACCCCGCCCCATGCTGCCTGGCGAACGCCGCCGCGTACTCGCCCGCCCGCTTGCCGAAGACCACCAGGTCCGACAGCGAGTTGCCGCCCAGCCGGTTGGCCCCGTGCAGCCCCGCCGCCACCTCGCCCGCCGCGAACAGCCCGGGCACCGTGGACATCTGCGTGTCGCCATCCACCTTCACGCCGCCCATCACGTAGTGGGTGGTCGGGCCGACCTCCATCGACTCCTGCGTGATATCGACGTTGGCCAGCTGCTTGAACTGGTGATACATCGACGGCAGCTTCTTCCTGATGTGCTCCGCCCCGTTGGGAACCTTCTCCTTGATCCACGCGATGTCGAGGAACACCCCGCCGTGCGGCGAGCCGCGACCCGCCTTCACCTCGCGGTTGATGCAGCGCGCCACATGGTCGCGCGTGAGCAGCTCCGGCGGGCGGTTGGCGGACTTGTCGCCCGTCACGTATCGCCAGCCCTCCTCGGCGTCCCTGGCCGTCTGGTTGCGGTAGTTCTCGGGAATGTCATTGAACATGAAGCGCTCGCCCTTGTTGTTGAGCAGGCGCCCGCCCTCGCCGCGCACACCCTCGGTCACGAGAATGCCGCGCACGCTGGGCGGCCAGACCATCCCCGTGGGGTGAAACTGCACGAACTCCATGTCCATCAGGTCCGCCCCGGCGCGGAAGGCCAGGGCGTGCCCGTCGCCGGTGTACTCCCACGAGTTGCTGGTGATGCGGAAGGCCCGCCCGATGCCGCCCGTCGCCAGCACCACCGCACCGGCCTTCCATACGCGGAAGCGACCCAGTTCGCGGTCATACCCGAACACGCCGACGACGCGCCCGCCATCCATCAAAAGCGTGTGGGCCGTCATCTCCATGTAGACATCAATGCCCTGGTGAATCCCATGATCCTGCAGCGTGCGGATCATCTCCAGCCCGGTGCGGTCGCCCACGTGGGCCAGCCGCGGGTAGCGGTGCCCGCCGAAGTTGCGCTGGAGGATGCGGCCGTCCTTCGTGCGGTCGAACACCGCGCCCCATGCTTCCAGTTCGCGCACGCGCTCGGGGGCTTCCTTGGCGTGCAGTTCCGCCATGCGCCAGTTGTTGAGGTACTGCCCGCCACGCATGGTGTCGGCGAAGTGAACCTTCCACGAGTCGCGGTCATCGACGTTGGCCATCGCCGCCGCCATGCCCCCCTCGGCCATCACCGTATGGGCCTTGCCCAGCAGCGACTTGCAGATGACCGCGACGCGGCAGCCGCGCGCTGAGGCCTCGATGGCGGCACGAAGCCCCGCGCCGCCGGCTCCGATGACGATGACGTCGTGTTCGTGAATGATGAAGCGGTCGGAAGACATGCGGCGACTTACTCCTCGGGTTGACGGCGAAGTGCTGAGTGCTGGGTGCTGAGTGCTGAGTTCACCACTCGGTCGCCTGCCGGCCGTTCGGACGGGCGTCGCCGGGCCGGCCCTCCGCGAATTGACGCCCGGAGCACGCCGATCAAACGCCCGGTCTCTTCGGCAATCGACATCATCGTGCGGAACTCGCCGTCGGTCAGCAGTGCGGCGTCGTGCGCGGCATACAGAACCGACCGCACCTCGGCGCATGACGCTTTGGCGGTCGAAAGAAACTGACGGAACTCGGCGGGCCGCGATCGCTCGAATCCTTCGGCGACATTTGACATGATCGAAATGGATGCACTGCGGATCTGATTCACCATCGCGTACTCGCGCGCGAACTGCGGCTCGCGCGTCACGCGGTACACCTGACGCGTCAACTCCCGCGCCCTCTGCCACCCGATGATGTCCTCGAACCGCTCAATCGCCATGGCACACACCGTTCAATGGGTCCTTCACCTTCCGAACTCAGCACTCAGCACTCAGCACCCAGCACCCAGCACTCTCCCACCCCTACACCAACCGGTAATCCACCCACACCCCCGCCGCCGTCAGCCGCACGTACACGTCCGTGAACCCCACCCAGAACAGCGACAGCCACGCCCACAGCATGTGCTTGCGATTCAGGCACGAGACGCAGTCGTACGCCTTCTTGCGGCCGGGGTGCTTTGACATCAGGTCGAACCGCCCCGCCACCAGGTGACGCAGCGAGTGGCAGCCGAACGTGTAGCCGCCCAGCAGGATGGGGTTGATCGTCAGCACCAGCGACCCCACGCCGATGCCGAAGGACTTCGACCCCGTCGCCGGGTCGGTGAAGATATACGACACGATCGCGTCGTACGTCAGGATGAAGATGAACAGAATCGCCAGGTACAGGAAGTAGCGGTGGACGTTCTGCAGCACCAGCGGAAACCACCGCTCGCCCCGGTACTTCGTCCCCCGGAACCCCGGTTCGCCGACGGCGCAGCTCGTCGGATCCTGCCAGAAGGCCTTGTAGTACGCCCCGCGGTAGTAGTAGCAGGTGAAGCGGAAGCCGCCGGGCATCCACAGGATCAGGAACGCGGGCGTGATGGGCATGAAGGCGATGGCCGCGGGAATCCACGAAGGCCACGCGCCGAACCACGAGTGCCCCGTCCGCACCACGTTCCCCGCCCCGTCCACCCAGTGGGGCGAGTCCCACAGCAGGGGCGAGTACATGGGCGAGAGGTAGTGGGCGATGGAGGCCCCGCCCCCGAATACGCCCACCGACGCCGCTCCCGCGTGCGAGCCGTAGTTGTCCCCCTGCCACGCCGCCCACGTGCCGTACACGATGAACGCGAACAGCCCGAGAAACGTCAGCAGCGGCTGAAGCCACCAGCGATCCACCCGCGATGTCTGCGTGAACGCCCGAACCTGGGGCAGCGGAAGATCCGTTCGTGCCATGAAGCAGCGCCTCCATCCGACCGTCTGCCCGGTCGCGGGGCACGGGTCCCGGGCCGGGATCGAACAGGATATCGGGGGCGTGGGATCATTCCAGCCGCCGCGCGGGATTCAGGGGGAGTTCCCTGATCTTCCGCCACGCCGCAGGCCGACTCGCTCCATGCCCCGTGTGAAGACGCGGTCGCTTCGACTGGCCTCCCCCTGCCGCCGGATGCCGATGGCCGCGTGCCCGTGCCGCAGCCGGGAGTCGTGAGAGGGCGGGAGTATCGACGCACTCGCAGCGTGGGGTGAGGGCTCGAACCACACCATCGCCCGAAGCAGACCGAACAACCGCACATCGAACAGGTGGGATTCCCAAGGCGTCATCCCACCCTACTCAACCGGCTCCGCCTCCTCCACGAGCATCCGCTCAAACGCGGGCAGCCGCACGATCACGCACTTGTGCTCCAGCGTCGCGGCGCGATGTGGCAGCGCGCGGTCTTCGCCCCAGCGGGGCGCGGGAATGTAGTCACGGGCGCCAGCCCGTGGGAACGGTAGAGAAAGAATCCCGCCCCGGCAGGGGCGGAGGCGTTGTCTCGTACTTGATGCGCCTTGCGAGATTGATCGTTCCGACGCATGAGATCAACGCGGATCGGTGCCGATGGTCGAGCCGATGGTCGAGCGATTCCTTTGCCCCTCCGGGGCAATATGTAAGGGGGGGACTCGACCCACGGGTTCCGCTCGCCCCCCCCCCCCCCACGGGGGGGGGTCGATCCACCCGTTGCTACATTCCGCCGCCCCGCTGGGGCGGGTTCCTGGGATGAACCCAGCCGCAATAATACTCGCTGCGCCTTGAAACAAACCCCTGTACATGTGCGAACCGCTATCGTTGCCATCGACCCAGCGATAGTTCAACCCACGCGAGGATCTGGCCAACGAAACTTCATGTGTCCTCGGTAGAAACGATCCTTGAGCCACGCGAGGTCAGACGTCCAATCCGCCACAGCAACCGACATGTCTTTGCGAGTCTCAGCGGCGTACTTTCCGACGAGCCATGCAATGTGGTACGCCATTGCTTGGAGGCGTGGTCCTGATCCTGCGGCCCCCCAATCGGCGCAGTGTGGTGGGATCGACGCTCTCTGAAAGGCGAAATCGAGAATGCCGTGCCTCTGCTCGCGCGTCAAGGTCGAAGTCTTCCCGACTTCGTAGCCGCATGCTTTGAGCAACGATTCGTTGTGTGCCCATTCCGTGAACGTGCGCTTACCACTCTTTCCGGATCGCGGCTGCACCCAGATCTTCACCCAGCCGGGCCATCCCTCCGAGACATACTCGAGTCCTGGATGCGTTGTCCGGAAGCGATCCAAGACACCCAGATGGCTGTCACCATCGAACGGATCCTGTCCATTGGCGATCATCGCGACGAGAAGTTCCTGGCTCAACACATGCAGGTTCTTACCCGTCCGCAGTTCAATCTGGCCGTCCACGAAGTCGCGGCTCCAGTCCTCCCTTCCAATGATGATCACGCCCACATCGTCGGACGCACCCTCGCATGGATCAAGGCCATGGCGCTTGAGGAACGCCACGAAGTCCAACGCACTAAACGGCTTGCACCCGGTGACCATGATCGGCCCCGATGTCAACCACTCTGGCATCGTGACATCACCACTCGTCAGCCAATCCCGAAGCACCGAATCATTGAATGGATTGGACCCGGCAACCGCGGTTTTAGCGATCTGTTGATGGAGCAGGAACTCCTCCTCGATCTCAGGCTTGCACTCGTGAAGTAACGATGCATACGGCAATCCCTCAAACCGGTTCTGGGCGACGAGGATCATCAACTCTCGCGCCAGACCCATTGCTCCGACAACTTGGACAGCTCGGGCAAGCTCCTCTCGCGATTCGCACGATGCGACGAACTCCTCAAGGCAGTGCTCGCCAAACAGTTCATTGAGGCGCTGAATCCGCGAATCTGGTGACTCTACCACCTCGTACCGATTGTCAACCCACTCCCACGCACGCCCGACATCCTGAATGTCGTCATCGTGCATCCAACGGTACTCACGACGATCAAGGGAGACCGTGAAGGTGTCCTGCATGGTGCATCCTCGCACTTCGTGAGGTGTACGCGGTTACGACGTGCCCTGCACACAGGATAATCGACTTCGCCGAACTGGTCCCTTCCGGCCTACTCCCGCCCCGCAAACATCCGCAGCATGTCCACGCAGCGGGCGGCGTAGCCCCACTCGTTGTCGTACCACGACACCACCTTGAAGAAGCGGTCGTTCAGTTCAATGCCCGCCTTGGCATCGAAGATGGAGCTGTGCGGGTCGCTGATGAAGTCGCTCGACACCACTTCATCCTCGGTGTACGCCAGCACGCCCTGCATCGGCCCCTGCGCGGCGGCTTTCATCGCCGCGTTGATCTCGGCCAGCTTCGTCGGACGGCTGGTGCGGAAGGTGAGGTCAACCGCCGACACATCCGCCGTGGGCACGCGGAAGGACATGCCCGTGAGCTTGCCCTTCAGCGCGGGGATGCACAGGGCCACGGCCTTGGCGGCGCCGGTAGAGGCGGGGATGATGTTGTGATAGGCGTTGCGCCCGCCGCGCCAGTCCTTCTTGCTGGGGCCATCCTGCGTGGGCTGCGTGGCGGTGACGGCGTGGATCGTCGTCATCAGCCCCTCTTCCAGCCCGAAGGCGTCGTTGATCACCTTGGCCACCGGCGCGAGGCAGTTGGTGGTGCAGGAGGCGTTGGAGACGATGCGGTGCTTCGCCGGGTCGTAGGTCTCGTGGTTGACCTTGTAGGCCATGGTCGGAATGTCTTTGTCCGACTTGGTGGGCGCGGAGATCAGCACGCGCTTGGCCCCGGCGGCCAGGTGCTTGGAGGAGCCCTCCAAGTCGGTGAACAGCCCGGTGGATTCCAGCACGTAATCGACGCCCAGATTCTTCCACGGCAGGGCGGCGGGGTCCTTCTCGGCGAACGTGCGCGTGAGCCGGCCTTCGCAGGAGAAGCCGCCCTCGGCCACCGTCACCGGCTTGCTGAAGCGGCGGTGCATGGTGTCGTAGGTGAGCAGGTAGGCCAGGTTGTCGGCGGGCACGAGGTCGTTGACCGCGACCACCTCGAACCCCCCCTGCTGCATGGCGATGCGGTAGACCAGCCGCCCGATGCGCCCGAACCCGTTGATGGCGATCCTGATGGCCATGAAGAAAGTCCTCCACCCGTGGGAAAGCGGGAGGATATGGAGGCGTCCCCCGGAAGTGAAACGGGGATGGCCCCACGGATGAACACGGATGGAGAGGATGGCGCTGGCGCGAGGGGGTTGCTCAGGGGAAGGTGGAGCGGGTATGCCGCGGATGGGCGAGATGGCGAAGGGTGCGAGTCGTCTGGGCGATGCGGGGGCGCTCCCTCACGGTCGCGGCTCGTGGTGAGGTTCCCCCTGCTCACGACCCGCCGCCCCCTCGTATCATCCCCGCCATGTCTGATTCGGATGACACATGGCGGCTGGTCGAGCGCGGCTTCTCCGCCGCGACGGCCAAGCACTTCGAGGGGCTGTTCACGCTCGGCTGGGACGGGCTGCACCTGCGCGGGTCGCTGGAGGAGCCCCTCGCGGAGGCGCCGCAGAATGATACCTACTGGCGTCTGCCCGCCAACGTGACCAGCGAGCGCATGCGCCACGCGCTCTCGAAGTGGGGCGCCTACGTGCCGGGGGTGTACGGCCAGCATCCGCTGCTCAACAACCAGCTCATTAACCTGCCGTGGATCGCGTGGCTGACGCCGGTCATCGAGGGCGAGCGGCTGGATGCGTCGCGCGCCATGCTCGTCCATCAGGAGCGCGCCCTCGACCTGCGCACGGCGGTGCTGCGGCGCAAGACCGTGTGGCGCACGACGGGCGGCATCGAGGCCACGTGGCGCACGGAGCGATTCGTGGTCGCGGGCGACCGGCCGCGCACACTGGTGCAGCGCGGCGTGCTGACCGTGAACCGAACGGGCGAGGCCGCCGTCGAAGCGGGCATCGATGGAGACGTGCGCACCAACGGCTGGGATCACTTCACGGATGTGGCGTTCAACCCGCCCGGCGACGACCATGCGTCCACCGTTGCAGCCGAGCCGGCGGAACTCGGCTGTCGCGTGACGCTCGATTCGGGCGAAACTGTTTCGGTGCGGACCATCCTGCTGGCGTCGGGCGACTTGGAGCGCGTCGTGGATGGCCGCCGCGGCCTGGTGAGGGCTTCACGCCGGCTCCCGCCCGGTGAATCGTGGGTGGTCGAGAAACGAACGACCATCCATCGAGGCAGCGAGGCGCCGCCCGCCCCGCCGGATGGTCCGTACGAGGAACTGCTGACACGGCATGCCGCCGCGTGGCGCGAGCGATGGAATCGCGCGGACATCCTGATCGAGGGCGATGCGGATTCGCAGCGGGCGATCCGAGCCGCGATCTTTCACCTGCTGCGGTCGCATCCGGGGGACTCGTCCGGGCTGGCCATCGACGCCAAGGGCTACGCGGGCGAGGCGTACTGGGGGCGCTTCTTCTGGGACACGGAAATGTTCCTGCTGCCGTTCTTCGCGCACGTCGATCCGGCACGGGCGCGCACGCTGGCGGACTTCCGCGTCGCTTCATTGGAAGGCGCGAAACGCAACGCCGCCAAGGCGGGGTACCCGGGGGCGAAGTACGCGTGGGAGTCGGACCCCGCTGGCGACGAGTGCTGTCCCAACTGGCAGTACGCCGATCACGAGATTCACGTCACGGCGGACGTGGTGTACGGGCTGGCGTATCTCTCGCGTGCCGCGGGAGACGACGCGTTCCTTCGTCGCCCCGAGGTGTGCCGCGTACTGGCGGAGGCCGCACGGTACTGGATGGCCCGCATGGACCGCCGCCCCGGCGAGGATCACCCGTCGATTCTCGGCGTCATGGGACCGGACGAGTACACGCCCCTCTCTCACAACAACGCCTACACCAACCGGCTGGCGGCCTTCGCCTTGTCCCTGGCGGCGAAGTTCTGCAACGGGCGCGACGGCGTGAGCGACGCGGAGCGCGGGCCGTGGCGGGACGCGGCCCGCTCGCTGCCAATCCCGAGGCATCCCGACAATCCGCGCCTCGTGCTTCAGTGCGAGGATTTTCATCGTCTGGCCCCGCTCGACTTCGATGCCCTGTGGAAGGACCGCTCACGCACGCTCGGCTCGCAGGTGCCGCAGGAGCGGCTGTACCGCAGCCGCGCGCTCAAGCAGGCGGATGTGCTGATGCTGATGCACCTGTTTCCGCGGGAGTTCACCGATGAAGAGGTGCGCGCCGCGTGGGACTTCTATGTACCGCTCACGACGCACGATTCCTCGCTCTCCGCGGCGGTGCATGCCCTGATCGCGCTGCGGCTGGGACTGCATGACGAGGCGTGGCGGTTCTTCACGCGCTCACGCGGCATCGACCTTGATCCATCGCACGGCGGCGGCGCGGCGGAGGGCGTCCACATCGCCAACGCGGGCGGCTTGTGGCAGGTGGTCGTTCACGGCTTCGCGGGGCTGGAGTCGGCCATGCATGCGGACGAGATCACGCTCAACCCGCGCCTGCCGGGCAGGTGGACGCGGCTGGCGTTTCCGCTGGCGTGGCGCGGGTCGCGGGTGTTCGTCGACGCGAGGCCGGGCGAGGTCACGGTTCGCAACGTCGGAGGCACGCCCAGTCCGGTGAACGTGCGGGGAGATCGTCGCGTGATCGCGCCCGGCGCCGCGCAACAATGGGAGGCGGCGACGTGATCCGCGGCGTCATCTTCGATCTCGACGGCGTGCTGGTGCATACCGACGAACTGCACTACCAGTCGTGGAAGCGGATCGCGGACGAGGAAGGTGTCCCGTTCGATCGCACGATCAATGATCGCCTGCGCGGGGTGGACCGGATGACCTCGCTGGCGATTCTGCTGGAACGCGCCGGGCGTCCGTACGACGACGTGGAGCGCCGGCGGCTGGCGGAACGCAAGAACGACCTGTACCGCCAGGCGCTGGCGACTCTCACGCCCCAGGACGCCGCTCCGGGCGCGCACGAGCTGCTGCGTGACCTGCGGGCCCGGGGTGTGAAGACGGCCGTGGCGAGTTCCAGCCGCAATGCGCCGCTGCTGCTGGAGCGGCTCAACCTGCGGCCTCTGCTCGACGCGGTAGCCGACGGCAACGACGCGGCGGCCCCCAAGCCCGCGCCGGACCTGTTCCTGCTGGCGGCCAGGCGCAGCGCCGCGGCGCCGGACGATTGCGTGGTGGTCGAGGATGCCGAATCGGGCGTCGCCGGGGCGCTGGCGGCGGGGATGCGCGTCATCGGGATCGGACCGGCGGGCCGCGATCCTCGCGCCCACCGGCGCGCGGCGGACCTCGCGTCGCTTCGCGTCGAAGATGTCGTGACCTGGCCGGACGCGCGAACGTGACGGGTCGGATGGCTCACGCAGCCGCACTATGATTGCCCCACGCCAGGAGGGCTCGCGTGTCCACGACAGACAAACTGATCCGCGTGCGCGGCGCGCGGGAGCACAATCTCAAGTCGCTCGACGTGGATATCCCGCGCGACCGTCTGGTGGTCATCACGGGCGTCTCCGGGTCGGGCAAGAGTTCGCTGGCCTTCGACACTATCTTCGCCGAGGGCCAGCGCAAGTACATGGAGTCGCTCTCCGCCTACGCACGCCAGTTTCTGCAGCAGATGCAGAAGCCGGACATCGACGACATCGAGGGGCTTCCCCCCACCATCGCCATCGAGCAGCGATCCGGCGGCGCCAGCCCGCGATCCACCGTCGCCACCACCACCGAGATCTACGACTACCTGCGGCTGCTCTTCGCCCGATGCGGCCAGCCGACATGCTGGCACGTGGAGGGGCGTGACGGGCCATCGGCTGTTGGCATTCGGCGGTCGGACAATGGCAAGGCCGCTTCGCGTGCCGAAGGCCGAGTGTCGAGCGTTGACAGGCCTCAACATGCCTGCGGACGCCCCATCACCGCCACGCCCGCCTCGCAGATCATCGACCGGCTCATGCGGGAGCCGGCGGGCACGCGGCTGATGGTCTGCTCGCCGGTGGTGCGCGGCAAGAAGGGCTTTCACCGCGAGGTGCTCGAGTCATTGCAGCAGCAGGGGTTCATCCGGGCGCGGGTCAACGGCGCAATCATCGACCTGCGCGAGGCCCTCAAGGAAGGCGGCGACAACCCGCTGAATCTCGGTCGCTACGAGCAGCACACCATCGAAGCGGTCATCGACCGCATCGTGCTGCGCGAGGACATACGGCAGCGGCTGGCGGAGTCCGTCGAGGTGGCGCTGAAACTGAGCGAGGGGCAGGTGCTGATCCTCTTGCAGCCGGGCGAGCAGCCGGACGCCCCGTGGCGCGAGCAGCGCTTCAGCGACCGCTTCGCCTGTCCGGACCACCCGGAATGCTCGCTGGCGGAGCTGGAGCCGCGGCTGTTCTCCTTCAACTCGCCGCACGGGGCGTGCCCCGGCTGCGATGGTCTGGGCGTGGTGAGCGAGTTCGATGAGGCCCTCATCGTGCCCGACGAGTCGCTGCCCATCGGCGACGGCGCCATCGAGCCGTGGCGGCGCAATGGTCCGCGCATGAACCGGGCCTATGGCCGAATGATCGCCCGCTTCTGCGCCGCGATGGGCATCGACAAGGCCACCGCTTACGCCAAGGTTCCCAAGGCCGCCAGGCGGCTGCTCATGCACGGCACCACGCCCGCGGATGAGGCGAAGCACGGCTTCTCCTTTGAAGGCGTCATCCCCAACCTGCATCGTCGCTATCAGGGCACCGAGAGCGACCTGATCCGCGAGCGGCTGCGGTCGTTCATGTCCAACGCCCCCTGCCCGACGTGCGGGGGTCGGCGGCTGCGCATCGAAGCCCTGCACGTCCTGCTCCGCAGCGGCACGCTGCGCGTGAGCATCGCGGACGTGACCGCGATGACCATCGACCACGCCATCGGCTTCTTCGAGTCGATCGACCTGACGGAGGAGCAGCGGCAGATCGCCGCCCCGATCCTGCGCGAGATCAAGGCCCGGCTGGGGTTCCTGGCGTCGGTCGGACTGAACTACCTCACGCTCGACCGCACCTCGGCCACGCTTTCCGGCGGCGAGGCGCAGCGCATCCGTCTCGCCACGCAGGTCGGCTCCGGGCTGGTGGGCGTGTGCTACGTGCTGGATGAGCCGACCATCGGGCTCCACCAGCGCGACAACGACCGGCTCATCGCCACGCTGCGGCGACTGGCCGACATCGGCAACACCGTCCTCGTGGTGGAGCACGATGAGGACATGATCCGATCGGCGGACCACGTCATCGACATCGGACCCGGCCCCGGGCGGCACGGGGGGCGAGTGGTCGCCCAGGGTACGGTGGCGGACGTGTGCGCCGTGGAGCAGTCGCTGACGGGACGGTTTCTTTCAGGAGCGCGGGGAATTCCCGTGCCGCACCAGCGCCGCCCGCTCGATCCCGGCACGTCCATCGTCATCAAGGGGGCGCGGGCCAACAACCTCAAGTCGATCGACGTGACGATCCCCCTGGGCGGGCTGGTATGCGTGACGGGCGTGTCGGGTTCGGGCAAATCAACGCTCGTGAATGAGATTCTCTACAAGGCCGCCGTTGCCGCGGTGCATGGAGGCCGCGAGAAGCCCGGCGACCACGCCAGGATCAACGGCCTGAACCGGGTGGATCGCGTGATCCAGGTGGATCAATCGCCGATCGGGCGCACGCCCCGTTCCAATCCTGCCACGTACACGGGCGTGTTCGATGAGATTCGTCGCCTGTTCTGCAAGACCAAGGAAGCCCGCATCCGCGGCTACGAGCCAGGCCGGTTCTCCTTCAACGTCAAGGGCGGTCGGTGCGAGGCGTGCCAGGGACAGGGCGTCAAGAAGATCGAGATGCACTTCCTGCCCGACGTCTTCGTAACCTGCGAGGTGTGCAAGGGCACGCGATACAACCGCGAGACGCTGGATGTTCACTACCGGGGCAAGTCGATCGCCGATGTACTTTCACTCACGGTCGAGGACGCACTGCCCTTCTTTGACGCTCACCCCCGCATTCTCCGCATGCTCCAGTGCCTGCACGACGTGGGGCTGGACTACGTGGAGCTGGGTCAGCCCTCCACCACGCTCTCGGGCGGCGAAGCCCAGCGCATCAAGCTCGCCACCGAACTGGGCGGGGCCGCCAATGGTCACACGCTCTACGTGCTGGACGAGCCGACCACCGGGCTGCACTTCGCCGACATCGAGCGCCTGCTGGGCGTGTTGAAGCGGCTGGCGGACATGGGTCACACGCTGGTGGTCATCGAGCACAACCTCGACGTCATCAAGTGCGCCGACTGGATCATCGACCTGGGCCCGGAAGGCGGCGAAAAAGGTGGGCGCGTGGTGGCGGAAGGACCGCCCGAGCGCGTGGCGGCCTCGAAATCGAGCCATACCGGTTTCTACCTGAAATCGCTGCTTCACCGTGCGGGGAACCCCCCGGTCGCGGCGGGATGCTGACGATTCCGCGCGTTTTCAGCCGGTTTCTCTGGCACGACGAGTCAGAATGTGGGACAATCGTTGATAGCCGAGGGCGCCGAGGGGGCGCAGGATCGTGGCTCGCGCTCGCCGACGGCGTTCCAGACATCCATTCTTCAGCCACGCCGGAGGTGCGCCATGCGCATGCTCGCCAATCGTCGTGAGGCGGCGTTGGAACTCGCCGAGGCGCTCGCCTTCCTGGAAGGCGAGGAGGTGGTGGTGATGGCCCTGCCGACGGGGGGCGTGCCCATCGCCATCGAGATCTGCAAGCGGCTTCGAGCGCCGCTGGATGTTCTCCTGCTGGCCAAGCTCCACGCGCCGCGCATGCCCGACCAGGTGGCCGGCGCCGTGGACGAGCATGGCCGCATCTCGCTGATCGAGTCGGCGGCTCGGTGGCATCACCTGACCACGCAGAAGATGATCGCGCCGGCCCGCGCCGCCTTCCGCGACCTGCAGCGTCGCCGGTCGCTGTACCGCGCGCTGGCCCCGGAGCAGGAAGTGCGCGGCCGAACCGTCATCATCGTGGATGAGGGCATCGACGACGAGGCCGCCACCATGCTCGCCGCCGTGGCGTCGGTGCGCGATCGCGGCGCGAAGAAGGTGGTCGTCGCCGCCCCGGCCGGCTCCGAGAAGGGCATCTGGCAGCTGCATGAGACGGCCCACATGGCCGTCATTCCCCACAAGCCGTCGAAGTTCCGAGGCATCGACAAGTTTTACGCGGATTACACCCCGCTCTCTGATTCAGCGGTGCTCGCCATGCTCCGCAGCCACGCGCTGGAGCAGGGCGTCTCGCCCACGCAGGTGCGCTCCGTGGCCATGCGCGTCCTGGCCGACGGCGAGCGATTCATCTACTGCGAGATGGACATTCCCCCTGGCGAGGGACCGTTCCCGGCGGTGGTGTTCGCCCACGGGTTTGAAAGCGACTGCCGCAGCCCCCGCTCCGTTCCCACCAGCATGCGGCTGGCCAAGCGCGGCGTGCTGGGTGTCCGCATGGATTTCATGGGCCACGGCCGCTCGGAAGGCGACCGCGATGCCTGCACCCGCGAGGTGATGCTGCGCGACCTGCAGACCGTCTATGAGAGCGTGCGATGCGACGAGCGCGTTGACCCCGATCACATCGGGCTGTGCGGTTCGGGCGTTGGCGGACTGGTGGCGCTCGAGTTCGCCTCCCGCGAGCCGCGCCTGGGCGCGCTGGTCATCCGCGGACCGATCTGCGGCGGCGAGGTGGACGCGGCGTCGGCCATCAAGGCGCCCACCCTGCTGATTCACGGCGAATCGGACAAGTCGCTCTATCCCGACGTGGCCCGGATCAACGAACTGCTGGGCGCGCGGCACCGGCTGCTTCAGATCCCCGAATCCAACCGGCTGTTCAGCGACCCCATCAGTTTTGAACTCATGGTCAACGCCTCGGTGGACTGGCTGGTGGACTACCTCAAGTACTTCCGACCCGTGGAGCCGCCGAGTGAGATCGTGACCGACCACGCGGCAACCGCCGCCCCGGTGATGGCTGAGGAGCCCCGGACGGTCGATACGCCGACAGAAGCCGCCTCGTCAGAGGTCTGACGCGAACGCCCCGAGAAAGTGCGTCACATTCGGCGCCCCGCCCTCGGGCCAGACGATCGCTATCACGTCGAATCGAAACGGGCGATCGCGATACTCTCTCCGCCGCGCCAGCACCGCCGCCAGCCGGTTCAGACGATGCCGCTTTCGACCATGCACGTTCTCCTCCGGTCGGACGTCGTCGTCGCGCCGGGTCTTCACTTCGACGATGACGACGGTCCGCCCGTCGGGATCAAGCATGACCAGGTCGGCTTCATCCTTGCCCACGCGCAGATTGCGATGGAGCACCCGGTAGCCGCGCGCCGCCAGCCAGCGGGCGGCCTCGTGCTCGCCGCAGTCGCCCAGCGGGTTTCCACCCCTTCGCCAGGCGCCCACCCACCGCCTCAGGAGATCGATCATCGGGCGTATCGCACTTCACCGATGCTGATGAGCCGGCGCCGCATGGCGTCAAGATCAACGTAGATGCTCTCGGCGATGAGTTCGTTGAAGTACCGCTCCTGTTCCACGGCGCGGCGCGATTGCAGCACATGGTTCTGCAGGGCGAGCTGCACCTCGGGGTCGTACAGACTGCGCGAGGTCGCGGGCGTGATCTCCACCACGTGCAGCCAGACCGTTCGCGGGCTGCCGTCGGTCATGGCGATGTCGAACGGACCGACCGTCGTCCCGGGCGTCGCGGAGGCGAGCCGCTCACGAAAGACCGGTGGATTGAGTTCGGCGGCGTCGGCCAATCCGTTGGGACCGAGCGGAATGGGCTTGTCGGCGTAGAGGCCGCCGCGGATCATGCCGATGGACTGGGCCACCTCCATGAACTTCTCGCCGCGCTCCAGGCGCTCCTTCACTTGCTCGATGCGTGCCGCGTCCGACCGGGGGTCGAGCCGGATGATGCCGATGACCGCGCTGGCCGGGGTGTTGAACTCGCTGAAACGGCGTTCGTACTCGCGCTCCACGTCCTTCCACGACACGATGACGCGCGGCGCAATCTCCTGTTGATAGATCATCTGGATCAGCGCCAGGTCGCGTCGCTCGGCGATGGCCTGCTCCATGGTTCGCCCCTGTTCTTCCTGAATGGAGCGTCGGGCGGTTTCCACCGCCCCGCCGCGCCCCTGCACGAGCTGCTCCTGCTGCTGCCGCAGGAAGGCGAACAGCCCCTGCTGCTGCTGCTCGGTGAGGCGCGACTGGGCCTGGGCGAGGATCAACTCGTTCTCCACGATTCCCTTCAACCGCAGTCGCACCACTTCGTCCAGCGCGTTGGCGAACTGACCCGGGGTGAGCCGGCGCTTCTCGGCCCGAAGCCGGTCATCCAGCGGCGCGAAGAAGGCGTCCGCGTAGATCGGACGACCGTTGATCTGTCCCACCAGACTGTCCACCACCACCAGGTCGCCCGGGGCCACCGGTCGCGGCGTGACGGGGGGCGCGGGTGAAGGCGACGCGATGGTCGTGCCGCCAGTTCCCCCCGTGCCACTCGATGTGGGCGAAGGATCAGTCGTCGGCTCGACTGGCGTCGCATCGACTCCCGGCGCCGTGACGCCGGTTGATCCGTCTCCCTCATCCACGGCTCCGGCCCGGGTCATGACGAAGTCGTCAAGTGCGATCACCGCTCCGCCCGGACGGGAGCCCGCGCCCCCGCCGCACGCGCCGAGCAGCCCCGCCGACCCCGCTGTCACAATGCTCAACCACCAGGTGCGCCTCATGCCATTGCTCCCGTAGGCCGCGCCATTGTACCGGATGCGCCGCCTATACTGGCTCTCTTTCAATCGGACTTTTCACTCGGAGCCCAACATGGCCGCCCAGCAGGACTCAGCGCCGCAACTTCACATCGACTCCGACTGGAAGGCGCAGGCCCAGGCGGAAAAGGCCCGGCTGGAGGAGAAGCAGAAGAGCAAGGGCCCCGCTCCGGATGAGTCTGAGCATGGCGGACTGCCTCCCGCCACGTTTGATTCGCTCGTGGACCTGATCGCCTCCCAGGCGGTGATGGGGCTTGGCGCCTACGCCGACCGCAACACCGGACGGGTGATGATCGACCTGCATGGCTCCAAGTTCAGCATCGATCTGCTCCACGTGCTGGAGGAGAAGACCAAGGGGAATCTCACGCCCGAGGAAACCACTCGGCTGCAGCAGATCCTGGTCGAGCTGCGAGGGCGGTTCGTCCAGATCGTCCACCTGCTGGCGGAGCAGGGCAAGGCGCCGGTTGAGGAGACCGTCAGCGGCAAACCCGGCATCGTCACCCCGTGACGATGTCTCGATGACTCAGGAGGCATGACATGGCACGACTCACGGCGGGCGTCGGCGTCATTCTCATCGCGCTGGGGCTGGTCGGCTACTTTGTGATCGCGCAGCCGGACGCCGGGGGGCGCAGCATCACGGCGATGATTCCGGCCTTCTTCGGGCTTCCGCTGGTCATCCTCGGCGTGCTGGGACTCAACATCAGGATGCGGAAGCACGCCATGCATCTGGCCGCGCTGGTGGCGCTGCTGGGCGTGGTCGGCGCCCTGATGCGACCAGCCATGAAAGCGGCTCGCGGCGAAGCCATCGAGTTCAACGCCCCGTTGATCATGCAGATCATCATGGCGGCGGTGTGCCTGCTCTACCTGATCAAGTCGGTGGGCTCATTCGTCGCGGCACGGCGGACGAACCGCGCCTGAACGGCATGACCCCGCCACCTCCGCCGAATTCGCCGGTCATTCTGCGCGAGGAGCCGCAATGGCTTGTTCTGTGCAAGCCGCCCGGCTGGCACACCGTGGCGCCGGGCAAGCGTGCTGCCGCCAAACGAGGCGACGAACCGGGGCCGCCGGACATCGAGACATGGCTGCGCTCGACGTTTCCGTGGGCACGCGACCTGCCCGAGGGCGGCTTGGTCCACCGGCTCGACTTCGACACCTCCGGCTGCCTGCTGATCGCCCGGGACACCGCCAGTCAGGAGCGTCTCCGTGCCGCCATGCGACGCGACGCGATCGAAAAGGACTACCTGGCGCTGGTGCGTCCGGGACTGATCGAGTCAGGCGAATTCACACTCTACTTCTCGTCGCGCCGGACGCGCTCACCCAAGGTGACGGTTCGTGAGCGGGGAGAGCCGCGGGAACTGGGCCGCTGCGTCTGGCGGACGCTCGAACGAACCGCGGGCTGGCAGTTTCTCGAAGTGCGCCTCATCGGCGCCGGTCGCCGACACCAGATTCGCGCCGGCATGGCGCGGCTGGGGCACCCGTTGCTTGGCGATGCCCTGTACGGCGGCGCGCCGTGGGAAGGCGGCCTGGCGCTTCACGCGGCACGTCTGACGGTGGATGGCGTCGTCGTGACCTGTCCTCCACCGCCCGCGTGGCCGAAGGTGACGCAGTCCCCGCGGAGCACCGAAGCACGGGGTTCGTCCACGGTCGCTTCCTCGTTTCATCGTCGAGGTACCCCCCATGACCGCTGAGCCCATCGTCAAGGTCAACCTGGCCGAAGCGTTCGCCTCATTCAGCGACCACTGGAGCCCGCGAGTCGCCGGCACGGTCAACGACTTTCAGGTCAAGGTCGCCAAGGTCCGGGGATCATTCATCTGGCACCGGCACGACGAGGAGGATGAGTTGTTCCTCGTGGTCCGCGGAACTCTTCGCATCCGGCTTCGTGACGGCGAGATCGTGCTTCAGCCGGGCGAGTTCGTCGTCATCCCCCGCGGCGTGGAGCACTGCCCCGTGGCGGAGGAGGAGACGCACATCCTGCTCTTCGAGCGGGCTGGAACGGTCAACACGGGCAACATCCGCAACGAACGGACCGTGGAAGCGCCCGCCGCGCTCAGGCCGACGCCCGCCGCTCAATGACCACCTGCTCATCCAGGGCCATGATGACGCGCTTGATCTCCGGCTCCTTGACGCGTCGGGCCGCCTCGCGCAGCGAACACCATTCGCGTTCGCGGAAGTCATCCTCCGGCCAGCGGCGTCGAATCCTGGTCACCAGCATCAGGAACACGTCCACGACGCAGGTGCCCCCCCACTTGCGGTAGGCGTAACGGCACAGGCGGCGCCGCTCGACCTCGCCGCTGAGCCCGGCTTCCTCCTCCGCCTCGCGCAGGGCGGATTCCGGCGGGCTCTCTCCCGGTTCGACGAGTCCCTTGGGGATGATCCAGCGCGAACCCGACCGATTGGTGATGAGCGCGACCTCCAGCCGCCCGTCACGAACCCGGTAGGGAAGGACCGCGGACTGGGAGTAGACCGTTTCCCGCATCTGGTGGGCGACTCCTTCCGCCTGGCCGGTCGTTGGAACCGGCAATTGCTGCGCCTCATGTCATCGGCACAGCGGATGCAGGTCTTGCAAGTTTCGTCCCCCCTGAAATGAAGAACGGAATCGCCGGACGCCGTGTTCAACCCTCAGCGGCAGGAGCCGACTGCAGCTCCAGCACGTGTCGCGCCGCTGAAGCGATGTCCCGCAGCGATGGCGGCAGCCGATCGTCGGCCTCCACGCCGTGCAAGGCCCTGATGATCGCGGGACGCGACTGCGTCGTGATCAACTCGCCGTGACGCAGCAGGGCGGCGGCGATCGTCACCGCATACAGGCGGGCGGCCAGTTGCCGATCCGCCGGCGTCTCCCCGGCCACGCGCATGGTCTTGAACGCGCTCTTGGCCTGGCGAAGGGTGTCCAGCGACGCCCGGTGATCGGCCAGCAGATCGAACACCCCCGTGCAGCCGGGGTCGATGTCGCGCGCCAGCCAATCCGCGGCGGCCAGCGCGCCGTCTCCGGCGCATTCCATGGCCCAGCGCCAGGCCTCCGCGATGGGTTGAAGAGTTCGATCCGTCATCGAGCACGCTCCAGCGACGCGAGCAGGTCTCGAATCTCGTTCTCCATGGACTCGGCGTCGGAGACGGTGCCGGCGATCTCGGCCCGAAGCGCCCTGGCGAATCGGCGCTTCACGGTCACCAGCAGGTTGGACACCTGGGCGGCATCGCTCAGGTCGTACCGCGCCACCAGCTCCGAGGCGGTCGCGGGCGGCTCGCCCGTGAGCATCGGCCGTCCCACCCGCGCCTCGAATACCGACCAGTGAACCTCCAGCCCGTCCGCTCGACACTCCGACGCCACGCGGTCGAGCACGCGTCGGACAATGGTCACGGCCCAATGGTAGTCGAACGCCTCCTCCGGCGTCCCGAACGTCACGACCGGAGAACTGACCGACGCTCCCGCCGGCGAATCTGATTCCGCCGCCACGCGCCGTCGTCGTCGAACGTCGGACCGTTGCTTCTCACGCAGGTAGTTGCGCAGGCAGGCGACCAGGTACGTCCGGAACCTCCCCCGCGAAGGGTCGGCTCGCTCCGCCAAGCGCCGCTCCAGAAGAACCGTCGTGATGAATCCCTGCGTCAGGTCGCCCGCCTCGTGAACGTCCCGCCCGGTGCGGCGGATGAAGGCGTAGATGGCGTGCCAATAGCGCCGAACCAGCGAATCGAGCGCGGCATCCCGCTCCTCGCCGCTCCGGTTGACGTCGTGGATCATCGACCAGTCTGTCTGTGGAAAAGGCGACATGTCAGCGGCGGAAGGGCTCGGCCCTTGTTATACGCCGATCCGCTGGCCGCATTGCGCGGTCACCATGGAATGCGTCGATCGGCTGAATCTGACGGAACGTGGAGATCTCGATCATCGGGCGCTTGAGGCCACTGTTCATGCGACCCTTGCAGAAAGACCCCCGGCGCCCGGCAAGCCCGCCCGAGCGATCAGCGCCGGGTCACGCCGACCGGCATGCCGGTCCCCGGCACGGCTCTCTTCCCGCACTGGAAACGGCCCGCCGCACCGATAGACTTGCCACTCCCCTCCTTTCCGTCGGAGTTCCGTTGTGGCCAAGACTTTTCGATGCTCCATCGTCACCCCCACCGGGTCGATTCTGGATGAACCGGTGACGTACGCCTCGATTCCGGCGTGGGACGGCCAGATGGGACTTCTGCCCGGCGCCTCTCCCGTGCTGGTTCAACTCGGCGCGGGCTCGCTGCGTCTGGACTTCCCGGAAGGCGGAAGCCGCTGGTTTCTGCTGGACGGGGGCTTCGCCCAGTTCAACGACGATTCGCTCAGTCTGCTCAGCGAGGCGGCGATTCCCGCCGAGACCATCAATCTCGCCGAGGCCCGGGCCGAGCTCGCCGAGGCCAACGCCCGCGTCACCCAGCGTGACGCCGACCAGGCCCTGGTGCAGCGTCAGCAGGCCCGTGCGATGACCAAGATCGCGCTGGCCCAGGCGCAGGGGTCACGCGGCGGGATCTGAGCGCTTGAGGAGTTGAAGTGATATGACGCTCCCATCCGCAACACTCCGGTCTTCCAAGCGACCGGGACCAGTTCAGTTCCGCTCGTACACCTTCATGCGGATCTCCGCGCTGTTGGCCCGGATTTCGGGTACGTACATCGCATGGCCCATGACCGGAAGGGCGTGGAAGTCGCCGGGCGTCTCGGCCCGCAGTTCGTACTGGATTTCCCAGACGCCCTCGGGCAGCCGGTTGAAGAACAGCGCCACGTGGCGGTCGCGCAGCTCCTGGTAGACCCACTCGCTGCGGCCCGTGTAGTCGGAGCCGTCGCGGGCGACCATCGTCGGGTCGATCTCGCCGCCCGCGCCGAAGCGCCGCTCCTGCCCGGCCTTCCTGATCTGGCGGGCGTAGAGCGGCTGGCCGCTCTGCAGCGCCACCGCCTCCAGCCCGGCGGGCTTGAGGTCCTCGAACACGAGGTATTCGAGGTTGTTCTTGGTCTCGATGGTGAGCACCACTTCCACGCGCTCGCCGCTGACGATCGAGTCGCCGTCCTTCATGGGCAGGCGGTCGTACTCGTACCCCTTGAGCAGCGTGGCGTAGGGGACGAGTTTGTAGTAGTCCCGCCGCACGAAGAGTTCGTGACCCGCGGGCTGGATCGGTTCCTCGTGGCTGAAGAACGAGGCGTGGGCGAGGAAATAGATCGGCCCCGCGCCCCCCTTGCGCACGATGCGCACGCTGTTGGCGCCGTCGCGCAGCAGCTGCGGGTCGATGGCGAACGTGCTCGGACCGCTCAGCGCATCCTCCGGCTTCACCGTGCGGGTGGCGACCATCCTGTCGTTCACCAGCACGTCGAAGGCCACATCCGGCTTCAGTTCGCCGCTGACGCGAAGATAGTCGGTCAGCGCCAGCACCACGATGGCGGTGTCGCGGGTGTTGCTCCACTGCGCACCGCGGCGGTTCTTCACCAGCCAGTTGGTCACCGGCTCGATGAGTTCATGCCCCGGCTCGATCGCCAGCAGGGCCCGCAACGCGAAGGCGGTGGCCTCGACGCCGCCATCGGACCAGCGGTAGTAGACGCCGTCATTGCCCCAGTGCGCGGTGGGAATGACGGCCGGGCTGGACTGTTGTCCAGCGCCGAGCAGGATGGAGGTGTCGGGCGTGCGGTCCATGATGACGCCGCTTTCCAGGTTGCGAACGAGAGTCGTGGCCCGCTCCGCATCACCGTAGTAGTGCGCGGCCAGCGCCAGCAGGGCCCGCGTGTAGGCGTTCAGGCGCTCGCGGTTGCTCCACAGGTTGTCGAACGCCTTGTTCTCGAACTCGGATCGGGCGTTGTCATCCTGGGCGTGCTGGTAGGCCGCCAGGGCGTGGAGCATCCACGCCTGCAGGTCGTGGTTGCGCTCCTGCTCGACGAGTTTCACCCGCAGGAAGTCGGCTCCGCGGGTCAGCAGGCCCGGGTCGATCTCCATGCCCGCGCCCTTGGCCAGCGACAGCCCCCACACCACGTAGGCGGACATGAAGTGGTCGCTGGGATACTGCTTCCACCAGCCCCAGCCGCCGTCCGACCCCTGCATGTCGGCGAGCCGGGCCAGCCCCTGCTTGACCATCGCGTCCAGTTCGCTCAGATCGCGCTTGCCGCCCGGGTGTGTGGCGGCCGCGTGCTGTTGCTCAATGCCGCCGAACAGCCGAGACATGGCCACGGCGGGATCGACGTTGAGATCCTTGAGCGTGCGGGCCACGATCGCCGCGGGCACGAAGCGGCTCATCGTCTGCTCCACGCAGCCGTAGGGGTAGTCGATGAGATACGGCAGGGCATCGAGCATCGTGACGGCCATGCTGGGCGTCACCTGCACGCTCAGGGTGGTCGAGCCGCCCTTTCGGGGCGGCAGGTTGATCGCCAGCGTCACATCATCCCCGCGCACTTTGCCGGAGTTGACGAGGTGCTTTTCGATGCCGTGTTCGAAGACGGGGTAGGTTTTCTCCATGCCGTCGGACTCGGCGCCGGCCCGCGCGGTGACGGTGAGGCGCGCCTCGCCCGCGCTGCGCACGGCGACCAGGTAATCCACGCGCGAGGAGCCGTTGGCGGGAATCTCCACTTGGCGCGGGGCGGCCGCATCCAGCGCCTTGCCGCCAAGCCGCGTCTCCAGCACCTCCAGCCCGGCGATGGCCTGATCGAAGCGGGCGGTCACCACCGCGTCGGTGTTGTTGTTGATGACCGCGCTGATGGTGAGTTCGTCGCCCACCACGAAGAATCGCGGCGCCTGCAGGCGCACGATGAGCGGCTGGCGCGTCTGCACCGAGGCACTGCCGAACCCGAAGTCCGCGCCGGACGACGCCGCCCGCGCGGTGGCCTTCCAGCGTGACGTGGTGTCGGGGAATGAGACATCCACGGTGGCGACGCCGTTGGCATCGGTCACCACGCTGGGCACCCAGAGCGCGGTGGAGCGGAAGTCGGAGCGGACGCGCACGGCCGCCTCCGGGTCGCCGCCTTCGGTTCCCGCGTCCATCGGCGCGCCGGCCTTGTCGTCCCTGTTCATCCGACCCAGCGCTTCCATCGGCATGTTGCCCTGGGCCATCTCCATGCCGGCCGCGTCGCGTGCTTCGCGCGCTCCGCCGCCGAGACCACCCCCGCCGCCGCCCGGCATGGCCGCTGAGGCGGGCGGCGCGGCTCCACTTCGACGACGCGCGGCGAATGTCACCGCGCCGTCCGCATCCGCCATCTCTTCCAGGCCTTCGCTGACGACCATGCCCTCGTGCTCGGGGTCCATACCGGCCACCACGATCTCCCCCTTTTCGTTTTTCTTCAGCCGCACGTACGACTTTTCGTTGAACGAGGTGGAGGTGGCGACCGCCTGACCCTGCCGGTCGCGGTAGAAGAACTGCCGGATGTCGCCCGCCAGCTCCGACTGGATGTAGAACACCGACTCATCCACCAGCGCGACCGACACATCCGCGCTCACGGGCTTGCCGTTGTGATCCTTCGTGGTGACTTTGAGCGTGCCCTTGGACCCCGGCTTGTAGGCGGACTGGTCAAGCGCCACGTCCACGTTCAGGAAGTGCTCCACGGGCGGCACGATCACCTGCTCCGAGTCGGTGTGCACCTGGCCGTTCTGCACCATGCTGGCGTTGAGCCAGACGTTGGGGATGTGCTGGTCCGTCACCTCCACGTGGATCAGTTTCACCGTCCCTTCCACGTGCACAACGCGGTGATCGTGCAGGGTGTTGCCCTCCACGGTGAAAAGCACGTAGCGATTGCTCGTCGGCACCGAGATCATCACCGGCGCGACCTGCCCGGCCTTGAAGGTGTCCTTGTCCACGATGATGTCCACGCCGCCGTGGTAGTAGCCGATGGCGCGCGAGGCGTCGGCGCACACCCAGACCCAGGTCTGCGCGCCCACGGGGTACACATCCCGCGTTTCGCTCTGCCAGGTGATGCGGTAGTAGCCGTCCTTCTCGGGCTTGAAGGTCAGTTCGCCCTTGCCTTCGGCGTTGGTCTTCACCTGTTGCGAGAGAATCTTCTCGCTGGTGTATCCACGGTGCTTCAGCCGCCAGCCGATGCGGCCCGGCTCGGGCAGGGGCGGGAAGTACCTGTGCCGCGCCTGCTCAGCGGCCAGTTCAGCGCCGGTCACTTCGCGCCCGTCGGGCGTGATCCAGATCTCGCGCCATTCATCGCGGTAGACCTCCACCGCGCCGGTGGCCTCAACCGGCGTGTTGTTGGCGTCGAGCGCGGTGAACTCGATCTTCACGTTCTCGCCCGGCTTGTACAGGTTGTGCTCGGACCTGGGATAGACGAAATACTTCTGCATGGTGACGCGGATCACGTCCGTGCCGACCACCTCGCGGCGCGAAGAATCCACCACGCGGGCCTCGACCTCGTACTCGTAGTTCTGCCCGTCATGGAGCGGCGTGTCGAAGGAGATGGACGCCAGCCCGGCGTCATCAGTCTTGATCTTCTCGCGGCGGATCTCATTCCCGCGACCGTACCAGTTTCGCCACGGGCGGCCGCCCTGGTCGTCATGGAGCCAGCCGAAGTCGCGCGGCGGCTGCCACGAGTGCCAGTAAGGCCGCTGGTAGATGACCACCTCCACTTCGGCGTTGGCCACGGGCGCTCCGAAGTAGTACTGCGCGCTGATCTGCGCCTCGACGGTGTCGCCGACTTGATAGATGAGCCGCTTGCCGTTCACCCTGGGCGTGCTGACCGTGACCTCGTACTCCGGGAGTTTGTACTCCTCGAGCCGGAAGAGCGCGGCGTTTCCGATCCACTCGCCCCGGTCCTTCGTCCAGAACTGCACGGTGTACTGACCGAGCGGCATCGAGGTGGTGACCTCCAGCGAATCCCACGCCGCGCCGAAGTTGTTGAGCGTGAGCGATCCCTCCTTCACCTTGGCGCCCTGCGGATCGTTGATCTCGAACGCCACCACCTGGTTGGCGGGGGTCTGGTAGGTCGATTCACGGTACAGCCGCGCGATGGCCTTCCACTCCACTTTCTCGCCAGGTCGATAGGCGGGTCGATCAGTGAAGGCGTAGATGCGGTACGCCCGCCCCGGCGAGGGTTGCTGATTCGCCCACGAGTTGTTGAACGCCTGTCGGTCATCCTTGCGGGCGGCGAAGAACAGCCCGCCGTAGCCGGTGGGCGTCGAGAGCGCGAAGGCGGCGATGCCCGAAGCATCGGTCCTGCCCTCGTGACGCCGGGCGGTCCAGAACCGGTTGTCCGAACGCCGCACCTCCCACACGCTGACCACGGCGTCCGCCACGGGCGATCCGTCGACGGCGTCGCAGGCGAAGACCACGGTGCGGTCCGCCACCGTCTTGGTGATGAGCGTCACGTCGGAAATGAGCAGCAGATCGCGGACCTTGCGGTCGCCCGCACGGGCCTCGATCACGTACGCGCCCGGTTCGAGTTTCTCATCCAGCGTGATGGACTCGCCGCCCGGCAGGTGGTCGCCGGCGTCCTTCGTGTCCTTGACGAAGGAGCGTGCCTGCGGGGCCTTGGACAGGTCGATCGTATCGAGCCACGCCCGCTGATTATCCGACCGCGCGGGGAAGGCGACGTCCTTCGTCAGGTCCACCTTGTGGATGGAGATGTCAATGGCACGGATGTTCCGCCACCCCAGCTGGAACTGCTGTTCGGACGAGGGCAGAAACGCGTTGGACGCGGTGAGCGCCAGTTGCGGCTCGGTGATCTCACGGATGCGGTTTCGGGCCTGCTCCACGTAGGCCGAGCGTCCCGCGGGGAACTCCGCGATCAGGCGGCGGTACAGCTCAACCGCGCCGCGATAATCGACGCGCGTGGTCCACTGTCCGTCGTCCAGCCGCGCCGGACGGCCCTGCTGGCTGAGCCACTCGGCGTAGAAGAACAGGGCGTCGTCGTACCACTCGACGGTCCGGCCCGCGGTGAGCACGGACTGGAACAGTTCCTCCACCCGGTTCTGCAGCCGCACCCCGCCCTGGTGTCGCAGCGACATCGCCAGCAGGTACTGCGCGTGTGAGCGGTCCTCATCCGTGGCGGCGATCTTCACCGCGTTGTCGAGAATATTCGAGGGAATGTACGTGTTCTGACGGTACCAGATGTATTCGTTGAACCACGCCGGCTCGGAGGCGCGGAAGACGATGTCGAGGTATCGTGCACGCGCGAGGTCCAGGTCGCGCTGACCCGCCCAGTAGTCCAGCGCCGCGGCGTAGTGCTGCCAGCCGGGATGCCAGTTGCGAGAATCGTTTCGAATCCACCAGTAGTCGCCCAGCGACTCCTGAATCGCCGCCCATGTGTGGTCGCGGCTGACGGAGGTGGGATAGGCGACCCGCAGCAGGTCGTTGAGGATCTGAACCGCGCGCTGATAGTCCGTGTCGTCATTGGAGCGTGAAGCCGCCCGGTTGCGCCACATCGAGTCGCCGATTCGGAAGGTCACCCAGCGCCGCTCCGGCTCGGGCAGGGTCATCTTCTCCGCCTGCTGGTAGAGCGCCAGGGCGCGAGAGAACGACTTCTCGGCATGGTGCTTCTCGGCTTCCTGTTTGAGCCGCGCATAGGCGTCATCGGGCGGCTGCGCCTCGCGAGCGGCCGCGGCGAGTGAAGGCGCCAGCAATGCAAACGCGAGCACCAGCGTGAGCGACGCCGGGAAGGAGCGGTGGGCTGTCATGGGGCGGCTCCGGAGGGGTGCGTGGAGGACACGCGCGGATGGATGATCCTTCCACCCCGGACCTGCCACGGCAAACAGCGCGCGAAGACGAACCGGAACGAGGTCATCCGCTGGTCAGACGGGCCGCCGATCACTTTCTTAGATCGAGCCGGGATGAATCGTCGGGGCCATGTGCGGCATCGGCGACACCCGGCAGAGAGGAAGTCACCCCCTGCCGGCTCGAACGACCACGCGCGTCCCGTCCTGAACGCGATCCCCGGGGTACACGATCACCCGGTCGCCTTCGACCAACCCGCCGAGCACCTGGGCCTGAACGCCGTTGCGGCGGCCGACCTGCACGGTGCGAAGCACGGCGTGATCCTGCTGGATGACAAACACGGCCCAGGCCGTCCCCCGACGGAAGAGTGCGCTGTCCGGGACGACCAGCGCAGCGTCATCGCGCCAGACGACGATGCCCGCCTCGATGCGGAAGCCGTCCCCCAGCCCGATGCGCGCCTCCGGCTCGTCAAGAAAGTCGATGACGACGTTGACGCGCTGTTCATCGACGCCCAGCGCGGAGACCTTGGTGAACGCCGCCGGCTCCACCAGACGCACCGCGCCGCGCAGCGCTGCTCCGCCGCCCCAGCGTTCGATGACCACCGCGTCGCCTGGCCGGATGCCCACGGCATCGACCGACAGCACGTCCACCACGGCTTCAAGATCGGCGGGATCGCCGATCTCGATGATGGGTGCGCCCGCGCTCACCACCGCCGCGCTCTGCTGCATGACGCGCAGCACGCGACCGCTGACAGGCGCGGGGATGACGAACGCGGCGTTCTCTCCGCCGCCCCGGGCCTGGGTGAGCGCGCTTTGCGCGAGTTCAAGTTCGAAGCGGGCGATTTCCCGCGCGTATTCCGCCGAGCGGAGATCCTGCCTGGCGATCGTGACGTTGAACGCCGCCGTCTCCAGTTCGCGGGGTGTGGCGGCCAGCCGTTCCGACGCCTCCACAAGGCGTTTGAGATCCTTCTCGGCGAAGTCCACCCCGGCGACAGCGCGATCAACGGCGGCGCCGGCGCGATCCACCGCCGCCTGCGCCGCGCGCACGCGGGCTTCGGCCTCCGCCTGGGCGCGGGCGTCGAGCAGCGCCGGGTCGGTGGGCTGAATGGTGGCGAGCACCGTCTGACCGGCGATGACTTCATCGCCAGGGTCGAGCGAGACGCGGGCCAGCCGACCGGCGAGCGGTGCGGAGACGATGTACCGCTCGCGGATGCGGGTGACGCCGTCCTCCTCGACCATCACGCGCATGGGTGCGCGCTCGACGACGCCCGTCTCCACTTCAACGGGCCTGGGTCGCAGCGCGTAGACCGCCGCCGCGGCGCCGCCCAGCACCACCACCAGCGTCACGATGCGCCCAAAGGTGAGTTTCATGCACAGACTCCCCGGCTGGCCGTCGCGGATGATACCCGGCGCATCCCTTCCCGATCACTCCTGCGCCTTGAGCACCGACACCAGGTCGAAGCGGTCCACGTTCCGCCGCACCACCAGCCCGGACACCACCACCGCCAGCAGCGTGACGCCCGCGGCGAAGGCGAAGGTCGGCGCCTCCACCACCAGCGGGATGCGCTGCGTCTCCGTCTCCAGCGCGGTCACGACCAGCGCGGCGAAGCCGTACCCGATCACCATGCCCACGGGCAGCGCGATGGCGGTCAGCACGCCCAGTTCGCCCAGCAGAATCGCCGACACCTCGGCCCGCGTGAAGCCGATGACCCGCAGCGTGGCCAGTTCGCGGCTGCGCTCCGCCAGCGTGATGCGGGCGCTGTTGTACACCACGCCGAAGGCGATGATGCAGGCGAAGAACACGTTGAATGTCCGCATGCGGAGCAGGTTCTCCGCGATGGTTTCGCGGAAGGACTTCACCGCCGCCTCGCGCACCACCACGCTGGCCACGCCGGGAGTGAGCTTGAGCCGGGCGTACAGGTCCGCCTGCATCAACGGGTCCACGGCGAGAAAGGCCCCGGAAACGGTGTCGCCCTCGCGCAGCAGTCGGCGCAGGGAGCGGATATCCATGTACGCGCTCGTGCCCGTGAAGTCGGTCACGATCGACGCCACCGGGGCTTCGATGACGGGTCGCCGGCCGTCCAGCACCTCCAGGCGCACGATGTCGCCAACCCCGGCGCGCAGCCGTTCGGCCAGCTTGTCCGAGAGCACCAGCCCCTCATCCGGCAGGACGACGCGCGAACCATCCTCGGCGCGGGGGACGAAGAGATCGTGATCCGACGACAGCCCGATCAGCCCCTGCCGCTCCGAGTAGTGTCCGTGGATGAACCGACCCGCCACCGCGCGAAAGGGCTCCACCCGGCGCACGCCCGGCATGGCCCGCAGCTCGCTCACGGCGCGCGAGGGGACGACTTCGCTGGTGCTGACCATCAGGTGCTGGCGCTGCACGCGCGCGAACTGAAAATCCAGCACGTAGTTGATGGCGTCCAGCGCGAACTGTCCCAGCACCAGCACCCCCACCGCCATGGCGATGCCCAGCATGGTCAGCCCGGCGCGAATCGGCTCGCGCTCCAGCGAACGGACCACCATGCGCGAACCGGCGGTCATCCACCGCTGCAGCCCGAGGCGCTCGAGCGCCGTTGGCCTGTAGACGCCGGGCGCGGGTGGGCGCATGGCTTCGGCTGGGGGGAGCGCCGCCACGCGGCGCAGCGGGCGCAGCGTGCCGACCAGCCCGGCGCCGATGCTCACCAGCGCCGCCATCATCGGCACCTTCGGATCGAAGTCGTACGCCAGCAGCGGAAAGCGGAAGAAGCGGGCGTACATCACCGTCAGCCCCTGGCCCATCCACGCACCGGCCGCCGTGCCGATGGCCACGCCCGTCAGCACGATGGCGAGCATGAATCCCAGGTAATGACGCGCCACCTCGCCCCCGGAGTAGCCGAAGGCGCGCAGAATGGCGATCTGCTCGCGCTGCGTACCGATCAACCGCGAGAGCACCATGTTGAGCAGGAAGGCCGCCACGGACAGGAAGATCGCCGGAGCCATCACCGCCATGGCGCGCAGTTGATCGAGCTCTCCGGCGATGAACTTGGCGGACGTCTGATCGGATCGCCCGTACGAGCCGAGTCCGCCGAATGGTTCGATCAGCGCGTCCAGCCGCTGGATGACTTCCTGCTCCACCGCGCCGGGACCGATCGAGACGACCACGTTGTTGAAGGCCCCCGCCAGGTCGAAGGCGGCGGCCAGATCATCCTCGCCCATCCACAGCACGCCGAAGCGCTTGTTGTCGGGCAGCACTTCACCCTCGCGGATCTCGTACACGAACTCGGGGGACAGGGCGACACCGACGATGCGCAGCCGCTGCATTCGTCCGTTGATGATGGCGCGAAGCGTGTCGCCCGGTTTGAGCGCGTGGGCGGCGGCGAAGGCCTCGCTCACCAGCGCCTCGCCCCGGCGGTCGGGATCGGGGAGGCGACCGGATCGAAGGTGGAGCGCGTGGAGCGCGGGCTCGCCCGATCGGGGCAGCGAGATGAGCCGCCCCACCACCGGCTCGGGAAAGTCGGCCACGTCCAGGTTCACGTCAAACACGATGCGGGGTTCGACGCGCGAGACGCCGGGAATGTCGGCGAGTCGCCTGGCCAGCGAGTCCGGCGCGCGACGAAGATGCGCGAAGACGTGTCCGAATCGGTACGAGGCGAAGTAGCCGTCGCGCGTGTTCCGCAGCGAATCGAGCGCGGTCAGCGACATGGTGAACGTCGCCACGCCCGAGGCCAGCACCAGCGCAATCGCCAGCACCTGCCAGCGCAGGCGCGACAGGTCGCGGGCGAGTTTGCGGTTGAGCGCGGTCATGCGGGTCGGTCGGTCCGCTCCTTCACGGTCGCGGCGTGCGTTCATGGCCTCGTGTCACCACTCCAGGTCGCTCGCCGCTACGCGCATGACGTTCTCATGCACCGAGGCGATGAGGCCGCCTGACAGCGAGATCACACGATCGGCCATGCGGGCGATGGTGGCGTTGTGCGTGATGACGGCGGTCGTGGTGCCGAGTTCACGATTGACGCGCTCAATGGCCTGAAGCACCAGGACGCCGGTGGTCACGTCCAGCGCGCCGGTGGGTTCATCGCAGAGCAGCACCGAGGGTCGCTTGGCCACCGCGCGGGCGATGGCCACGCGCTGCTGCTCGCCGCCCGAGAGCTGCGAGGGGAAGTGGTCCATCCGGTCGCCCAGACCGACCAGTTCCAGCGCATCCTCCGGCTTCATGGGGTCGGCGGCGATCTCGGTCACCAGCGACACGTTCTCACGCGCGGTCAGCGACGGCACCAGGTTGTAGAACTGGAACACGAATCCGACGTGCTCACGCCGGTAGCGAGTGAGCGCGGCGTCGTCATCCCGCGTCAGGTCGTGGTCGAGATACCGCACCGTGCCCGCGGTGGGCACGTCCAGCCCGCCCAGGATGTTGAGCAGCGTGGATTTGCCGCTTCCGGACGGCCCCAGCAGCACCACGAACTCGTGCTCGTACAGGTCCACGTCCACGCCGCGCAGCGCGTGCACGCGCACCTCGCCCATCTGATACACCTTCGTCAGGCCACGGGCCTGAAAGACAGCGGTGCGACGGGGCGCGTCGACGGCGTCGGCGGATGTGCCGGTCATTCACGATGATACGGCGAGCGGTGTTCCGGTGGTCGTGCGGGGTTGCGCCGCCATGCGTCGCCTGGACAGGTTGATGCGCGACTGGAATCGGTGGGCGGGTGAGCCGGCGATTGAGCAGGCCGTGGAGGAAGGAACAGGGAACGGGGAACGGGGAACGGGAAACGGACACGAACCCGTCTCAATCGCCGGGTCACGCACCCACCGGGGCGGCTGGGATTGTGCGGAGCGAATCGGCGGGAGCAGGGCGTCCAACGAAGGAGCGAAACGTCACGAACGGAACGGTGGAACTGGAAGCGCTTCCACCGTTCGGCGAAGCGCAAGGTCCGGGCGCGCGGCGGCGCCGTCAACTCTCGACGGACGGCTGAAACGTCGGAGGAAAGAAATTCGCGGTTGGCGAAGATTCGCACTTCAGGGGCGGCGCCCAGGCGCTGGGCGGTTGCGCATGGCGAGCCGCCGCCGCATGATGTTGATTCGCAAGCGTGAGGCGTGGTCGTCTGGTATGCTGCGCGGATGGTGTGCTCCGTTCTGCTGCTGTCTCTGTGGTTGGCGCCGCTGGCGACGGGAGGAATCCCGCCCGGTGATCCTGTGCCGCCCGATCCCGCGCCGCGATGGTTCAAGGGCAATCTGCATACGCACTCGCTGTGGAGCGATGGCAATGACTTCCCCGAGATGATCGCGGAGTGGTACCGCGCGCACGGCTACGACTTTCTCGCCCTCTCCGATCACAACATCCTCAGCCAGGGGATGCGATGGATGAAAGTGGCGGACATCGAGCGCCGCGGCGGACGGGACGTGCTGGCCAAGTATCGCGCCCGCTTCGGCGACCACTGGGTCGAAACGCGCGGGGGCGAGCCGGGGCCGGACGGCGCTGTGGCGCCGCTCGAAGTGCGCCTCAAGCCGCTCAACGAGTTTCGCGCCCTGGTGGAGGAGCGCGGCCGATTCCTGCTCATCCAGGCGCAGGAGGTGACGGACGCGCTGGGACGCATCCCCATTCACATCAACGCCGCCAACCTGCGTGATCTCATCACGCCGCAGGGCACCGGCGGCGATCCGGACGCCGACGTGGCCGACGTGATGCGCCGCAATCTGCGGGCCATCGAGGAGCAGGCCCGTCGCACCGGCCAGCCGATCCTGGCCCATCTCAATCACCCCAATTACGTCTGGGCGGTCACGGCGGAGGAGATCGCCGAGGTGGTCGAGGAGCGCTTCTTTGAAGTCTTCAACGGTCACACCGGAACCAACAACGCCGGCGACGCGCAGCACGCCTCGACCGAGGTGATCTGGGACGTCGCCAACACCATCCGGCTGGCGCGTCTGAACGCCGCGCCCCTCTACGGGCTGGCCACGGACGACAGCCACAGCTACCACGGCGAGGGCGACAGCGACGTATCGGTCCCCGGACGGGGCTGGATCATGGTGCGCGCGCGTCACCTGACGCCCGAGTCGCTCATCAGGTCAATCGAGGCGGGCGACTTCTACGCCTCCACCGGCGTCGCTCTGCGCGACGTGCGATTCGACGCGACCACGCGCACGCTGACCATCGACATCGAACCGATGATCGACCCTGCCACAGGGGCCTCCGTCGCGTTCACCACGAGGTTCATCGGAACGCGCCGCGTGTTCGATGACTCATCCATCGAAATCCGCGACGCCGCCGGCAACGAACTGCGCACGACGCGGCGCTACTCGGCGGACGTCGGCGCGGTGCTGGCCATCGCCGAGGGGCTGAACCCCTCGTACTCGCTGAAGGGTGATGAGCTGTACGTCCGCGCCGTGGTGACGGCGAGCATCGCGCCGGCGCGTCCCACGAAGGACAGCCCGCTCATGAAAGCGTGGACGCAGCCGGTAGGGTGGGTCGTTGGGAGCGTTCAACCGGAGTAGACGTGAACCGCATCATTCGCCTTCCTTCGCGGATGGCGCTGGCCTGCTTCCTCTCCCCTGAAGAAAGCGGGGGTCAGGTTGGCCTGTTCTCAATGCTACCGGCTCGTTTCCACGATCGGCGCCGTCGTTCCCAGGCGTTGTCCGCATTCCGGGCAGCGCGGCTCGACCAGAAAGCGGATGTCGTAACGACAGTTCGGACACAAGCCGGCGCGCAGCAGTCGTCGCCGTCGTTCCGATTCCGACGCCGCGACGGATCGGGACATGCGCTCCAGGAACAGAATGACCGCCCAAGTCAGTGCCATCGCGGCCCCGGCCCCGATGGCGAGGACCAACTCGGCTGACAGCACACCCGCGATGTACAGCGTGAACGCCGCCGCCGCGATGAGAATGAGCCCGAACTGCGCCGCACGAAGCGTGAACTCCGTCGTGAACCGGACGCCGAATCGCAAGGCGCGGGCGAACATGATCGCCCTCAGTGTATCACGGCTCGAACCCACGAGCCGATGGTCACCGTCACCAGCAGTTGCACGTGGGCAATGTTCTCGACGACTTCCTCCATGTCGCCGTAGACGCCGTCGATGAACCGGTAGATCACGGTATCGCCGGGCACCAGCCGCTGGAGCACCCGGCGGGCGATCATCTGCGAAAGCACGTAGGTGATGGCCGCGGCGATGAGCCAGATGCGCGTGGCGTGGCGATGACGCAGCCAGGGCGTCACCGAATCGCGCCAGAACCACGCCCACACCGCGATGGAGGCCAGCGAGGCGTACACGAACTTCGTCGTCCAGTCCCAGTGAATCTCGCGCAGCAGCACGGTGCAGGCGACGGCGGCGAGAAGGATGTAGAACCGCTCCCTTCCGCAGATGGCCCGCGTCACGCACAGCAGGGCGGCGAGGGCGGTCAACACGATCGCGCCCACTTCATGCACCGGCTTGGCCTGCAGCACCGGGGCGTCCGCCAGCACGGTCATGGCCGACCAGGCCATCCCGATCGGCCCCAGGAGCAGCGGCCACCACGCGCTCCAATGCGGGGCGGGCGGAACGATCGGCAGGACTGTCACACTGGCGGCGGTGGCGGAGGATGGCGCGGTCATGCTGGCCCTCACGAGGATGGCGAACGCTATCCGCGATCCTCACGCGATGCAAACCGTCCGTTCACAATTGACCCGACGCCCACTCCGCGCGCAGCAGGCCGTACTGCACTACGTCGAGCATCTCACCCCACTTGCAGATGTGCTGGCGCCACACGCCTTCACGCCTCATGCCCGCCTTCTCCAGCACCCGGCCTGACGCAGGATTGCTGCCAAAGTGGTGGGCGTGGATGCGGTGCAGCCCCAGGGTCTCGAAGCCGTGTCGCACCACGGACCGAAGCGCCTCGGTGGCGTAGCCCGCCCCCCACCACGGGCGGTAGATGACGTAACCCACCTCGGCCCAGCGATGGTCCGGGTTGAGCCGCAGGTCGATGGCGCCGATCAGTTGCGCCCCTTCGCGGAGCGTGATCGCGAAGATCGGGTTGAGCCCGGTCTCCAGGCCGCGGGCATGCCCGGCGATCCAGGCCGCCGCCGCTCCATCCGGGTACGGATGGGGAATGCTCAGCGTGGTGCGCGCCACCTCCCGATCCGAGGCGTAACGCTGCACCACCGGCGCGTCCTCCGGCGTAAACGGGCGCAGCAGCAGACGATCCGTTTCCAGTACGGTTGGCGTGATGGGCGACATGCGGTCCCTTCCGCCCGGCGGTTGGACGATGCCGTCGGCTGGCCCGGGGGTCCGGGGGCTCGATTCAACCGCGCTTGTCGAAGGTGATCTCGGCGTAGGCGTTATGGCTATGGATTGACTCGAAGTTCTCGCTGCGGATGTGGTACCACAGGATGCGGTCGTCCCGGTTGAGCGCCACCGCCAGATCGCGGACGATGTCCTCGACGAACTTGGGGTTGTTGTACGCCTCTTCGGTGACGAACTTCTCGTCGGGCCGCTTGAGCACCGAGTACACCTCGCAACTGGCGCTGGCTTCGAGCAGCTCCACCAGATCCTCGATCCACATCGACCCGCTGAATCGCACGTCGGCCGTGATGAGGCACCGCTGGTTGTGGGCGCCGAACGTGGAGATTTCCTTCGAGCACGGGCAGAGCGACGTGGCCGGGGCGGTCACACTCATGATGAAGTCGTCCGCCCCGTTGGCCTCGCAGATGAATCGCACCGTGTAATCCATCAGCCCCGGCTGCTGGGTCACGGGGGCCAGCTTGCGGATGAAGTAGGTGAACTCCATCTCCAAGTGCGCGTTGGCCGCATCCAGCCGCTGACGCAATGACCGGCACATCTCCACGATCGAATCCGGGCGGATGCCGTCGGCGTACTCGTTGAGCACTTCGAGGAAGCGGCTCATGTGCGTCCCCTTCCGCTCCGCGGGCAGGGAGACGTACATGTTGATCTTCGCCACCGTGGTCTGCCCCTTGCCGCACGGCGTCTTGAGCGTGACGGGGTAGGTCACGTCCTTCACCCCCACCTTGTCGATGAACACCTGGCGGCGGTCGCTGGCCCCCTGCACGTCGGGCAGGGACACCGGCCCGGCGACGGGCGGCTCATGGGGGGGATACTGGCTGTGCAGCCGGGTTGACATGATGGGACTCTTCCCTCCGGAAAACCGGGAATCCGGCCAAAGCCAAGCATAGGGGCGGGGGTTCGACGGGCCAAACGCGCTTCGACGCGCCGCGTTGATTGGATGCGGAATCGCGGCAGTCGTTACCCCGCGCCGTCGGATGAGGTCGGTCAGGCGGCATGAGAACCGCCCGCGCCTTCCGGGGTCGGCGAAAGCAGCGTGCCTGCCCACGCCAGTCCCAGCGAGCCGCCCAGCATCGCCCCGGCCGCGTAGTCGCCCGGCATCGGTCGAAGCAGGGGGATGAACCATTCCGCTTCGGCGAGATGCGGAATCAGGGCGGCCGCCGCGAACGCCAACCCCCCCGCCGCCGCCGTCCACGCGGCGCCCAACCGGGGGCGCCCCCCCGCCGCGATGCCCGCCGTCACGCCGAACAGTCCACCGATGGTCGTCGCCGCGAGCGTCTGCCCCTTCAGGCCCGTGCGTGCGACGAGCCAGACCATCGCCAGCGACACGGTTATCGTCACCGCTCCTCCGAGGAACAGCCCCACCACCCTGCCCGGTCCGACCGCCCGACTGACCACGCGTCCGGACTCCAGCCGCCGCACCGCCATCGTCCATGCGGCGAGCAGCGCGGCCCACAGCATTCCCTCCGCCGCGACGGCGATCCGCGCCCCCTCCAGTCGCTCCAGGTCCGCCGCCGTACCCGTGCGCGAGGCCCACGCCAGCAAACCCACTCCCGCCAAGACCCAGCCGGCATGTCGCGGTCCGGCACGTCCGACGCCAATGGCGATCGTCCCCAGCAGCCCCATCAGGGCGACCGCAGCCGCACCTGCCGCACCAGGCGAGGTCGCCAGGCCCACCGTTGGCGCCTCTCCGCCCGCCCAGCCCCGCATCCAGCCGCCCGTGAGCATTCCGGTCACGATTGCGCCCAGCGCCAGCAGCATCACCACGATGAAGGTCGACGCCGCTCGCCTCATGCGCCATTGTTGCAGGGCGATGCGCGAACGACCAGAGCCGGAGGGCGGACCGCTCCCTCACGGTCGCGGCTCACTTGGGAGGGTCGCGGCTCACTTGGGAGGGTCGCGTTTCACTTGGGAGGGTCGCGTTTCACTTGGGAGGGTCGCGGCTCACTTGGGATGGTCGCGGCTCACTTGGGAGGGTCGCGGCTCACTTGGGAGGGTCGCGTTTCGCTGAGAATCCGCCCATCGCCTCTCCGCCCGCGATCCATCACTGGTACGCACATCCTTCCGCCCGTCTGCGCGACCCACGCTTCGCCACAACCGCGATATGGTTCCCCCATGCCTGCATCGACTTCCGTCACGTCTTCCCCGCCGCACCTTCCCCCGCTTGTGCTGACCGGGGCGCCGCTCACATTCGACGAGGTTGAGCAGGTGGCGCGACGCGCCCGCCCGGTATCGCTGGATCCCGCCGCCCGTGCGCGGCTGGATGGCGCCCGTCAAGGCGTCGATGCCGCGGCCCGCGGCCCCCAGGCCATCTACGGCCTCAACACCGGCTTCGGATCGCTCTCTCGCCGCCGCATTGAGCCGCACGAGGTCCGTGAGGTGCAGCGCAACCTCATCCGCTCCCACGCGGCGGGAGTGGGCGAACCGCTTCCCGTCGAGGTGGTGCGCGCCATGATGCTCATCCTCGCCGCCGGTCTGGCGCGGGGGCGTTCCGGCGTGCGCACGGAACTGGCCGAGGCGCTCCTGGGCATGCTCAACCGTCACATCACGCCCGTCATCCCCTGCCGCGGCTCCGTCGGCGCTTCCGGCGACCTCGCCCCCCTCGCCCACCTGGCGCTGGTGCTGATCGGCGAAGGCGAAGCGACCATCGCCGATCACCCGGACGGCTCATCGGCCGCCGCGCTGCCCGGCGGTGAGGCGCTTCGTCTCGTCGGGCTCAAGCCGCTCGCATTGGAGGCGAAGGAGGGGCTGGCCCTCATCAACGGCACGCACCTGATGACCGCGCTGGGCGCCCTGGCGATCATCGACACCCGGCGTCTGCTTGACGCCGCCGTCGCCGGGCTGGCCATCGCCATCGACGCCTGCCGCGCCACCGACGCCTTCCTCGATGATCGACTGCACGAAGCGAGGCGGCAGCCCGGCCAGAGAGCCGTCGCCGCCCGCGTGCGCGACATGCTGCGCGGTTCGACGATTCTCGACGCCCACCGCGTGGATGATCCGCGCGTGCAGGATCCGTACTGCCTGCGGGCCGCACCCGTCGTGCTGGGCGCCGCGGTTGACGCCATCGAGCACGTGCGCGGCGTGTTCGAGCGAGAACTGGGCGCGGTGACGGACAATCCGCTTGTCTTCGCCGGAGAGGGCGGCCCACCCGCGTTTCTCTCCGGCGGCAACTTTCACGGCATGCCCCTGGCCATCGCCCTGGACTCGCTCAAGATCGCCCTGTGCCACGTGGCGGGCGTCGCCGAGCGGCGCATCAACTGGCTGCTCACCGCCAGCGACAGCGAGAACCCCGTCAACATCTATCTCAGCCCGCAGCCGGGTCTTCACTCGGGGCTCATGATCGCCCAGTACACGGCCGCGGCCTGCTGCAACGAACTGATGACGCTTGCGTTCCCCGCCAGCGTGGGCAACATTCCCACGTCCGCCGGAATCGAGGATTACAACTCGATGGGCGCCACCTCGGCGCGACAGGCGCGCCTGGCGGTCGATCTGGCCACGCAGGTCATCGCCGTCGAACTGCTGGTGATGACCGAGGCGATGGAGTACCAGCGACCCCTTCGCTCAGGAGCGGGCGTCGAGCGGGTGTACAAGACCGTTCGCGCCCTCGTGCCCCGGCTGACGGCGGACCGCCCCCCTTCGCCCGACATCGCGGCCATCGCGGGACTGATCCGGGGCGGACAGTTCGCAGGCCCCGACCGGTGACAGCGAAACCGCGCGGTCCCGGCGACTCCGCATTCACCAGCACACGCCACTTGCGGACGGCGCTTCACCCCGCCTTCGTCGTCAGCCCCGGCCGCAGCAGATCGACGACGATCAGGAGCATGAGGGCCGCCATCGAAGTCGAGTGCGTCACGCCGCCCGCGACGATTCCATACACGAAGGCCTCATTGCTCCGCGCCGGCCACCACGAACCGACATCCACGGCCAGCCCCAGACCCGCGAGGAGAACCAGCCCCCCCGTCAACCAGCGCGGCCACGAAGTCAGCAGCGCCAGCAGCGCGACGACCAGCCCGATCGCCCCCATCGTGCTGGCATGGGCATGCAGCGAGGCGAGCAGGATCTTTCTGTCGGTGGGAAACACCTCCACCGAGAAGGCGACCTTCTGCACTTCCGGCCAGTTCCGCAGCGACAACCCCGCCCCGCGCTCGGCGGCGCCTGCGTGACACGAAACGCAGTGCGTGTCGAGAAGCTCCTTGGGTGAGAAATCGCCGAAGTCCGGGTTGTCGTAGTTCGCCGCGGCGTTGCCGCCTTCCAGCCAGCGGAGCAGTTCAGCGCGATCCCCGGCGGGCATCTCGGGCGGATGGTTCCGCCTCAGGGCGGTCAGCAGCGGCGAGGGCACGGTGGCGCCGTGATACGCGCTCTTGACATCAGTGAACGACATGCCAGGCCGCCCGTCGCGGTTCTGGTAGTGCTCGACCATGTGCAAATACGAGGCGAGCAGGTACCCGCCCGCCAGGGCCAGCACGAAGCCGATCATCCCCAGCCGGGCGCCAAGGGCGAAGTGACGAAGTTTCAGGTGCGGCATGAGATTCACCACAGAGGGCGCAAAGCGATCACGTTGTCAAGCGGGCCTCATCAATCGCCACCTCGCCGCCGGTGACGATCGCCTGGTTCGCCAGGATGCCGACGGCGGCGGCTCGCATCCCCTCGTCCGCCGTCGTGGGCGGGGTGCGGCCTTCCTCAATGCACTTCAGGAAGTCCGCCAGCGCGTAGTGCAGCGAATCATGCGGGAGACCGACGCCTTCCTTCAGCCGCCCCTGCGAGGCCAGCTGGGTGGCGTCAGCGATGAGCGTGATGCCCTCCTCGTTGTGGAATGTCTGCCGGTTGGCGTAGACCTCCCAGCCCTGGGTGGGCGCGTCGGCCTCCTTGAACAGCCAGCCGTGCGTCCAGGTGAGCTTGACGGTGCCCATGCTGCCGTACATGAGCTCGTGCGTGCCTTCGTACGAGTTGCCGAGCGTAGCGTCATAGTCAAGGAACACGCCATCGCCGTAATCGAGCGTGCAGCGGATGGTGTCGAAGACTTCGCGCCCGTCCTGGTGGATGCGGATGGCGCCGGCCCCGCGGACTGACTTCGGGTAGCGGTTGAAGTACCAGTTGAACACGTCGAACTGCTGCGTGCCGAACTCGCCGGCCAGCCCGATGGAGACGGCCGGATCGAGCTGCCAGTTGGCGGCCTTTTCCCGCGCCGCGTCGGGCGCGGGGTTGCGCCAGGTCGTCTTGCGGTGGTATTGACCCCGCATGCGCACGAAGTCGCGGATCGAACCGGAGCGGACGAATGTCCAGGCGAGTTTGTAGATAGGGTTCGACCGTCCCTGCATGCCGACCATGAACGTGGTCTTGAGCCCCTGCGCCGCCTTGGCGATGGCCTTCGCGTCTTCGATGGTGTGGGCCAGCGGACTTTCGCAGTACACGTGTTTACCCGCCTGGATGGCCGCGAGCGCGATGTCCTTGTGCTGGTGCGTGGGTGTGGCGATGATGACGGCGTCCACGGTCGCCTTGTCAAGCAACGCGCGGTGATCGGCGTACGGCTGAGCCCCCGCGGCGCGGCGCACGGCGGTGCTCAGGCGGCCTTCTTCCGTGTCGCACACGGCCGCGATGGTGACGTTGCCGATCTTCTGCAGTTCGGCGACGATCGCGCGTCCCTGCCGCCCCATGCCGATCACGCCGATCGACCGAGGCGCCCGAAGCGGCGAGGCCAGCAGCGGCTCCACCATCGGCCCGAGCGCCAGGGCGGCCATGCCCCCCGCGGTGGTGGTGAGAAACGTCCGTCGATCGTGTGGTCGCATGGTCACTCCTGAAACCCGCCCGCCGGGTTGGACCCGTGCGAAGCATCAATGATTCCGTGAAAGTCGCCCTGGATGCGGCCTTCGCCGTCCGGGGCGAGGATGATCGAAGCGTAGGAGGGCGGCAGCGAATCAGGCCGCTCGCCCAGCACGATGAGCGCGGTGGACCAGGCGTCGGCATCCGTGGCGGATGGACCAACCACCGCCGCGAGCAGCGCCCCGCCTGTCGGCTCACCCGTGCGAGGGTCGATGATGTGACCGCGAGACGCCCCTTCCGCGTCTCGAATCGTTCGTCCATGCGGCGCGGAGACGCCCAGGGCGGCGTCCCGCAGGAAGACGCGGGCGAGCGCGGATGCATCGTCACCATCGGGGCGGCGCACCGCGATTCTCCAGCCGTCAGCCCCCGGCGGCGCGCCGATGGCGATGGCGCTGCTGGTTCCGCCGTGCAGCAGCGCATGGGCGACGCCGCGATCCCGCAGCAGCGAGGCGGCGCGGTCCAGGGCCCAGCCCTTTCCGACGCCGCCGAGATCGACGGCGACGCCGGGCGAGGTGAATGCAATCGTGCGGGCGGCGGGATTGAGCAGGAGCGGCCGGGCGGGTTCATCTCGGCGCCGAGGGACCGAGTCATCAAGTGACGGAGCCGTCGAGCGACCGAGGGGGGACGCTTCGCGGAATCCCCACCGGGCCATCGCCGCCCCGATGGTGATGTCGAACGCCCCGCCGGTCCGCTCCGTCAGCGCCGCACAGCGGTCCAGCAATTCGAAGGTTTCCGCATCCACGGGCACGGGCTCGTGCGCCGCCCGCGCATTGACGGCCGAGATCGTGCTGGCGCGGTCGAAGATGCTCAGGCGCCGATGCCAGAGCGTGATCTCGTCGAGCGCCTCTTCACCCGCGGCGCGCAGCAGCGCCTCGCGCTCGCCCATCAGGACGAACTCGAAGCGGGCGCCCATGGCGTGCGTCGCCAGGCGGACGGTGATCACGCCGCGTGCGTCGTGTGCGTCTCGGGGTCGAAGGTGAAGGTCTTGTTCTCCCACGCGCTGCGGGTGGCGAGATCGACGATCACCATGACCTGCGTGGCGAACTCGACCGGGCTCTTGACGGGCTCGCGGGTGCGGATGCAGTGCAGCCAGTTGAGCCGCAGTTCATCCTGGTCGTTGCTGATGTTGGGGCAGTTGACGGTCTGCTCCTCGATCTCATCGACGTAGATGCGCTGCGGACGGATGACCACGTTGTTGCCGCCCAGGTACATGGTGGCCTTGTGGCCGCGGATCATGGTCTCCAGCCCCTGATCGTTGCAGGTGGAGCCGGCCACGATCATGGTGTGCTCCTTCTCAAACTGCACGGTCAGGTTGACCTGGTCGTGGTTCTCCATCTTCTTGTCGATGTAGTGCCCGCCGATGCCCTGCACCTTGGTGGGCCAACCGACGTTGAGGGCCATCATCAGCGGCGTGATCTCGTGAACCAGCAGGTCGCCCATGATGCCGGTGGAGAAGTCCTTGTAGCGGCGCCACCGGTGGTAGATCTCGTGGTTCCACGGACGGGGGCCGAGCTGGCCGCACCAGGCGTCCCAGTCGATGGTCTCGCCCGGCTTGATGCGCTTGTCGATGGCGTAGTAGAGCCACTCGCCGTCCTTCGAGTTGCGGCAGTAGGAGGTCTGGCTGAAGGTGGGCTTTCCGATGGCGCCGGCGGCGACCAGCTTCATCGCCTCGTTGTACTTGGGAAGCATCATCTTCTGCGTGCCGATCTGCACCAGCACGTCGGGATTGGCGTTCTGCACCTCGCGCACCTTGAGGGCCTCGGGCAGCCGGAGCGTCATCGGCTTCTCGCAGTACACGTCCTTGCCCGCGTGGATGGCGTCGATCGTCATCTGCGCGTGCCAGTGCTCGGGCGAGGCGATCAGCACCGCGTGAACGTCGTCCCGCTTGAGCACCTCGCGGTAGTCCGCGTAGCCCTGGCACTGAACGCTGGTCTGGTCGCGCTCGACCATCTTCATCGCGTCCGCCACCTGCACCGAGCAGCAGTCGGCCAGCGCCACGATGTGGACGCTCTCGCGCCCGGTCTTGTTGAAGTTCAGGAACGCACCCACGTGACCCTTGCCCATGCCCCCCGGCCCGATCACCGCGATGCGGATCGGATCACCCTTCCCCAGCTTCACGCGCGGCTTGGCGCGCAGCACCGGCATGTTCAGCACCGACGACGACGCCCGCGCTCCCACCAGCGCGGCGGCCCCGGCGAAGGCGGTCTGGGCGAGGAACTGGCGGCGGGAACGACCGCGACGGGATGTCTGATTCGTGGCACGCATCGCAGAACTCCTTTGACGACTGGAACGGCTTCCGTCCAACCCCGTTATACACGATCCGCCCCTGCTTGACGAGGGGGTGCCTCTCGATTCGACGCACCCACGCCGCTCTCCCCGCCCCGGCCCCCGGGGCGTCCGTCAGCGGTCAACCCTGACGGTCATACCGTCTGCGCGGGCCTGGGTTGGCTCATCCCGCACAGTCCGTACTTCTTTCCATGCCCGGAACAACCGATCCAATCCGGCCGCCTCGAGGCATGGCCTTCCCGGGGGAGGCGGCGCGTGGACCCATCGGGAGACACGACCCTGCGTTCGTGGGACCGCACCATCCTGGTGACGGGCGGCGCCGGATTCCTCGGCAGCCACTTCGTGCGCCTGCTCCGACGCGAGCGTCCGCGATGGCGCGTCGTCACCTACGACGCGCTCACCCACGGCGGCATGCTGTCCAACCTGGTCGAACTTGAAGGCGATGAAGGGCACGTCGTCATTCAGGCCGACCTGCGCAATCGAGCCGAACTGACCCGCGTGCTGCGCAAGTGCGACGGGGTGGTCAACTTCGCCTCCGACAACCCGGTGCATGGCGTGGAGCCGGATGTCGGGCACATGACCGCCGTCAATGTCGCGGGCGTGCAGCACCTGCTCGACTGCTGCCGCGAGGCGCCCGGCATCCGCCGCTTCGTACAGGTCTCCACGGAGGAGGTCTACGGGCGCCTTCCGCTCAATGACAGCTCGACCACGTTCACCGAGGACTCCCCGCTGCACCCCCGCACGCCCTGGGCCGCCACCCGCGCCGCCGGCGATCTGCTCGCCCTGTCCTATGCCGCCACGTTCTCACTGCCGGTCGTGGTGACGCGCGGCGCCCGGACCATGGGTCCGAACCAGTCGCCCGGCTGCCTGCTGCCGCGCGTCATCATCGCCCTGCTGGAGCGGGGCCGGGCCGCGGTCCCGGGCGACGGCCGCACGCGCCGCGACTGGCTCCACGTGGCCGACCACTGCGCCGCCATCCTGGCGGCCCTGGAGAAGGGTGAGCCGGGTCAGGTCTACAACGTCACCGCCGGGATGGTGCAGAGCGACCTCGCCCTGCTGGAGGAAACCGTCGCCCTGCTGTGCATCGAGGACGCCCGCATCGACACTGTGCCCGAGAAGTCCAGCGAACCCACCCGCCCGGGGATGGACGGCTCGAAGATCACCCGCGAACTCGGCTGGTCGCCCGAACGCACCGAATGGCCCCGCGCCCTGGCCGAAACCATCAAGTGGTACCAGATGAATGAGTGGTGGTGGAAACCGCTCGTGCATGGTGCCGCCGCCATCAAACGCGGGGCGTGAGCGCCCCCAACACCCCGGGGCCAACCTGACAGTCAATCGTTGAAACGCAGTCGTCAACGGACAGGCCACCGCCGGTCGCCGAGACGGTGAGGGCATTCGGCATCAGCCGAATCGCCGCCAGCCAACAGCAGAAGCGACCGGCGCAGGCCGTGATCGCGGATTCTTCCTCTCACCCGCCGCCGCACGTGATCACCGCGGCCATGCTACCGTCCTGCTGGCCGCATCACAGGTGACCACGCCTTCCAGGCGAGTCGGCGCGGAGAGAGCGTGGCGACGAATGCGGCGACGATCATCCTCATCAGGAGGCCACCCATGCCAAGCGGCAAAGGCAAAGGCAACACCCGCGGCGGACAGGGCAAGATGTCATCCACCGCCAAGGGCGGCACATCCGCTCCGAAGTTCAGCAAGGGCGGACCCGCCGGCGCCCACCAGGGAGGAGCTCCCCGCGGCGCCAGCCGCATGGATCCTTCCCACCGCGAGCAGCGACGCAAGGAAGACCGCCACGGCCACGCCAAGGAGCGGTAGCCGCGGTGGTCAGCGGTCATCGATCAACCAAGACCGCCGGCGGCAGGCCATGAGTCATGCGGTTTCTGACTCCTGTCGTCTGGCCGCTGGCTCAATGGGCGAGGAGGGATTCGAACCCCCGAAGGCGTATGCCAGCAGATTTACAGTCTGCCCCTGTTGGCCACTTAGGTACTCGCCCGAGAGAACCGGAAGGGCCAACTGTATGACCGGCGCTTTCGTCGATCAATCACGCCCGCGCACAGCCGATACGATGCGCCGCGCACGAGCGGACCGACTCCCCGGACTCACCCATGAAGACCCGTGAACTCATCAATCTGGGCGTGCCGAAGGGAGCGGCCATCAAGGCGGCTCAGATCGCCGCGGGGCTGGCGTCTGACGCCGGGCTGAGCACGCCGGAGATCCGGGCGCGGCTGCGCGAGGTGCTGGCCGCCCCGCATGGGTTCGTTGCGGATTCGGTCTTTGGTCCGCTGGCGCGGGCGCTTGTGCCGGGACATGGGCCGCACTCCACCCACACCGCCGAAGCCGGCCGGTTCATCCCGCGTGAAACCCCCGCTCCGTGGAGGCAGTGGGGCGAGAATCTTGACGCCGCGTCGATCGAGCAGATGGTGAACGCCTGTCAGTTGCCTGTGGCGGTGGCCGGGGCGCTGATGCCGGATGCGCACCTGGGCTACGGGTTGCCGATCGGCGGTGTGCTGGCGGTTGACAATGCCGTGATTCCCTACGCCGTGGGCGTGGATATCGCCTGCCGCATGAAGATGACGGTGCTCGATCTGCCTGTCAGCGCGCTGAAGGGTCAGATCGACCGCCTGATCGGCGCCATCGAGACGGAGACGCGCTTCGGCATGGGCGCAACCTTTCGCCAGCCCAACGAGCACGACGTGATGGATGACCCCGACTGGTCGTGCTCTCCGGTGACGTCGCAACACCAGCGCAAGGCGTGGGATCAGCTGGGGACGAGCGGGTCGGGCAACCACTTCGTTGAGTTCGGGCTGCTCACGCTGGACCGTGCGGACGTGGGGTTGGAGCCCGGGCGATACGTCGCACTGCTGTCGCACAGCGGGTCGCGCGGCGTGGGAGCGCAGGTGGCGGCGTATTACTCGAGGATCGCCATGGACGCCCACCCCGAACTGCCCAAGCACCTGAAGCACCTGGCGTGGCTCGATCTCGATTCCCACGCCGGGCAGGAATACTGGCAGGCGATGCACCTGATGGGGCGCTACGCCGCGGCGAATCACGCCGTCATCCACCGCCGGATCGCAAAGCATCTTGGGGCCGACGTTCTGCTGGACGTGGAGAATCACCACAACTTCGCGTGGGAGGCGGAGCGGGGAGGAGTGAGGAGTGAGCCATCAGCCACCAGGGAAGGTGTGAGGGGCGAGCCACCAGCGACCAGCAGTGCGACATCAACTGTCAGAGGGGGATTCGACCCGGCGTCTTGCTTCGATGCCTTGTGCAAGGTGCCTGACGCCTCCAACCCCTTGGTGGCTGGTGGCTCACCTCTCAGTCCTTCCTCCGCCTCCCGCCGAATCATCATCCACCGCAAGGGCGCCACGCCCGCGGGGCGCGGCGTGCTGGGCATCATTCCCGGTTCGATGGCCAGCCCCGGCTACCTCGTTCGCGGGCGGGGCAACGCGGCGTCGCTGTATTCCGCCTCGCATGGCGCGGGGCGGGCGATGTCGCGCACCGCCGCTCGAAACCAGTGCTCGTGGTCAGAGGCGAAGCGGCTTCTGCGCGAGCGTGACGTGCATCTCATCAGCGCGGGGCTGGATGAGGCGCCCTTCGCCTACAAGGACATCGATGAAGTGATGGCCAGCCAGAGCGACCTCGTGGATGTGATCGCTCGCTTCGACCCTCGGATCGTGAAGATGGCGCCCGACGGGGAACGGGCGGAGGACTAGAACCCGGCGCCGAGGCGAGAGGTGCGGGAAACAGGCGTCAGCCCTGCGCCGCGAGCCATCGCTCCGCGTCGAGGGCGGCCATGCAGCCCATGCCGGCGGCGGTGATGGCCTGGCGGTAGACCGAGTCGGCCACGTCGCCGGCGGCGAAGACGCCTTCGATGTTGGTGCGGCTGTCGCGGTGCCTGAGGGCGATGTATCCCTTGTCGTCCAACTCGATGCCGGAGCCCCGGAGGAACCCCGTCGCGGGCGTGTGGCCGATGGCGACGAACAGCCCTTTCACGTCCAGAGTGGATTCCGCGCCGGTCCTGGTGTCCCTGAGCCGCAGCCCCGTGATGCTGGATTCTCCGAGCACGTCGGTGACGACGGTGTTCCAGTGAAACTGGACGTTGGGGAGTTTTCTGACGCGCTCCTGCATGGCCTTGGAGGCCCGCAGTTCATCGCGGCGGTGGATGATGTGGATGCGCGAGCCGAACCTGGCGAGGTAGCTGGCCTCTTCCATGGCGGTGTCGCCGCCGCCCACCACGGCCAGCGGCTGGTTGCGGAAGGCGGGCAGCGCGCCGTCGCACACGGCGCAGGCGCTGACGCCCCCGCCGGAACGGGCGAGTCGCTGCTCGTTCTCCAGGCCGATCCAGTTGGCGGTGGCGCCGGTGGCGATGATGACGGCGTGGGTCTTCACCTCTCCCCCGCCGCTGGTTCGCAGGGTGAAGGGCCGCCTGGAGAAGTCGCAGGACTCGATGTCCTCCCCCACCACGCGGGTGCCGAAGCGCTCCGCCTGCTGCTGGAACTTTTCCATCATCTCGGGACCGGTCACCCCGTGCGGGAAGCCGGGGTAGTTCTCGACCTCGGTGGTCAGCATGAGCTGGCCGCCGGGCAGCACGAGCGAAGGCGTCTGCTTGGGCACGCCGATGTAGCAGAGGGGCTGCATGCCCGCGCGGGCGGCGTAGATGGCGGCGGTCCACCCCGCGGGGCCTGAGCCGATGATGACGACGTGCTCGATATCGGGCATGGAGAGATCGCGGGGAGTGAGATCCGTTCACGCGACGAGGGGACGCCGCATCGGTTGGATGATGTCGATCGCCGGTGGTTACCCGCGGTCGATCATCGCATCAGGCCCTGCTGCCGCGCCAGCACGCGGAGGGGGGGCCAGTAGACGATGTCGCCGGTCAGGCCGTCGCGCGAGTGGCGCTCTCCTCGCTGGCTGGCGAGGTCGTTGCCCTTGGCCCAGAGCAGGCCGCCGGTGACGGTGACGAAGTCATCCAGCGCCTCGGCGTTGACCTGGAGACGTGCGACGCGGCGGTAGCCGAAGCCCTTGCCTTCCTTGTCGAACGGGTCCATGTCGCTGCGGCGCCGGACGTAGGTGGTATACACCTTCTCCAGGTCGTCCGGTTCGTTGCCGAACTGCTTGCGGTAGCCGCAGATGCCCGCGGCGACCGCCGTGGCGTTGGCGGCGGCCGTCAGCTGACGGCGCAGCACGAAGATGTCCGCCAGGTCGCGCAGCGAATAGGTGACGACCGCGAACCGCACGGGATTGGTGCGCTGGTACTGCGGGGTCAGTTCGAGCAGCGGGTGCCACGCCCGGATGCTCCAGCGCCGCCACCAGTCGTCGTAGACGAGCGTCAACTGATCCTGCGAGGCCAGGCGGCTGGCGTGGAAACGGGAAACCAGCTTCCACCGCTTCTGCGATCCGAACATGGTGAAGGGCGCATCGGCGGACTGAATCTTGCCGAACGTGTCGGCGAAGCGATCGGGAATGGCCTCCTGCGTGTTGTGATCGAACACCGAGTCAATCAGCACGCTGGCGGCGACCCGGTCGCCCTCGGGCATCTGCAGCAGATCAAGCCGCAGGAAGGGCAGCTCAAAGGCAATGCCCTTGCGCTCCTTGCCGTCGGCGCTCTTGTACGACTCGGATGAGAACTGCTGGAGCGTGAACTGGTCGAAATAGGTGAACATCTGGTCGCGCAGCAGCTCCAGGCAGTCGGACATCAGCCGCATGGCGTGCATCTTCTCGACGAGGAACTCACGCCGCAGCAGCTGGTTGACGACGTACAGGTGGGCGATGGCGAGATCGAGGGCGCGCTCCGTCTGCTGGGCCTCGAAGAGCCGGTAGGTTTCCGCCGCCACGTAGGCCGCGATGGTGTCCATCACGCGCAGATAGGCGAAGTCCTGGTCGCGCAGATTGCCATCGACGGCGAGATCGGCGTAAATGCCCGCGCTGCGGTAGCGCTGGTCGATGTCGTCGCCGTAGGGCAGGCCGATCTCGACTCGGTCGCGCACGGTGAGAATCGCCTGGGCGAGCGAGGGGCTGGTCTCCGCCCAGCCGCTCACCTGGCTCCAGTTCGACATGCGAGGGTGGATGGTGTTGAGGTTGAAGCCCACATCCGCGCGTCCGCTGGCGGAGGGGGCCTTGGTCAGGTCGAGGAAGGCGTCGAAGAGGATCTTCCAGCTCTTGGCGGCCTCGGTCATGCGCAGAATCGGCTGGTTGACGCGCCGGACCACCTCGTTTTCCTGGTCCTGAGCCATGGCCACGGCGGCGCCGCCCGGCAGTCCGCCAGCCATCATCCCTCCCACCAGCACGCAACGCCACAGGGTCGATCGACTCATGAATCCTTCCTTCACGCCTTCATCCCGTCGCAGGTGACTTGGACAGCCGTCCGGGCGGTCGCCGGACCGGAAGTCCGCATGGTAGCAGAAACAGGCGGACGTGCCATGCCCTCTGCCTGTCTGGCTGACGGCTCGTCTCGCCAGAAACGACCACCCCCGCCCAGCGGTCGCCATTCGGCTGTGTTCGACGCGGCGTCATTCCGCCGGTTCCCCATTCGGGACGACGGGTTCGGGCTGTCTTTTGGCGTCGATGGGGTATCATCCGCCTTCCCTCGCACCCCCGGGCCGGGCTGGTTTCCCCGCCCATCAGGATTCCCAGGCATGATTGTCGGCGTTCCCACCGAAGTGAAGGCGGATGAGTATCGCGTCGGCCTCCGTCCCGTCGGGGCGGAGGTGCTCGTCTCCAAGGGTCACACCGTGCTGGTTCAGAAGGACGCCGGGCTGGGCAGCGGCTTCTCCAACGAGGAGTACGTAAAGGCGGGGGCGAAGATCGTCCCCGACGCCGCCGCCGTCTGGGGCAAGGCCGACATGGTCATCAAGGTCAAGGAGCCCCAGCCGGCGGAAGTGAAGATGATCCGCGAGAACCAGATCGTCTTCACCTACTTCCACTACGCCGCCGACAAGAAGCTCACGACCGGCTGCCTGAAGACGAAGTGCATCTCGTGCGCCTACGAGACGCTGACGGACGATCACGGCCACCTGCCCCTTCTCACCCCCATGAGCGAGGTGGCCGGCAAGCTCTCCGTACAGGAAGGCGCCAAGTACCTCGAGCGCCCCTGGGGCGGGCGAGGGGTGCTGCTGGGGGGCGTCCCGGGCGTCGAGCCGGGCCACGTGCTCATCATCGGCGGCGGCGTGGTCGGCACCTGCGCCGCCAAGGTCGCCAGCGGCATGGGCGCCAAGGTCGTCATCATGGACATCAACATCGAGCGGCTCCGCCAGCTTGATGACATCATGCCCGACAACGTGACGCCCATCTATTCCGACCCCCAGTCGATCCGCGAGCACCTGGCGTGGGCGGATCTGGTCGTCGGCGCGGTGCTGATCCCCGGGGCCAAGGCGCCGCACCTGATCAAGCGTGACGACCTCAAACTCATGAAGCCCGGCTCGGTCATCGTCGATGTCGCCATCGACCAGGGCGGCTGCGTCGAGACCGCCCGCGTGACCACGCACTCCAAGCCGGTCTACACCGTGGATGGTGTGGTTCACTACTGCGTGGGCAACATGCCCGGCGCAGTGGCCCGCACCAGCACCGTGGCCCTCACCAACGCCACGCTGCCGTGGGCCGTGAAGCTCGCCAATCTGGGCGCCGAGGAACTGGCCCGCCGGTCGAAGCATTTCGCCAACGCCATCAACACCTACAAGGGTCTGCTCACCAACGAGCCGGTCGCCGAGGCGCACAACCTGAAGTACACGCCGCTCGCGGTGTGATCGGTGGAAACCGAAGTATGGTTCAGCGGCACAGGCATCTCACCTGTGATCGAGTGCAGCAGCACAGGCGTCCCCGCCTGTGGCGATGTTTCAGCCCACCACCGTCTTTGCTTGCCAGAGTTGCATGGTTCGCGCGATGCCGCCTCCGGCGTCGCGCCACTGCCGGGCGTCGATCACCACCGGCCGCGCGTATCCCGCCACATCGAGCGCCGCTCGATACGACACCACATCCAGCCGCCCGTCCGGCTCGCCAAGCGGCGCGCGCATGGCGCCAGTGGTGAAGTCCACCAGCCGGGCGGTCACCAGCCGTCCGCCCGCGCCGCCTACCGACGCCACGGCCATGGCGGGGTCGTCTCCCGCCGCCAGCACTATCGCCGGATCGATGCCCACGCCGACGCCAGCGCGCAGCGCGGTCGCCGCCGCGTGATCCGCGATCTCCACGCCGAACCGCTCGGCGTGTTGGGCGAGCGTCTGCACCGCCGCCTCCGCCGGTCCCTCGCCTCGCGGTGGCAGCGACACGCTCACCGGCACGCGGCCCAGGTCCGCGGCCAGCTCGATGGCGGCGGTCGCGGCATCCACCGCGCGGTCAACTTCCGCCGGGGAGGCGAAGTGGGCCGCGGGAATCCACAGGTCCAGCCCCGCCAGGAGCAGCTCCATCCGACGCAGCGCGGCCAGCAGGTCGCGCCGGGCCGCCTGGTCCAGATCCCGCGGACGCAGTCCCGGCTGGGTCGCGCTCACCTGCACGGCCCGCACCCCCAGTGAGCGTGCGGCGGCCAACCCCTCCCGAGGCGGCAGCCCCAGCGGGGCGATCGTGGCGGCGAGCGGCAGTCCTTCCGGCATGGCCAAGGGTACTCCCGCTCGCGGATCGGAGTACCATCCCGCGCCATGCCCGTCTCACCCCCGTTCCTCGATATCCGGCTCATCACCGGCCCGGTCCAGCCGATGCCGATCGAGCCATTTCCCCAGCCGGCTGGCGCGGAGTGCATCTTTCTCGGTCGCACACGGGATGAAACCCATCCCACCCACGGCCCGCTGCGACGATTGTCCTACGAGTGCTACCGCCCCATGGCCGAGCGCGTGCTGCGCGACCTCGCCGCGCGGGCGGTGGAACAGTTCGGCTGCCTGGCCGTGCGGGTTCACCACGCCGTCGACGAGGTGCCGGTGGGCGAGGCGAGCGTGCTGGTCCAGGTCGTCACCGGCCACCGGGCCGCGGCGTTCGACGCCTGCCGGTTCCTCATTGACCGACTCAAGGTCGAGGCCCCTATCTGGAAGCGCGAGGAATGGGCGGATGGCTCGACGTGGTCGGAAGGCAAACCCGTTGAGATGGAGGCGCGGTGAAACAGGGCGCCCGCTCGCTCCGGAATCGACCTCGTTCGCCCCGCCATCGATCGATCACAGGCGAGACGCCTGTGCCACTCAACTTCAGGCGGGACGCCCACGCCACCGATCGGTCCACCGGGAGCATGACATGACCAGCCGCATCGCCTCGCTGGCTTCCATGCTGTTCGCGCTCTGTCTCACGCTGTGGATCACCGCCCTCGGGGCGGCGGGCGTCACAGCGGCGTTCGTCTTCGCCACTCTGCCCGATCTGCACATCGCCATCCCGGCGTACGAGGCGTTCCAGCCCGGCGATCCGAAAGCCCATGGGCTGCTGGCGTCGGGAAAGATCCTGGAGCGTGTGTTCACCGCGGCGGACTTTGCGCAATTCGCGCTCGTTCCCCTCACCTTGCTCTGGCTGATCGCCTCGATCGCGGCGCGGCGGGCGGCGGGCGATGATGACTCGCGCTTCCGACGACCGGGAAACATCGTGCGGCTGGCGCTCACGCTGCTCGCCGCGGGCCTGTTCATAATCCACGCGGCCATGCTCGCGCCGCGTTTCAATCGGCACCTGCGAAGTTACTGGGCGGCGGCTCAAGCGGGACAGCATGACAGCGCCGCGGTCAGCAAGGCCGAAATGGACCTGCTCCACCCCCGCATGTCGCTGATCCTTCAGACCAACTTCGTGCTGCTGCTCGTCGTCGCCGGCATGAGCGGCTGGATGAGCGTCAGCCACGCGCCGAGCCGCAGACTCGGTCAGGAGCTCGATGAGCCGCTGCTTGCGCGGCCGTTGAAGCAGCCAACCTCACCCTGACGCCGGGGCGGAAGCGATGGAGGCGGAGATCGACGCCGTGGGCAGATGCTCGGTATCGACCGTGGACCGCCAGCGGTGCAGCTCCCACTGCATCACGAGCGCCAGGGCCGCGTAGAAGCCCGCACCCAGCCAAGCCAGCATCGGCAGCTCGGAGTGGATCGGCTCGGGCAGCAGCGTGATGGCGCCGTCGCCCGCCGGGACCGCCTGCTCGAAGAAGTGGTAGACCGAGAAGAACGCCGCCGCGGGCGGGAAGGGCAGCATCACATAGGCGCCCGTGACCCACAGTTCCGCCGCGGCGAAGAGGATCGTCGATGCGAAGAACGGCAGCATCCACAGCAGAAAGGCGGAAATGAGGAACACGCGCCCGTCGAACCGTTCGCGCACCGCCTGCACGAAGAGAAACACCGAGGCGAAGAGCAGCAGCGGCGGAACCCAAGCGGCCGGTCCCGGCAGGGCGGCGATCACGCCGCCGTCGATGCCCGAACCGCGCGCCAGCCAGACGACCGTCACCCACAGCAGCATGGCGACGGCCAGCATCGACAGCGTGGCCAGCCGCGATGAGGCGGCGTCGCTGTTGAACGGCACGCGCGGGAGGTTGAGCTTGCGGCGGCGGCGGATGCCCTTGAGCGTCGTCTCCCGCGAGGGCGTGATGACGTTGATCAGCAGCAGCAGCACCAGCCCCATGATGAGCATGGCCGTGAAGATGATGGGCGTCACGATGCGGATCGGTTCGATGTCCTCAACGGGACGGCGCATGCCGCGATAGCCGCTGCGCATCATGGGCAGGCGGTTGACGAGGTCCTCGAAGACTTCCGGGTTGGAGAGAATGGGCCAGAGGTTGCCCAGCAGCAGCAGCATGGTGCCGGCGTAGAACGCGACCGCTCCCACCTTGGAGCTGGGATGCAGCCGGTCGTCGCGCCACTTGCGGTGGACGACGATGAACATGGCGGCGAGGAAGAACCCCTGCACCAGCATGGTGTACGTCCACGCTCCCACGGTGCCCGCGAAGAAGGGCACATCGTGGTACCAGGACGGATCGGCCACCATGCCGGCCTGCCCGCGCGCGGAAAGTTCATCCGCCAGCATGCCGAAGAACACAGGTCGGATGGTGAGGAACTCGAAGAACGTCAGTCCCGCCATCGACAGTTGAGGCAGCACGAAGTAGAGCATGACCACCATGCCCTGGGTCATCATGGAGGCGAATCGCGGCTTGCTCGACGCCATGCCCGCCACCATGCCCGTCATGTGGTACATCCACACCGACGTGAAGAACACGCTGTAGAACTTGACCAGTCGGTCAAGCGGAAACTCACCCACCACCACCGCGAAGCCGAGAAACGGAAGCGTGAGGGCGAAGAGGAAGTACTCACGAGCGGGCAGCCCGAAGAGGAAGCCGAGAATCTTGCTCACGGGCGACATCGGCGTCATGCGGTGATAGTCGAGCAGACGCCCCTCGCGCTCGCGGGCCAGCGTGGAGGCGACCGCGCCGGTGCCCACGAGCATGAGCAGGATGCCCTGAATGACGATGATGGGCACCATCATGGCCCGCGCCGCGGTGGCGCGATCGACGATGTTGCGCTCCGTGCCCGTCAGGTACGCCAGCAGGCACACGAATGCCGTCACGCTGAGCGTGATGACGCCCCAGCTGATGATGTGCTTCATCCGCAGCCGCGCCCGGGCGCCCTTGACGGTGATCGGGTTGGCCAGGAGCATGGAAGCATCGAATCCCGCCATGTCAGGAGACCTCCCTGGCGCCGACCTTGAGCAGGATGTCCTCCACGCCCATGCGCTTCTCGAAGAACCCGCGCACTGGCGCGCCCGTGGCGACCAGCAGGCGAAGCAGCTCCACCACGTCGTCATCCGTGCCGGTGAAATCGAACTCCACCCGGCCGTTGATCCGCTCCAGCCCGCTGACCTGTCCGCGGTCGGTCAGCCAGGCGATGGCCGCGTCGGATGGCGGGTGGAGGTCCACGACCAGCCGTTTGCGTTCGGTGAAGCGGGTGATGATCTCGTCGATGCGCCCGCTGATGACCAGGCGTCCTTTCTCCATGATGCCGATGGAGGTGCAGAACTCGCTCAGTTCGGTGAGAATGTGGGAGGAGACGAGGATCGTCCTGCCGCGCTCGCCCTGCCGCCTGAGCAGCTCGCGCAGTTCGATGCGGGCCAGTGGGTCGAGCCCGCTGGCGGGCTCGTCGAGCAGCAGCACCAGCGGATCAGGCAGGAGCGTCTTGGCGAGCACGAGTCGCTGCCGCATGCCGGTGGAGAGCGTGCCGGCCAGCACATGGCGTTTGGACTGCAGATCCACCTGCTCGATGCACTCGTCCACGCGGCGACGGCGCTCGCGGCGCGACACGAAGTACGCCCCGGCGAAGAGATCGAGAAACTCCCAGCAGCGCAGGTCGTCGTAGACGGGCGGGTTATCGGGCATGTAGCCGAGAATGCGGTGAACGTCGCGCGGGCGCTCCAGCAGGTCGATGCCGCCCACCATGACCTCGCCGTACGTGGGCTCCTGCAGCGTCGCCAGCACGCGGATGGTGCTGGTCTTGCCCGCGCCGTTGGGGCCGATCAGCCCGAAGACCTCGCCGGGGTGGATGGTCAGGTTCAGGTCGCGCACGGCGGTGACGCCGTCGTAATCCACCCGCAGGTCTCTGGTGACGATCATGCCTGGCCTCCCGCGCGCACCGCCACGATCCGCGTGCCGCGTTCCGACAGCATTGGGATACGGGCGGCGGTCATTTCGGTTCGCCGCGGCATCCGGAAACGGCCCCTACAGCCAACCGCGACGGCGGAAGTAGAGAAGCATCCCGCCCACCGCACCTGCGCAGCCAAGAACCACTACGCCGAACGACCAGGGATGATCCTGCCACGGCAGTTGAAAGTTCATGCCGAACAGGCCGGTGACGAAGGTGATGGGAATGAAGATGGTGGCGATGAGCGTGAGCAGGCGCATCACCTCGTTGGCGCGGATGGCGACCGCCGAGTTGTAGGAATCCGCCAGCCCCTGGGCGAACTCGCGGTAGGTCTCCAGCAGGTCGATGGTGTGAACCACGTGGTCGTAGACGTCGCGCAGGTAGAGCCGCGTGGTTTCGCTGATGCACTCGTGCGGTTCGCGCTGCATCGACTGCACCACGTCCCGAAGCGGGGCGATCTGACGGCGCAGGAGCAGGAGTTCTCGCTTGATCTCCTGGATCTCCTGCATGACGACGGGCTTCGGACCGCCGCGCAGGGCGTCCTCCAGCCGCTCGATGCGGTCGCAGTACTTGTCAAGGATGGGAAAGCAGTGATCGACGATGGCGTCGATGAGCGCATAGAGCAGAAAGCTGGCGTCGTTGTTGCGCAGTCGAGTACCGGCGGTCGCCAGGCGCTGTCGGATGGGGTCCCACACGTCGCCGTGCGTCTCCTGGAAGGTCAGCACGGTGCGATTCCCCAGGAACATGCTGATCTGCTCGCTCTGGAGATGACCATCCACCAGCTGAAACATGCGCACCACGACGAACAGCCGCGCGTGCTGCGTCTCGTTGCCGGGATAGTTGTCCACCTTGGGGCGCTGCGGCGTGTGCAGCACGTCCTCGATGGCCAGCGGATGCAACTGGTACTTCCGGGCGATGGCCTGGATGAACGACATGTCGCTCAATCCATCGATGTTGATCCACCGCACGGTCGCCCATTCCGGGCGATGATCCTCCGCCAGCGCCTCGGGCGACGCGATGTCATGCACCTGCACCTGGTCGGGTCCGTAGTCGGTGCAGGTGACATAGACCTGACCCGTCGTCGGGAGTCGCGTGAGGTTGGCCAGCTCGATTCCCGGCGCCGCGCCGGGCTTGCGGGCCACGCGCGCCGGCGACGCCCAGCCGCGAATGGCGCGCCGCACGACGCGCCCGAGCCGGGCGATGGTTCGCCCGCCGTTGGAAGCCCCACCCCGCCGAGCCCCGGCGTCGGGCGGGCCGGGGCCCGTCGTGTCACGATCCCTGGTCTGGCTGGTCAAGCGCGCCCTCGCGTGGGTGAAACAGACGCGAGGATTCTACCAGAATCATGAAGCGGCGCGGCTTCACCGGGCTCGTCCATCCCGACGCGATGGCCGGGCGGACGCCGACGATCGACCGTCCCGCCCGCCCACCATGCCCCGCTGCACCGCCCGCGACAGTTTTCGCAGCGCGGACCAGATGTTGGCGACCACGCGGTCAAGACTCCGCAGCGTGCCCCGGTCGTCACGACCGAAGGCCCAGAAACGGATGTGCAGGAGATGACCCAGCCGATCCTGCCGCGTCCGCGCGGGAAGTTCGAGGAACAGCGTGGGAACTCTGGACACGGCCACCGCCCCGGCGCGGAACCCACGATCAATCATCGCCAGATCCTCTGACAGGCGCTCGACCATCCGACGCACCGTGCGCTCGCACACGTTCAATCGCAGGTCGCGCGCCAGCACCATCAGCCGTCCGTAGGTGACGCGCGGATACTTCACTTCCGCCAGCCGGTTGCGGCGGAATGGCGCCAGGCCGCAGTCATTGCTCTCCAGGTGCGACGACGGTCCGTTGAGCCACTCCAGCATCTCGTAGAACCGCTGCACGGCGGGCTCCGCGGACAGCGGCGCGAAATCCTCAAGGGTCGTCCGAATCAGGTGCGGATGGCGACGGAAGTCCACGTACCGCGCCGCGGGGTCATCCACGCTGGCCGACCACGGGTGGGTGCGAACCACCGGGTCAAAGGAAGATTCCACGGCTGCGTCGAGCATCGGCGCGCTCCGAAGGGGATGTGAACACCGACCCCTTCCGACGCGCGCCGCGTGGCCCGTCGAATGACGCCGACGATGCTATTTATCCCCTTCGCTGGCGGGCCGATCAACAGAAAACCGGACGGAATCTCGCTTTCATGGATGTCGCCATTCGATGGCGTCGTCGGCCTCCGATGGGACGCCGCTTCGCGCTCAGCACCACCACGGCTTGCCGGCCTGTTCCGCGATCACCACCTGGCTGAGGTAGGCGACCGCCTTCTCGAAGCCCTCGGTCACGGACATCAGCGGATCTTCATGTTCGATGGAGATGACGCCGTCATAGCCGTATCGGCGAAGCATCGAGATGAACGGCTTCCAGAACTCATCGCCATGTCCGTAGCCGCAGGTGCGGAACGTCCACGACCGAAGTTTCTGTTCACCGTAGGGGCGGGCGTCGTTGTAGCCGTTGACCGGGCCCTGGTGTCGATCGAGTTCGGTATCCTTGGCATGGCAGTAGTACAGAAGTCCGGCCTCGCCGAGTTCGCGGGCCGCCAGCACCGGGTCGATCCCTTGCCAGAAGAAGTGCGAGGGATCAAGGTTCGCGCCGAGCGGCGTGCGTCCCTTGATGCCGGCCGCCTTGCTGGCCCGCTGGGAGAGACGGATGAGGGTGTCGGGGTTGTACACGGCGAAACCGGGGTGGGCCTCCCACGCCACCCTGACGCCGTGTTTTTTCGCCAAGGTCGCCTGGGCGGCCCAGTAGGGCACGAGTACCTCATCCCACTGGTACTTCAGGATGGCCTGATAATCCGGCGGCCAGGCGCAGGTCACCCAGTTGGGGGTGTGGTCGCGGGCCGAACCGCCCGGACAGCCGGAGAACGTGATGACTGTGTCCGTCCCGAGTTTCGGAGCCAGCTTGACGGCGGTCACGAACGCCTCATGATCGCTGCGGGCGTGTTTTTTGTCGGGATGCACCGGGTTTCCATGCACCGCCAGGCCGGAAACCTCGAGGTCGCGCTCCCGCAGCATCGCCAGGATGTCCTTGATCCGCCTGTCGGACGCGAGGACTTCGGCGGGTTTGAAGAACGGGGCGCCGGGATAGGCCCCGACCGGCAGTTCGATGGCGTCCAACCCCACGTCGGCGCAGTAGTCGAGCGCCGCCTCGAACTCCATGCCCGTGAACAACGCCGCCATCACGCCGAGTTTCATGGTGCTTCTCCGCAGTGAACCGCCTGCCGGGCGTCCGATGAACGAGCCAATCCGGTCACTGGAGGATTGACCCGCTCACTCCGACCCGAGACTATACAGCCATGACCGTCATCCCACACCTTGTGCTCACGGGTGTTCTGCTCATCGCCGCCGGATGGGGCGCCGCCTGGTCCGACCCGCCTGGGGGAGACCCGACCCCGCCGCCTCCACCGGAGCGGGTGGTGCTTCAGGTCAGCCGCTTCGAGACGGTTCGCGGCGTGGTGGAGCGGGAGGATCCCGATCAGATCGTCATCCGCACGCCCACGGACGAGATCAAGGCCTTCATGAAGGCCCGGCTGCTGCGCCTGACGCGCCTGGTGCGCCCCGCGCCGGGCCAATCGGGCGTCGTCCACATGGCTGACGGCTCCATGCGCGAAGGAATCATTCTTGAGGACGAGTACGACTTCGTCCTCATGGAGATCGCCGGCGTGCGCACGCGGCTGGACCGGGCGCTGGTCGATCGGGTCGAGCTGCGCCCACCCTTCGAGGAGCAGTATCGGCGCCTCAAGGAAACCATTCCCCCGACCCAGTTCGACCGTCGGCTGGAGCTGTGCAAGTGGCTCATCGACCAGAAGCGGTTCGCGCTGGCGCTTGAAGAACTCGAGGATCTGCAGCGGCTCAACGCCGACCTGAAGGAACTGCCGGGTCTGATCCGCGTGGTGCGGGCGCAACTGGCTCTTGAGTCCGGGGCCGGAGGCACGGGAGACGACGCCACCAGGCCGGACTCCCCGGGCGCCGCCCCGTCCGGGCCATCCGGCCCGGTTGACCAGAAGGATCTCCTGCCGACCCGTCTGCTCACGCCCGAGGAAGTCAACATCATCCGCGTGTTCGAGGTGGACTTCGACCGTCCGCCGTCGCTCCGGATCGAGGCCGAGACGATCCGCAAGCTCATCACGCAGTATGCGTCGCATCCGTCGATTCCCGCCAACAGCGAGGCGCGCAACGCCCTGTTCCGTGCGGATCCGCTGTCGCTGCTGCGCATCATGTTCGAGGTGCGCGCCCGCGAGTTGTATCCCGAAGTGAAGGTCCTCAGCGAGCCCTATTCGCTCAACCTGTTTCGTCAGCGCGTTCACAACACCTGGCTGGTGCCCAACTGCGCCACCAGCCAGTGCCACGGCGGGGTGAAGGCCGGGCGGTTCTTCCTGCACAACCGCAACTACCGGGATGACCGGGTCCGGTACACCAATCTGCTCATCCTTCAGCGGGCAGAGCTTGACCCCCAGAAGCCGCTCATCAACTGGGAAGAACCGCTGATGTCCCGCATCATCCAGCACGCCCTGCCCACTACGGAGGCGCGCGACCCCCACCCCCCGGTCCCCGGGTGGAAGCCCGTCTTCACCAAACTCAACCAGCCCCTTCTGGAGGATGCCGTGGCGTGGATCCGGTCCATGTACCAGCCCCGTCCGGACTATCCCATTGACTACACCCCGCCGGACATCGGACGGAAGGACGACGCTCCGTTCGGAGCCCCCGGCACTCCCGGAAACCCGCGGGTTCCACGATAAATGGCCCTTCGGGGCCGGATTGGCCCTTCCCACGCCGACCGCTTTTCTGATACACTATGCGGTTTGATGGCGGGGGTTGCCCCGCCATTCCCCCGTACCGTGAGGCCCCTGCATGCGCACACGTCAACTTCTCGTCGGTTGCTCCCTGACGCCGGTTCTGGGCGGGATGTTCCTGCTCAGTGGCTGCGAGGATCCCGCCTCGAAGGCCCAGGCCAACGCCTCGGCGCAGATCGAAAAGGCATCGCTCGACCACAGCCGCGCGCTTCCACAGGATGACCGCTCCTCGGCGCTGAACGCCGTGGTCAGCACGCTGGGCCAGGCGGGTGATTCGTCGGCGGCGGCGCTGCTGGAGGCCTCCACGCTGCGCGACGTGGCGGACGTCCACCTGAGCCGGGCCATCGCTGCGGAATCCACCGCCAGGGCGCTGCGCACCACGCTGCATGGTCTGGCGGCCGCGGCGCACGAACTGCACACCGCCGCCGCCCTGCAGGCGGGAACGGATGCATCCGGGGCCCGTCCCGCGGTGCAGGCCGCCCGGACGGCGGTGGAGCAGCAGCTCTCCGCCGCCAGGGCCGACGTGGCCCGGCTGGAAGGTCCGGTCAACGAGCGGAAGACGCTCAACGCCGCTGACGCCGCGGAAGTCGCCAAGCTTCGCGCCCAGGCCCGGACGCTGCGCGAGGAGGCGTTCACGCTGGGCAACATCCAGGGTTTCGACAAGGTTCGCGCCGCGGTTGATGTGGACCGCAGGGCTGACGCCATCGACAAGCGCATCGCCGCGCGAGAGATCGAACTGATCGACCTCGACTCGCAATTGCGGCTGGCGCAGGAGCGTGTGGCGCAGGCGACCAGGCAGTTGAGCGCCACCTCGGCCGCCGAGACGGAGATCGCCGATCTCAGCCGCGCCCGATCGCAGAGCGCCTCGGAACTGCGCGGCAAGGCGGCGGCGGTCAAGTCGGATTTCGATCGAACGCTCAAGCAGCTGCAGGATCTGGTCAAGGGCGAGCTGGCGGACGCCTACGCCCAGTGCGAAGCCGCGCTCCAGCGAGCCGGCGCCAAGGCCCAGCAGGCCGCCTCGGGAGGCGACGCGGCGGCCGCCGGAATGCTCCGCGTTCGAGTGGCCCAGATGACGGGCCAGATGCACGCCACCCGCGCCCAGGGGCTGGAGGATCACGCCCTGCTGCTCGCGGCGCTTGCCGGCACCGGCGACGCGCTGGGCGGAGCGGCCGGCTATCGCTCGGAACTGGACGCCGCCGCCAAGGCGCGCGACGCCGCCCTTGAAGCCGCCAAGAAGGCCTACGCCGACGCGGCCGCCTCCATCGCGGGCATCGCCGGCAACTCGCAGGAAGCCAACATTCTCAAGACCCGCCTCGAAGCGGCCTCGCGAGGCGAGGCGGCGGACCTGAGCGCCTTCACGCCGCGAACGACCTTCGGCGGCTCCGGCGCTTCGACCACCGGCGGCGGCTTCGCCACCCCGGAGGAACTGCTCGCCTACATCGGCGGACTGACCCGGGCGTCCATGGAGGAGCAGGTCGCGGCATCGTCCCGCATCTACCACGCGACGTCCGCGGCGGATCGAACCACGCTGAACACCATGCGTGACGCGAACGCCGCCATGCTGGAACTCGACCGCGCCCTGCGATCCAAGACCGGGCAGGGCCTGATGGACGCCTCGGCGATGCGGAACATGCCGGGGGCCAGCTTCGGCATGCCCAACGCCCGCATCACCAGCAAGGCGGATGACAAGGCGACGATCACCTACGACAGCCCGATGGGCGGCTCGGCGAGCGCCGACCTCGTCAAGGTCGGCAACGGCTGGTTCGTGGACATCGGCTCCATGATCAGCGGCCTTGCCGCCGGCAACCCCCAGGCAGGCCAAGCCATGAACATGATGCTCGGCGCGATGGGACGCGCGGCCCGCACCGTGGCCCAGCGCGTCAACAGCGGCGCCATCACCTCCGTCGACCAGGCCATGGAGGAACTCGGCAGGGCGCTGATGGGCGGCATGGGCGGAGCCGGCGGCTCTCCCAACTGACCGGATCAACCAATCATCAGAATCAGATCTCCAGGGCCCGGTTCGCCGGGCCTTTTCACTGGGGTCGCGCACCAAGCGCCGCGGCAACCCGCCTCGTGGGGTTCGCTGGCGAATGTCGAGCGGCTTGTGGGCGGCGTGATGTCCTCGCGGCGCGCGGTCACCGCAACGTCCGCGTGATGTTCCGGCTGGCCACCGCCGCGTTCCGCTGCATCATCGTCAGCGTGGCCCGCTTCATCGGGCTGTTCTCGAACGCCGCCCGTCGCTGCTCTTCCGTCCACGAGAGAACTTCATTGAGATCGAACCCGTCGCGCTTCGGCGCGTAGGCCGGATGCGTCGGCGCGGCGCCAGCCCGGGACTTCGGCTGATTGTGCGGGCAGACCTCCTGGCAGATGTCGCAGCCGAAGACCCAGTCGCCCATCTTCGACCGCAGCGCCGGGTCGATCTCGCCGCGATGCTCGATCGTCAGGTACGAGATGCACCGCGTGGCGTCCACCGACCACGGAGCAATCGCCCCTGTCGGACAGGCGTCGATGCAGCGTGTGCATGAGCCGCACGGGTCGGGCGCGGCGGGGTCGGTCGGGGCAAGTTCCAGCGTGGTGAGAATCTCACCCAGCAGCAGGTAACTGCCCACGCCCCGGTCGATCAGCAGCGTGTGCTTGCCGACCGCGCCCAGCCCGGCCCGCTGAGCGTGCTCGCGCTCCATGACCGGCCCGGTGTCCACGAACGCACGAAACGTGTGCCCGGGGAACCTCTCGCGCAGTTCATCACACACGCGGTGAAGCCGCCGCTTGATGACGCGGTGGTAGTCGCGCCCCTGCGCGTAGCGGGCGATGCGGCCGAAGTGTCGTTCACCGTCCTTCTCCGAGGTTCTCATCCCCGGCCCTTCTCCAGAGTGGAGAGAGGTGGACGATGCGCCCGTCGCGTACCGGTCCGCCACGCAGATGATCGACTTCGTGCCCGGGATCAACCTGGCCGGATCGATCCGCAGGTCAACGTGCTCGGCCATGTAGTCCATCTGGCCGTGCTTGCCCGCAGCCAGCCACGCCCGCAGCGCCTCGGGCCGGTCGATAGGCCGGGCGTCGCACACCCCCGCCAGCGCGAAGCCCAGTTCGCGGCAGCGGGTCAGCACGAGATGGGTCAGTTGGCCCGGTTCGAGCACGGTTTACTCCGCTCAGCCGCTCAGCCGCTCAGCCGCTCCAGCCGCGCATACTCCAGAATCAACGTCTTCCGCCCCACCGCGGCGAAGGCGATGCGGGCCCGTGTGTGGCTGCTGTGGCGCTCGATCGACTCCACGCGCCCCACGCCGAACTGCGGATGGCGCACCATCGACCCCACCGGGAACGCCCCCCCGGAAAACGCCCCCCCGCGGCCGCCGCTCTTGCTCTCGACCAGCGTCTCGTGGGCGCTCTCGCCCTCATCGCGCACGTAGCGCAGGCCGCCGGGTTCATCGTCGTCCGTTTCGTGCGACGCGTCCAGCATCGTCAGGTGCGTCGGGGGAATCTCGCGCAGGAACATGCTCGGGATCGTCCGCTCGCGCAGCCCGCGGTGCGTGCGCACGTTGGCGCAGGTGAGCAGCAGGTGGCGCTCCGCCCGCGTGATGCCCACGAAGCAGAGCCGCCGCTCCTCCTCCAGCCCGTGCTCTCCGTCCGCCGCGTTGGCGTGGGGCAGCAGCCCCTCCTCCAGCCCGATCATGCACACCGCCTTGAACTCCAGTCCCTTGGCGGCGTGCAGCGTGAGCAGCGTGACCGCGCCGTTGGCCGGGTCCACCATGTCGGCGTCGCTCACCAGCGCGACCGACTCCAGGTAGGCGTGCAGGGTCTGCAGCATCGACGGCTCGGCGCCCAGTTCCAGAGGCGGGACGAAGTCCGCCGCCGACGAGACCAGCTCCGCCAGGTTCTCGAGCCGATCCTGATCCTCTTCCGTGCGCTGTTGTTCGTACATGTGCTCCAGCCCGCTCTCCCTGAGGACCAGTTCGACGACCTGGCGCAGGTCGGTGATCGGCTGGCCGGGAAGGAGCGACGACGGGACGGGGGAAACCCTCGCCCCCGGCCCCTCTCCCAGGGGGAGAGGGGAGAAGATGTCTGAGTCAACGTCCTCTCGATCCGTGTCGATCTGCGGGCTCTCTCGATCGCCCCCATTCATCGGTGGACTCACGCCCTCCAGTCGCGCACGCCAGCCATCCACCATCGCCGCGAAGGATGTGAACCCCTTCACCGCCTTGCTCGACAGTCCTTCGACGCGTTGCGCCTGCCGCGCCGCCTCCAGCAGCGTCAGATTGCGGTTGATGGCGTACAGCCCGAGTTTCTCCAGCCCGGCCTTGCCCGCGCCGCGCGTGGGGGTGTTGACGATGCGGCGGAAAGACACGTCATCCGCCGGGTTGGCCAGCAGCCGCAGGTAGGCCAGGGCATCCTTCACTTCCTGCCGCTCGTAGAAGGCGGTGCCGCGCGCGATGACGTAGGGCACGCCCTCGCGCCGCAGCACGTCCTCCATGACGCGCGACAGCGCGTTGACGCGATACATGACCGCCATGTCCTTCCACGCGATGCCAGACTCGTGACGCCGCTTCAGTTCGTCCGCCACCAGCCGGGCCTCGTGGTGCTCATCGGCGCAGCGAACCAGTCGGGGCTTTTCGCCGGCCTCCAGTTCGGTGTGCAGATCCTTGTGCTTGCGGCGGCGGTTGTGGCGGATCAGGCCGTCCGCCGCGGCCACGATGTGGGCCGTGGAGCGGAAGTTCTGTCCGAGCGGAATCACCCGTGCATCCGGGTAGTGCGTCTCGAAGTCGAGAATGTTGCGGATGTCCGCCCCGCGCCAGCCGTAGATCGACTGGTCCGGGTCGCCGACGACGAAAATGTTGCGCGACCGGGCCGCCAAGGTGTGGGCGATGATGAACTGAACGTGGTTGGTGTCCTGATACTCGTCGATGAGCAGGTACTGGTATCGCTCCTGCAGGTCGTCGCGGACGCGCTCGTCGGCCCTGAGCAGCATCGCCAGGCGCATCAGCAGGTCGTCGAAATCCAGCGCCCCGGCCTTTTTCAGGATCGCCTCGTAGTTCTTGTACGCCTTGGCCACGGCACGGGAGAAGAAGTCGCCCGCGTGCTGCGCGAACGCCGCCGCATCCAGCAGGTTGTTCTTGGCCTGCGAGATGTGGGCATGCACCGCGGCGGGCGCGAAGTTCTTGGTGTCCAGCCCGGCGTCCTTGATGGCCTGCTTGACCGCGTCGCGCTGGTCGCCCGTGTCGTAGATCGTGAACGATTCGGGCAGCCCCGCCGCGCTGGCGTAGCGGCGCAGCAGCCGGGCGCCCAGGGCGTGAAAGGTCGTCACCGTGAGCCCGCGCCGGCCCGGCACGCTGGCGGGCACAATGGCGTCCACGCGAGCGCGCATCTCCCCCGCCGCCTTGTTGGTGAAGGTGAGCGCCAGGATCGACCACGCCGGGACGCCCTGCGCCACCAGGTGCGCGATGCGACGGGTGATGACCCGCGTCTTGCCCGAGCCGGGACCCGCCAGCACCAGCGCGGGACCGTCCAGGTGCGACGCGGCCTCGCGCTGCGCGTCCGTCAGACCTTCGAGCATCCGTGCCGGGTCGGGGATCATGCAGGATCGTAGATCGCGGAGCGTCAAGGCACCATGCGGGATCGCGCCTGAGCGACCGCATCACCGGCCGTGATCGGAACGTTCCTACGACATCCCCTTGCGGAACGCCGTATGGCGGAGACGCCACAGGAAGAAGAGCGTTCCGCCGGCCATGAGCACCGCGCTGACGAGAAAGACATCCTGCGGCTGCGTGCCGAAGAGCGGGCGGATCATCCAGTAGATGAGCGACGCCAGGGTGAAGAACCCGAAGCTGACGCAGTTGGCGGTTCCCAGGAAGCGGCCCCGCTCATCCCGCGGCGACAGCTTCTGCAGGAGCGCCTGCAGCGGGATGATGTAGAACCCGCTGAAGAAGCCGCAGCCGAAGATGAGAAACGACACGTTGCTCAGCAGCACGCGGAAGGTCGGCGACGTGCCGTACACCGCGGGCGGCGCCAGCGCCAGCAACGCACAGAACAGCGTGATGCCCGCCCCACCCACCGGGATCAGCCGGGGCTCGATCCGATGACCGGAGATCAGCCCGGCGGCGGCGCACCCCAGTCCGATGGCCACGGCGAGCACGCCCAGGAGCATCGCCGCCTCTTCACGCGACACGGCCAGCACCGTGGTGTATTCGGGCACAATGAGCAGAGCCAGCCCGGCCAGCAGGTAGAAGTACCCCCAGGCCATCGTCACCATGAACAGCGGGGTCTTGAGCATTTCCCGGAACGCGAAGATGTACGTCGAGAACGGGTTGGGGTCGTACTTCAGCCCGGGGTCGCCTGGTTTGAGCCGGGGAATGGCCAGCGCGGCGGCAAGACCCAGCACCGCCACGCCCACCATCGCCGCGCCGGGAAGCCAGAGCATGGGCTCCCGTGCCGGCCCGCCGGAAGGGTCCGGCTGGGGCGAGTACCGATCGCTGATCATCCCCGACACCAACGTGCCCAGAATGACCGCGATGTTGGTCATCATGTTGATGGCGCCGTTGGCGCGGCTGAGGTCGCCTTCGGCCACAACCTCCGGGATCATGCCGTACTTCGCCGGTCCGAAGAACGCGCTCTGCGACGTGAGCAGCACCAGCGACGCCAGCGTCACCCACAGATTGCCGGTCCAGAACCCCACCAGGGCCACGAAGGCGATGGGAATCTCGATCAACTTGACCAGCATCGTCACCCACTGCTTGCTGTGCCGGTCGGCGAACTGCCCCGCGTAGCCCGAAAGCAGGATGAACGGCAGCGAGAAGCAGATGCCCACGATGCCCTGTCCACCCGTCCCCAGATGGCCCTGCCAGGCGCCGTCGATCACCATGAAGACGAGGATTCCCTTGAGGATGTTGTCGTTGGCCGCCCCGAAGAACTGGGTGACGATGAGCGACAGGAAGCCGCGTTTGAGAAGGTTGCTGCGCATGAACGGCGACAGCATACCGGAGGATGGGCTTCGAGGGCGGACGGCCACGTCCCGGGCGCGGCGACGACCTTCGACTTCGCGGCATGACGTGGTGCGGTGATGAGGCCGCTCGGCTCACGCCGCGGCGTTCTTGGCCATCGACAGCAGTCGATCCATTGAATCGTCGTCGATGGACTGGGGGGTCATGCCCGCCAGCGGGTAGCGTCGGCAGAGGGCTTCCCCCAGCGCCAGCGGGTCGGCCACCACCAGGAACACCGGCACCCCGATGAACTTGGTGGCGAAGCGCAAGGCCCGGCGCAGATGCCGCGCCGTGGTGGCCATCATCAGTTCTTCGCCGTCGAAGCGGATCGGCAGCACCCGGAACTGCCATGCCTGCCGACGCGTCACGAGGTCGAGGGCTCGATCCTCGAATGTCTCCACGCGGGGGTCGAGGCGGCGCGTCAGGTGCAGATACTGCACCTCCCAGGCCTGCTCGATCACCTCCGGCTCGACGTGGAAGTGACGCTCGCAGATCACCCCCAGCGGCTCGTGGGTGACTCGCTGGAGTCGGAGGGCCTCCTCCAGTTGCGATGTCGTGAGCACGCCCCGACCGACCAGCACATCTCCAAGTCGAACCTGCATGGGATGTTCGCCTCCGTGCGCCGCACATGGATGAACGCGGCGATGGGTCATCGGCGGGTTCGCCCGTCCCATGCAGCCGGTGGACGAATCGACCGGCCGCAAGAGCCCGTTTCGCGCGACCATGCCGGTAGGTCAAGCCCGGCGGAGTTGCGCGGCGAACCGCAAGGGTTTCCTCGATGCGCCAGACGGCATTCGTGACGATCAGCGCCAAGCCCGACGCTGATTCGGACTCAAGCGTCCGTCGTCCATGCGGCGTCCGGTCAGAGCCGCTGCCGAGGGCTGGCGACCCGTCCACCCCGCCGTCCGAGAACTGACACCATTCCCCGCCGCGCTACGCTTGGGCCATGCACGAGCGGTTTCGTGATGCGCTGCTGGACCGGTGGGGTCGGGTGATCGCGCGTCGGCCTGGTTGGACCGTGGCGGCATGCCTGGTTCTGGCCGTTCTCGGGTACGGGCTGGCGGCGCTCACCCTGGAGTTCCGATCCGATCGCAGCGACCTCGTCGCCTCGGACCTGCCCTGGAACGCCCGGTATGCGGCGTACAAGCGGAACTTCCCCCGCTGGGATGACATGCTGGTCTGCCTGGAAGGAGCGGCTGACGACGCCGTCGTGGATGAACTCGCCCGGCTTGTCGGAAAACGGCTGCAGGACACGCCGCAGGTGCGCACGGCGGACGCGGGGTTCGACCCGCGAGAGGCCCCCCGCCTCTTCCAGGCCGCCCCGGGCGATGACTTCCGCGAGGCGCTCGATGGCCTGACCACGCTCAAGGCGATCACCGCGGCGGGGCACGTCAACGCGGCATTGGCCGTCGCCCTGCGTGAGCGGCGGACGACCGACGCCGACCAACCCGCCGCCGTTGAGACGATCGAGGAACTGCTCGACCCCTTTCTGAAGGCGATGGCGGGCGAGCAGGCCGACTTCGAGATGCCAGGAGAGAGCCGGGCGACGTGGCAGCCGATGACCACCGGCTCGGGACGAATCCGCCTGATCTTTGTTCAGTTCGACGCGGCTCTCGCCCCGGCGGACGTGGTCGAGCGCGTGGCGTGGCTGCGCGGCCAAGTCCGGGATGCCCTGGCGAGCACCCCGGATGGGCGGCGCGTGTCCTGGGGCGTCACAGGCATCCCGGTGATCGAGGCGGATGAAACGCGGCAGAGCATCCGCGATTCGACCCTCACGTCCATTCTCGCGTTCGCACTGATTCTGATCTACATGTTCATCACACTGCGGGGGATCGTGATCCCCCTGCTGGCGGCGACGGCGCTGGCCCTCGGACTGGGCTGGAGTTTCGGGTGGGTGGTGGCGAGCGTGGGACACCTGCAGATCCTGTCGGTGTTCTTCTGCGTCATGCTGCTGGGACTGGGCGTGGACTTCGCCCTGCACGTGGTCGCCCGGCTGGAGCTGATCCGCAACGACGCCCAGTCGCTGGCGGAACTGGTGCCTCGTGTGATGCGATCCATTGGTCCCGGACTGATCACCGGGGCCTTCACGACCGCGGCCTCGTTCGTCGTCATCGCGCTGACGGACTTCACCGGCGCCGCGGAGATGGGACTGATCGCCGCCGGGGGCATCGTGCTCTGCCTGATCGCCGTGCTGAGCGCCTTCCCCGCCCTGCTGGCTCTGACCGGCAGTCGATGGAAGCGGTACATCCACCCCAGGGAAGGGGGCGAGGAGGCCGATTTCCTGCACACGCACCTGCACTTCGTCCATCGTCGACCCGGCGTCACGGTGTGTGCTGGCGTGGTCGTCCTCGCGGCGCTGGGTCTCGAGGCCTCACGACTGCGGTACGACCCCAATGTCCTGAATCTTCACCCGCCCGGCATCGAGTCGGTCGAATGGGAGAATCGGCTCATCGCGGACGACGCACGTTCGGCCTGGGCGGGGCTGGTGGTGACGACGCCGGACCGGGCCCCGGACCTGGTCGCCCGTCTGCGGGGCTCCGCGGAAGTGTCGGACGTGGGCGGCATGGGCCAGTTCATCCTGACCAATGGCGAGGAACGAACGCGCCTTCTGAATGAGCTGCGTGAGCGGGCGTTCCCGCCCCTGCCCGTCGGCGCCGGACCGGACGCGCTCGCCGCCCTGCTGGGCCAGGTATCGCGCGGCCTGGCGGAAGCGTCGAACAGCGCCCGTCAGCAGGGCCATCGAGACGAGGCCAGGGGGCTTGAACTGACGGCGCGGCGGATCGATGCCGTGCGCGAGCAGGCCGGAGCGCTGGATCGCGCCTCGCGCGAGAATGCCTGGCACGCTCTCAATGATTCGTTTCTCGCCTGGCGGGAGCGACAAGGCGCTTTCCTTGACGCGGCTCTCCGCACGGATCCGCTCGAGGCGAACGACCTGCCGACCGGGCTGCGCGAGCGCTACGTCGGCACGGATGGACGCTGGCTGCTGCTGGTGCAACCCGCGGTGGTGGACCAGTCCATCCTCTCACCGGAGCGGCTGGCGCTGTTTGTCGGTGCTGTTCGCGAGATCGCGCCCGAGGTGCTTGGTCCGCCGGTGCAGATCTACGAATCCAGTCGGCTCATCCAGAACGCCTACATGCAGGCGGCGCTGTACGCCCTTCCGGTCATTCTGCTGATCCTTGTGCTGGACTTCCGTTCGCTGACCGACGCCGTCTGCGCCCTGGTGCCGGTGCTGGTGGGCTTTGTCGGCGCGTTCGGGATGATGGTGGTGGCGGGTTTCCCGCTCAACTTCGCCAACATGATCGTGATGCCCATGATCCTCGGCATCGGGGTGGACGCCGGCGTGCATGTGGTTCACCGCTGGCGCGCGGAGCCGGGCGGGCGACCCGCCGGGCTCAGCGGCGGCACGGGACGCGGCATCACCATGACCATGCTGACCACGATGATCGGCTTCGCGGCGCTGATGATTGCGCGTCATCGCGGCATCCAGTCGCTCGGGTTCGTCATGGTGGCGGGTCTGGCGACGACGCTGCTGGCCTCGTACACCATCCTGCCAGCGCTGCTGCACCTGCGCGGCGGCCCGCGGATGTCGGCCGATCAGCCCGCGCCGCCCCAGAGCTGAGCCATCGCCTCGCGCGGCTCCAGCCCGTTGATGCGCAGCCGTGCGCCCTGCGCCAGCAGTTGACTCACCTGGGGCCGCCCGACGCGGGTGCGGAGCGTCACGCTCGTTCCGTCGTAGGCGCGGTCGAGCACCTCGGTGCGCTTCTCCAGATAGTCGATGGTCCGGCTGTCCGACAGCGGCGCCTCGATGCTCACCTCCACCAGCCCGCCGAGCATCTTATCGCGCACGACCTCGCGCAGCCGATCCAGACCGATCCCCTTGGCGGCGCTGATGGGCAGGGCGTGGGGGTCGCGCTCCAGCCAGCCGGACAGCACGGCCGGGTCGGGCAAGACATCGACCTTGTTGAGCAGCAGCAGACGCGGCTGCGTCGTGGCCTCGATTTCGTCAAGGGTGCCGGAGACGGTCTCGAGCTGCTGTTCGGCCCGCGGGTCCGTCACGTCCAGCACGATCAGCAGAAGGCGCGCGAAACGGGTCTCCTCCAGCGTGGATCGGAACGACGCCACCAGGTGATGGGGCAGATCGCGGATGAAGCCGACGGTGTCGGACACCATGGCCATCATGCCGCCGCCCAGGTTCCATCGCTCCACGCGCGTGGAGAGCGTGGAGAAGAGCCGGTTGTCGGCGTAGGCCCCGCCCGAGGTGAGTCGATTGAAGAGCGTGGACTTGCCGGCGTTGGTGTAGCCCACCAGCCCGACGGTGAAGTGATCCATGTTGCGCGTGGCCACCTCGCGCGTCTTGCGGGCCTCGATTTCCGCCAGTTCACGGCGCAGCTGCGCCTTGCGGCGCTGCACGATGCGGCGGTCGATTTCGAGCTGCTGCTCGCCGGGACCACGTGTCCCGATGCCCACCGGCGCACCGCCCACGATGCGCTCCAGGTGCGACCACATCGCCCGCAGGCGCGGGTAGGTGTATTCAAGCTGGGCGATCTCCACCTGAAGCTTGGCGGCGTGCGTGGTGGCCCGGTTGGCGAAGATGTCGAGGATCAGCTCGCTTCGGTCGATGACCTTGCACTCGGTCTCCTCTTCGATCGCCGCGATCTGGCTCGGCGCCAGGTCATTGTCGAAGATGAGCAGTTCCGCCCCCCGCTCCTTGACGAATGAGGCCAGTTCCTTCACCTTGCCGGTGCCCACGTAGGTGCGTCCGGCGGGCTTGCGCCGGCGCTGCGTCATCTCGCCCACCACCACGGCCCCGGCGGTTTCCGCGAGTGAGCGCAGTTCGCTCAAGTCCTCCTCGCCCTTGTGCCGCGGGTCGGTCAGGATGACCTGCACCAGCACTGCGCGCTCGGCGGCGACCTGTAGTTGTTCCCGCATCGGCTGCGACATCGGGGAGAATCGTAGGCGAACGGGCGGCCATCTCAGGACGCTCCGGGCGCGGGCAGGGCATGGCGATGATGCCGGTGAGCCGATCAGGCGTCGCCGGGCGAATCGGACGCTTCCCTGGCGCGCCGAAGGTGATCCTGAATCAGCGCCCAGGCGGCCTCGTCCGCGGCCTTGTCGCCGCGCTCCGCCTGGTTGCAGCAGACAAGCACCGCCAGGTCGCGAGCGGGCGCAACCCAGACCACGGCGTACCAGAGCGTGTTGCTCCCGGCGTGGGTGAGCACCCAGCGGTGATCCGCCGGACCGGCCCAGTCGCGCTGGGCGCGCACCCATCCCATGGCGTACTCGCCGTCCGCAGGCGTGTGAAGACGACGCAGCGTTTCGGGACGGAGCGTCACGTCGCCGATGCTGACTGCCTCTCCGGCGAAGCCGCGCAGGTGCACGGTCACGTATCTGGCCCAGTCGGCGAGGGACAGGTGAAGGCGCCCGGCGGGAGACAGCACCGGCGGGTTGTCCCCCCCGCGACCATCGGCGGTCGGCTCCTGCGGACGCCCGCGACGGTCGTGGCCTCGCGGCTGGTCCAGTGTTCCCGGTGTGCCCGGAGCGCCGAAGGCGGCCGAGGTCATGCCCAGCGGCTTGAACACCAGTTCCGTCATCAACTCTTCGTAGGGCTTGCCCGCAATCGACTCGCACACATGGCCGGCGACGGCGAATCCCGCGTTGGAGTAAATGAACCTTGTCCCCGGCGCGGCCTGGGGCGGCTTGCGCGCCACCTCTCGAAGCATCAGCCGTCTGGCCTCGACCGGGGCGCCCCGGTGGGACCAGAGCCGCTCCCACAAGCCATCCTGATTGAGGTCGGCGGGGAATCCGCCTCGATTCGTACACAGCTGCTCAACCGTGACGCGGCGAAAGTCTTCGTGCATCTCGTCGGCCAGGTCCGGAAAGGCCTCCGCCAGCGTTGTCTCCCAGCGAAGCCGTCCCTGCTCCACGAGAATGGCGCAGAGCAGCGCGGTCATGGCCTTGGTATTCGAGCCGATGTGCCAGTGATCGTCGATGCTCACGCGCACATCCGATTCAGCCGCCCGCGTGCCCACGGCGCCCGCGGCTTCCAGTCCGCGCGACGTGAGCACCGCCGCCGCCAGGGCAGGAACCTTATTCCGCGCGCGGATGGGCTCCAGAAGGTCATCGAGAAGCCGCACGCCTTCGGGCGGCTGGTCGGTCGCGATGACGACATGCCGCGCCGGGTCGCGCCGAAGGGCGAACGCGGCGGCCTTCGCCGCCCATCCGATCACGATGAGGGCGACCACCGCCACGACGATCTTGAAGATCCATGCCATCATGCCAGACACCTCCCGCGCGTGCTCCCAGGCCGTTCCGCTGATGAACGCCGATGATCCCTATCGGGCTCGTACTCGACTCGACACGTGATCGAACGTGCCGCGTGAAATTCCCCGCCTGTTCTGTCGGCTTTCTATCTTCCGGGAATCGGCTCGTGCATCTCCGGGGCCTGCTTTGAACCGTGCGACGAACCCTGAAGATGATGAATCACGTCATTGTCATCATCCGGTGCGCGGGGCTCAAGCACGTACTCGCGCCCGCCCCAGCGGACGGGACGGCGGGCCTTCAGATCGCGCGCACCCTCGAACATGATGCGGGCCACGTGCCACGCCCCCCACGGCTGAGCCAGCACCGCCCAGCCGGGGGAGCGGCCCAGACGGTACACGATCGACAAGGCCCCCGTCTTGAGCAGCCATCCAAGCCCGGACGCGATTCCAAGGGCCAGCGCCCATCCGACCGCGCCGATCGCCAGGGCATGAATCGCCATCCCGGCCGCCGCCAATCGCAGCACGGGGTCGCACACGGCGTTGACCATCAGCCGCCCGCCCACGCGGCGAAGCCGGTCGGGCTTGCGCTTGCAGGCCTCGATGAAGATGCGCTTCCATCCCTCACGGAAGGCGGGAAATGAGTCATACATGGCGCACACCAGCATGCCGCCATCGAGGAACACGCCGCTGGTTCCGCCCCGTCGCCGCACGTAGCGGGCGAAGGACATGTCCTCCAGCAGGTCGTCCTTCACCGTGACGTGCCCCCCGATGCGCTGGTAGATATCGCGCGAGAAGAGCATGAACTGCCCGTTGGCGAAGCGGCGCTTGGTTTCAGCCCGGTTGACGCGGTCAAGCGGGTACATTCGCAGCAGGGTCATCGAGGCCACCGGCTGCACCAGGCGCTCGAACGGCTCGTGCGATGTGAGCGTGCTGAGCAGGGAGAGGAAATCCAGTCCGCGCCCCAGCGCCATGCCCACCGAGGCCCGCACCAGCGACGGATGAAACTGCGTGTCCGCGTCGGTGAACAGCAGCCAGCCGCCGGCGGCGCGCTCCGCCCCAAGCCGCGCGGCGTTGCACTTGCCCGCCCAGTCCGGGGGACAGGAGTCATTCTCCACGATGGTGATGCGACCATCCCGTTCGGCGAATGGACGCAGCCGTTTCAGCGTGTCATCCGTGCAGCGATCGAGCACGTAGATGATCTCGAGGTTCGGATAGTCCTGCGCCGTCAGTCGCCGGGCGCAGTCCTCGATGACCTGCTGCTCATTGTGCGCCGGCACGATGATGGAGACCTTCGGCCACCCGCCCGGCGGCTGAGGCGTTTCGAGCCCGACGCGCACCGACGGAGCCGCCAGCATGGCGCGGATGACGCGCACCAGGACCACCGCCCAGTACGCCGCCGACACGCTCGCCAGAATCAGGATGAGCCAGCGCAGGATCTCGGTCAACTGTGTCATGCCGTCGCGCTACCCTGCCCGGCCCGTCGCGACCGATCGGGCCACGCCCGATATCCGCGCGATCCGCCGCACGCCGATCGTTGGAATGATAGTCGGGCGGTACGATCCATCCATGCAGGATTCCGCACCTTTGCTCGTGTTCGACCGCGCCGGCTGCCGCGCCGTGGACCGTGAGTCGATCGAGATGTTCGGCATCCCCGGCATGGTCCTGATGGAGAATGCCGCCCGCGCGCTGGCCGAAGCCGCCATGTCGATCCTGCATGCGAGCACTCGGAACGACGCCGGGCCGGCGTCAAGGGGAGTGCTCATCGTGTGCGGCCCCGGCAACAACGGGGGTGACGGATACGCCGCGGCGCGGCATCTGCACAACCGGGGGGTCGCCGTGACGCTGGGGCGCTGGGGAACGCCGCGGCAAGGCACGGACGCGCGGCTCAATCATGATGTCTGCGGTCGCATGGGGCTTCCCTTCCTCGATCTCGACGCCGGGTTTCCCGTGGAATCGTTCGGGCTCGTCCTCGACTGCCTGCTGGGCACCGGACTGGATCGACCCGTGGAAGGACGCGCCTTCGAGATCATCGACTGGATGAACCGTTCAGGCGTTCCAATCGTCGCGGCGGACCTTCCCTCGGGACTGGACTGCGATTCCGGCGAGCCATTGAGAGCCGCCATTCGGGCGGCGACGACCGTGTCGTTTGTCGGATGGAAGCGGGGTTTTCTCAATCCGCGATCGCGCGACTGGACGGGTCGCGTCATCGTCGGCGACATCGGAGCGCCGCGCGAAGTGCTGGCGCGGCATGGGCGGCGGTGGTCGCCCAGTCCGGCAACTGACGAAAAGTCCGGTTGATGCCGCCAATCGTCTTGGCGATCGCAACGCCGATCCCTACGCTGTCCCGCATCCGCGACCCCCGCATCCGCTTCTCGCGCACTCCTGTTCTTCTCCCCATGTACCACGCCCTGCTGAGCAATCGCTACCTGACGACGCGGGTGATTCCGCTGATTGCGGTGGCGGCGGTCGCCCTGTGCACCGCGCTGGTGATCATCGTGGTGAGCGTGATGAGCGGGTTCGTGGACATGATCCGCAACGCGGGCAAGACGCTGATGGGCGACGTCATCGTCAGTCGCCCGATCCACGGCATTCCCAACTACGAGCGGCTCATCGCGGAAATCCGCGCGCTGCCCGCCGCCGCCGAAGCCAGCCCGGTGGTGGATTCGTGGGGGCTGCTCAAGATGCCCTACGAGGACACCGAGGTGGTGCAGGTGTGGGGCGTGGAGCCCAGATCGTTCAGCGCCGTCACGTCGATGGACAAGGCCCTTTACTGGCGTCCGCCCACCGATGCGCAGTGGATGGCGGCTCTGCGCAACGCAACGCGGGAGCTGTGGGAGCTTCCGTCGTTCTTCACCAGGGAGGAGCGCGAGGAAATCGCCAGGTTCACGCGCGACCCGATGCGCTCCGCGTTGATCGGACTGGCCCCGCCCGAGCAGCGCGCCGCCATCCGCGACCTGCCCCTCGATCAGTTCCGCGCCAGCTTGCCGGGTCTGGTCGGCGAGTTCGGCTGGCAGGATCTGTGGCTCCGCGAGCCGCGGCTGCGGCCGGAGAGCGAACGTCATCTTGACCTGCGTCGCCTGCTTGAATGGGGGCGTCAGCTGCGCGCGCCGGACGGCGGACTGGACGCCATCATCACCGGGATTCATGTCTCCAAGGCCAACGAGCGCCGCAGCGACGGCACGTATCGCGTGCTGGCCCAGGGATCGCTGTGGATGCCCGCGCAGCAGGTGACGCTCACCGTGCTGCCGGTCACCGACCGCGGCGCCGTCACCGACCCGCAGAGCCGCATCCTCACCGTGGTCAACGAGGCCCAGTTCGGGGTCTTTCAGATCGACGACAAGCGCGTGCTGGTGCCGGTGGAGCTGCTGCAGCGCATGCTCGAGCTCGACGCCTCGGAGATTGTCGATCCGAACACGCTGGACCCGGAGACGGGCGAGCCAATGGTGATCGGGCGGCGCTCGGCCCGGGTGACGATGATTCTCGTCAGCGCCAAGCCCGGCTTCACGCCTCAGCAGCTCAAGCAGCAGGTGGAGGAGGTGTATGCACGGCTGCAGACCGCCATGCGGGCCGAGCGCGTGCCGGACGCCCTGCCTGACCGCCTGTTCGTGGGCATCAAGACGTGGGAGGAGCAGAACGCCCAGATCATCGGCCCGGTGGAGAAGGAGCGCAATCTCATGCGCATTCTCTTCTCCATCATCTACGTGGTCTGCGCCGGGCTGGTGCTCGTCATCTTCTGGGCCATCGTGTACGAGAAGACCAAGGACATCGGCATTCTCCGCTCGGTTGGCGCCTCGCGCGTGGGGATTCTCTGGGTGTTCGTGCGCTACGGGCTGGTGGTGGGCGTCATCGGCTCGATCATCGGGCTGGGGCTGGCGTACCTGGTGGTGCGGAACATCAATCACATTCACAATGCCCTGGGTGAGCCGTTCCCGGCGTGGATGTGGGGCAGCGTGTACGCCGCGGCGGCCGCCGCGCTCATCATCACCGGCTGGCTGGCCACGCGCGGGAGCATTCTGCCCGTCATCTCGATGCTCCTGGCGACCATCGCGTTGTTGGGCGTCGGGGGGGGCATGATGGTTCATCCTGGGTTCCTCGTGTGGGATCCCAAGGTGTACTACTTCACCGAGATTCCAAGCCGCGTGGACTTCGTCAGCGCCGTCGGCACCATGCTCGGCGCCGTGGTGTTCAGCGTGATCGGGGCGCTGATCCCCGCCGCCCGCGCCGCCGACTTCGATCCCGTCGCCGCACTTCGATACGAATGACCACGCCCAACCCCTCATCCCGACGCTCAAGCAACGGCGCGGCAGCGGCCATCGACGCCTCACCCGTCGTGCTGGAAGCGAAGAACGTCCACAAGACGTACCGGCTGGGGCGCGTTGATGTGCCGGTGCTGCGCGGGGCATCTCTGAGCGTGCGTGAAGGCGAGTGGGTGGCGGTGCTCGGCGCCTCCGGCTCGGGCAAGAGCACGCTGCTGCACCTGCTGGGGGATCTGGACCGACCCGACGCGGGCAAGGGCGCGATTCAGTCCAACGGCACGCCGCTTCACGCCATGACCCACGAGCAGCGCAGCCGCTACCGCAACGACCACGTGGGCTTCGTCTTTCAGTTCTACCACCTGCTTCCGGAACTGTCGGTGCTGGAGAACGCGATGCTGCCGGGCCTGGTGCGGGCGTCGATCCGTTCTCGGAGGTGGTGGGCGATGGTGATCGTAGTCTCCGGCCTGGTCATGCTGGCCGCCTGGATCGGTGCGGCCGGCGCGCTGGGGCTGGCGGAGGCGATCGGGTGGAGGCCGGGCACCGTCCTGGCGCTGGTGGGCGGCATCGGGTTCCTGGCGGGCGCGCTGGTCGGCCCCTCGATCGTCACCGAGGTCGCCACCCTGCTGGGTCGCTTTCGGCCCGGCTACGCGGAAACCAAGCGTCGCACTCGCGACATGCTCGAGGCCTTCGGGCTGGGACACCGGCTCACGCATCGACCGCGCGAACTCTCCGGCGGCGAGCGCCAGCGCGTGGCCATCGCCAGGGCCCTCGTCAACGGACCGCGCATCCTGCTGGCCGACGAACCCACCGGCAACCTGGATGAAAAGACCGGCGGCGAGATTCTCGACCTGCTCGCCGAACAACACCGCCGGGGGCTGACCATCGTCATGGTGACGCACGACCGAACCGTGGCGGCGCGGGCCGACCGCATCGTCGAAATCCACGACGGCCGCGTCGTGTGATCGCCCCGTGCCGTGGGGCTGGTCGTTACAGATTCCCCCGCCGCGCCTGCTCCAGCTCCAGGGCCTCGAACAGGGCCTTGAAGTTGCCCTTGCCGAAGCTCTGGCTGCCGCGGCGGCAGATGATCTCGAAGAACAGCGTGGGCCGGTCCTGGAGCGGCTTGGTGAAGAGCTGCAGCAGATAGCCCTCGTCGTCGGAATCAACCAGGATGCCCAGCTCGCGGATGCGGTCGTGGTCTTCCTTCACCGCTTCGTGCCCGTGCTGCCGCAGCATGGTGTTCACGCGGTCCCATACCTTGTCGTAGTAGGCGTCGGGCAGGGTGAGGAAGTCCACCCCTCGGCTGCGCAGGGCGGCGATCGAGTGCAGCTCGTCATCCGTCCGCAGGGCCAGGTGCTGCACGCCGGGCGTGTTCTGATGCCAGTCGAGGTATTCCTGCACCTGGCTCTTCTTCTTGCCCTCGGCCGGCTCGTTGATGGGCATCTTGATCAGGTTGTTGCCGCTGGCCATGACCTTGGACATCAGGGCGGAATACTCGGTGGAGATGTCCTTGTCGTCAAAGTGCTTGAACATCGAGAAGCCCAGCACGTTCTCGTACCACCGGACCCAGTGATTCATCCGACCGAGTTCGACGTTGCCGACCAGGTGATCCACGTACTTCAGCCCGCAGGGGTGCTTGCGGTTGTAGTCGTTGATCGCCAGCACGGCGGAGTTGCCGCCCCCCTCGAGTTTGCGGAAGCGCGGCTTGAACAGCCCTCCCTGCTTGACGCGGTTGAGGTCATACGCGCCGGTGCGGCTGACGAAGGAATGCACCACCCGGCCGTAGGTCTTGATGCCGGCCATGGTGACGCTGCCGTGTTCATCCTTGAACGTGCGGGGCTCGTAGGCCGACTCGCCGCCGTTGCGGACGGCCTGCTCCCACGCCTTTTCGGCGTCGAACACGGTAAAGGCCACGTCCTTCACGCCGTCGCCGTAGATCGCCACTTCCATCGACGCGGGGTGGCTGGCCGTCAGCCCGCTGGTCAGGATGAACCGGATGTTGCCCTGCGTGAGCAGGTAATGGGCGGCGTCGCGGTACCCGGTGGTCAGGTCGCCCACCTGCTCGATCTGGAAGCCGAAGCAGTGGGCGTAGAAGAACGCCGCCTGCTTGGCGTTGCCGACGTAGAACTGCACGTGATCCACATCGATCAACTGCAGGGGATCAACCTCACGGGTCATTGAGACAACCGGCGACTTGGACTGGGCGGTGGTCATGGCTCACTCCGTTGATGGGGGGATCATCCAATGCTATGCGCCACGGGTCCGTTTCCGGGTGCGTGGAGAGAGGGGAATCGTCCGTGCTTTGACAGCCACCCCATCCGGACGGTAGGGTGTCATCCTTCCGGCGCGGATCGACGCAGCGCGGGATCAGCACGCCGAGAATCTCCAACCATCGCCCGAGGTGCACGATGTCGCAGTACCCGCCCATGCAGCCGCACGGATTCACCCCACGGGAGGCCCCCGGCGCTACCGCCGGGCTGGTGCTGGGCATCTGCTCGCTGGTGTTCAACTTTCCGCTGGTGGGGTTGATCCTGGCCTGGGTCGGGTTCACCAAGTCGAAATACGCCAAACTCCTGTGCGAGTCCAATCCGGGCGTCTATTCCAATGGCGGCGTGGCGACCGCCGGATACGTCGTCAGCATCATCGGACTCATCCTGGGAGGGCTGGGCACGCTCTGCGGCTGCGGCTACATCATCTTCGTCGTTCTGGCCATCGCTGGCGGGGTCGCGGCCGGACCATGAGCCGCACCGCGCGACCTCTCGCTGCAGGTGCGCATGAACTGCTCGAAGATCGCCTGCCCGCCGGCGTGGTCGTCCGTCCGCTCCGGATGCCACTGGACGCCGAGGTAGAACGGTCTCGCGGGGTCGCGTACGGCCTCGATCACGCCGTCATCGGACATGCCGCACACGCTCAGTCGCCCGGCATCGACGATCGCCTGCCGATGATGACTCTGCACCGGCGCCTCGAACGCTCCCCAGCCGAGGTCGCCCGTGACCCGGTGAATCAACCTGCCCCAGTGTCTTGCCGCCCGCGCGGCGTCGGTGTCGGGCATGTGCTGATCCATCCGTCCGCCCGCGTGAAGCGACATCATCTGCATGCCCAGACAGATGCCCAGAACAGGTCGTTCCCGGTGCGCGATGAGCGCCTCCAGCAACGCCAGTTCGAATGCCTGCCGATCGGGATGAACCGGCCTGGCCTTGGGGTGCGTGGGGACGCCCCAGCGCTCCATGATCGGATCATCCCCTCCTGTGAAGACGAAGCCGTCGAGCCGATCCGCGCAGGTCGCCGCGACTGAAGGAAGACACGGCAGGTGCACCGGCAACCCCCCCGCTCGCTCGACGCGCCGGGCCGTGTGGATGGCGACGATGCAGCGTTCGCCGTCAAAGTCGGACGTGATGCCGATGCGGGGTGGTGACATGCGGTCGCGTCATCTCAGGTACAGGCCGGGAATCGAACGGACTGGATTCTACAATCGACCGCCGCATCCTCGAACCATCAGCATCGGAGTACCCGCCACGTGAGCCAGCAGCCCGGCATGATCGACCCGGATCGATTAGACGCCTCATTGCAGGCGGCGATCGACGCGCTCTTCTCGCTTCAGAAGCCCGACGGTCACTGGTGCGCGGAGTTGCAGGGTGACTCAATTCTGGCCAGCGAGTACCTGCTGATGAAGTTCATCCTGGGCCAGGAGAACGCGCCCATGCGCGACGGCAGGACCGCCGCCGAGGTGCTGCCCCGCATCGCCAACTGGATGCGTTCGATGCAACGGGCGGACGGCACGTGGGGACAGTACCCCGGCGCGTCGATGGACGTGAGCGCCACCGTGAAGGCGTACTTCGCACTCAAGCTGCTGGGCGACGACCCGGATGCTCCGCACATGACCGCGGCCCGCGAGGCCGTTCGCAAGGCGGGGGGTGCGGAACTGTGCAACAGCTTCACCAACTTCTATCTGGCCTGCCTGGGGCAGATTTCGTGGAACGCCGTGCCAAGCATTCCGCCGGAGGTCATCTGGCTGCCGCGCTGGTTCCTCTTTCACATGGACAAGGTCAGCGCGTGGACGCGAACCATGATCCTGCCGCTGGCGCTTGTGTCCGCGCTGAAACCCACGCGGCGGCTGCCCAGGCGGCTGGGGATCGACGAACTCTTCATCAGCCAGCGGGATCGGCATCGGCTCACATTCCTGCATCGACCCGAAATCGAGGAGCAGGGGTTCTTCAGCGCCGCCACGCTCTTCCGCATGGCCGACAAGACCATCAAGTGGGCGGAGCGGCTGGGGCTGACGCCACTGCGCCGCATGGCCATGCGTGATGCGCTGGCATGGATCCTGGAGCGCAGCGGCGCGACCACAGGCGCCGCCACCGACGGTCTGGGGGCGATCTTCCCGCCGATGGTCTACATCCAGATCGCCCTCAACGCGCTGGGTTATCCGCGGCACGACCCCATCGTTCGTCACGCCGAGCGGGAGCTGGATGCGTTCTTCATCGAGGCGGGCGAGCACATCCGCATTCAGCCGTGCTTCTCGCCCGTGTGGGACACCGGCATCGCCCTCTACGCCTTGTGCGACGCGGGCCTGGACGCCTCGGACCCGCGCATCGAACAGGCGGCCGCATGGCTCCGCTCCAACCAGTGCGAACACGTCGGCGACTGGGTGCGCAATCTCAAGCCGCAAGATCAGGCCAGGTATCTCGTCGGTTCGGCCTGTCCCAGGTTTCCACGGGAATCCTGGACGCCGGGTGTGGAGGCGGGCTGGACAGCATCGGCGCACGCTCTTGTCACTCCACCGCCGCGCCCCAGGCCGCCCGCGGGCTGGTGCTTCGAGTATCACAATGCGTGGTACCCGGACGTGGACGACACGGCGATGGTCGCCATGGCTCTTCGACGCGCGGGCGGCGCGGCGAACCACGAATCGGCCCGGCGCGGCGTCGAGTGGATTCTTGACATGCAGAATGATGATGGCGGGTGGGCCGCCTTCGACCGCACCGTCGATCGACCCATTCTTGAACTCATCCCGTTCGCCGATCACAACGCCATGCAGGATCCATCCTGCCCGGACATCACGGGACGCGTGCTGGAATGCCTGGCATGGCACGGCTATACGAAGGATCATCCGGCGGTCGCCAAGGCCATTCGCTACATCCGATCGCGTCAGGAGCCGGACGGCTGCTGGTTCGGCCGCTGGGGCGTGAACTACATCTACGGCACGTGGCAGGCGGTGATCGGACCGATCCGCACGGGGGTGCATCGCGACGAACCGTGGGTTCAGCGGGCGGGCAAGTGGATCAAGTCCATTCAGCAGCCGGACGGCTCGTTCGGCGAATCGGCGGACACCTACGAGATGCCCATCGCACGCGGCCAAGGTATTCCCACGGCGTCGCAGACCGCCTGGGCGTCGATGGTGCTCTTCGAGATCTTCGGTCCGCATGACCCGGATCTGTCGCGGGCCATTCAGTGGCTGATGAAGACCCAGATGACCCCGGAGCAGGCCGCCAACCGCGCATGGAACGTGGATGGCGATCGCGCCGGCTCGTGGCGAGAGCTGGAGTACACGGGCACCGGATTCCCGCGGGTGTTCTACCTGCGCTACCACCTGTACCGGCTCTATTTCCCGCTGATGGCGCTGGCGAGATACCGCCGGAGCGTGAAGCCGCTGCCCGGCGGGCTGCCGCACCTTGCCCGGATGCGGGTTCCGGTACCGGCGGCGGGATGACGCACGGCCGGTTCCCCGGCTCGAACAGCCCGACGCCGATTCGCTCACGCCATCAGCCCTTCGGCGGCATGGGAGCACGCCCCGGAGTCGTCGGCGGCTCTCCTGCGGCGAGGTCGTTTCGCGTGGTTCGGCTCCAGAGCGGTACGCCCGCGCGATACGAAGCCCGTCCGATCAGGTGCGAGGCGATCGGCGCGGTGGCGAAGAAGAACAGCACCACCATCATGGCCTCCACGGCGACGGCCGCCGAACCGAAGTGAATCGCCGCCGCCAGCACCACGCAGACGACGCCGAGCGTGCCGGCCTTGGTGGCGGACTGCATGCGGGTGTAGAGATCGGGCATCCGCACCACGCCGACGGCGGCCAGCAGCCCGAAGCCGCAGCCCAGCAGCACCAGCACCACGATGATGACGTCGGCGATGGTCATGGCGCCTCCCGTCGCTCCAGGTAGATGGCGAACGCCGCGGTTCCGAGGAAGAGAATCAGCGCCGCCACCAGCGCCACCGCCAGCAGTGAGAAGTTGCCGGTGACGATCGAGAAGACGCACAGCACACCCACCGCGAGAAAGCCGACGAGATCGAGGGCCACCACCCGATCGGCCAGGGTGGGGCCGGCGACCACGCGCCATAGCGAGGCCAGAATCCCCAGCCCGAAGGCGCCGCCGCCCACCAGGAACAGCCAGTGCGTGGGATCGCCGCCGGGAGGGATCATCGCGTCACCTTGAGAATGCGGCGTTCGAAGCCGTTCTTCACGGCGGCGATCGCCTGGGCGTCGTCCTCCACGTGCATGAAGTGAACGAACATCGCGCTGCGGTCACGCGACACGTCGAGCGTCAGCGTGCCGGGCGTCAGCGTGATCAGCGAGGCCAGCAGCGTGATCTCGGTGTCGGTCAGGTCCGGCTCCAGCGGCACCCGAAGCACCGCCGGACGCAGCGTCCGCAGCCGCGACACCGTGTATCGCGCCACGCGCAGATTGGCCAGCATGAGTTCGTAGAACGTGAAGCCGGCCAGCTCCGCCGCGGCCATGGTCCGTCTCGCGTACGCGGGGCGCCGTCCGCCGGGGCTGCACAGCCAGAGCACGATGTAGCCGATCACGAAACCGATGAGCAGGTTCGACGGCGTGAAGGGGCCGATCAGGGCAGCCCACAGCAGCGCCATCAGCAGGTTGGTCCCCAGCGTCATGGCTCACCTCCACCGACGGGTCCGGCGCCGTCCGACCCGGACGATTCGCCCGGCGGCAGGACCGCGCCGATGTAGATCGAGGAATCGAGCAGTTGTCCGGCCGTCTCACGAGCCAAGCGGTAGACGGGCGAGGCGCCGACGCCGATCATCACGCTCAGCAGCGCCATGGCCGCCACCGGCCCGCGCATTGCCGCCCGACGATGCCCGGTTGGCGCCTCAATTCCATCGGTCCTCGGCCCCGTGGTCGCGGGTTCTCCCCAGAAGGCCTCGGACCAGATCTTGGTCATTGACAGCAGCGTGAGCAGACTCACCGCCAGCGAGACGGCGACGATGACGTACGCGCCGGTTTCCAGCCCGCCCCGCACCAGCGCCAGCTTGGCCCAGAAGCCGGAAAGCACGGGAATGCCCGCCAGGGACAGGGCGGTGACCAGGAACAGTCCCGCCAGGGCGGGATGAGTCCGGATCAGCCCTCCCAGGTGCTTCAGTTCCGTGGTGCCGCGATCCCGCAGCACCACCCCGCTGATGAGGAAGAGGTTGGTCTTCACGATGATGTGGTGCAGGATGTAGAACACCGACCCGGCCAGAGCGATGCCCGCCGCGGCCATCGCCCGCTCCGTATCCTGCGACGCGCCGCCCAGCACGCGGATGGCGAGCCCCAACCCCATCAGCATGTAGCCGATCTGGCTGACGATGTGAAACGAGAGGATGCGGCGCATGTCGTTCTGCGCCACCGCCCCCAGCACGCCGCTGAGCATGGTGAACCCGGCGACGACCAGCAGCGCCTCTCCGAGCAGGGCGTGCTCCTGGTCAAACAGGAGCGTGGCGGATCGGATGATGGCGTACACCCCCACCTTGGTCAGCAGGCCCGCGAAGAGCGCCGACACCGCCGGCGGCGGCGTGTGATACGAAGCCGGCAGCCAGAAGAACACCGGAAACACCGCCGCCTTGATGCCGAACGCCACCAGCAGCAGCGCTCCCAGCGCGGTCGCCAGACGTGGATCGTTCAACCCGTCCAGTCGCTGCGCCAGGTGCGCCATGTTCAGCGTGCCGGTCGTCGCGTAGATCAGCCCCACCGCCGACAGGAAGAGGATCGACGAGACCAGATTGAGCGTCACGTACTTGATGGACCCTTCGAGCTGCGCCCGCTCGCCGCCCAGCGTGAGCAGCACGAAGGATGAGAGGAGCATCAGCTCGAACCAGACGTAGAGGTTGAACAGGTCGCCGCTGAGAAACGCGCCGGAAACGGCCGCCAGAAGCGACAGCACGAGCGGATAATGCCCCTGCGCCGCGCGGCGGTCATCGGTCGCCCCGATCGAATAGACCGTCACCGCCAGCCCCACGATGGCGCCCAGCAGCACCATGATGGCGGCGAACAGATCAGCCACCAGCGCGATGCCGTACGGGGCGGCCCATCCGCCGACCTCGACCACCTGCACGCCCTCGCGGCGCACCATCGCCAGCAGCGCGACCGCCATGCCGGTGACCGCGGTCATGGTGGCCGTCGCCAGGGCGGCCTGCAGGCGCGCCCGCCCCCACGCCGTTACGCACAGGGCGGCGGCCAGCATCGGGAGCAGAATGGGCAGCGTCAGCAGCATTGATCAGCGATCCGTGGTGGTGAACGCCGCCAGGTCGTCGGTGCCCACGTCCTGGTAGGCGCGCTGGATCAGCACAATGGTGTATCCGACGATCCCGAACCCGATCACGATGGCCGTCAGCACCAGCGCGGCCGGCAGGGGATCGCTGTGCGGCTCGGCGGGCAGCATCATGCCCGCCTCCACCAGCGGGGGCCTGCCCCGCACCGGGCGTGCCGAGGCGTAGATGAGCAGGTTGGCGCCGTGACTGATCAGCGCCAGTCCGATCACGAGTTTCACCAGACTGCGCCGCAGCAGCATGTACGAGCCGGCGGCGAAGAGGGCCCCCACGCTAAGCGCCAGCAGCAGGTTCATGTCGCGACTCCTCCAGTGAAAGCACCATCAGCAGCGTCCCGCCCAGAACCACCAGGAACACACCCACGTCGAAGAGCAGCGGTGTGCCGGCCTTGAGCGCCTCAGGGAAGCCCGGCGGACGGAACGACAACCAGAAACCGTGCAGGTACGCCGCCCCGGTCAGCAGACCCGGAACACCGCTGAGCGCCGCCAGCAGCAATCCGGCACCGATCATCCGCTTCGGGTCGAGGCGCAACAGACGGCGCGCCTCCGTCCCGCCGTGAGACAGGGCGTAAAGCGAGTAACCCGCCGCCGCCAGCAGGCCGCCCACGAAGCCGCCTCCAGGTTCGTTGTGCCCCCGAAGCAGCACCACCAGCGACAGCAGCACCATCACGGGCAGCAGCACCTTGGACGCGGTCCTGAAGATCAACGAGTTCACGACGCCCCTCCCTTTCCGTTCGGCGAGCCGGCACGAAGCCGCAGCAGCGTGAATACTCCCACCGCCGCCACGCCGATCACGAAAACCTCGCCCAGCGTGTCAAGCGCGCGGAAGTCCACCAGGATCACGTTCACCACGTTGCGGCCGTACGCTTCCGGCACGGACCGCTCCACGAAGTAGGTCGAGACGGTCTCCGGCTGCGGTCGTGACGCCGCCATCAACGTCAGGGCCGCCATCATCGTGCCGACGGAGCCGGCGATCACGCCGTCCACCAGTCGCTCGCCCCGGCTGGTCAGATTGCGGTACCTGGGCAGATTGAAGATCACCAGCACGAAGATGATGACAACCAGCGTCTCCACCGCGAATTGCGTCATGGCCACGTCGGGCGCGCCCAGCAGGGCGAAGAACAGCGCGATCACGAACCCCACCACCCCGATGACCGCCACCGAGGCCAGCGCGGTTCGCTGCATGGTCGAGGCCGCCGCGGCGCTGACGATCGCCAGCACCATGGCTCCGTCAAGCCATGACTCGGGCCAGTGAGCCGCCGAGGCCAGATCAACCGTGAGGTGGCTGCGAATCAGCGCCGCCACGCCGACCCCCAGCGCGGTCAGGAGCGTCACGCGCAGATAGGCGCGCATGCTGCCGTTCTGCAGCAGTCGAGTCTGCGCCGTCGCCAGCCGGAGCAGCCCCGCGAAGAGACCCTCGTACCACCTCGCCGGACCAAGCCGGGCGACCTCGTCCAAGGGAGCACAGGCCCGCGCATAGACGCCCCGGCCCATGAACAAGCCGGCACCCGCCAGCAAGGCCGCGATGCTCAACCAGGTGGCGGTCGTCGGCGGCCAGAGCAGCCCCACCGCTCCGAGTTTCACCGCCGGGGGAGCGCCGCCCTCGATGGACCCCGCCGTGGCGCTCACCAGCGGTTCGGCGAAGAGCCCCGGCGCCAGCCCGGCCACCACGCCGCCCACCGCGAGGGCGATGGGGCCGAGCAACTGAAGCCAGTCGGGATCGTGTCCAGGCGTTGCGGCCGAGGCGCGGCCCAGGAACGGCATCACGCCCGCCAGCAGCGCCGCCATCACGGTCAATACCGCGCTCAGGACCATGCCGGCCGTCAGGGGCGCCGCCCACATCACGTGCTCCAGCCCCGCCTTGAGCATCAGTTCCTTCCCGACGAAGCCCATCAGCGGGAACATGCCCGCCATGGACAGCGCGCCGCCGATCGCCGCGGCGAAGGTCAGCGGCATCGATGTTCGCAGTCCGGCCAGCCGGTGCGGCTCTTTCTCCCCCGTTTCATGCGTGATCGACCCGGCCACCAGGAACAGGCATCCCTTGAACATGGCGTGGGCCAGCAGGTAGGCCGCCGCCGCCTTGGCCGCCCCCAGTCCGATGAGCATCATCATCGTGCCCAGCGAACTGACGGTGGAATACGCCAGGATGCGCTTGAACTGGGTCTGGCGTGTGGCGAGGAACGCCGCGGCGAGCATGGTCGCTCCGCCCACGATGACGAGCGAGTGATCCCACAGGGCCGTACCGCCAAGCACGGGGTGCAGCCGCGCCACCAGGTACACGCCCGCCTTCACCATGGTGGCGGAATGCAGCAGCGCGCTGACCGGCGTGGGGGCTTCCATCGCGCTGGGAAGCCAGAAGTGAAAGGGTGCCATGGCGCTCTTGGTGAACGCTCCCAGCAGCACCAGGACCACGATCACCGCATAGTGCCCGTGCTCACGAATCGGCGCGTCCAGAACGCGACCGATCTCGAACCCGCCCGCCGACACGCCCAGGAGCACCAGGCCGGCCAGCAGCGCCAGACCGCCCAGCCCCGTCACCAGCAGCGCCTGCAGCGCGGCCTTCCGGGCGGCAAGGCGTTCGTGCTCGAAGCCGATCAGCAGAAAGGACGTGATGCTGGTCAGCTCCCAGAAGATGAAGAGCAGGATCAGGTTGTCCGCGAGCACGAGCCCCAGCATCGCGGCCATGAATCCGATCAGCGTCGCCGCAAATGTGCCCAGCCGAGGATGCTCCCGCAGGTATGAGGAGGCGTAGAACACCACCGCCCCCCCGATGAAACAGATCAGCAGCGCGAAGAGCAGGGAAAGACCATCCAGTCGAAAACTCATGGCCACGCCCAGTTCGGGCAGCCACATCCACGACTCGACCTGCGCCGTTCCCGACGCCACCGCGGGCAGGTGCGCCACGAAGGCGCACCCAAGCAGCACAATGACCGTCGCCATCGCCGGCAGCGCGAACCGGGGCGACCATCGCCACGCCACGGGGGCGATCACCGCCAGCAGCGTCAGGATGCCGATCGAAGCCGTCATCATGAAGTCGCTTCCTCACCCGGGACACCTGTCTCGGGCGCTCCTCGAGGCCCGCAGCCGTCACTTCGCCGCGGCATTCCGCGCCGGATGCACCTGACCACGCACCCGACGACGGACCGCGTGCTAGCGTACGACGCTTGGCGTTCCACGCCAACGCCGCGAGAGCGATCATTGGTCGCGGCGCCGGCCGCCCCGGTCACCAGGCCGATCCGCGTCGTACGATGACGCATGCGCATCACCGTGCTGCTCTTCGCCCACCTGGCAGACGCCTTCGGTGTGCGCTCGTTGTCGCTGGACCTGCCCGAGGGAGCGATGGCGGGCGACGTATTGGAGGCGCTGATCCGCCGCGCGCCCCAGGCGGCGCCTTTCCGTGATCGTCTGGCGGTGGCCGTGGATGAACGCTACGCGCCAGCCGATCAGCCGCTGCGCGAAGGAGCGGTCGTGGCGGTCATTCCGCCGGTCAGCGGAGGATGATCGCGCGTTCTCTCAGATCGCGCGGCGGTCTACGCCACCGTGACGCTTCGTTTCCAGAATCCCAGCCCCGCCGCGTCCTTGGCCATCCGCAGCGTCTCCTCCGCCACGCGGTTGGCGCGCCGCGTGCCTTCGCGCAGCAGGTCGATGACCAGGTCGTCGCGGCCTTCGTACTTCGCCCGTCGTTCCCGCATGGGTTCGAGCAGGGCGTTGATGGCGTCCGCCACCTCGACCTTGATGTGGCCGTCGCCGATGTTGTCCCCCGCGGCGTATCGTCGCTCCAGTTCCTTCACACGTTCGGGGTCGGGAATGAACGTGCGCACATACTGGAACAGCGCGTTGTTGATGTCACCGGGGTCGGTGGGGTTCATGCGGCCGGTGTAGAGCTTGCCCATCTTCTTCTTCACGTCCTTGGGCGAATCGGAAATGAAGATGGCGTTGTTGAGGGACTTGGACATCTTGTTGACGCCATCGGTGCCGATCAGCCGCCCCACGGGACCGACATCCGCGCGGGGGATGGGGAACACCCCGCCCAGCGACGGGTGGTCGTCATCCTCCGCCTGGTCCGAGACCTTGCAGTAGATCTGGTTGAAACGCCGGGCGACCTCGCGCGTCAGTTCCAGGTGCGGCACCTGGTCTTCCCCCACCGGCACGCCCACCGGACGGAACGAGAGAATGTCGGCCGTCTGCCCCACCGCGTACAGGGGAAAGCCGAAGGAATACGCGTCGCCCAGCCCCTTGAGCTCGATCTCCGTCTTGAGCGTGGGATTGCGCATCACGCGGTTGAAGGGCAGCAGCATGGCGAAGAGAAACGTCAGCTCCGCGATGGCGGGCACCTCGCTCTGCAGGAAGATCGTGGCCTTCTCCGGGTCGAGTCCCATGGCCAGATAATCGCGCACGATCTCGAGCGTGTCGGCGCGAATCTCGCCCGGCTTGTCCACCCGCGTGGTAAAGGCGTGCATGTTGGCGATGATGATGTAGCAGTCGTGGCTGTCCTGCAGTTCGACGCGCCGCCTGACGCTGCCCACGTAATGCCCCAGGTGGAGCCGCCCGGTGGGCGTATCGCCGGTGAGGATGCGGGGCTTGCCGCCAACGGGGCGTGATGACGTGGAGAGTTCGGTCGCGGTCATGGGGAGGGCAGTGTATCCGCGGATTGGCGGCGATGAAGCGACGGATCAGGCCGCCCTCCGGCACGCAGCATCCTGATGAACCTGGCGGCTGGGAGAATCATGGCTGCGCGGCGCTACCATCGGAACTCGAACTCACGCCCTGGAGAATCCCATGACCTTTGCTCAGATGACGCTGCCTGAGTTTCAGCACGAGATGGCGACCACCCGGAAGCTGCTGGAGCGCCTTCCTGAGGACAAACTCGGGTGGAAGGCCCACCCGCGCTCCAACACCATCGGCTGGAACGCCTGCCACCTGGCCGAGATCCCCGGCTGGGCGGTCAACATCCTGACCGAGCCGTTCTACGACATGAATCCGACGGGCCGGGAGCCGTACAAGACGCCCAACCTGACCTCACGCAAGGCCATTCTCGATCTCTTCGACGCCAATGTGGCGGCGTCGGCGAAGGCCATTGCGGGGTTCAAGGACTCTGCGCTGATGGAGACGTGGCAATTCAAGGATCACGGCCAGGTGCTGCTTGAAATGCCCCGCGCGGTGGCCTTCCGCACCTGGATCATCAGCCACACCATCCATCACCGCGCCATCCTGAGCGTGTACTTCCGGCTGAACGACATCCCGGTGCCGGCCATCTACGGCCCATCGGGCGATGAGCAGGGATGACGGCCGCCGACGGGCGCGCAACCGTCGCTCCGGAGCGTTGGCCATGACCGGAGTTCGCTGTCGTACGTCCACCTCAGCCCCGACGTGGACGCGAATGAAATCATGGACGACGACCCGCGCTCTGCGAGCCAATCTGGATGGTATGCACCTCGCGGCGAAGGACCGGCTCGCGTCCGTCGGCTGGCTCGAAGCGGCAGATCAGGTCGGCGGGCATGAGCGGAAACGTGTCGCCGCTGGTGGTGAGCAGCGACAGGTTGATGGCGTAGGTCAGCCCGTACAGGGTCTGCCCGACCTTGGCGGACTCGAGTTGCTCGCCCCCGATGCGCCATTCACAGATGGGAATGGCGCCGGGCCGATCAGACTGGCCGGCGATATACAGCGTAAAGACGAAGGCGCCGTCCTCGTAGATGGGCGTCGGATGCGGCTTGGCGAAGAGGTACGCGGCGACTTCGATCAGGTCCGGGTATCCATTCCCATTGGTGTCGCGCGGCTTGGGCGCCACCTGAAGCACGACCGCATTGGCCTTGGCGCCGGCCGGCGCTGGCTCAACGGGGCGCGGCTTGGGCGGCATCGGACCCGACCCCCCGGTGTGCGTGACCTTGACATCCCGCCCGCAACCGCCCGATCCGAGCACGAAAAGGCCGAACACCAGGGCAAAGGCCGTCAAGGCGATGGAAACCGGATGCAATCGTGACACCCGGAACACCGGAAGAATCGCCTTGCCGCTCGGTGAAACGCGACGTTTCAGAGCCGCGATCCGAGGCGTGAAGCGGCTTGCCCACCGCGACAATCGACAACCCACCCACGACACGCATGGCGCCGCTGACGAATGTCGCCTGACGGCTGATGGCTGACGGCTGACGGCTGTCATCCACGTTCTCACGGCAGGTCCACCCTGTGGCTCTTCGTTGACTTCGTCTCCAGCCCGTCAAGCGGACGATCGATCCGCTTGCCGCTGGCGTCGTACAGCCCGCCGGTGCCTTCGAGCACGCCGCGTCGGATCTGCTCCTTCACTTCCTCGGGCACGGAGAGGCGGTCAATCTCATCCTGCGTGGCCTCTTCGACGCTCCGCCGGATGGATCGCGGCATGTCGGTGGGGCTGGTGATGACGTGCGGCGTCAGCACGATCAGCAGTTCCGTCTTGGCTCGCTGTTCGCTGCGGCTGCGGAAGAGCGCCCCGAGAATGGGCAGATCAGAGATCCACGGCACGGCTTCCTCGCGAATCTCGAAGCGATCGGAGATCAGCCCGCCGATGACGATGGTCTGGCCGTCGGCCACGGTGACGGTGGTGTCGGCCCGCCGCTTGGTGATGATGGGGGCCGAGAAGTTCTCGTTGACCTGCGTGGTCCGGGCGGAGAGGTTGGAGATTTCCGGGTTGATCTCCATGCGCACGTAGCCGTCGGGGTTGATGGTGGGCGTGACGTTGAGAATCACGCCGATGTCCTGGGCCTCGACGGTGGAGACGACCTGTCCGCTGGTGATCGACTGTCCCGTGGGAACGCGGATGGTCTCGCCGATCTGGATTTCGGCGCGCTCGTTGTTGGCGGCCATGATGGAGGGGTTGCTGAGCACCTGCAGACGCCCCTGCGACTTGAGGGCGCGGATCAGCAGGTCAAAGTCGGTGCCGGCCACCGACAGGTTGGGAACGCCCATGCCGGAGAGGAACGCGGAGGCCAGTCCGAAGCCGCCCCCCACGTTGACGTCGCCGAACTTGCGGCTGGCGTTGAACTTGACGCCCCACTCGTCGCCGCCGTCGAGGGTGATCTCCGCCAGCAGCACCTGAATGAGCACCTGCGGCGGATCAACGTCGAGCTGCTGGATCATGTCCATGACGCGCGGCATGTAGCGCGGGCTGGCGGAGACCAGCAGCGTGTTGGATTTGCGGTCGCCGATGATGGTGACCTCGCGCTCCAGCAGACGGGTCGCGGCGCCGAGCTGGTCCACCGGAATGGTGTCGAGCAGCTTGCGCTGATCGGCGTCCACGAAGTTGGCGACCACGCGGGCGACCTCCTCGGCGACGGCGTTCTTGAGCGGGTACACCAGCTGGGTGCGCTCGTTGCCCGTCTCGGAATCGAGCTGCTGCACCACCTGCTCCACCAGGTCCAGGTAGCGCGGCGTGCCGGCCACGATGAGCGAGTTGGTGCGGCTGTCCACCGTGATGGCCAGCTGCTTGCGCTCGTCCGGGACGGTGGTGAGCTGCGTCATCGAGAGGGGCATCACCTCCCCTTCCAGCCCCGCCGGGGGCTGCTCGGTGACCGGCGTCAGCACCTCGCGGTTGGGCGTGCGGAACAACTCGGCCAGAATCTTGGCCGTCGCGTCCGCGTCGGCGTTCTGCAGGGTGAAGATGCGCAGATTCTGATTCGACGCGGTGGACTTGTCCCATGAATCAATCAGCTTGCGGATCAGAGTCATGGACTCGCGCGGCGCCGCCACGATGACCGAGTTGGTGCGACGATCGGGCGTGAGCGAAATCGTCTCGCGGATGGCGGTCGAGATTTCAATCTCATCCGTCGCATCCTGACGCACCACGCCGTCCTCCTGCGCCGCCTCGGTGATGAGCTTGAAGATCACCGACTGCTGCGCGTTGCGCCGTCCGGTGGTGCCGGGGCCGCGCAGCACTTCCTCCACCAGCCCGACGATCTCCAGCGGGTCGGCGGCGGTGAGCGTGATGGTCTGAATCTCCACGATGGGGAAATTGCCCCGGCCTTCGAGGCGCTCGACGAGGCCCTTGACCGCCGCCACGTCCTGCTCGCTGGCGCTGACGATCAGGGCGTTGAGCCGGTCGTTGGCGGTCACGCGCACGGTGTTGTCGCCCCGCTTGCGGTTCTGCTCCTGCACGTACAGCTCGTCCACCACGCGGATCAGGTCGGTGGCGCGGCTGCGGGCGAGGTTGATGACCTCGATCACGCCCGCCGGCGAGTCCTGTTCCGCCTTGGCCAAGGCGTCGATCAGACCGCGGATGACCTCCAGGTTCTCATCGCTCGCCGCCACGATGAGCGAGTTGCTCGCCGTATCGGCCTGGATGGAGACACGGTCGGCGTCGGTGCGGGCCGGGCCGAGGGTGGCGATCCGGTCGGCCATCAACTGCTGCAGCTTGGGGGCCAGCTGCTCGGCTCGCTTGTTCTCCACCGGCACCACGGTGATGGCGACCGCCGGGTTCATCGGGATGGCCTCGATGTCGGCCACCATGCGTCTGATGGACTCGAAGTCCTCGGGGTTGGCGGCGATGAGCAGCGAGTTGGTGCGTGGATCGGTGAGCACCAGCGGCTGCTGGGCGTTGCGGATCTCCTGCGGCACGTCGGCATACCGGCGCGTCATCACCTGTCGGACCATCTCCGCCAGCCGTTCCACGTTGCCCTTGGTCACCGGCAGAACCTGCATCCCGCCGCCCGCCAGTTCGGAAGGCGTGTCAAGCTCCGTCACGAGCCGCTGAATGACGCCGAAGGAGTCGTTGCTCGCCGCCACGATGAGCGAGTTGGTGCGGGTGTCTGCGACGATGGTGGCCCGCTCCATCTCGGCGGTTTCGGGCTCGACGCGGCGGAGCCGCTCCAGCCGCGCGTCCATCAGCTGCTGAATGGCCGTGGCCAGCCGCTGGGCCGCCGCGCTGCGCAGTGGAATGCTGCGGATCTCGGCGAACTCGGTGGGAATCTGCGCGTCCAGCTTCTCCAGCAGCGACTCGAGCACCTCGAAGCTGCGCGGGCTGGTGGAGACGATCAGGGCGTTGGTGCGCTCGTCGGCGGTGACGAAGACCCGATCCTCCTCGCGCACACCCTGCCGCTGCTGCTGCTGGTCGAACAGCCGCGAGATAGTGGTCTGCAACCGCGACGCTGAGGCGTGCTTGACCGGGTAGATGCGCACGCGGTTGTCGCGTGAGCGCTGCTCGATGTCGAACATGGCCACCAGTTCCTGGATGGCGTCGAGGTTCGACCGGGTGCCGACGACGACGAGGGCGTTGAGCTGCTCGTCGGCCCGCACCACCAGCCGCGTCATGGGCACGAAGACATCGGACGCCGCGCCGGGAGCGCCCCCCTGGCCCTGGGCGGTGCGAATGCGGGCGATCTGGTTCTGCAGCGGCGTGGACTGGGGCAGGTTCTGCGCCCCATCGACGAGAATGGCCTGAATCGTGGCGGCCAGTTCCGCGGCGTCGGCGTGCTTGAGCGGGATCAGACGCGGCTCCACCCACCCCACCGCCACGTCGGAGTCGAGTCGCTGGCGCATGACCTCGACGAACGCCACCGCCTCCTCGCTGCCCGCCACCATGAGCGTGTTCGTGCGACCATCCACGGTCATGGCGATGGGCCCGGCCAGCGCCCGGCCGGTGGTGGTTGAAGGCACCCCCTGCACCTGGGCCCCCGGACGCGACCCCAGCGACTTGCCCTGCGTGAACAGGTCATTGACGATGCGCTGGAAGTCCTCCGCCCGGATGTTCTCCAGCGGAATGATCTGCACCACCACCGCATCCGTGATCGGCAGAGTGTCGAGCGATGCGACGATCTCCACCAGCGCGTTCAGGTTCGCCTCGGTGGAGCTGACGATCAACGTGTTCGACACGTCGTTGGGAATCAGCCGGATCGGCTTGGTCAGATCAAGCTGCAGGTCGGGCTGATTGGCCCCGTTGCGCCGCAGCGAGAGCCGGCGCACCTGCTCCTGAATCGCCCTGGCCAGCGGCGTGTTCGCCTGCTGGTTGGCCGGTTGCAGCATCTGGGTGAGCACCTGGCTCACGGCGGAGGCCTTGGCGTTGGTCAGCCGCACCATGCGCATCTGCACCTCGGCCATGGCCGGTTCGGAGTCGATGGCCTTGAGAATCGAGACGATGGTGTCCCGATCCGCCGGGTTGGCGATGACGATGAGCGCATTGCGCCCCTGCATGGCCGAAACGCGGATCGGCTCGGTGACGAGGCGCGACACCGAGTCCGGCGGCTGCGGCTTGTCCAGCCCGATGGTCTGGATGATGGAGGTGGCCGACGCCGGGTCGACGTTCTGCAGCTCGATGATGAAGATGCCCTGCCCCGCCGCGGGCTGAAGCGAATCGAGCTGCTTCACGGTCTGCTCAATCTCGGCGAACAGCGCCGCCGTGCAGGCGATGATGAGGGAGTTGCCCGAGGGCTCGGAGCGGATCGAGAGCGGCTGGCGCGTCTGCTGCGCCTTGGCCTGGAAGGCGTCGCGGATGGCGGCCTCCACGCGGGCCGCCGGGGCGGCCGTCAGCGTCAGGACATGGACGTTCAGCCCCTGCTCGCCGGCCCGCTGCTGCAGCGCGTCGGAGAGCGCCACGATCTGCTGGAACTCGTCGTCCTCCGCCCGCACAATGAGCGAACTGCTGGCCTCGTTGGCGATGATCCGCACCGGCTGACGCCCGACCGGCTGGCCGCGCCCCTGCCGGGACTGCTGAAAGACCTCGGTGAGCGACTGGGCGAACTGCGTCGGGCTGCCCACGGTGACGGGAATCACACGCGGCGCGGGGCCCTGGGCGAACTCGGCGTTGTCGATCTGTGCGACGATCGCCTCGATCTTGAGCATGTTGTCCCGGTTGGCGGACACGATGACGGTGTTGGTCTGCGGCTCGGCGCCGGCCCGCACCCAGTCAGCCGCCTCGACGAGCACGAGCGGCGGCTGATTCTGGTCGCGACGCTCGCCGTCACCCTGGTTGGATGGAGGCGTGGGACGCCCCTGCGTGCGGGGATCGTTGCCGCGCCCACCCTGCACCTGGGCCTGGAAGGCGTCATTGATCGCCTGCGCCACGCTCGTGGCGTCCGCCCACTTGAGGGGAATCACGCGCAACTGCAGCGACGGGTCGAACTCCTCGCTGTCGAATTGCTTGATGTAGGTCTGAATGTTCTCCCACTCCGCCTCGGCCGCAGAAATGAGCAGCGACTTGGGCGGATTGGCGACGATGCGGGTGTTGATCTGGTCGGGCGTCTTGGCATGGATGGCGAAGGGGCCGTAAAAGAACGAGAGCGCCTCGCGCACGGATTCGGCGCTGGCGTACTCCAGCTTGACGAAGCGCGTCACGGGGCGGGCCTTGGGCAGGTCGATCTCGGCCAGCAGCGACTCGATCTGCTTGAACTGGTCGGCGGTGGCGGAGATGAAGAGCTGGTTCTCCGGCTCGTTGTAGTCGATGCGCGGCTCGGGCTGGTCGCTGCTCGCCGGTTGCCGCAGGAACTGCCGCAGCGTCAGCGCCACGTCGAACGCCAGGGCGTTCTTGAGCTTGATGATGCGCCACTCGGTTGGGCTCTTCACCGGAACCTCATCCAGCCGCTGGATCAGCATGTCGATCACGGGGAAGGATTCGGGCGTGGCCCGCACGATGAGCGAGTTGCTGCGCCGGTCGGCGATGATCTTGCCCTGCACCACCACCGACTCGCCTTCGAGTTCATCCAGCTTCACCGCCACGCCCTGCGTCTCACCCTGTGCGTTGAGATCGAGCGTGTCGGCAAGCAGTCGCACCGCCTCGGCGGCCTGGGCGCCGGTGAGAGCGTAGATGCGGATGATCATGTTCTCGCTGGGCGGGGGCGAATCGAGCGTGGCGACCATCTCCTCCGCCGCCGCCAGCGCCTGCTGCGGCGCGTTGAGGATGAGCGAGTTGGTGCGCACGTCCGCCGTGGCCACCACGCCCTGCCCGCCGCGCGTACCGAAGACCTGGCCGATGATGCGCGCCACCGCCTGAGCGTCGCCCTTCTTCAGCGCGATGATGCGGATCACCCGCCCGTCGCTGATGGGCTGGTCGATGCGGTCCAGCAGATCGCGGATGGTCGCCAGGTCCGCCTCGTTGGCGGAGATGAGCAGGTTGCCCGCGCCGCCCGCGCCGGCTTCGCTGGGCACGATGACGGCGGGCGGATCGACGCGGTTGGTCGCCTTGGCGCGTTCCACGAGAAACTGGTTGAGAATGCGCGCCGCGTCCGACGCCCGCGCGAACTCCACGGGCAGCACCGTAAGCGTCTGCCCCGGGGTTTCACCCGCCTTGTCGAGCAGGTTGATGATCGAAGCGACTTCCTCGTGCTCCCGCGTCGTGCCGGAGACAATGAGCGTGCGGGTCTGCGCGAAAGGGCGCACGATGATCTGGCCCGGATCGGGCGGATCCCACGGGCGACGGGCGCGGCTGCTTGCGCCCACGCCGACGGTGCGCTCGATCATGTCGGTGACGACCGCCAGGTCGGCGCTGCGCACCGGGTACAGCCGCACCAGGCGCTCGGAACCCTGGGTAAGCGGAGCGTCAAGGGCGCGGATGATCTCCTCCACCACGGTGAACTTGTCGCCCTCGCCGGTGGCGATGATGGCGTTGAGGCGGCTGTCGGAGCGGATGGCCAGCGTCCCCTGCGGCGCACCGCCCCGTCCGCCGGACCGGCCGCCTCCGCCGAACATCGGTCCCCACGGACCCCAGATCATCGGCCCCTGGTTCCACGTGAGATCCTGCACCAGTTCCTGCACCGTCTGCACGATGTCAACCGCTTTGGCGTGCTGCAGCGAGAAGACGCGGAACTGGAGGGTGGGGATGGCGTCCACGGAGTCGAACCGGGAAACCAGGTCGGTGATGACCTGGTAGTCCTCGTCCGACGCGGCTACCACCAGCGTGTTGCTGACGGCGTCGCCGACGATGGAGACTCGCCGCCCCCCGCGCGACTGCTGTCCGCGACCCTGACGGGCCATCTGGGCGCGGTCGTCATAGAGCTGGCGAAGCGTGTCGGCGACCGCTTCAGCGCTGGCCCGCTGGAGCGTGATGGTGCGCACCTCGAAGCCGCGCGTGGCGTCGCGATCAATCTCGGCCAGCACCGCGTCGATCTCGGTGTTGACCTCCGGCGACGCCCGCACGAGCAGCATGCCGGCGTCGTCCGAAGGCAGGATCGTGGTGCTGTTGCGGATCTGCTGATCCGATCCGATCACCGCCTGTTCGAGCACCCGCTGGGCCTGGCTGGGGAGAATGTTCTTCACCTCCACCATGCGCAGGGGATGGCGCGACTCGCCCAGCTCCACGTCCAGCGACGACAGCAGCGTCTCCACCTCGGTCAGGTGCTCGGGCGACGCGGTGACGAGCAGCATGTTCGTCCGCGCGTCGATCGAGATGGCCGGCCGAATGGTCGTTCGCTTGAGAGCGGGATCGAGCGCGTCGTAGCGCACATTCAGGATGTCCTGCAGGGGACGCTGCACGTCCGCCGCGCGGGCGTGGCGCAGGGGGAACATCTTGAGCGACGCCATCGGCCCCGTGGGGCGCTGGTCGATCAGTTCGATGAACTGATCGATGAAGCGGATCGACTCCTCGGCCCCCATCACCAGCACGGAGTTGGTGGCCGGGTCGCTGGTGACGCGGATGAGGGACGGGTCAAAGACGGCGTCGATGGTGCGTCCCTGCGCCCGAAGCTGCAGTTCCAGGTTGCGGCGCATGCGGTCGGTCTGCTGCCCGCGAGGCCGCTGCACCCCCCCTGCTCCAGCGGGCGAGGCGACGCCGATGAGTTCACGCACGCTTTCCGCGGCGCGGTCGGCGGTGATGCGCTCCAGCGGATACACCTTCACCACCACGCGGTCGGTGGCGGCCGGCTGGGTGAGCGCCAGCAACAAATCGGCCACGGTCTGAAAGTCCACCTCGTTGGCGCTCACAATGAGCGCGTTGTTGACGGTGTCGGCCAGAATCGACACGCGCTGCTGCGTCGGCTGTCCGCGCCCCGGACCCGGGGAGCCCGGCTGCATCGGCAGGGGCGGCAGCACCTGCTGGAGCGTCTGCGTGACCAGCTGCGCTACCGCCGAGGCGTCCACCGCGGGCGGCAGGGCGATGTAGCGCACGCGACCCGGCAATTGCGGCATCTCGGCTTGAATCTGACGAGCCAGGTCGCGGATGCGCTCCACGGCGCGGGGCGGGCCGAGAACGATGAGTGAGTTGGTCGCCTCATCGACGGCGATGGTGACATCAGCGTCGCCGCTGTCGGCAGGCGGCTGATGGCCCTCGGTTGCCGGCTTCGGGCTGTTGGCGTCCTGCATCGCCGCGAAAAGCGACAGCACAAGCGCGGAGCGGATGTCAAGCGACGCGGAAGCCGACTGTTCGCCGCTCGAATCGGGTTGATCGCCGGCGGCGGACGGCGCCTGGGCTTCGGCGGCTGATCCCTCACCCGCCGCTCCCTCGCGCTTCGACTCGGAGGCCCCACCCGACCGCGAGCGCATGAGTTCTTCGATGGTAATGACCTCGATCCGCGACCCGCCATTGCCGCCCGCGGCGCCGCGCCGGTCGAGCAGCCGCTTGAGCGTGTCCGCCACCTCGCGCGCCGTGGCGCGTGAGGGGTCGATGGGCACGGCGCCGATCTCGCGCCGGGCCCCGATGGCGGCGCGATCCACCTGCGACGCCACCGCTTCGATCATCTCGTGCTGGCGCGGCGTGGCGCGCACGATAAGCGTCTCGCTGGCCGCGTCCACGCGGATCACCGGGGCCGGCTCGCCGGAATCATCGTCGGCGAAGAGCGTCTCGAGCGTACCCGCCAGCTGCGCCGGGTCGGCATTGTCGATCGTGAGCACTCGCACGGTGCGCGACGGGGCCCGGCCGGTCGGGTCCACGTCCAGCTGGGTCACCAGCGCCTCGGCCACGTCCAGAACCTGCGCCGAGGCCGAGATGACCACGGCGTTGAGGCGCGTGTCCGCCGCCACGCGGATGGCGGCGGGCTGCTCCGAGCCCGCCCGCTGGCGGAGGATCTCGGCGCGCATCCAGTTGGGCACCTGCTGCAGGTCGATCTGATCGTCGCTGGCGAGCAGCTGCTCAACCACGGGCGCCACCGTCTCGGCACGTGCATGCTTGAGGAATACCGCCCGCACCTGGGGCCGGTCCGCGCCGCCCACGCCGCTGTCAAGCGACGCGATGATCGACTCCACCCCGGTCAGCTGCTCCGGGGTGGCGGTGACAATGACCGAGTTGCTCGACGGCTCGGCGGTGATGACCGCCGCCGGTTCGCCGGGGCGCTGCTTGGCCCGCGCCGCGAGCGACTGCTGAACCGCCGTCGCCACGTCCTGCGCCTTGGCGACCTGCAGGTTGAAGATGCGGATATCGGAGACGCCCGACCCGCGCGGGGCGTCGAGTTGCGACACCAGCTCGCTGGCCATCGCCAGCAGTTGAGGCGGTGCGCTCACCAGCAGTCGGTTGGATGCCGGGTCCGGCGTCACCGTCGGCTGGGCCACCGCAATCCCGCGCTCGGAAAGCTCCCTCAGCTCGCGCGGCCAGCGCGCTGGATCGCGCAGCATGGGCGTCACGGCGCCGGCGAGCACGGCGGCGTCGCTGTGCTGCAGCGGGATGATCTTGAGGTCCATGGCCGGGGCGGACAGCGAGTCCGCATCCCACTTGGCGAGCAACTCCGTCGCCTGCTCCGTCTCCGCCTGGGTGCCGATGATGACGATGGCGCCGCTGTTGGGCTCGGCGATGAGTTCGAGCGTGGAGCGCCGGCCCGTGGGGCGCGTGGACTCCATCACCCGGCGCACCGTGTCGATCAGCGTCTGCGGCTTGGCGTTGCCCGGGGTGAAGGTGGCGTACGTGCGATCACTGGCGTCGTCGGCCTTGTCCAGCTCCTTCACCAGCGTGCGAGCCAGCTCCACCGTCTGGCGCGTGCCCGAGACGATGACGCTGTTGGTGCGGGCGTCCGCCTCGACCTGGATCTCCGGCGTCAGGTCAAGCTGACCGCGCGACGTGCGCAGACGCTGCGCCACGATGCGAGGATCGGTCTTCTGCTGGTTCGTCAACAGCCGCTGCAGGATGGGCGCGATGGTGGCGGCGTTGGCGTACGTGAGCGAGATGGATTCCGCATCCATCGACTCGGTATCCTGTTGCTTGTCCAGCCCGGCGATGAGCTCCTCTACCTGCGGCAGATCGCCTTCCAGCCCCACCAGGATGATGGCGTTGGCCCCTCCGGAGGGTATCAGGCGCACGTCCACCGGGTCGCCGGTCTGCTTGCTGATGAGGTTGGGCAGCGCTTGCGAGAGCGCCCCGGTCACCTCCGCCGCGTTGGCGAAGGTGAGCGGTCTCACCCGCACCACCGGGTCGATGGCCGCGGAGCCGCCCTGATCGAGCTGCTGAATCAACAACTCCGCCATGGGCATAACGGCCTCGGGGGCGGAGAGAATGATGGTGTTGGTCTTGCGGTCGGCGGTGACGTTGAGCAGCGCCTCGGCGCTGGCGCCCGAGGCCGCGCCGGGCACGTCGGTCGCCACGCGGGCCACCAGAATGTCGCGCAGCATGGGCGCGACCGTCTCCGCCCGCGCGGATGTGAGCCGGAAGAAGCGCATGGTCGTGGTCGGCCCGGCCGGACGCACGTCAAGCGCCTGCAGCACCTTCTCCAGTTTCGGATAGATTTCAGGAGGTCCGGCGACCACCAGCGTCTGCGACACCGGCTCGGTGGTGATGGTGATGGCGGCGCGTCGATCGCCCGCGGCGCCGAAGGCCCCCGCGTCCTTGAGCTGCCGCATCGACGCCGCCAGGGCGTCGAGGTTGGCATGCACCACGGGATAGGTGCGGATCTCTGACTCATCGTTCAGCTGCTGCCGGTCAAGCTGCTCCACGAGTTGCTCGAACCCGGCCATGCGCTGCGACTGGGCGTCCACGATGAGCGAGTTGGTCTGGGCGTCGGCCCGCACCACGACTTCGCGGGGCTGCTTCGAACCGGGAATCACCCGTCCCCGCGCGTCGTAGAGCGGCTCGGGTTCGGGGTACATCTCGTCAAGCACACGGGCCAGTTCCTCGGCACGGGCCACCTTGAGCGGGAAGATGCGGATCTCGCGTCCGTCCTGCCCTACGCGGTTCATGTCGTTGAGATCATTCACCACCGCCTGAATCTCAGGCAGCAGATCGGGATGCGCCGCGACCATGAGCGAGTTGGTGTTGGGGTCGGCGGCGATGCTCACGGGTCGATCACGCCGCTCGTCGGCCGATCGCTGGTTGTACTGCGTCATGAGCGCGGCGGCGAAGTTCTGCGCGTCCGCCGTGCGCAGCTGCAGGATGCGCAGGGGGGGCATGTCCTGGGCCTCCTGCTTATCCAGCGAATCCACCACCGCCTTGATGATGTTGTGCTGATCGGGCCGCGCCGCCACCAGCACGGCGTTGAGCCGATCCATGGCGAAGTACGTGGGCTGTTTGCCCGCCCCCTCTCCGAAGCGCACGATCTCGTTGCTCGTCAGCTCCTCGAGGAACTGCACGACTCCGCTGGGCTTGGCGTACTGCAGCGTGAGCAGCCGCACGTCCGCCGGTGGACCGATCGAGGCCTGCAACTGATTGATCACGGCGAGGAATCGCACCATCGCCGTGGGCTCCGCCACCGCGACGATGGAGCCGTGATCGGCGTCCACTTCCACCTCGACTTCGCTGGCGGCGGGATCGTCCCGTGTCAGATCCTGGTAGACCGCCAGGGCGCGCTGGGCCAGGTCGGCAGGGTCGGTGCGCGTCACCTCGATCACGCGCATCTCGCGCGGCACGGCGACGGCGGAGAGATCCTTGAGCACCTGCTCCACCTTGCGGAACGTGACCTCGTCGCCGGCCACGATGAGCGTGCGGCTCTGCGGCTCGCCCTCGATGGTCACCTGCACGGGGTTGGAGCCGTCCTCGGGCCGCTTGACAAGCTGGTCGCGGATGCGGTTGAGGGTCTCGACGATCTTGTTCAGGTCGCCGCGCTCCACGCGATAGGTGCGCAGCTCCGCCTGCGGAGGCAGCTGCACGCGGTCAAGCTGCTCCACCAGCGTGACGAACGACTGCATGCGCTCGGCCGGGGCCTCGACGATCAGCGTGTTGGTGTTGGCGTCGGCGGAGACAAAGACCTCCTTGGGTTCGCGCAGGTGCGGCAGGGGCCGGCCGCGCGAATCCAGCGGCATGGGCGGCTCGGGGTAGAGCTTCTCCAGCGCGCTGGCCACGTCCGCCGCCCGCGCCAGCTTGAGCGGGAAGAGCCGCGTCTCGCGCTCGGCGCGGGTGGCGCCGGCGTCATTGACGGTGTCCACGAAGTTGCTGATCTCCTCGTAGAGATCGTTGTGCGCCGTCACGATGAGCGTGTTGGTGGCGGCGTCGGCGTCGATCGTCACCGGGTGCTCGCGCCGCTGCTCCGCGGGTCGCGCATCATATCGCTGCCTGAGCATGGCGGCGATCTGAACCGCGTCCGCGGCGCGCACCTGCATGAGCCGCAGGGGCGGAAGATCGGACGGCTCGATGGTGTCGAGTTCGGCCACGAAACGCCCGATCATGGCGTGCTGCGGCTCCTCGGCGAGCACGTACAGCGAGTTGGTCCGCTCGATGACCTTGATCTCCGGCGCCGGCACCGGGCGCGGACCTTCCGGCGTCGCCGTCTCGATCAGCTCCATCAGCGGAGCGACTACGTCCGCCGCTCTGGCGTTGCGGATGGGAATCATGCGGCCGTCGCGGAGGGGCGGCAGCAGACGGCGCGCCTCGTTCAGCGCCTGTTCGTAGAGCGACACCGAGCCGGTGCGGCCTGAAACCAGCACGCTGCCGGTCAGCTCATCGAACTCAACATCGGGCGCCGGGGTCTCGTCGGGCGGTCGGTTGGCGATGAGCCGCTCGTAGACGAATCCGGCGCGCTCAAGCAGCGCGTTCACGTCGGCTACGCCCGCCACGGAGATCACGCGGAACTGGTGGTCCCCCGGCTGGGGACGATCGAGCGTGGCGACCAGGTTCTCCAGCACGGCGAAATGCGCTGGCGACGCGGTGACGAGCAGCAGATCAAGCGCATCAACCGGCTCGATCTGCGGCTCAACGTATGGCGTACCGTCCGGCGGCTGCAGCAGTTGCCGCGCCATGGCCACCAGCGGCGCTGCAATGGCGGAGGGTTCAGCGCTGGTGACCTGGAACTGACGACGCTCGCGTTCGACAACCGCGTTGGTTTCGACCAGCCGGAGGGCCTCGGCGAAGCGGTCCAGCGCGGGGCGAGCGCCCACCAGCGTCGCGGTGCGCGTCTCGACATCCAGCTCAACGGCCACGCTGGTCGTCGGGTCCGCGGCGTCGGCCCGCTTCTCATAGAGGGCGCGGGCTTTGTCCAGCGCCGCCTGCGGGTCGACGGCCGCGATGCGAATCATCCGCACGTCGCGATCCACCTTGGCCGGTGTATCCAGGATGGGCAGCAGCGACTTCACCATGTCCACGTCGCGCGTCAGCCCACTGATGATGAGCGACCGGCCGTCGGCGCCGGGGATCAGCTTGGTCGTCGCCGCCTGGCGCGGATTGAGGAGCGATTGGACCACGCCGGCGGCCGCCTCGGGCGTGGCGTGCTCCAGCGGCGCGATGACGATCGCCCGTTCGATCGAGACGTCGTCCCGCGGTTCGCCGCCTCCGTCAATCTCGCGAAGCAGGGCGGCGCTCTGGGCGATGTCGGTCTCGGAGCCGATCACCACGACGCGGTTGGTGTCCGCCAGCGGCAGCATGGTGGGCCGCTCCTGACGAGGCGTGCCCTCGAAAAGCACGCCCAGTTTCTGGATCGCATCCGCCGGCGTGAGGACCAGCAGCGCGAACGTGCGGATGAGCCGCTGCTCGCCCGCCCCCGGCACGTCCAGCAGCGCGATGGCCTGCTCCAGCTGATCGATCTTGGCCTGCATGCCCTTGGCGACGATCGAGTTGGTGCGATCATCGTGCGAAATGGTCAGGCCGCGGATGTTCTCCTCCTCGATCTTCTGCTGCTGACCCTGCTGGTTGATGACGAACTTCTGCACTTTTTCGGCCAGCAGCGCGCGCAGAGGCGTCATCAGCGCGCTGGCGCGGGCGTGACGGATCTTGAAGATGCGGATCACGCCCTCCGGATCAGCCCGGTCGAGATTGGAGACGATCTGGAGCAGCTGCCGGATCTTGCCGGCGGTCTCGACGATCACCAGCGAGTTCTGCGCTTCCATCACCGTGACCGACCCGTATGCTCCCACCATTGCGGCGAGCGACGCCCCGAGCGGCTTGGCCATGGCGTTCTGCAGCGGCACCACGCACACGACGATCTGGTCATCCGTGACCGAGTCGGGCACCTCGCCCTGGTAGGTCGGCAGCGTCTCCTTCACCATCGCGTCAAGCTTCTGCAGATACAGCTTCGCCTTGTCGACGCGCAGCATCACGCCCTGCGTCTGCAGCAGGATGTTCAGCACCCGCAGCGCCTCGGCCATCTCGTAGGCCTCCGGCGCGTGATACGTGAACGTCGCCTTGGGAACATCCGTCTCGCGCACCACGGGCAGGCCCGTCTCGCGCGAAAAGAACTCCACCACCTGCTCCAGCGTGGCGCCGTTGAAACTGAAGCGGATCTTCTTCGCCTGGGCGTCGGCGGGCGGAGCCGACGGCGGCGACTCCTGCATCGCCAGGCCCGGCCACCCGACGAACATCGCGAGAAGCATCGTCATCAACGCCGGCAGAAGCGCCCTCTGGCGGCGCGCGTCGGAAATGGTTCCGTTCATGTCACGATCCTTCATCATCGCTCTCTTCTTCACGGACAAGATCATTCGACTCCGTTCATGGCCGCCTCGTCATCGCCCGACGGGCTGACGATCGCGCAGCGTGGTTCCGACGGCGATCAGAAACCGGCTCTCTCCGATGCGAAACTCCGCCTGGTCCCCGCGAACGGCCAGCAGCTCCGCCTCATTCAGCTTTCCCCCCAGCGCCAGCGTCACGCTCTCGCCGGACTCGCGATTGAGCAGCCAGGCCTCCGGCCCGCGACTGCTTTCCGTGACTGCGGTCAGGGCCCATTTGCCGTAGGGGAACGGCGGGGGCTTGACCTCCGCGGGCGGCGTCGGCGGGGGCGGCGGAGGCGTCGCCTCCGTCACGCGCACGGGGGGCGGGGGCACCTGGAACGGCTGCATCGCCGCGAACCGCGCGTAGCGGTCGAACGATGCCGCGTCGTATGACGCCAGCACCGCCGACCCCGCGTTCGGCGAGGGCTGGCGACCCGGCAGGAACATCGTCGTCAGGCGCACCGACACCTTGACGCGCGAACCATCCGCGCTCGGGTTGAGCGACACGGAGTTGACGCGCTTGTGCCAGGGCTCGGCTTCGATGCGATGCACCAGCCGCAGCGCCTGCTCCAGCGAGCCGTCTCCCGTCACGGTTCCGTCCATTTCGAGGAAGTCGGCGGTCCCCCTGGCGGGGTTACGACCCATGCGCCGCGCCGCGGGCGACCCCCTGGTGACCGGCTGGCCGGTGGTGACGCTGGTCGAAGCGAGACCAATCTCCTCAACGATGCGGTTGAGTCGTTCGCGCAGCGCCGCGTCCACCACTTCCGCTGAGCCGCCCAGGGAGCCATCGGCGATCTCCTGCAGACGGGCGCGCATGGCGCGCAGGTCGCGTCGCTCCCTGGAAAACTGCTCCAGCACGCGCTCACGCTGCTGAATCTGCGTCAACAGATCGGTTCGCTCGTTGAAGTAGAGCGAGTTGGCCGCGGTGCGCGCCAGCAGCCCCACCGCGACGGCGGCGACAGCGCCCTTGATGATCAACGCGCGCACGCTCACAGCGACTCTCCTCGTTCGCCGCCGTTCCGCCGCCGGGCCGTCGCGCCCCCGCTTTCCGCGCTGCCCGTCGGTGCGCCGTCGGCCTCTCCCGCCGACGGATCGCCCACGCTGGTCCGCAGCGTGAGCTTGAAGGGAAACGGATAGCGCTTCCCTCCCGAGGTGTCCGGACCCGCCGGACGGGCCTGGTATTCCTGGGTCTGGACAAATTGCTGACGGAACCGATCGACGACCGCCTGCGAGGCGGCCTCTCCCTCCAGCGAAATGATGATCTCGCGCGGCACGCTCCATCGCTTGGCGGCGTCCGTCGCCCGATCGTTGTACTGCACGCCGTTGAACCGCTGCGATCCGGCCCAGCCGTCGAGCACCAGCTGGCTTCGATCGGGCAGGCGTCCCTCGAGCTGCAGCAGGTGCTCCAGCCAGTTGACGCGGGCCTCGCCCCAGCGGTCCAAGTGCTGCAGACGCCAGTACTCACGCTCGTACTCGTAGTGTCCGGGCGTTTCCGCGCGGATCTGCTCGGAAAGCCCGGCCAGCCGGGAGCGCATGTCACTCAGCCCCCGATGCGCCAGTCCGTAGGCGCCCACCGCCAGCAGCAGCAGCGCCCCGGACGCCGCCAGGGCGTACTGACGAACACGGGCGTTCCGATCCGGCGCCCGGCGCGGGTTGAGGAAGTCGAACGAAGGCGCGCCGACGATCGGCTCCAGCAGCAGACCGGCCAGCGACCACGCACCGGCGAGTTCGTGTTCGCCCGCGATGATGCGCGGATGCGTCGTCAGCACCTCCGTCCTGACGTTCATCAGGTCGCCGATCTGCTCATGCGTCAGCCGGGTGACCGTCGAGTCGCCCACCACGAAGGCGCCGCTGATCTCCGGCGCGTCCTCCACCACCCGGTAACTCATCCAGGATCGTCGCGTTTCGGTCACCACCGCGTCGGCGAACTGACGCGCGTCCTCCGCGTGGGGCACCTCCGCCGCGCGGGAGAACCGCACACTGCCATTGGAGAGCACCATCAGCTCCACGCCGTCGCCGGTTACGTCAATGCCCAGCCAGGCGGTCTGATTGTCGTCTGTGGTTTCGTTGAGCGTGCGAACGACCGTCGCCAGCCCCATGCAACGGAGCGACAAGCGCTCGATCCGGAGTCCGGCGGCCCTGGCCACTTCCCGCACGTGTTCGATCGTCCGGCGCTGAATGGCCGCGACCAGCACCACCGTGCCTCCACCGGCGGGCACGGCGACGCCATTGATCGCAGGCGGGACGCCTGCACCACTGACAGCCGCGCCGCTGACGCCCGAGTTGCCGGCGCCGACTTCCATGACGGGCACGAAGTCAATCACCGCTTCCGAGGGATCGAAGGGCAGATCCCGCTGCATGGTCAGACGGACCATGTCGGGCAGCTCATATCGGTCGGTGGTCGGCAACGTCAGCCGCTTCAGCGACACCTGGTCACGTGGGATGGCGAAGACCGCTTTGCCGCGCGGGAATCCGGCCTTGCGCAGCAGATCCCCGGCCCATTCGCCAAGCGACACCGGGTCATCCGGCTGCACCGAGACGGGAATGTCCGCCATGAGCACGCGGCGGACCCGCAGCAGATCCCCTGAACGGGATACCTGCACGGCGCGGAAGCGCCGCTTCGAGTAATCCACCGCGAGATGACCGCTGCCCGCCATACCGATCATGCTCCTGATCCACTCCCCACGCCGCCTCCTCCCGACTTCCATCGCCCGATGCGCGGCGGGGCTCCACCCGGCTTCGGGGGCTGCCCACCGCCCGCCGCCCCCCCGCCACCCATCGCCCCGCCTGATGAACTCCGATCGCTCCCGCCCATTGCGGTCGATCCACCCAGGTCAAGCTCCGTGTCGAGATCGAGATCATCGAGTCCGACACCCTCGTTATCGGCCGTTTTCAGGCCCTCCTTTTCGATTCCTTCGTCCTCTTCCGAATCGTCGGTCTGCCCCCCCTGGGGAACCGCACCGGCGATCTCAACCACCGTGGGCACCATGGTCACATCCCGCATGTAGGCCACGCGAGCACGCGGGCTGGCCAGATCGATGACGACCTCGTAGATGACGGGATCGCGCAGAGGGGCATCCGGCTCGATCGCGTCCACTGTGCCCGCCGCCAGCCGAAGGCGATAGGTGAAGGACCGGGTCGTCACCCGGCCCACAATCTTCTCGAACTGTTCAGGCGTGAGAATCTCGCGCATGGCGGGCCAGGCCACGGTGGCCCGCTCCTCGGCGGAGAGGTCCGCCTGGGCGCGGGCGATCTCCGCCGCCTGATCCGGCGTCAGCCCCTCAAGTCCCAGCAGGGCTTCGTACGACGCGGTGTTCAGATCCAGTCGCCCGCGCCGATAGTCGGATTCCTCGGTCGAGAAGACATCCAGCGCCTCGCGCCAATCGCGCGGCGGCACATTGAAGAACCGCAGAATCTGCACGATCTTGGCGTCGCTCTCGAAAGTCGTCCCCTGGTCGAAGATTGACTTCACCGCGTTGGCGATGCCCTCGCCGAACCGATCCGTCAGCCGTCGTCGCAGTTCATCCGACCACGGCGTGTTCAGGTTGATGCGTTTGCGCCCGTTGAGTTGCAGCGATGGCTCAACCGCGAAGACGGTGACGACATCCGCCAGGCTGCGCGCGGTTCCCTCGGCGCCGATGACCGCCGATCCGGCTCCGGCGGAATCGAGCGCCATTGAACCGCCCTCGACCGACGCGCCGTCGATGAACGGTTCCGCTCCGGAGGCGCTGAAGGCGCCCAGTCCCGCGCCGTAGAGCACCTGGGGCGTCATGCCCGGCACGTCCAGCAGCTCCGCCACGGACTGGAAGGGCCGGCGCAGCGTCGAATCGCGATGCGCAATGATCGCGGCGGCCAGCGCGGGGTCGATGAGCAGCGTCCGTTCGAGCGCCGCGGCATCCACCACGTTCAGGTCGAGCTTGCCCGCCTCCGGCTCCAGCAGGTCGCCGCGGGGACCGACCGGCAGCAGGCGGACCACACCCAGGAACTCGCCATCCTCGTAGATGGTGTACTGCGCTTCGAGTCGCGGCAGGTCGCCGGAGAGAATGCCGCGGCGCTGTTCATCCAGGTCAGCCATGACCGCCTGGAGGCCGGACCACGCCAATCCGCGCGACTGTTCGCCATGCACGGACGCGCCCGCTCCCGCCGCCTCGGCGCGAACCAGGTGGATGAGCGAACCCGCCAGCAGCAACGCCGCGCCGATGAGGATCATGACCGCGAGCAGGACGAAGCCGCGCTCCCCTGCGGGGCGGCGTGACGTTCCCCGGTGGCGCGACGCTCCGCGTCGCGCAGCCATCGCGGGCAGGACGCCCTCGCCGTCAAGACAGCGGATGTTCCTGGCTCGCCTCACTGTTCGCCCCCTTGCTCGGGCATCGACAGTTCCACGCCCGACGAGTCGTCCTCGCCCGCCCGGGCGTCTGGAATTGCGATGATGCGCACGCGGTCAGGTGGTGGAATCGACTCGTCAAACCGCAGCCGTGCGTCCGGCTCCAGCGGGGGGGCATCTTCCGCGGCGTCGTCCGCGATCGGCGCCATCAGGTCGGCGTCATCCGTCGCCTCGGCCTGGGCGTCCGCCAGATCACTCGGCCACGGATCGAACCAGATCGCCACCTCCACCGCCACGGGCAGGCGACCGGCCTGCAGCGAATCGAATGCGTCGCGCCACGACTGGCCATCGTGATAGCGGAATCGAACCTTGGCCACCCGTCCCACGGGCCAGAACGGCTCGGAGCCGCTCGCGCCTCCCGCGCTTCCGCCCCGCACCGCGACTTTGCGGCCCTCGATCATCCCGGCTCCGGAAACCCGGAACTCCGTCCGTTGCAGGTCGCCCAGCACGCGCGAGTCGCCCAGCCCCGCTTCCGCCAGGTGCGACGCCACCGACCGGCTCAGCACGCGGATGGAGCGGTTGTCGCCCGAGACGCCCGCGCCGAACGCCGCGTCTCCCACCAGGCACGTCACAAGATCCTGCTCCAGCCGGTCGATGACCAGCGAACAGGCCCGCTCGCGTTCGGCGTACGCGGCGGCGCGCTGGCGCGCCTCCAGCAGATTGCCGAAGAAGCCGAATGCCGAGCCGAGGAACGCGCCGATCAGCGCGATCGCGACGAGAACTTCGATCAGCGAAAAGGCGCGCCGCCTCATCGTCGCCCTCCCCCGCCGCTTCCGCGGCCCGCGCCGGTCGGTGACGGAGCCGGGAGCCCCTCGATCATCTCGTCTTCCCGATACTCCTCGACCAGCGCGTCGCGCAGGCGAACCAGTCGCCGCAGCGTGGCGGCGGGCGCGGTCGCCTCGCTGCTGGTGTAGATGCGAATCTCGACGAGCGTCAGCCCGCGCCAGGGCGCGACCTCGGTCGAGGCCTCCACGCGCCACGACCCCAGCCCGCTCACCGGCGGACCGGCGTTGAAGTCGTACAGGTCGATCGAACCGATCGACTCGAGCGGGGCATCCAGCAGGTCGTTGATGTTGATCAGCCCGGCCTCGAGTTCCGCCATCTTGGACCGCGCCGCGTCCATCGCCAGCTGACGATCGTGCAGCCGCCCCAGCGCTGCAACCGAGTTGCCCACGACCGAGAGCGTCAGCGCCGCCGCGCCGGCGAAGATGGCCAGCGCCACCAGCAGTTCAAACAGGATCGCGCCACGGCGTGTCATGGCGACGTTCTCCCGGGCGAGCCGTCGCGCGATGACGGCGATCCACCCATGCCCGCCAGCACCGGGTCGCTTTCCGGTTCGATCGCAGGCACGTATCGGTCGAAGCGTGTGAGTCCCGTCCACGGGTTGACGATCAGGCGGACCGCCCGGCCGTCGGCGTCGGTGAACCACAGGTCACGTCCCGCCAGCACCGACCCGTCGCTCAGAAACACCGCCACGCGCAGGGATCGCACCAGGGCCGCATCGGTCAACTCCGCGAATCTCGAATCCGTGCCCGCCGGCTCGCCGGGCGGCTCATCGCGGAAGGCGACGCCGGAAGGCAGGTCAAGGCGGGACCATGACGACGTCGCGGGATCCGCCCCGGGGTCGAAGTCGAACTCCGCCGCACGGTCCTCGTTGGAGCCGCCTGTCAGGCGTCGTCCCCCCGCACTGCGGATTGACTGGCCGGGCGCATCCGGGCCCTCCTCCGCGAGCAATCGATGGCGTGGATCGAAGGGCATGATGACAAGCCGCCCGGGATCGGGCAGAAAGCGAACCTCGCGCGGGGCGCCCGTGGTCATGGCTTCGGCCCTGGCGAGGGCGAGATGCGCCTGCACTTCCGCCTGCGCGGCCTCGAAGGACCGCTCGGCGAAACGCTCCGCGAGCGGAGGGGTCACCAGCGCCAGGATCGCCGCCAGCAAGGCCAGCGCGATCAGCATCTCGATCAGCGACACTCCGCGCCAAGGCATGCGCAGTTTCTCCCGACACGAGTCAGCACGACCCGACGAGGCGTCGCCGTGCCCGCCGACCGGAACAGGGCCAAAGGACGGACGAGCCGCCGCGCTCACCCATCGACGCTGAAGTCGTCCATGGACTCAAACTCGCCGTCGGCGTTCTTGCGGTGCGTGGTGATGTCGTCGTCAGTGTCCTCCTCGCGATCCGGGCCAAGCGAAATCAGGTCGTAGGGCTTGCCATTCACCAGTTCGCTGGGCGCGCGATACACCAGTTCGCTGCCCCACTTGTCGCGCTCGATCTTCTCCTTCAGGTACGGACCCTTCCATCGGGCCTCATCCTCTTCGTTCTCCAGGAGCGTCTTGTCCCAGAGCGCGGCCAGTCCCTCGTCGGTCGTGGGGTAGCGGCCCACGTCGAGCTTGAAGAGCTCGAGTCCCTGCTCCTCGATCATGCGCAGCTGCACGCGCTGCAGGTCCACCTCGGCCTGCTCGCCCCGGCTCATCAGCGTGCCGGCCACGATGCCGAACAGCGCCAGCAGAATCACGATCACGATCAGCAGTTCGATCAGGGTGAAGCCGCGTCGAATGATGCGGCGGGTTGCGATGGACATGTCTGGCTCCTTCCGACTGAGAGGCGCGCGGCCTCGAACTTCTCGAACGGGCGACACGGGCCGCCCGGGGTTACTGACCGATGGAACTGCTCAACTGCATCATGGGCATGAACAGCGCCATGAAGATGAACACGACCACGCCCGCCAGCAGCATGAGCAGAATCGGCTCCATGAGGCGCAGCATGGTGGAAAGAATGCGGTCGATGCGTTTCTCGATGGTGTCCGCGATGGTCGTGAGCACATCCGGCAGGTTGTTGGCGGCCTCCCCCACCGCGATCATCTCGATCACGTCGTCGCCCAGCATGCCCGACTGGCCCAGCGGCGCAGTCAGCGATTCGCCCTGGCGCACGGACTCGGTCGCCTCGTCGATCGCCTCCGCCAGCACCAGATGCCCGGCGGCGTCGCGGCTGATCTTCATCGCCGCCAGCATGGGAATGCCGTTGCCCAGCATGGTGCCGAGGATGCGGGTGAAGCGCGCCACCGAAAGGGCGCTGATGAACGCGCCCAGCCCCGGCGTCCGCAGTTGCCACTGCGCCAGGCGCCGGCCCATGCCCGGACGCCTGAGCGTCCACGCCGCACCGAACGCCGCCGCGGTCAATCCGACCAGCACCCAGGCCCAGTGATCCGTCAGCGCCGCCGAGGCGCCAAGCAGCAGCTGCGTGCTCAGCGGCAACTCGATGCGCTCAAACATCGGTCGGAACTTGGGGACGAAGAACACCAGCGCGCCCACCACCACCAGAACCGCCATCGACAGCAGGATGACCGGGTAGATCAGATTGCCCGTCACCTTGGCTTTCATGTCGGCCTGATGCTCGAGGAAGTCGCCCAGACGGGCCAGCACCTGCTCGAGGAAGCCGCCCATCTCGCCCGCCCGCACCATGGCGATATGCACCGCGGGGAAGACGTCGGCCCGCGCCTCCATCGCATCCGCCAGTCGCGCACCGTCCGCCACCGCGTCCGCGATTTCATTCATGACCTTGGAGAGATGCGGCGTGGCCTTACTGCGACCCAGCAGCCGCAGCGCCCGCAGCAGCGGCACCCCGGCGCGCAACAGATCAGCCAACTGTCGATAGACCCCCGCCAGCCGGCGCGTCGAGACGCCTCGTCGCAGGGATCGTCGTTCGCGCACTTCACGCACCGCGATCGGCGCCAGCGCGCGGGCCGACAACTCGGCCAGCACCACCTGTTCACTGGCGCCGACCAGCCGGCCCGTGATTCGCTGCCCGGCGGCATCACGTGCTGTGTAGGTGAATAGACCCATGCAACCGGTCGCTCTCTCCTGAAACCGGACGATGACGCTCCGTGTCACGCTCAAGTCCAGTCTTATCAATCCCTTACGAACATCAGGCGCGCGGTCACCGCACTCGCCTCAAGGTCTTGGACACCAAGCAGAGGACTTCATTCCCACATTTCCTCCCACGTGCTTTCCGCATGGGCGGCGTCCAACCCGTCCGACTTGCCCTTGCATCGGCCTTCCAAGAGTGAATCCTCGATGGAACCTCTGGGAACCGGGAACTTTGGTCGGTTGCAGGCAGGGTTGCTCGCCCCTCGCATCAGCTTCGAACCGTGGACCTGCCCATTCACTCCAGCCACGGTCAACCGGGAAAACTGGGAAAACAAGGATGCCGCGGCCCTTCCCCCCTTGCCAGCGATGGCGTCCCCGCTCACAATGCCGCCCACGTGAACAGGGAGTGTTCACCACCGCACCCGGCAGGGTGCGACGTCACGGAGGCACGAACATGCAGGGCAAGGATGCCACGTTCGTTCGGCGTTTCGCCGGCACGCTGACCCGGTTTGAGCGACTCGTCTTGGCGCTCCACTACGTGGATGAGTTATCCATCCACGAGGTTGGCGCTGTGCTCAACGCGCCCACCCACGAGGTGGAGGAGACCTTGCGCATCTTGCGGGAGCGAACCGCTCAGGCCGCCGCCCAATGGCAGGCCGTCCCGAGCGTCTGACCCGGTTCTTCGTTTCAACGCATCACGCGCCAGTCATCCGGCCGGTATCCTGCCGCCATGTCGATGCGCCTCGCCATGTGGTCCGGACCGCGCAACATTTCCACCGCCATGATGCGCGCCTGGGGGAACCGACCGGACACCGTGGTCTGCGACGAACCGCTGTACGCCCATTACCTGAAGATCACCGGGCTCCCCCACCCCGGCGCGGTGGAAGTCATCGCCCACCACGAGACGGACTGGCGAAAGGTGGTCGCGTGGCTCACCGGCCCGGTCCCCGACGGCCGCGCCATCTTCTATCAGAAGCACATGACGCACCACCTGCTGCCGACCATCGACCGGGAATGGCTGGATGAGTTGACGCACACATTTCTCATCCGCGACCCGCGCGAGATGCTCACGTCGTACATCCGCACCATCCCCGACCCGCGGCTGGAAGACACCGGCCTGCCTCAGCAGGTTGAAATCTTCGATCGCGTGAAGCAGCGAATGGGGCGCACACCCCCGGTCATCGACGCACGGGACGTGCTGGAGAATCCCCGCCGCACGCTCGGGCTGCTGTGCGACGCCCTCGGAGTGCCGTTCGCTGACGCCATGCTCCACTGGCCGCCCGGGCCGCGCGATACCGATGGCGTCTGGGCGAAGCACTGGTATCACAACGTGGAACGATCCACCGGCTTCGAGCCGTATCGGCCGAAGTCGGAGGATGTGCCGGATGCGTTGCATCCCCTGCTGGAGCAGTGCATGGCGTTGTATCAACGACTCCATCGAGACCGGCTGACCTGAGCATACCGACTGCGGCGCCCCCGCGCCCACTATCATCGGTGCGTCGCAATGGCTCGCCGCGCCGATTCGATCCACACCCATGCTGCAGACCTTCAACGACAAGAACCGCGACATCGTCTACAACGTGAACGGGCGGCTGATCCCCCGCGACCAGCCGGGGATCAGCCCATTCGACTCCGCCGTGCAGGGCGGCGACGCGGTGTGGGAAGGGCTGCGACTCTACAACGGACGCATCTTCAAACTGGTCGAGCACCTGGACCGACTTCGCTCCAGCGCCAAGGCCCTGGCGTTCGCGTCGATTCCGAGCCATGAGGCGATCATCAACGAGATCCGCCGCACGCTTGAGGCCAACCGCATGACCGACGGCGTCCACATCCGCCTGACGCTCACGCGCGGCATCAAGATCACCAGCGGCATGGACCCGCGGCTCAACCAGTCCGGCCCCACGCTCATCGTGCTGGCGGAGCACAAACCGCCCGTCTACAGCAAGGGCGGGCTGACGCTGGTGACGGCCTCCATCCGCCGCTTCGCGCCGGACATGCTGGACCCCAAGATCCACCACTGCAATCTCATTCAGTCGATCCTCGCCAAGATCGAAGCCAACACCGCCGGGGCGGATGATGCGCTCATGCTCGACCGCGACGGCTTCATCGCCGAGACCAACGCGACCCATGTGTTCATCGTCCAACGTGGCACGGTGCTCACCTCGCACGAGGACGCCTGCCCGGAGGGCATCACGCGGGCCACGGTGATCGAACTCTGTCGGACGCATGCCATCCCACTCATCGAGAAGCGGCTCTCGCTCACCGAGGTCTACCGCGCCGATGAGTGCTTCTGCACCGGCACCATGGGCGAACTGGCGGGTGTGGTGAAGGTGGACGGACGCACGGTCGGCGATGGCAAGGTCGGCCCGGTGACGCGGCGGCTGAGCGAACTGTACGCGGGATTGACGGCGCGCGAAGGCATGCCTGTCGTGTAAGCCGCAACACGTCTCGAAGGAACCCCCATGTCCCCCCTTCTCCAACTGTTCCTCGCCGTCGCCCTCGGGCTGCTCGCGCTGGCTGGTGTGCTGCATTTCATCGGATGGCTGGGCGCCTCCGGCGGACTGTTTCGGCGCGTGAGCGACGTCCTCTGCCGCGCTCCGCTGGTGGATGTGGTGCTGTTCGCCTTCACCGCCGTGCCGTGGATCGTTGGCGCCATCACCCACGGCTGGCTGGGCGTCGCGATGAGCGTTGGCGCGCAGGTCGGCGCCCTGTGGGCGTGGATCATTCTGCACGAGATCACGCACCCCGCGGCCCGCAAAGGCCCGCGCATCTACCGCACGCTGGATGGCATCGTGGGCCGCTTTCGCAACCACTTCGGCATGTGGTGGACGGCGTGGGTGGTGCCCGTCTTCTGGGGCGTGCGATTCGGCCAGTACTTCGTCTACCCCGTCATCACGTGGACCACGCGCCTGCCGAAGTACCGCCAGGGCGACTGGGTCAACATGTCGAGGCAGAAGTTCAGCGGGCTGGTCGGCTACGACCTCATCTGGTGCCTCTACTGCGACTGGATGACCGGCGTCTGGTCGCTCGGCTCGGAGATGCTGCGCAACGTCGAGTCGTTCTGGTGCCCGATCCGCTTTTACAGCGAGAAGAAGTGCGAGAACTGCAAGGTGGACTTTCCCGACGTGGCGGGCGGCTGGGTGGCGGCGGATGGAACCATGCAGGATGTGACAAAGGTGCTTCAGGAGCAGTACGGCACGATCGGCCCCGTGAAGCCGTGGTTTGGCCACCCGGCGCGGCTGACGATCGATGGGGCCGACCCCGCACCACGACGATGAGGGCATGTGTCGAACCGACCCGTCGAATGAAGAGATGCAACCACAGAGACACGGAGCCACAGAGTGCGGAAGTGCCAGAAGTCAACAAGCCAGTGCGCGATTCGAGACCCCTTGGAACCACGCATGAACACCGAGGAACACAGATCCGAGCGATGCGCTTTTCACCGACTCGACTTCATCGTCATCAGTGCTCATCCGTGTTCATCCGTGGTTCCGACCTGATTGGCTCTGTGACTCTGCGGTTGCCTTCTCATTCACCGCCGGGCCAGTCGCCGTGGGCAGCTTGTCCGCCGCGCCCGGCTCGGAGAGGTCGTTTCCGATGAACGCGGCGAGCGTGTGCCGCCCGCACTCCGGGCAGCGGATCTCGCCGTGCACGATGGGCAGGCCCTTGAGCGGGTAGCCGCACTGGTAGCACACGTCGATGGGCCTCGCGGGGTCGATCGGCTCCAGCCGCGCCCGCTCCACGCCATCGACGCGCACCGTGACGCGGTACTTGCCCAGCCCCAGTTTGGAGACATCGATCCACTGCACTTCGACGTGCCGCGCCCGTCCCTGCTCATCGGTGACATCGAAGAAGTGCGACCCGCGCGTCCACCCCGCCAACGGACGGTAGGAGATGACCCGTCCGTTGAGCAGCACGGTCTCACCGCCCAGCGGCCCGCGCCGGGCTTCGATCAAATGGCCGTGAACCTGGGTGCGGTAGACGAGCATGAAGATCGTGCGTGTTCACCCCTCCTCCTGCTCCCTCAGTTTCGCCAGCACAGAGAAATCCTCCAGCGTGGTCGTATCCTGCGTCAGTTTCTCCTCGCCGGCGGCGATGGAGCGCAGCAGACGCCGCATGATCTTGCCGCTGCGGGTCTTGGGCAGGGCGTCGGTGAAGCGGATCATGTCCGGCTTGGCGATGGCCCCGATCTCCTTCGCCACGTGGTCGCAGAGCCGCTTCTTGAGATCCTCGCTGGGCTTGAAGTTGGGGTCGAGCGTGCAGAAGGCCGCGATGCCCGTGCCCTTGATCTCGTGCGGCATGCCCACCACCGCCGCCTCGACGACCGCGTCGTGGCTGACCAGGGCGCTTTCGACCTCCATCGTCCCCAGCCGGTGGCCGGAGACGTTGATGACATCATCGACGCGGCCCATGATCCAGAAGTAGCCGCGAGGGTCGCGGCGGGCGCCGTCGCCGGTGAAATAGTAAGGAACCGCAGGCGTCACGCCCGCGCCACCGACCTGCGGGGCGCGACGCTCCGCATCGCGCGGGTCCGGCCCCTTGACGCGCGTGAAATACGTATCGATGAACCGCTGCCGGTCGCCGTAGATGCCCCGCAGCATGCCGGGCCACGGGCGGCGGATGACCAGCAGCCCGCCGGTGTTGGGCGGCTGCTCCTCGCCGCGCTCGTTGACGACCGCCGCATCCACGCCGAAGAAGGGCAGCGTGCAGCTGCCGGGGGTGGTCGGCGTGCAGCCGGGCAGCGGCGTGATCATGTGTCCGCCCGTCTCGGTCTGCCACCAGGTATCGACGATGGGACAGCGCGAGCCGCCGATGGTTTCGCGGTACCACATCCACGCCTCGGGGTTGATCGGCTCACCCACGCTCCCCAGCACCTGCAGCGAGGAGAGATCGTGCTTCTTCGGATGCTCATCGCCCCACTTCATGAACGCGCGGATCGCCGTGGGCGCGGTGTAGAACTGCGTGACCTTGTGCCGCTCGACGATGCTCCAGAAGCGATCCGGCTGGGGGAAGTTGGGCGCGCCCTCGTACATCAGCGTCGGCACACGGTTGGGAAGGACGCCGTACAGGATGTACGAGTGTCCCGTGACCCAGCCGATGTCGGCGGTGCACCAGTAGACCTGCTCGTGATCGGGCCGCAGATTGAAGACGTACCTGGCGGTGAGGTACGTATGCACCATGTACCCGCCGGTGGTGTGCAGAATGCCCTTGGGCTTGCCGGTTGAGCCGCTGGTGTAGAGAAGGAAGAGCATGGCCTCCGAGTCCATCGGCTCGCAGGGACATTCCGTGGGCGCGGCCAGCGTGAGATCGTGCCACCAGTGATCGCGCCCGCCGTGCCAGGCGAGTTCGTTGCCGCACCGGCGCAGCACGACGACGGCGCCGACCGCGTCCTTTCCGCCCGCCAGCTGCGCGCAGGCGGCGTCGACGTTCTCCTTGAGCGGGACGACATGGCCGCGCCGCCACGCGCCGTCGCAGGTGATGATGATCCTGCTGCCGGCGTCATGCACGCGGTCCACGATGGCCTGCGCGCTGAATCCGCCGAAGATCACGCTGTGGGCCGCTCCGATGCGGGCGCAGGCGAGCATGGCGATCGCCAGCTCGGGCACCATGCCCATGTAGATCGTGACCACGTCGCCCTTCTTCACGCCCAGCGACTTGAGCGCATTGGCGAAGCGGCAGACCTCGTCCTTAAGGTCGTTGTACGTGAGCCGCCGAATCTCCGGCACGCCGTCGGGCATCGGCTCCCCTTCCCAGATGATCGCCACCTGATCGCCCAGCCCCGCCTTGATCTGCCTGTCGATGCAGTTGTGGCAGATGTTGGTCGTTCCGCCCACGAACCACTTCGCGTCCGGCGGATTCCACTCCAGCACCTTGCCGGGCGTCCAGGGATCGAACCAGTCCAGTTCGCGCGCCGCCTCGCCCCAGAAGCCCTCGGGATCATCCAGCGAGCGGCGGTGCATCGCTCGATACTCGTCCATCGAGTTGACGTACAACCCGCCCAGACGCTGCGCCAGGTCCGCGGGCGGCGGAAACAGCCGCTCCTCGTGCAGGACGGACTCGATGCTGGCGGATTCGGATCGCGCGATCGTGCTCATGGCGGATTCCCTCGTCTGGCGACGTTCGTGCATGATACCGTTCGGCGACCGGTCGCGCCGGGGCCGAACGGCTCGCAGCATCAGCGTCCGCGCCGTGCCCGCTAACGCGGTGGCCGCTCCGTGCGCCCGAAGGTGATGGGGGTGATCTTCCTCGCCGCCGAGGCGCTCCCGTGCGGGTCTTTCCAGGAAATGCCCATCATGTCGAGCGCCAGCCGCGCATCCTCGGTCATGCGCTCGCCCGTCCAGGGCGGCTCCCAGGTCAGCGTCACGATCGCGTCGCGCACGTCCTCCACCCCCTCCACTGCCTCGCGCACCTTCCCGGGCATCGACTCAGCCACCGGGCAGTTGGGCGTGGTGAGGGTCATGGTGACGCGCACGTCGCCGGTGGGGTCGATGTCGAGCGCGTAGATCAGCCCCAGATCGTAGAGATTGACGGGAATCTCGGGGTCGTAGACGGTGCGCAGCGACTCGATGATGCGGCGGCGGAGATCATCCACGTCGAAGGCGGGCGGGTTCGCGTCGCTCATGCGGTCACTCCGTTGAGACGGGCGTGCGTTCGATGCCGGCCGGCGCCGCGGCGTCGCCTGAATCGAGCGCGGCGAGCAGCGTGTGCCACGGCAGGGTGGCGCACTTCACGCGCATGGGAAACTTGCGGACGCCGGCGAGGGCAAGGAGCGGGCTGTCGGCGAGCGCCTCCTCACCGCCCCCTCCGCCTACCAGCATCCGCCGGAAGTCCTCGGCCGTGCGGCGGGTCTCGCACGTGCTCAGTCCCTTGACGTGCTCAGTCATCATCGAGGCGGAGGCGAGGCAGATGGCGCACGCCGCGCCGGTAAAGGCGATGTCGTCGATGGTTGCTCCACCATTCTTTCCGCGCAGGATCAGTTCCACGTGAACACGGTCGCCGCAGAGGGGGTTGGAGCCCTCGGCATGGTGAGAGGCGCCGGGCAGCGCGTAGAAGTTGCGCGGCGAGCGGCCGTGATCGAGGATGACTTCCTGGTAAAGGTCGTCGAGATCGGACATCACGCGAACACCTCGATCACCTTCCGCAGCCCCGCCGCCAACGCGTCAATCTCCTGCCGCGTGGTGTAGACGCCGAAGGAGGCCCGTGCGGTGGCGGGCACGCCGAAGCGCTGCATGAGCGGCTGCGTGCAGTGGTGGCCGGTGCGGATGGCGATGCCCTCGTTGTCGAGAATGGTGCCGATGTCGTGCGGATGAACGCCTTCGAGCGTGAAGGACACGACGCCCGCCCGGTGGGGCGGCCTGACGGCGCCGATGAAGCGCAGACCGGGAACGTCGGCGAGCGCGGAGGCGGCGTGCGTCACCAGATCGTGCTCGTGGACGGCGATGGCGTCGAGCGTGAGGGAATCGAGATAGTCCGCCGCAGCGGCCAGACCGATGGCGCCGGCGATGTTGGGCGTGCCCGCCTCGTACTTGTCGGGCAGGTCGGCGTAAGTGGTCCTCTCGAAAGTGACGGAGCGAATCATGGAGCCGCCGCCGTGCCACGGGGGCATGGCTTCGAGCAGGGCGCGCCGACCGTAGAGAAGACCGATGCCGGTGGGGCCGTACATCTTGTGCCCGGCGACGGCGTAGAAGTCGGCGTCGAGGTCGCGCACATCCACGCGCAGGTGCGGTGCGCCTTGCGCTCCATCGACCACGACGACCGCGTGCGGTGCGTTCCTGCGGGCGGCGGCGATGAGGGCCTTGAGCGGGTGAACCGTGCCCAGCGTGTTCGAGACGTGCTGGATGGCGATGAGCTTCACGCGCTCTTCGAGCAGGTGCTGGTATGCGGCGACGTCGAGTTCGCCCGCGTCCGTGACGGGAATCACGCGGATCTCAGCCCCGGTCCACTCGCGCACCATCTGCCACGGCACGATGTTGGAGTGGTGCTCGCTCTGGCCGATGAGGATGATGTCGCCGGGCTTCAGACGCGGCCGGGCCCAGCACTGGGCCACGAGGTTGATGGCTTCGGTGGCGCCGCGGGTGAAGATGATCTCGCGGACCTCGGCGGCGTTGATGAAGCGCTGCAGCCGCGCGCGGGCTTGCTCGAAGGCGTCGGTGGCCTCGATGCTGAGGGTGTGGACGCCGCGGTGGACGTTGGCGTTGCAGGTGGTCCAGAAGCGGTCGACGGCGTCGATGACGGCGCGCGGCCGCTGGGCCGTGGCCGCGGTGTCGAGGTACACGAGCGGCTTGCCGTGAATCCGGCGTGCGAGGATGGGAAAGTCGCGCCGGACGGCTTCCACGTCGTACGCGCGAGGCCTCGCGTCGGACTGATGGGGTGCGATGGTCATCGGACGACCAATCGTAGGAGCGAGCGGCCCGCGGTGCGATTCAATTCGCGCGATCCATGCGCAGCCGCATGCGGCGGATTGACCGCTCCCTCACAGTCGCGGCTCACTCATCATTCGCTGACGGCTGATGTCTTCCTGGCGCCTCATCCCACCGCCACCTCACGCTTGATCCGAGCGAGCACCGCAGCCAGCCCAACCGCCCGGTTCATGCGCAGCAGGTCGGCCAGCCCGAGCCGATCGACCAGATCATTGGGCGTCGCAGCCACCTCGGCGGGCGTCGCGCCATCGAGCCCCTGCACGAGAATGGAGACGAACCCCTTCACGGTCGGGGCCTCGTCCGCCACGTCGGCGTGAAGGTGAACCCGGCCATTCCCACGCTCGATGAAGAGGAACACCGGCGTCATGCACTCGTGGACGCGGTTGAGTCCCGCATCCCGCGCGGCCCGGTGCTCGGGCGGAAGCGGCGGCAGTTTCTTCGAGAAATCCAGCAGCAGTTCCAGGCGCGTGTCGCGATCGACGCTCTGGAACGTGTCGATGATGTCATCCAGCGCGGCGGGCATGAAGCATCGTACGCGATGATGACCAGATGGTGCGTACAACCGCTCCCTCACGGCGGCGGTTCACTTCGGCACGTGCGTCTTTTCGATCGGCAGCCCGACGCTGTTGCCCCATTCGGTCCAGGAGCCGTCGTAATTGCGGACCTTCTGGAAGCCGAGCAGGTACGTGAGCACGAACCACGTGTGGCTGGAGCGCTCGCCGATGCGGCAGTAGGCGACCACATCATCGGTGGGCTTGAGTTCGATCTCGCGCAGGTAGATGGCTTCGAGGTCCTCGCGCTTCTTGAAGGTTCCGTCCTCGGCCACGGCGCGGGCCCAGGGGACGTTCTTCGCACCTGGAATGTGGCCGCCGCGCAGCACGCCTTCCTGCGGGTACTCCGCCATGTGGGTGCGCTCGCCGGAGAACTCCTGCGGGCTGCGCACATCCACCATGGGCTTCCTGGCCTTCATGTGGGCCAGCACCTCGTCGCGGAAGGCGCGGATGGAGTAGTCCGGTTTGGCCGGCGGCGTGTAGGACGCCCTGGGGTACGAGGGCGTCGTGGTGGACATGGGGCGCCTTTCGGCCTCCCACTTCTTGCGCCCGCCGTCCATCACCATGCACTTGGGGTGCCCCATCAGTTTGAACACCCAGAAGGCGTAGCACGCCCACCAGTTGTTCTTGTCGCCGTAGAACACGACGGTGGTATCGTTGGAGATGCCGTGCCTGGCGCACAGCGCGGCGAAGCGAGCGGGATCGATGTAGTCGCGCACCACGGGGTCGTTGAGGTCATTGATCCAGTCGATCTTGATGGCCTCGGGAACGTGGCCCGTGGCGTAGAGCAGCACATCCTCATCGCTTTCGACGATGCGGATGTTCTTCGTGTCTGAACGGTGCTTCTCTACCCAGTCGGTGGAGACCAGGACTTCGGGATGCGCGTAGGCGGCGGACATGGCGTTCTCCTTTCGGGCCCTGAACTGTCACGCAGGGGTTGGCGGTCATTCCCCCGGCAATTGCGCGAAGGGTCGAGAGCGTGCCGACCAGACTTCAGCCCACCGTCTCATGCAGGTTGCCGCTGTCCGGCAGCCGGTCGATGACCAGGTGCGTGACAGCGCGGCGGAGGGCGTCGTGCTCGATGCGGCCAAGCATTTCGCCCGCGAAGGCGTAGACCAGCAGCGCGTTGGCGTCGACGCGGCTGACGCCCCGCGAAAGCAGGTAGAACAGGGCGTCCTCATCGAGCCGGCCGATGGTCGCGCCGTGCGTGCATTTCACGTCGTCGGCGTAGATCTCCAGTTGCGGGCGCGTCTGGGCCTGGGCGGCGTCGGAGAGCAGCAGGTTCTGGCTGCTCTGCACGGCGTCGGTCTTCTGCGCGCCGGGAGAGACGATGATCCGCCCGGTGAACACCCCGTGCGACTGGTCCGCCAGAATGCCGCGGTAGTACTGGCGGCTGTCGCAGTGCGGCTTGCGGTGCTCGACGCGCATGTGGTTGTCCAGGTGCTGCGCGCCGCGTCCGACGTACAGCCCATTGAGCAGGCCGTGGCCGTTCTCTCCATCGAGAATGGGGTTGACGTTGTTGCGCACGATCGCCCCGCCCAGAAGCATGGAGTGCGAGGCGAAGCGGCTGTTACGCCCCTGCACGGCGGTGAGCGTGGAGATGTCGAACGCCGCGCCGTTCTCCCGCGCCAGGTAGCAGTGCGAGATGTCAGCATCCGGGCCGACGTTGACCTCGGTGACGGCGTTGGTCAGGTGCGGTCCGTCGCCGAGCGAAACCTGATCCTCGATCACGAGTCCGCGACTGGACTCCTCGGCGACGATGAGCAGGCGCGGGTGTGTGACGAAGCCGGCTCCTTCCGCCACGGAGGAGACGTTGAGCAGCGTGATCGGCTCGCTGGCGATCACGTCGCGGGCGAAATGGATGACCGTAGCGTCGTCGAACAGCGCCGTGTTGAGCGCCGAAAAGGCGTCCTGCTCGAAGGCGTTGTGCCGCGCGAGATGCTTCGTGACCAGTTCAGGCGCGCGCTGCAGGGCTTCGGCGAGCGTCATCACGCTCACGCCCGGTTCGAGCCGCTCGACGGTCGAAAGGTCGCGTCGAAGGCGCCCATTGATGAAGACGAGTCGCACGCCGCACACGTCGGGCAGCGCGAAGCGGCGGATGTCCTGTTCGGTGACGGACTTCGCCTCGGGGGCGCGCAACGACAGACCGGCCTTCAGGAGCGGTTTGAGGGAGGTGTACTTCCAGTTCTCATCGCGCGTCGTGGGGATGCCCAGCCGGTTGAACGCCTCCATCGCCTGCCGGCGGATGGACGTGAGCATCGCGGGTCCGGCGGGGAGCAGCGAAGCGTCAAGCCCCGCATCGTCCAGCACGGCGGAGGTTCTGGTCGGGGCGTTCATGGTGGCGGCGGTCGTCATGGAAGGCACCAGGCAGTTCGTGAGAATCGGACCATGTGAGCGGCGGGTGTCGCGGACTCGGCCCACCCCATGCCCGAAGGAATGCGACGGCAGAGTCAGGCGGCGGCTGGCTCCTTCTCCAGCCACGTGTATCCCTTCTCCTCCAGTTCGTAGGCGAGTTCCTTGCCGCCCGAGTGGACGATGCGGCCCTCCACCAGCACGTGGACGAAGTCGGGCACGATGAAGTTGAGCAACCGCTGGTAGTGCGTGATGACGAGGAAGCCGCGATCCTTGCTCCGCATGGCGTTGACGCCGTCGGCCACCACGCGCAGGGCGTCGATATCCAGGCCGGAGTCGGTCTCGTCCAGCACGCACAGAGCGGGCTCGAGCACGGCCATCTGGAAGATCTCCGCCCGCTTCTTCTCGCCGCCCGAGAAGCCCTCGTTGACGTTGCGCTTGAGCAGGTCGTCGTCGATGTGAATGAGCTTCATCTTCTCACGGAAGAGCTTGAGCATCTGCATGGCGTCCAGTTCAGGCAGTCCGCGGTGCTTGCGCGTGGCGTTGACCGCCGCTTTGAGGAACTGGGTGGTCTTGACGCCCGGAATTTCCACGGGGTACTGGAAGGCCATGAAGACGCCTTCGCGGGCGCGCTCGTCCGGCTCCATCTCAAGCAGATCCCTGCCGCGGAAGAGGATGGTCCCCTCCGTCACTTCGTACGCCTCGTGCCCGGCGATGACGCGGGCGAGCGTGGACTTGCCCGAGCCGTTCGGGCCCATGATGGAGTGAACTTCGCCGGGATTGATGGTCAGGTCCAGCCCGCGCAGGATTGGCTGGCCTTCGACGGAGACATGCAGGTTAGTGATCTCAAGCAGCGACATTCGTGTTTCCTGTCCGTTCTGAGAAGACAAACCACAGAGGCACAGAGGGCACAGAGAATGAAGAGGTCAGAGATCAGAGGTCAGAAGCATCAGAACCGGAAACCAGAATCTTGAACCACGGATGCATACGGATGAACACAGATTCGATCCCGGCACTTCTCTGTCCTGGTCAGTCAGTGTCATCCGTGTTGATCCGAGTTCATCGGTGGTTTCATCGTGTTTTCCCTCCGTGTCCTCTGTGTCTCTGTGGTGAACTGAATCGAGTTCACCCGACCGATCCTTCGAGCGAAATCGACAGCAGCTTGTCCGCCTCCACCGCGAACTCCATGGGCAGTTCCTTGAGCACTTCCTTGCAGAAGCCGTTGACGATGAGCGACACGGCGTCCTCCTCCGAGATGCCGCGCTGGGTGCAGTAGAAGATCTGGTCCTCGCCGATCTTGCTGGTGGTGGCCTCGTGCTCCACGCTGGCGGTGGGGTTGCGCACGTCGATGTACGGGAAGGTGTGCGCTCCGCACTGGTCGCCCATGAGCATCGAATCGCACTGGGTGTAGTTGCGGGCGTTGGCCGCGCCCTTGTTGATCTGCACCAGGCCCCGGTAGGTGTTCTGTCCGCGCCCCGCGCTGATGCCCTTGGAGATGATGGTCGAGCGCGTGTTGCGCCCGAGGTGGATCATCTTGGTGCCGGTGTCGGCCTGCTGGCGGTGGTTGGTCAGCGCCACGGAGTAGAACTCGCCCACCGAATCGTCCCCCTGCAGGATGCACGAAGGGTACTTCCACGTGATGGCCGAGCCGGTCTCCACCTGCGTCCAGGAGATGCGGCTGCGAGCCCCCAGGCACTTGCCCCGCTTGGTGACGAAGTTGTAGATGCCGCCCTGACCGTGTTCGTCGCCGGGGTACCAGTTCTGAATGGTGGAGTACTTGATGGTGGCGTCATCGAGGGCCACGAGTTCCACCACCGCCGCGTGCAGCTGGTTCTCGTCGCGCATAGGGGCGGTGCAGCCCTCCAGGTAACTGACGCTCGCGCGTTCATCGGCGATGATCAGCGTGCGCTCGAACTGCCCCGTCTTTGACGCGTTGATGCGGAAATACGTGGACAACTCCATCGGACAGGTCACGCCCTTCGGGACGTAGACGAACGAACCGTCGCTGAAGACCGCGCTGTTGAGGGCGGCGAAGAAGTTGTCTCCCGGCGGCACCACCGAGCCGAGGTACTTGCGAACCAGGTCCGGGTGCTCACGAACCGCCTCGGACATGGGACAGAAGATCACGCCCGCCTTCGCCAGGGTCTCCTTGAACGTCGTGGCCACCGACACGCTGTCGAATACCGCATCCACCGCCACGCCCGCCAGGGCCAGCTGCTCCTCCAGCGGAATGCCCAGTTTGCGGTATGTCTCCAGCAACTTGGGGTCCACCTCGTCGAGTGAGGCGGGCCCCTTCTTCACCTTCGGCGCGGAGTAGTACGACACCGCCTGGTAGTCGATGGGGGGATAGTGAATGAACGCCCAGCGCGGCTCCGACATCGCCTTCCAGCGACGGAACGCATCCAGGCGCCACTGAAGCATCCACTCCGGCTCACCCTTGACGGCGGACAGCCGGCGGACCACGTCCTCATCCAGTCCCGGTTCGAAGGTGTCGGCCTCGATATCCGTGACAAACCCGGCCGTATAGCCCTTCTTCGTGAACTCGTGAATGGTGGACTCGGTGGTGGTCATCTTCACGTCCCAGAACGTGCGGGGCGATTGAAACTCAGTTGCATCTTTGAATCATTCTAGGAACATGGGAACCATCAGACCAATCCCATGACCCGCAACCCCCGCGAACTCGTGGCGCATCACCCACGGTTCCATGCGCCGTTTTCCTGTTGGCCTCACGCTGCGTCCGGCGGACTGTCCGCTATCCGGAGTGAGAGTTTGCCTCTCCGGCGCAGCCCATCGTCTCGGTTTCCCGGGTGACGCCTGGGGTGAATCCTGCCCACCGGGCGTTCGATCCATCCACCTGCCCCCAGTTACGGACGGGCGAAGGAGCGGGCGGATGGCGATGATTGGACGATTGGCGGTCTGTGTCGGGTTCGCGGCCGGCGTGGTCGCCAGCCACGGGATGGGCGTGGAATACACGGAGCCGGTTCCGGTCGGCTTCCCCCCCGCGGCGGAACGAATCGCGTTTGACCGACTGAGTCACGAAACAACGGCTATCGAGTCAGACCGCGTTTCGCGGACGCCCTGCGTCACACAGAAAGATGAGGCGGAACACCCCTGCCCCCGCCCCTGCCCCGCCACACCCGATTGATGCTCCCAACAGGTGAACCATGAAAAAGCCCGCTCGAACCACCCGGTGCTTGGGGGTGCGAGCGGGCCAGGTCCGGCTGTCCGAGAGCGGGCTTATTTGTCCTGTTCGGTGATGCCCATGCCGCTGCGGTCCGGATAGGCCGGACGGGCGGGCTTCACGTACTTCCTGGTCTTGAGTTCTTCGAGCATGTGGGCGATCGCGGCGTCCAGTTGCGGGTCGGCCCCGTTGAGCATGCGTGACGGGTCATCGATGACCTCGATGTCCGGATCGACGCCGTGACCTTCGACGCCCCAGGTGCCGTCCGTCTCGTAGAAGGCGAACGTGGGCGCGGTGACGCCGCCTCCATCCACCAGCCCGGGCGTGCCGGAGATGCCGACCAGTCCGCCCCACGTGCGGCGGCCGATGAGCTTGCCCAGCCCCGCCTGGCGGAAGTAGTAGGGAAAGGCGTCGCCGCCCGAGCCGGACGGGCCGTTGATGAGCATGCACTTGGGGCCCTGATGCGAGTCCGGCGGCCACATCCAGTCGCCCTGATCGCGCCGCGCCCAGTAGTTGGTCACTGGCCGGTTGAGCATTTCGATGAACCGCGTGGGGATCTGTCCGCCGCCGTTCCAGCGCTCATCGATGATGAGGGCTTCCTTGGCCCGCTGGCCGAGGAACTGGCGCACCAGGTTGGTCTGGCCGTTGATGCCGGTGTCGGGCACGTGGATGTAGCCGACGCGGCCGCCTGTCTTCTCCTCCACGTAGGCGCGGTTCTGCTCCACCCAGGCGCGGTAGCGCAAGCCGGCCTCGCTGGAGGTGGTCGTCACCAGCACGTCGCGGGCCGATTCGTCCTTCGTCGGCTTCTCGCTGATCGTGAGCAGCACGGTGCGATTGGCCTTGCCGACGAACGGCGCCCACGGATCCCTCGATATGTCCATGGGCACGCCGTCCACGGCGAGCAGGTAGTCGCCCACCTTCACGTTGACGCCGTGCTGGCTGAGCGGACCGCGGGCATCGCTGTCCCACGGACCGCCCTGATGAATGCGGGTGATGCGGTACGCGCCGTTCTCCAGCGCGAAGTCGCAGCCGAGCATGCCCACGTTCTCGCTGGGCTGACTCTCCACATCGCCGCCGGAGTAGTAGGCGTGCCCGACGTTGAGTTCCGAGATCATCTCGCTGATCACGTAGGCCACGTCCTCGCGGTTCACGCAGTCGGCCAGCATGGCCTCGTACTGCCTGCGGATCGCCGGCCAGTCCACGCCGTGCATCGTGGGGTCATAGAAGTAGATGCGCTCGAGCCGCCAGGCGTCGGCGAGGATCTGCGCCCACTCGGCCCGGGGATCAATCTCCGCCTTGAGGGCTGAGAGGTTGACCGGCTTGCCCGCCGCCCCGGCGGCGGCGTTGTGGACGGTCAAATTGCCGCCGCGCCCGACGAGAATCTTCTTGCCGTCGGCGGAAAGGTCGAACCCGAAACCGGGGGCGACGGTCTTCTCGCTCTTGTCGTCGGCGTGGATATCGATGATCTTGATCTCCGCGCCGCCGCCACCCGGACCGCCACCGCCCGAGCCCGTGCGCACGTAGAGCAGTTGGTTCTTGTCGTTGACCGCCAGGTTTGAGAACCCGCCCGGCGCCACCTGAATCTGGATGGCCCGCTGCTCGAACCCTTCAAGGTCGATCTTCAGTTCCCTGGAATCATCCTTCTTCGCCTCGGTCCTGGGCTCCTCGCCCGAGTCCTGCGCTCCGCCGCCTGCCGGCGCGGTGCGCGAGCCGGTCATGGTGGCGGAGAAGCCCTCAGCGGAGAGGGATGCCTCAATGGAGCCGTTCTTGATGGTTCCGGCGATTGTGGCGGTCTGTCCCTGATCGGTTGTCACCGTCCCGGAGAACGAACCAGTGGCCTTGTCGAGCTTGCCCGATAGCGTGGCCGTGCCCATCGGAGAGGTCATCGACCCCGACATCGACCCGTCCGCCGCCACCGTGAGCGAGAGCGTGACGGAAACCGGCGCTCCGCCCATCTGCGGGCTGGTCAGCGTGCAACTCCACGAGCCGGAGACGCCGTCATCCGCCGCGATCGCCGCAGGCGCCGCTCCGTTGGACGGCTTGGCGTCGCCGCCTTCCCTGGCCTCGGGCTTTGCGTTGTCGGCCTTGAACGACTCCTCATCATTCTTCGGCGCCCACGGGTTCTTCACGTCGGCGCGCAACGGCACGGCCAGCAGCACCCGCGAGTTGTGGTAGATCCACGTGGTGTCGAGGTCGCTGTACGTTGCGGCGAAGTTGCGCGAACTGGTGAAATACAGCCACTCGCCCTTGCGGTCGAAGGTGGGAAAGGAATCGATGAACATCCCGCTCGTCACCTGGTGCAGTTCACCGGTCGGCACATGGTAGAGATGCACCGCGCTGGTGCGGCCCTCCGTGGACAGCGCGAAGGCGATCCACCGGCTGTCGTGGCTCCATGATGTGCGGTTGCTGGAGAAGTCGAAGGCGAAGGGGTCGGTGGCGATGATCTTCCGTTCACCCGTCTCGACGGTGACAAGGTGCAGGTTGCCCGCCTTGTCGCCGATCAGCACGTGCTTCGAGTCCGGCGACCAGTGCATCGACGTGTAGAACGTCGTGGAGCCGGTGGTCAGCTGCTTCGTTTCTCCCTGTCCATCGGACTGGGTGACGTACAACTCGTACTCATCCGACTTGTCTGAAAAGTACGCGATCCAGCGTCCATCCGGGCTCCAGGCGGGGGAGCGTTCGAACACGCCGCTCGTCCCGGAGAGATTTCGCGTGATGCCGTTCTCGGCGGGGACCGAGAACACCTCGCCCCGCGCCCCCACCGCCACGCGCTTGCCGGTGGGTGAGATGCCCGCCGACTGCACCTGGCCGCTCACATCCACGAGTCTCGGGCGCAGTGTGGGACGATCGCCGGGGATGATCACGTTGACCTGTCGTGACTGCTCATCCCCCAGGTCGAGCAGCCGCAACTGCGAACCGTACTGGTAGACGATCTCGCCACGGTTGTTGCGGCCCGGTCCGATGGAAGGAAACTTCACGTCGAAGTCGGCGTGGCGCGTGACCTGCTTGCGCTGCCCGCTGTCGATGTCGTACACCCAGATGTTCTGGCGATGCTCCGGTCCGTTGTCGCTCAGGTAGTAGACCTTCCGCCCGTGCCACATGGGGATGGTGTCGGTGCCCTCCCAGTCGGTGATCTGCCTGGCCGTGTTGTTCTGCAGGTTGAAGAGCCAGATGTCCGACGCCCAGCCGCCGCGGTAGCGCTTCCAGGTGCGGAAGTCGGTGTTGAAGGGCGTGTACGCAAGGAAGACGCCATCCGGGCTGATCGCCCCCGCCGAGCCGTACGGAATGGGCAGCCGCGTCGGCATGCCGCCCGAGGCGGATACGGTGAAGATCTCCGCGTTGCGCTGATTGCCCGCCAGCCCGTTGCTGGCGAAGAGAATCCTGCCATCGGGCGTCCAGTCTGGCCAGGCCTCGCCAGCCGGGTGATAGGTCACCCGTGTCGGCACGCCGCCCGTGACGGGAATGGTGTACAGGTCGCGCCCCCCGTCGTAGTTGCCCACAAAGACGATGGTCTTTCCATCCGGTGAGAACTTGGGGAACATCTCCGGCCCCGGCGGGCTGGCGAGCGGCGTCGCCATGCCGCCATCGCGCGACACGACCCACAGGTCGTTGGCGTAGACGAAGACGATGTGATCCCCGCTCACATCCGGGTGCCGCAGCATGCCCGCATGGGGCTGAACCTGCCCCAGCGTGGCCGGAGCGGCGAACAGGCCAAGCACCCACGCGGCGGCAACGCAGCCGGTGGAACGACGTCGGACAGCCATCTTCATTCGAGGTCTCTCCAGGGAACAGGGATCACCCCGTTCGGACAGCGTCCGGGCGGGGAGACAGGTTATACCGGCTCGCCCTACGCGGTTTTCAGGGGATGTGGATGATCGCCGAACCGCCCGCGATTACAGAATCCCCGCGAACTCATCAAACCCGCACGCCAGGTTCATGTTCTGGATCGCCTGCGTCGCCGCTCCCTTGAGCAGGTTGTCGATGGTCGCCACCACCACCGCGTCGCGGCCGCTTTCGCTCACCGTCAGCCCGCCGATCTCCACGTGGTGATGCCCGGCGATGTCGCGCACCAGGGGGATGTCGGTGACGAACCGCACCAGCGGCTCGCCGTCGTACGCCGCGTGGTAGCGGGCGGCGAGCGACTCAAACGTCTGCGGCGACACAAGGCGCATCGACACCGTCAGCGTGATGCCGCGGAAGAACGGCGCCACGTGCGGGTGGAAGATCACCGGGCGGCCGAGGTGTCTCGTGACTTCCTTCTCGTGCGTGTGGCCGCTCAGCGAGTAGGGCATCAGGTTGTCGCGCAGCCGCTCCGGGTCGTTGCGCGGCGAGGGTGTGGTGCCCGCACCGGAATACCCCGACACGCCGAATACGTGGGGCGGGCCGTCCAGCAGGTCGATCACGGGCCGCAGGGCCATTTGCATGCCCGTGGCGTAGCAGCCGGGGTTGGCGATGCGTTTCGCGCCGCGGATGCGATCACGAAAGTGCTCGGGCAGCCCGTACACCCAGCGGCCTGTCTCATCGAACCGCCAGTCGGCGGAGAGATCGACGATGACGGGGTCCGGTGGCACAGGCGTCAGTGGCACAGGCGTCTCGCCCGTGATCCTTTGCGCGGCGTCAATTGCCTCCACATACGGCCCCGATTTGCCATTGGGCAGCGCCAGCACGACCACATCAAAACCGCCCGCCGCGATCTGCTGGGGCGAGGCGTCGCCGAACACCAGGTCGCCGACGAAGCCGGGCACGTGGTCCGCCACGCGCCGGCCCAGCAGTTCGCGCGACGTCGCGGCAGCCAAAGAAAAGTGCGGGTGCCCGGCGATGAGGCGAATGAGTTCCGCGCCGGTGTGGCCGCGCGCGCCCACGAGGGCGACGGTGCGGGTGGCGGCGGCGGTCGTCGAACGGGTGAGCATGGCGGTTGATCGTATGTCGCCGGGTAGGATCATCCTCCGCATGCTCCGACTCGCCCCCATCACCCTCGAATCCCACCAAGTCCGCCTCGAACCCCTCTCGCACGGCCACGCGGACGGTCTGCGCGCCGCCGCGTTCGACGGGCGGCTGTGGGAACTGCGATTCACCTGGGTGCCCGAGCCGGAAAACGTGGAGCAGTACATCGACGCCGCGCTCGAAGGCCAGCGGCTCGCCCTGTCCGGCCACACAACCGGCGGCATGCTGCCGTGGGCCGTGCGCGAACTCACCACCGGCGACATCATCGGCTCCACGCGCTACCACGACATCATCCCCGCGGCGCGGCGGGTGGAGATCGGCTACACCTGGTACGCCAGGCGCTGGCAGCGCACGCATGTCAACACCTCGTGCAAACTGCTGCTCCTCACCCACGCGTTCGACACCCTCGGCTGCGGTGTGGTCGGGCTGCGGACCGACATCCTCAACACCACCAGCCAGCGGGCCATCGAGCGGCTGGGCGCGAAGAAGGACGGCGTCATCCGCCACCACGCCGCCCGCAAGGACGGCACCATCCGCGACACCGTGATGTACAGTGTGCTGGCGTCGGAATGGCCGCAGGTGTGTGAGCGGTTGGAGGCGAGAATCGCTCGGCCAGCGGTGTAAAGCGGGCTGATTCCGCGAGCCGAACCGCGCGCTGGCGTGCCGGGAGTGTTCCGGGGGTGTTCCGGGGGTGTTCCGGGTTCCGAGAGCCGACAACGCTACCGCACCACAAACCGCACGTGATCGACCCAGGTGTCGAACGTGAAGGCGAACACCGGCACCACCACGATGTGGCGGATCTGCAGGCGCACGCGGCCGTCGCTGGTCCGCACGTACTTCGCCGCGTCCAGCCCGTTCACGTTGGTGATGACATCCGTCTGACCCACGGCGTAGCTGCCCACCTGCTCGAACAGGCTGGTGTTCCAGTTCTGCAGCATCACCCGCCCGATCCCCGTCTGGTGGCTGATGCGGGTCTCGATGCGCACATCCACCGTGGTGGGGTTCACCGCACTGGTCTGCCCTTCCACGCGCAGGAACATGCTGTGCAGATCGGTGAAGGTCTGCCCGAAGCCGCTCTTCACCCGCATGGCCGCATCATCCGAGGCGTGCAGATCCTCGAACGAGCCGGAGATCAGCGTGCCCCGCGACACCACCGCGTTGATGACCGTGGTGTTGGCGCAGGCGAAGGTCTCCACGGTCACGGCGTCGATGGCCGCCTCCGTCACCGAGTCGTTGGGGTTGTCGGTGGCGCTGAAGCGGATTCGCATCTGGCTGGTGGGCGAAAGGAAGTCCTGCACCCGGAAGCGGTGCGCCTGCCAGCCGTCGAAGTGGCCCACGCTGTCGATGAGCGTCCAGGTCTGGCCGTCATCGTTGGACAGGTGCGTGTCCAGCCGGTCGATGTCGCGGTCATCGTTGGTGAACCAGCGGGCGTAGGAGATGAAGTGGTCGCCCTCGCCCGAGAGGTCGAAGCGCGGCGAGATGAGCCGCGTGGGCCCGCCATCCACGTCGCTGTTGCCGGCCCGGTTGCCGGTGAGGTAGCAGGCGCCGGAGCCGTCGAAGTCGGAGACCGGGTCGCCGCGGCTGCCGTCGCCGGCGGGCACGCCGCGCTCCCAGGCGCCGTCGGTCAGGTTCTCGTTGACCACGGTCCAGCCCTGGTCGGTCTGGAAGTCGTCGCTGAAGACCAGCCCCACCACGGCCCAGGCGTCGGCGGAGAAGAAGGAGCCGGGGGCGTTGAGGGGCGCGAAGTCGAAATCGCCCGCCACGGTGCGCCCGCGGAAGTAGTACTCCACCCTCTGGCCGCAGGGGACGGGCGGCAGAACGGCCTCGAAGCGGTCGCCGCCCAGGTGGGTCATCTGCGTGGACTGGAACTCGCCGCTCCCGATGCGCGAGAAGACGCGCACCCGCGCCGGGTCAAGAACGGCCCCGTTGACGGCCTTGACCTCCACCTCGATGGGCGTGGGCGTGTCGGAGGCGATGATGTCGGGAAGCCCGTTGGGATACGTAAACTCGATTCGGCGCGCCAGCCGCTCGGCAAGCACATCAATGGCGGGCACGATCTCCTCGCCGTTGGGGATGATCTGGTCGGGTGGGAGCACGAAGCCAAACTGCCCGGTGTCACGCAGCTCGAAGGTGAAGCCGATGATGCCGCGCTCGCCGTAGGCGTAGTCGGGCGCGATGCCGGACGCGATGTACAGCGTGCTGGCGGCGGGACCGTGGACGTACGTCCGTCCATGCACGGCCCGGATGGCCTCCTGCATCTGCGCCCCGAGTTGCTGGAACAGGGCGTGATCGGGCGGCAGCTCGGTCTTGTACCCCCACGGCGCCAGCAGGAGCTGGCTGTAGGAGTGGATGTCGAGGTGGGTCTTGAGATGGGGGTTGGCCAGGATGAAATCACGCATCGCGGTGGATTCCGGCTCGGAGAAGGGCGCCGGGCCGCGGTAGGTGTCGCTGCCGGGGTTGCCGGAGGAACCATCATTCCCGCCCCAGCCGAAGCTCCAGTTGCGGTTCAGGTCCACGCCGAACGTCCCGCCCCCGTTGTCGCGACGGTTCTTGCGCCACATGCGGTTGGTGGTCCAGGTGTAGACGTAGCCGTCCGGGTTGACGATGGGCACGATGACGAACTCGACCCGATCGACGAGTCGTTGCACGACGGCGTCGGTCTGATAGGTGCGGATGAGCCGGTCGGCGAGGTACATGGGCACCATCACCGCGATCCACTCGCGGGCGTGCTGGCAGCCCTGGATCAGGAAGCCGGGCTTGTTCTGCCCGGCGCCCGCGATGCGGAGGCCGCGAATGGGCCGACCCTCAAGCGAGGTGCCGACCTGAAAGGTCTGCGCGATACCCGGTTCGAGAGCCGCCAGTTCATCGAGGTAGGCGTTCACCTCGTCGTAGGTCTTGTAGGCGGTGAACCAGCCGCCATCGGGGTTGAGAGGGTTGGCCCCCCCGCCCCCTCTGTTCCCCCCGAGGCCGCCTCGCTCCAGGTCGATGAGAACCTGTACGTCATCAATGAGAATCTGGTAGGGGATGCCGCTGCGCTGGAGGTCATCCATCCGCTCGGGCGGGATACGGAAGTCCACCGTGCCCAGCCCGATGGCTTCGCTCCACACGTCCGGGCTGATCTCGAGCATGCGGTCGAGTTGGCGGCGACTGGTGAGCGTGGTGCGGACGACCTTGTGCCCGTCGAAACGCTGCGGCTCATCCTGGGCGAATGCCGGCGCCGGAGCGCCTGCTGACACAACCAGCAGCACGAAAGCGGCAAGACAGCCGATCAGACGGTTCATGGAGTGCTCCACGCAATGGGATGGCGCGCAGGTGACGCGGCTTGCCCAGTGTACCTCAAGTCCACGGAATCGTGCGTGGTGAATTGGAAGAGGCCGAATCACGACCCGCCCTGTGAAGACGGGCAAGATGGCCGGATGTTCTGTAACCAATCCCGCAAAGCGCGCAAAGAAGGGGGCGCACCGGGTGCGGATTCCGAGTATGGTGTCGTGGAGGGACGCGGGGTTGTGGGTGGGGCGTTGGGACAGGGGCGTGCGGGGGTCGGGGGCGGGGGAGCGGTTCATTCCTGGCCCACCAGATGAGAGAGAGACCGGAGGCGTTTCATGCATCGACGACGATCCCTGACCGTCGCGGCGACCCTGCTGGCGATGGTTCCCGCGTTCACCTTCTCCGCCCAGATGATCGGCTCGGACTCCCGTCTGACCGACCTGATGAACGAGGCCCCGGGGGTGCGGTTCTATCACCACGAGGACGGCAAGCTCGGCCTGGTGTACGGGGTGCCTCTCGCAACCGGACGGAACCCGCTGGAAAGCGCTGATCGCTTCGTGGCGCGGCATGGCGCCCTGCCTGGCTTTGACATCGGTGATCTCGTCATGGCGCCGAAGGCGGATGGGATCGACCCCATTCAACCGGTCATGTTCGAGCATGATCGCGGCACGTTCAAGTTCACCGCGATCAACTACGGCCAGTTTCGACGGGGGATTCCCGTCTTCCGCAGCGGGCTGGTCGTACTGGTTCGCAACGAGGCCGACTACCCGGTCGTCATGGGCAACTATGGTCTGCGCGATCTGCGCGGATTCGACCCAGGCAATCAGGTCGGCGGCATGGCCGGTGACGAAGGCAACGGCCAGGTCAACGCGCAGCGCGTGACGCAGCGGATGCTCCGCAACGCCAGGCGCGTGCTGGGCTTCGAGGGTCAGGTCGTGGGCGCGCCTCAGACGGTCATCTGGGCGGGACTGGACGGCATGGTGGTGGAGCCCGCGGTCGCGGTGGTGTTCTCACTGGAGTTCGACAGCGGCGACCCCGCGACCTACCGCAAGCGGCTCTTTGTGGCCCACGCGGGAACGGGCGAGATCCTCTACTCCGAGAGCGAGGTCCACGAAGTGACCGATATCGTGGGCAGCGTGCAGGGCAACGCCACGCAGGGCAACGGGGCGGACATCTGCGGGCCGGAAGTGCCCATGGGCATGCCCTACGCCCGGGTGGTGCTGAACGGCCAGAACTACTTCGCCGACGTGAACGGCGACTTCGTCATTCCTCACTCGGGTACAACCGAAGTCACGCTGACGACGGAAGTGCGAGGACGGTGGTTCCGGGTCTTCAACCCCAACAACGCTCCGCCCGAGCAGTTGAGCATGAACGTCGTGCCTCCGGGACCGGCGAACTTCCTGTTCAACGCCGCCAACGCCACCGAGCAGTTGCGCTCCGAGGTCAACACCTACCTGCACTCCAACATCGTGCGCGACTGGGTGGTCTTCTACAACCCGCAGTACCCGACGATCCCCACTCAGCAGGAGTTCCGGATCAACGTCAACATCACCCAGAACTGCAACGCGTTCTACAACGGCAGCTCCATCAACTTCTACACCTCCGGCGGCAGCTGCGCCAACACCGGCTTCTCCAGCGTCGTCTACCACGAGTACGGTCACCACATCGTCAATCGCTCCGGCAGCGGACAGGGGGCGTACGGCGAGGGACAGTCCGACGTGGTGGCCGCCCTGCTGACGCGCGATCCCCGGCTGGGCATCGGTTTTCAGAACAACTGCAACAGCGGCATCCGGAACGCCGCCAACAACTGCCAGTACCAGACCAGCGGATGCTCATCCTGCGGCAGCGCGATCCACTCCTGCGGCCAGCTGATCTCCGGTTGCGTGTGGAGCACACGCGCCTATCTCCAGCAGACCAATCCCCAGACCTATCACGACATCATCAGCAACCTGGCGCTCAACTCGACGTTGCTGCGCACCCCCGGCGACACCACCATCCGCCCTGACATCACCATTCACTACCTCACGCTGGACGACGACGACAGCAACCTCAACAACGGCACCCCCCACTACGACGAGATCAACCAGGGCTTCAGCGATCACAACATGCCGGGGCCGCCCCTGCCTCACCTGGTGTTTGAGTACCCGGACGGCCGCCCGGCGCTGATCGACCCCTCGCAGGGGGCCACCATCCGCGTGCGCGTTCTGCCGCTCCGCAGCCAGCCGCAGCCGGGCACGGGCCTGCTGCATGTGGACACGGGCGGCGGCTTCCAGACCGTGCCCATGCAGGAGATCGGCAACCACGAGTATGAGGCGATCATCCCCGGGGGAACCTGCGGGCAGCGCATCCGCTACTACTTCACCGCGGAAACCACCACCAGCCAGGTGGTGTCCGACCCGCTCGACGCGCCGGCCACCTTCTTCGTCGCACGGGTCGGCTCGGCGCTGGAAGTCGTCTTCTCCGACAACTTCCAGACCAACCAGGGCTGGACGGTGACCAATGAAAACCTGACCGACGGCGCGTGGGAGCGCGGGGTGCCGGTGGGCGACGGTTCACGAGGAGATCCACGCTTCGACTTCGACGGCTCCGGCGCCTGCTACCTCACCGCCAACCGCACGGGCAACAGCGACGTGGACGGCGGACCAACGCGGCTCATCTCGCCCATCATCGACATGTCCCAGCACTGCAGCTACCGCGTGTCCTACGCCCGCTGGTTCTACAGCCAGAACGGCGTGACCGACCGGTTCACCGTGCAGGTGTCCAATGACGGCGGCTCCACCTGGACCACCATGGAGGACGTTCCCCACCAGGGCACTTCCTGGATTCATCGCGAGTTCTGGATGCACGAGATCCTTCCGCTCACCAACCAGATGCGCTTCCGCTTCAACGCGGTGGACAACCCCAACGACTCGGTGACCGAGGCGGCGGTGGACGCCTTCCTGGTCGAGGCGGTCATCATCAACGAGCCGGTGGCGGAACTGACCGGCTTCCAGGTGCTCGTCGGGTCGCTCACCTCCGGCACGCTGGCCGACCTGGTGAACTCCGATGACCAGCGCGTGCGCACCCGATCCGGCTTCGGCTCCACCTTCACCGACCTGCACAACATGACCATGCGGGTGGACGCCAACAGCGGCGTGCCCTCGCCCAGTTCCATCGACCTGACCATCGAGTCGCGCATCAGCCACACCTCCGGCACGGCCCAGGTGCGGTTGTGGAACTGGAACGCCAGCCAGTACAACATGGTCGGCTCGTACGCCATCGGTCAGACCGAGACGCCGGTGACGATCGAGAGCATTCCCGCCGGAAACTTCATCAATGGCTCGGGCGACATCCGGCTCACCATCAAGCACATCGTGGTGGTGCCGGTGTTCGCCTTCCAGTTCGATTCGTTCTTCGACCAGGTGAAACTGGTGGTCGACTGACCACGCTTCACCGGTGACGAACTACTCCGGCACTGGAGAGAGGCCGGAAACACACAAGCCCACGGACGATTGTCCGTGGGCTTGTCTTTCGGCCAGTGCCCAGGAGAGGACTCGAACCTCCAAGGGATTTTACTCCCACCAGCACCTCAAGCTGGCGCGTCTGCCAATTTCGCCACCTGGGCGTGCGGCGAAGTATACGCCCGGACGATGGGGTGTCGAGCGGGCCAGAACATCGCGCAAGCGGTGAGCCGTCCCGACTACGATGCCCCGCATGCACTGGTGCATCGAACGTGTCGAAACGACGTCGAAAGTGCCCGGGACGAATCCGTGGACGCTGATCGTGACCCTTGAAAGCGGTGCTTCGGCCGCGTTGGCATGGCATGGCAACCCGGTGACCACCCCCCCGCCGCCCGCTCCGCCCGGCTTGCCTCACGCACCCGTGGTCCGCTGGTCGGGCACGCTCGCACCGACGCTCTTCGAAGGCGACCCGCGCAACTGGATGGCGCCGGGACGCAAGGCGCTGCACGACGTTCTGACGCGGCTTGCGTCGGTCGATCACGCCAGCGGCATCCTGCTGCGCCCGCACGCCCGCCACCTGCTCAGCGACATCCCATCCTGCGCAACGCTGCTGCGCGAGCACGCCGATGCGGTCGGGCTGGCGTTTGCGCCGATGTCACTGCTCGAAACGCCGATGCTGACGGATCTGGCCGACCACCTGTCGCGATCGTTCGAGGTGCTCGGCCCGTCGGCGAGCATGGTCTTCCTGCACGACGTGTCGCCGCCGACCGACCCGGACGAGCCGCTCGTCCCGCGGCCGCTGGGAACCGGCGTCATGCCGCGCGGACTGCTGCGCGGACTGATCCGTGACCACGTGCGCCCAGGCACGCCCATCGTGCTGCCGGACGGGGACGTGGAGAAACAGCTGGCGTGGCTAGGCGAAGGGTGACGGGCCGGGGACGGGCTGGCGCGGAAGCACCAGATCGCGGAGGGGTCGGGGTGAAGCGACTGGCGCCGGGGCTGCATGTCGTGCGGCGGGCCGGGTCTGCAAGCCCCGGTGGAGCGCTGAAGAGGCCTGACCGAGAGTTGATGACTCCGTTCCGCAACACAGCACCGACTACCGAGAACCGACGGATGCCGACCACTTCCGCCTTCCGCCCGTCTACACTTCCCCGCTCTCCTTGACGGAACTGCCGCATGACCACCAAGACGCCAACGCTCGACCATCCCGCCCTGCCGCGAGTGAAGCAGGCGTTCCCTCAGGCGAAACTCCGGGCGACGGAGTTTCGCGGCCAGACCACGCTCATTGTCGAACCGAGGGACGCCCACGCCATCCTGCGCTTCCTGCGCGATGACCCGGCGTGCGACTTCAACATGCTCACGGACGTGACCGCGGTGGACTACCTCGGCTACCCGGCGAAGACCATTGGCCGCTTCGCGGTTGTGTGGCTCTTGAACAGCCACAGGCACGATCAGCGGCTGACTGTCAAGACGTTTCTCGACCCGTCCATCGACACCACGGGCATCGAGCCGGACCCCGCGCTCATCGTCGACTCCGTCTGCGACCTGTGGCCCGGCGCGGAGTGGCGCGAGCGAGAAGCGTACGACATGTTCGGCATCCGCTTCCGCAACCACCCGGACCTGCGCCGGATTCTGATGTGGAAGGACTTCCCCGCCCACCCTCTGCGTAAGGACTACCCGCTGCGCGGCCGGGGCGAGCGAGAGTCATACAACATCATCGGGCGCGATGCCTCGTGAGAGGCGCCCGTCCCCTCAGTGGCCACCTGCCTCCCACGCCCCGCAGCGTCTGGTCCGTCGAGTCCACCTCGCCGTCCCGGTCGATGTCCATCTCGGCGCGGTACTTCGCGTTCGTGATCGGCACGCTGCCGCCCCCGGAAACGATCAGGTCATCCAGCGCCTCCGCATCGTCCTGGTCGAAGTCACCATCCCCATCGAAGTCGTGCTTGGGGTGGTGCCGCGGCTCGCCCCAGGCGTCATACGACACCCGCTCGATCACCGCGCCCGACAGATCCAGGATCGCCACGGTGCTGAACTGCGGGTCGGTCAGGTGGTACCAGGTCGAGTCGAACGAGTCGTTGTAGTCCCCGTCGACGTTGCCATCCTCGCGGTGGAGGATGATGTCATCGATGTACCCCCGGACCGCCCCCCCCCACACGTGCTGGACGTGGCGGTCCACGGTCCCCCCGGAAGGCGACCAGTCATCATCAATCCGCTCCTCCAGCACCTGCCACGCCGTACTATGTTCCATGTTCGTGAGCCACGGCTGCTTTGCAGCGGGCGGCCACGGAAGATCACGACGCTGGAGAGCCGGAGAACTGCCATATGCCAGCCACACCGTCCACCATGCTCGCGCTGGGTACGCCCATGCCCGCGTTCTCACTACCCGACCCCACCGGCAGGATGCATTCGCACACGCAAGTTCGAGGCCCAAGGGGCACGGTGGTGATGTTCATCTGCAATCACTGCCCGTTCGTCAAGCACCTGCGCGACGCCATCGCCTCGGTCGCCCGCGAGTATGGGCCAAAGGGCGTCGGATTCGTCGGCATCAACAGCAACGATGCCTCGACGCACCCGGACGACAGCCCGGCGAAGATGCTTGAAGAGGCGCGGGCCGCGGGATACATCTTCCCGTACCTTGTCGACGCCTCGCAGCAGGTCGCGGCCGCGTTTCACGCCGCCTGCACCCCGGACTTCTTCGTGTTCGATGGGTCGGATCGGCTGGTCTACCGCGGGCAGTTCGATGACAGCCGGCCGAAGAACGGGCTGCCCGTCACGGGCGCGGACCTGCGCGCTGCGCTGGAAGCGCTGATCGCGGGGCGACCCGTGAGCAGGGATCAGAAGCCCAGCATCGGCTGCAACATCAAGTGGAAGCCGGGCAACGAGCCGGCGTACGCGCGTCCCACGTGACCGGCGTGTGCCCTGGCCGCGTGGTGTTCACGAGTCCATTCATCGTTCGGTCAGTGGTGGATGACCTCCCGCTGCTCGGCGAACTCGCCCTCGCCGCGCAGCTCGCGCCGGAAGGCGTTCCACGCCTCCTCGAACTGTTCCTGCGAGCGGATGGCTCGGAACACGTCCGGGTAGTCCGGATCGCCGACTACGTTGAGTTCCTGCGTGAGGCGGTTGCCATCGACAGTGAGGACGACGCGGTATCGTCCGGGCGGGAGCGCTGCACCGGCCCCACCGCCACCGCCGCCACCACCGCCTCGCCCGGCGCCGCCGCCCGCTCCGCCGGGGCCGCCCTGCGGCTGCTGGGGGGCGCGGCGGAAATCCCAGAGGACTCGGTAGAGCCCCGGCTCCGTCGCCGCTGACAGTTCACGCAGTACGCGACCATCGAGCTCCTCGATGGTGAGCGAGATCGACTGCGGCCGCTTGGTGAGCGAGTAATAGATGGGGACGCCCGTGGGCGGGTTCTCGCCGATGAAGCGCCGCGTTCCGCTGGCGCCGCGGGCCGGCTCGCTGCGCCACATGATCGCGGTGGTGGGACGATACAGGTGGGCGGCCGCGGCGCGGGCCTCCTGGGTCATCTGGCGGATGGGGGTCACGTCGGCGATCCACAGACTGCGCCCGTGCGTACCGGCCACGATCTCGCCCGAGGTCGGATGCTGGGCGAACTCATGCACCGCCACGGTGGGCAGGTTGTTGTTGATCCTGGTCCAGGTGGCGCCGCGATCGACCGAGGCGAACGCCGAGAACTCGGTGCCAAGGTACAGGACATCAGGATTCTGGATGTCCTCGCGGATGACGCGCGTCGATCCGCGCGGCAGACCCTGGCGGATCGGCTTCCACGTGCGCCCGTAGTCCTCGCTCACGAAGACCCACGCCTCATCGTTGTCCGAGCGATGGCCGTCGAACGTGACATAGACGCGGCCGTCCACGTATCGCGAGGGCTCGATGGCGCTGACGCACATGCGCTTGGGGAGCAGTTTGTCGATGGAGGCCGGGCCGTCGGGCGGCGCGGGCTGTGCGGCGGGCGCGGGACGGGGAGCCGGCGCGGCTGGAGCCGCGGCCGCGGGGGGCGTTGAAGGCGCCGCGGGCGCGGTTCGCGCGGCTTCCACGGGAATGGTGAACTGTCCCCCGCCCGCGGTCAGTGTGCCGGTGAACTTGCCATCGGCGATCTTGCCTTCGATCGTGCCCTCGCCGCGCCCGGTGGAGAAGGCGATCTTGAGATCCCCGGTTTCGGCGTTGAATGAGCCGGACTCGATGGCGTTGTCGCCGAATCGCGAGGTGTACGTGCCGGTCACCTTGCCGCCCTCGCCCAGCGCGAGCTTCATGGTGAACGCGCCGGCGTCGGGCGGCATGTCATCGGAGACGAAGCGGCCCGTCCACTCGCCTGACACCACGTCGTCGAACGCCAGCGACAGCGGTTCGCTGGAAATCGGCTGGAGCAGCAGGGCCGGCTCGCCCGACTTCCTGGCCTTGAAGCCGGCGGTGAACGCGCCATCGCCGATGGACACGTCGCCGGTCATCGCGCCATCCTTGATCGTGCCGGTGAGCACGATGTCGGCGTCGCCGGTGGCGATGACGGCGCGCACCATGCCTCGCGCCGCATCGAAGGAACCCTCGCGGATCGTGCCGTCACCCTGGGACGAAGAAACGGTGCCCGTGACGCGGTTGCCGCTCTCCAGTTTCAGTTTCATGGTGAAGGCGCCGGCGCCGGGGGGAATCTGATCGCTCACCAGTTCCGCATCCCACGTGCCGCTCACCGGATCAGCCGGGGGCGCGGGGGGCGGGGTGGGAGGCGTTGGCGGCGCGGCGGGAGGCGGCGTCGTCGCAGGCGGTGCGGTCGCCGCACCGCTTCCGGTGCGTCCGCCGCCACCACGCGACGCAGTGGAGGCGGCCGGCGCCTCCGCTCCGCCTTCCTTGCGGCCTTCGAAGCGGATCTGCAGCAGACCGCTGGCGACATCCATGCTGCCGCTGATGACGCCGTTGCGAATGGCGCCGGTGAGCTTCACGGCGCCGCGATCGAGATTGAACGTCATGGTCAGGGCGCCGCTGGAGCGGTCGAATGTTCCCTCGGTGGAATCACCCTTCATGGTGGGCGACTCGAAGCGGCCCTTGACGGAGTTGTCCGCCGCGAGCGTCAGGGTGAGCGTGAACTCACTGGCCTCGGCGGGGATGCCTGCGCCGACCAGGCGCGACTTCCACGTGCCCGTGACCGGATCGCCGGAGGCCGGCGCGGCCGGCTGGTCGCCTCCACCGGCCAGGGCGGCGAGTTCCGAGTCGTCGATCACGCCGTCCTTGTTGGCGTCCACGCGGTCGAAGAGGGCCCGCATCTGCTGCGGCACTTCGTCCCGTTGCAGCTTGCCGTCGTTGTTGGCGTCCATGCGCCCGATCATCTGGCGCAGCATGGCGGCCTCTCGGCTTCCCGGCGTGCCGGCGGCGCCCCCGCCGGTTCCCGTGGCGGGCGGGGCAGCGCCGGTCCCGGCTGGGGCCGCTGGCGTCGCGGCTTGGCCGGACGTGGCCTTGGTCTCGCCCGAGAACAGGTCGGTCCAGGTGACGCCCCCGTCACGCGTCATCCACAGCGCGCCGCAGTCGGTGCCCACGTAGAGCACGTCAGGATCGCGCGGCGATTCCCCGAACGCCGTGGCGCTGCCCTGCTGCGTGCGCGTGATCTCCGGCGAGATCACCCGCAGGTTGTCGCCCCGGTCGAGCGACTTGAAGACATAGTTGCCCGCCACGTAGTAGATTCGGCTGTTGTGGCTGGACAGCATGTACGGCGTGTTCCAGTTGAAGCGATACGTCTGTCCCCGCTGCGCCCGCGGACGAATGAAGCCGCGCTCACCCGTGCCGAGGTGGATGCGCCCCATGCCGCCGTTCTGGCTTTCAAAGTAGATCTGCTTGGGATCATTGGGATCGACGCGGCAGACGAAGCCGTCGCCGCCGCCGATGGAAATCCAGTCGGTGTTGACGGGGCCGGTGCTGGTGCGGGTTCGGTTGGGTCCGCCCCACGAGCCGTTGTCCTGAAGCCCGCCATAGACGTTGTAGAAGGGCGTGGGATCGACCGCGACGTGGTAGAACTGGCCGATGGCGACATGGTTGTGGTGATCCCAGTTCTCCATGCGGTCGTGGGTGACGTACACCCCGCCGTCGTTGCCCAGGATCATGTGGCGGCCGTCCTTCGGGTTGATCCACAGGGCGTGATGGTCAACATGGACGCCGCCGCGGGCGCCGTCGCCGGTGAAGGTCTTGCCCCCGTCACGGGAGCGGTAGAGCGAGGTGCCGAGCACGTAGACATAGTTGTCGTCGCTGGGGTCTACGCGCAGTTCGCTGTAGTACATGGGGCGCGGGTTGAGCGAGTTGATGCGTTTCCAGGTCTCTCCGCCGTCCTCGGAGCGATAGATGCCCCCCATCTCGTGCCCATCGCGACCCTGATCGTCCTGCACGTTTTCGCGCTGCCCGCCCAGCCCGCCGGAGAAGGCCTGCTCGGTGAGCGCCCCCTCGCGCTTCGTGAAGGTCACTTCCGCCTTGCCGAACTGGCGGTCACGAACGTACTCGAAGGTGACGGTGTCGCCGGCGCGCTGCTGCCGGATGGCGCGGGTCAGGTCGGCGTACGAGCCGATCCGCTCATCGTTCATGGCGATGATGATGTCGCCGGTCTTCAGTCCCGCCTTGTCCGAAGGGCCGTTGGCGGTGATGGAGGTAAGCCGGGCGCCGACTTCGGCGTTCTCGCCTGACATGCCCATGAAGGCGGTGTCGGGCGGGAGCTGGGTGATGCGCTCGCTTTCGACCACGGCATAGAGCACGTCGGGGTTCTTGCGATACACGTCGACGCCGACGCGTCCGATCTGCACGGTGGGCAATCCCTGCGTGAGCCGCTTCCAGGTCTTGCCGCCGTCGGTGGTCTTCCAGATGCCGCCCCCCGGCCCCCACTTCTTCGAGGGGTCGTTGGTGTCGTAGAGGTCGCGTTCGCGCTCGTAGGTGGCGGCCCAGAGCGTCTGCGGATCGGTGGGATGCATGTCCACGTCCACCACGCCGGTCTTGTCGTCCACGTAGAGGATGCGTTCCCACGACTTGCCGCCATCCGTGGTCTTGTAGAGCCCGCGCTCCTCGTTGGGTCCGTAGAGACGGCCCAGCGCGCCCACGTAGACGATGTTCGGGTCGGTCGGATGGATGATGACCTTGCCGATCTGGAAGGAGTCCCTCAGCCCCATGTTGGTCCAGGTCTTGCCGCCATCGGTGGACTTGTAGACGCCGTCGCCGTACGACACGCTGTTGCGGGGCCGCTTCTCGCCGGTGCCGACCCAGACGATGCTGGGGTCGGACGCGGCCACCGCCACGTCGCCGATCGACACCGTGGTCTCACGATCGAACTGATGCTCATAAGTCGTGCCGGCGTTGGTGGTCTTGAGCAGACCGCCCGAGGCCGTTCCGACCCAGTAGGTCATGGGATCCGCCTCGTAGACGGCCAACGCGCCGATGCGACCGGACATGTTGGCCGGACCGATCGAGCGCCAGCGAATCGCGCTCGCCCAGGCGGGCGGCAGCGCCGGTTCGGCGATCGCCGCCGCGATCTGGTTATCGGCGGCCAGCACCAAGCCGGGAGCATGAACCACCTGCAGGACGAACAGGGCGCCAAGAACGGCGCACGCAAGGTTCCGATGAAGACGCATGATCGGACGGGCTCCCGGTGGGCGATTCCGGTGACAAGTCGGCGCGAAGTCGGGGCTTGGCCGTGCCGATCCCACCAATCGCGGCACGGGCAGTGGAATACCACGACTCTTTTGCCGACGTTGCATCCATCGTTACGCGCCCGGCATAGAAATGCAGGCGGCTCGGCGAGCGCCCGGGACGGAAACGAGTCGGCGCTTGACAACGTATCACATCGCCCCTGTCTCGGGGGCATTTTTCCGCGTAGACCGGGGTGAGAAGGTGATCTGATGACGCTGCGACGAATCGCTCTTGCCCATTTCCACCGCACGATTGCCCTGTTTGCCTCCGCCGCCGTGCTTGCCACGGGCCTGGGCGCTGGCGCTCAGTCGCTGCCCGACAACGTGCTCAAGGATTTCGCCTTCCGCGAGATCGGTCCCACGGTGTTCGGCGGGCGCATCACCGATCTGTCGCTGGTGGAGGGTCGCCCCCACACCATCTTCGTCGCCGCGGCCTCGGGCGGGCTCTTCCGCACCACGAACAACGGCACCACGTGGGAATGCATCTTCCAGCACGAGGGCACCATCTCGATCGGCGACATCGCCGTCGATCAGAAGAACCCCGACACCATCTGGGTCGGCACGGGCGAGGCCAACAATCAGCGCTCCTCCTACTGGGGCGATGGGGTCTACAAGACCACCGACGGCGGCAAGACGTGGACCAACGTGGGCCTGCGCGACAGCCACCACATCGCGCGCATCGCCATTGACCCCTCCAACTCCGACGTGGTGTACGTCGCCGCCATGGGGCGCCTCTATTCCGACAACGAAGAACGCGGATTGTTCAAGACCGCCGACGGCGGCAAGACCTGGCAGCGGGTGCTGTGGGTGAGCGAACGCGTCGGCGCCACTGAAGTCGCCATTGATCCGCGGAATCCGAGCACGGTGTACGCGGCGACCTACGAGCGCATCCGCCGCCCCTGGCACCTGATCGAGTCCGGCCCCGGCAGCGCCATCTGGAAGTCCACCGACGCCGGCGCCACCTGGACGCGGCTGGCCGGTGGCCTGCCTTCGGGCGACATCGGGCGAATCGGCCTGGCGATCTACCCGAAGAATCCGGACATCGTTTACGCCACGGTGGCTGACTTCAATCCGGCGCCGCAGGAACAGTCCGCCGCGCGCCCCATGCTGGGCTTCTGGGGCGACTTCACCGATTCCGGCTTCCGCGTGACGACCGTCACCGAAAACAGCAACGCGGCCCGCGCGGGACTGCAGGTAGGCGACGTGATCTCCCGTCTCGCGGGCGAGGAGATGACCAGCGTCTGGAACCTGATCCGCGCGCTGGGCAACAAGACGCCCGCCGATGAAATCGAGATCGTCTACACCCGAGACGGCGAGGAACGGACGATCCGCATGCGGCTCGGCGCCGAGCCGCCCCGCGCCCAGCAGGGGCAACCGCGCATCGTGGGCGGATCCATCTACCGCAGCAACGACGGCGGCGCCACCTGGACCAAGCAGAACACCCGCCCGATCGGGGGCGACCCCCCCTACTACTACGGGCAGATCCGAGTCGCCCCGACGGATGAGAACCGCATCTACGTGCTGGGCGTGCCCATGTACGCCTCGGATGACGGCGGCAAGACCTGGAACATGAACGCCGCCGCCTCCGTGCACGTGGATCATCACGCGCTGGAGATCGGCCCCGGCGATCTGGATCGTCTCGTGCTGGGCAACGACGGCGGACTGGCCATCAGTTACGACCGCGGCGCCACCTGGGACCACTACAACAACATTCCACTCGCCCAGTTCTACACCGTGGCGGTGGACATGCAGATTCCATATCACATCTATGGCGGAACCCAGGACAACGGCACCTGGGGCGGGCCGTCGGTCTCCAAGTCCTTCCGCGGCATCGGCGCCTCCGAGTGGTACCGCGTGGGCGGCGGCGACGGCTTCTACGCCCAGATCGACCCCTTCGACTCCAATATCGTCTTCGGCGAGTCGCAGTTCGGCGTGATCTTCCGCCTCGACAAGCGGACCTGGCAGTCCCGCTCCATCCGTCCGCCTCAGACCGACCGCAACAACCCGGACCGCTACAACTGGTCCTCGCCGATCCTGATGTCCACGCACAACCCCGGCATCATCTACTTCGGCGGGAACAAGCTGTTCAAGTCGTGGAACCGCGGCGACACCTGGCCGCAGGTCAGCCCCGATCTCACCACCGCCGACGCGGAGAAGATCAAGGGCAACGTGCCGCACTGCACCATCACCACCATCGCCGAATCACCCATTGATCCCAACCTTCTGCTGGTGGGCACCGACGACGGGCTGGTGCAGATGAGCCAGGACGGGGGGATCACCTGGACCAATCTGGCCGGACGCTTCCCCGGCGCGCCCAGCAACTGGTGGGTCAGCCGCGTCGAACTGTCGAGGCACGACGTGAACGTGGCGTACGTCTCCTTCACGGGATACCGCGAGGATGACTTCCGCCCCTTCATCTACGCCACGCGCAACAAGGGCCAGAACTGGGAACTCATCTCCGGCGGGCTGCCCCATGAGCCCGTCAACGTGATCCGCGAAGATCCTCGCAACCCCAACGTCCTCTGGGTTGGCACGGACCTCGGCTGTCACGTCTCCATTGATCGCGGCGCCACATGGACGCGGCTGAAGAACGGCCTGCCGACGATCGCCGTGCATGATCTCGTCATCCACCCGCGCGACCGTGACCTGGCGCTGGGCACGCACGGGCGCGGCTTCTTCATCGTGGACATCGGCCCGATCCAGGAACTCTCGGCCGAGGTGCTGGGCAAGCCCGCCCACCTGTTCACCATCGAGGACGCCTATCAGTGGAACTTCTACAGCAATGAGGGATGGTCGGGCAACCGGCTGTTCAACGGCCCCAACGGGCCGTACGGTGCGGCGGTGTCGTACCACCTGAAGTCCGCCGTGGAACGGGGCGCCATCACACTCACGATCCGCGACGCCAGCGGACGGGTGATTCGTTCGCTCGAGGCGCCCACCGGTCAGGGCCTGCACCGAGTGTACTGGAACTTCCAAGGTGATCCCGCGCCGGGCGCCGCCCAGGGCGGAGGCCAGCCGGGCGGGCGACGCGGCGGGCGGGCCCAGACCGTGCCGCCCGGCACGTACACCGCGGTGCTGAAGGTGGGCGATCAGGAGTTCACCCAGTCGTTCGAAGTGAAACGTGATCCGATGCTCGATCGGGTGCCCGGCCCCGTGGAGCCGGAGCCGGCCGAAGCGGAGATCGACTGACGGATCGCCGCTCCTCACGGTTCGGAACAGACTGCCAAAGTGGCGGTTCGACTGTCATTCCGGGATGACCGGGCACGTGCCGTTCGCGAAAACCGCCTTTCCCAGGCCAGTCGCATCGGCACGCCGTTTGTGAACGAAGAGGTCGTTCGTTCCGTACAAGGATGACGCCATGACCGCCTTCGTGAACAACGTCAAGACCGCCTTTCTGCTCGCCGCCCTGATGGGTCTGTGCGTGGCCGTCGGTTCGTACTGGGGCACGCAGGGAATGATGGTCGCGCTGGTGTTCGGCGTGATCATGAACTTCGGGGCATGGTTCTTCTCGGATTCGATCGCCATCGCCGCCATGCGGGGCGTGCAGGTCAACGAGCAGACCGCACCGGACCTGTACTCCATGGTCGAGCGTCTGGCCAAGCGGGCGTCTCTGCCCATGCCCCGCGTCTACGTGTGTCCGCAGGAGGCCCCCAACGCCTTCGCCACGGGTCGCAACCCGCGACACTCCGCTGTCGCGGTGACTCAGGGCGCGCTGCGACTGCTCAACCGGGAGGAGCTTGAGGGCGTGATGGCCCATGAGCTGGCCCACATCAAGAACCGCGACACGCTGACCGCGACGATCGCCGCGACCGTCGCCGGCGTCTTCAGCATGCTGGCGCACTGGGCCATGCTTTTCGGCATGGCCGGGGGCAATCGCCAGGGTGGGCATCCGCTGGCTTCGCTGGCCATTATCCTGCTCGGCGCCATCGGCGCCGCCCTCATCAAGGCCATGATCAGCCGCTCGCGCGAGTACGTCGCCGACGCGGACGGCGCGGCCATCGCGGGGACGCCGGCGGGGCTCGCGTCCGCCCTTCAGAAGCTCGAGACCTATTCGAAGCGCATCCCGCTGGACAACCCCAACCCCGCCATGAACAACCTGTTCATCGTGGAGCCGTTCGTGGGCCAGACGCTGACGCAGCTCTTTGCGACGCATCCACCGACCGAGAGACGCATCGCCGCCCTGATGCGCGAGGCGCCGGGGCGGCAGTTCGCGGGATGAGGACGCCACGACCGCTTGCGTCGCCGTGGATTCACACGACGTGAAGTTCGTGCCATCCTCGAACCACACGAATCTCGCCTGGAACCCTGATCGGCGGGAATCACGCCTCCGTCGAACCGATCGGCGGCGGCCCCTCCCACGCGGGCAGATCGCCGCTGGCTTCCACGGGAAAGCGTCCGCGTGATCGCTGGCGGATCTCCTGCCTCAGCGCCAGCCGTCTGGCCTCGATGGTGCGGCGGAGGGCCTCGATGTTCCGCTCCGCGCCGGCGCCGACGAACGCCTCGTGGGGAATCACCGGATGCGCCCGCACGATGATCCGGCCGCTCAGGCGGGGCAGCGGGCGACCCGCGGGCCATACGTCGTAGGCCCCCTCGATCGTCACCGGCAGCACCGGCGCCCGGGTGCGCTTGAGGATCACTTGAAATCCGCGCTGGAAGGGGCGCACGCGACCGTCGCGCGTTCTCCCGCCCTCCGGATAGATGATGACCGCGTGCCCGGCGTTGACTTCGTCGATCGCCACCCGGATCGTGGCCAGGTCACCCTTGTGTTGATCGACCGGCAGCGCCCCGAAGAGCGAAATGAGCCGGCCGAACGGCCCGAACCGGAACAGTGAACTCTTAGCCATGGCGCGAAACGTGCGCGTCCACGCCAGCATGCCAAGCAGGATCGGGTCGAGGTAGGACTGGTGGTTGGCCACCACAATGAGCGGACCGCGGGGGGGAATGTGCTCGCGCCCCTCGAGTTGAAGGCGGTAGAGCACGCCCATGGTCAGGCAGAAGAACCGCCGCCCGAAGAACAGGGCGACCTGGTTGCTCAACGGGGCGCGGTCGCCTCGTGAAGCCCATGCCTGTCGGGTCACGTGACGTCCCCCGAAGCGCCGGCGCTTCCCACCCTTGCCGCCACCCGCGTGCGCACCTCGTGCTCCAGTCGATCGACCACTTCATCAAGCGTGAGCCGGCTCGTGTCGATGACCAGCGCGCCGTGCGGTTTGATGAGCGGACCGTCCGCCCTTGAGCCATCCAGTCGGTCGCGTCCCTGGATGTCCGCCAGCACATCGTCGAAGTTGACCACCTTGCCGGCCAAGGCCATCTGTTCGACACGTCGCGTCGCCCGGACGTGCGGGTCGGCGTCGAGGTAGAAGCGAACCGCCGCGTCCGGAAAGACCACCGATCCCTGGTCCCGTCCCTCCGTGACCAGCCGCGGATGCCGACGGGCGATGATCCGCTGGCGCTCCACCAGCTCGCGGCGCAGCGCCGGCTGACTCGCCACAATCGAGACGCATCCGCTTACGTCCAGGTCACGGATGCGCTTCGTGACGTCGCGTGCTCCGAGCAGCACGCGCGGCGGGTCGGCGCTCCAGTCAAAGTGCAGATCCGCCTGGCGAACCGCCTCGGCGAGGGCCGGACCATCCGTGGGGTCGATTCCGCGCTCGATCGCCAGCAGCGCGGCGGCGCGATACATCGCCCCGGTGTCGAGGAACTCCAGCCCCAGGCGCGACGCCAGGCGGTGCGCCACCGTCGATTTGCCCGTGCCGGCGGGACCGTCGATCGTGATGATGACGTCGCCTGGCACGGGACCGTCCTCACTCGTCGGCGGCGACGGGCTCGTGAGCGTCAATGGCCGCCTGGAGGATATCGCGGGCTTTCTCGATGACAGGGATGGGGTCGTCATGGCCCACGTAGTCGATGGCGAGGGTGTTGGTGAAGCCGACGGAGCGGATGGCCTGCACGCACTCCGCCAGATCGTAGCCCGGCTGCCGGCCTCCGCGACCGAAGTCGGCCACCGTGGCATGAATCGCTCCGGCGTACGGGGCGATCTTGCGCAGATACGTGATGGCGTCCTTGCTCTTCGCCGCCGCCCCGAAACTCGGGAGCGAGCCGATTCGGAACCCCCCGACGCGCTTGATCAGGTCCGTCAGTCGCTCGGGATCGGCGGTCAAACCCTCGTGCGGCGAAAGAAGCAGGTTGAGCTCCACCCGCTCCACCACCGGCATGACTTCACGCAGACGGGCCGCCGTGATCTCGAATGCGTCATCATTCTCTGGCGACTCGACGCTGATGGCCAGCGAGTTGCACCCCAGACGGGTCGCGGCCGAGGTCAGTCGCCTCAGCCGATCCTGCGCCGCCTCCGGCTTCCTGACGAAGTTCTGCGGCGTGTCCTCGATCAGCACCAGGCAGGGGCACGCGGCCTTGTCGGCACGGTCACGCAGGGCGTCGAGGTCGTCCATTCCCCAGCCGGCCAGCAGGGATGCATTGACATTGAGCCCCCGCAGCCCCAGCTGCTGAATGGCGAACTGCGGCGCCTCCAGCAGTTGCCTGCGACGGTCGGCGCCCTTGCGCCAGGTCCGGGCCAGACTGCCGACAGCCAGCGTGAGGATCATGGGGGCCTCTCGATGAGCAGGGGTCGCCGAGTCTATCGACCGGCTCTGAATCGGCAAGCACAACGAAGACGAAAAGAAAACGCCGACCCGCAAGAGGCCGACGTTTTCCGGAGGGGAGAAAGATCTTGTGCAACAGCCCGGCCGGTGCCTGTCATGCACGGCTCACCATTTTATCGTACCTCGGGATTCGCGCGTGTCCAAGCCGGAGTTGACACATTTTGCCCATTTTCTCAACAAGTTCCCAAGATTCCGCGCCGGTGGATGGTTTGGTTCATGTCGGCAATGCAGGGGGAGTTTGAACTGTCCCGCCGCTCCACTATGATGCCCCGCCTTTCGACCCCCAGGAGCCCAATCCATGCCCAGCCCGAGCGATTGCCGCTTCTCCGAAACCCACGAATGGCATCGGGTTTCGGGGAATACGGTGACTATCGGCATCACCCGGTTCGCCGCCGATGAACTGACCGACCTGACCTACGTCGAACTGAAGCCGGTTGGGACAAAGGTGGCCGCCGGAGGAGCCATCGGCGAGGTCGAATCGGTCAAGACCTCCAGCGAGGTCTATTCCGCCGTCCCGGGCGAGATCGTCGAGGTCAACCCGGAAGTCGTGAAGGATCCCTCACTGGTCAACACCGACTCGTTTGGAAAGGGCTGGCTGGTGAAGATTCGGGCCGCCGACCTTTCCCCACTGGACGGCCTGATGGACCAGCCGACCTATGACAGCCAGCACCCCGTCGCCTGACGGCGCGGGGAACTCCCATCTTGTCCGGGTGTCAGGCGTCAGGAAGGCCTATCGCATGGGCGATCGGGTCGTGGAGGCCCTGCGCGGAGTTGATCTCGCCATCGTCGAGCCGGGTTTCTACGCCATCATGGGGGCTTCCGGGAGCGGCAAGAGCACGCTCCTTCACCTGCTGGCAGGGCTGGACCGCCCTGACGCCGGATCGCTCCAGGTGGCGGGATGGACGCTGGAGTCGCTCTCGGAGCGACAGTTGACCGAATATCGACGCCATCGCATCGGCATCATCTTTCAGCAGTTCAACCTGATTCCCACGCTCTCGGCCATCGACAACGTGATTCTGCCCGGACTCCTGGGGGGTCGGTCCCGCGGCGAACTGGTCGATCAGGGGCAGTCGCTGCTCCACTCCCTCGGACTGAAAGACCGCTCGAACCATCGCCCCGACGCTCTGTCCGGGGGCGAGCAGCAGCGCGTGGCCATCGCGCGGGCGCTGCTCTATTCGCCTCCCGTGCTGTTCGCCGATGAGCCGACGGGGAATCTTGATTCGGGCAGCAGCGAACAACTCTGGCGGGTGCTGCGTCAACTGGCGGAGGAGCGGGGCGTCACCGTGGTGATGGTGACGCACGAGCCGACCGCCGCCATTCACTGCCGCCGCGTCCACGTGCTGCGCGACGGTCGATTCCAGGGATCCTTCGATGTCAACGGCGCTGATGCGGCCGAGCTGGCGACTCGGTATCAACAACTTGGCGGGGCGCCGCGGTAGGACCGCCCTGCTGGTCGCCGCCGTCACCTTCGCCTCGGCGCTCATCGTCGCGGTGGCGACGGCGATGTATTCCGTTCAGACCACGGTCGAGGGCCGCATCCTCGCCACGCTGGGCGCGGCGGACGCACGCGTCGTTCATCTGTTCAACGGCCGCTTCGACGCCGCCCTCCTCGAAACCGTCCGCGCCTGGCCCCAGGTCGAATCCGCCATCGGGCGCTACAGCGCGGCGATCACGCTGGTGCGGACCGACGGCCGCGTGGACCCCGACACCGAGCTGCCCCTGCGCCTCACGCCGCTGGCCCACGGCATCGACTCGGACATCGAGTTCGCCATGCGGCCTATCGACCTGGCGCGGGGCACGACGCCCCGGCGCCCCGACGAGATGCTCATCGACTCCTACGTCGCCCGACGCATGGACTGGGACGTGGGCGACGAAGCGGAAGTCCAGCGATTCGGCGAACCGCTGCGGCTTCGCATCGTGGGCGTGTACAACCGCCCCACGCTGGGCGCGTTTCAGCGGCCGCAGGTATACGTGACGCGCTCCACCCTGGAGGAGGTCACCGAACGCGATGGACTGCTCACCGACATCGCCATCGACCTTCGATCCGGTACGGATGTCGAGGCCTTCTGTCGCCAGCACGCCCCCGAGGTTCCCGAGCAGCTGGCGCTGGAGCCGGCGGAAATGGTCCGCACGGGCTTCGATCGAAGGGTCTACGCCAGCCGCGTGATGTTCATCCTGGGCGCGCTCTTCGCATTTCTGAGCTGCTCGTTCATCATCGTCATCGGCATGACGACCGGCGTCACCGAACGTCAGCGCGAACTGGCCATCATCCGCTGCATCGGGGCCACGCGCGGCCAGGTCTTTCTGTCGCAGATGTGGGTCGGTCTGCTGGTGGGCGCGGCGGGGGGCGCCGTGGGCATCCCCCTGGGCGTCGGGCTGGCGGCCATCCTGATCCACTTCTTCCGCGAACTGATTCCCGCCGGACTGCAGTTGAGTTGGCTGGGCATCGGACTGGCGGCGGGCGGGTCGATCGGTGCGGGCCTGCTGGGCGCGGTGTGGCCGGCCTTTGAGGCCAGCCGCGTGGCGCCGCTCAAGGCCTTCGCGGTGCGTGCGGCGCCGCCTCGCGCACGCACCGGCTGGCTCATGGCCGGAGCGGCGGCGTGCCTGCTGGTGATGCAGCCGGTTCTGTTCCTTCCCCAGAGCGAGCAGACGCGATTCTGGCTCTACGTCACCACCGCGCTCCCGCTCATGCAGATCGGGTACTTCATCCTCGCGGTGCCGGCGTTCATCGTGGTCGCGCGGACGTTCGGCCCCCTGTTGAGCCGCCTGCTGCAACTGCCGGGCAACCTGCTCACCCAGTCCGCGCTGGCGATTCCGGTGCGATTGGGTCTGACGGCCGGCGCGCTCATGATCGGGGTGGCCATTCTCGTCTCGACGTGGACCAGCACCACGTCCGTGCTTCAGGACTGGCTGGGCAAGATGACCTTCGCCGACGGCTTTGCCTTCAAGCGCGACGGTCTCACGGCGAAGGAGCGACAGACCATCGCCTCGCTGCCCTTCGTGGAGGCCACCTGCCCCATCGCCTACGTGCCGCTGCGCGTGATGAACCACCACCTGTTCGGCGTGCAGGGCATCGCGCCGCCCAACGTCATCTGCATCGGCTTCGAGCCGGACGAGTTCTTCCGCGTCAACCGCGTGGACTGGGTGGCGGGCACGCCCGAGCAGGCGATCCCCCGGCTGCGCCGCGGCGAAGGCGTGCTCGTGGCCGAGGAGTTCCTCACCACCAAAGGGCTGACCGTCGGCGACACGCTCGAGCTGGGCGCGGGACGCGTGGTGCATGCCTACGAGATCGTCGGCGTGGTGTCGGCGGCGGGGTTGGACGTGGCCACGCAGATGTTCGGCATCCGCAACGTCTACAACGAACACGCCATGAGCTGCGTCTTCGCAGACTTCTCGGTGATGAGCGAGCGCTTCGACAATCCCGACATCTTCCTCATGCAGATGAACATCGCGGATTCGGTGACCGATGACGAGGCGAAGTTCGCCATGCACGAACGCCTTCCGGGGGTGCTCTTCGTCTCGGGCCGGTCCATCAAGAAGGCGATCGACGAGGTGGGTGCGGCGATCCTCGCCGTGCAGACCACGGTCGCCTTCGCCGCCCTGGTGCTGGCGTGCTTCGCCGTGGGCAGCGTGCTGGTGGCCAACGTGAACAGCCGCCGCTACGAGTACGGCGTGCTTCGGGCCGTCGGCGCCTCGAAGGCGCATCTGGCGAAACTGGTCCTGGGAGAGGCGATGCTGCTTGCCGGCGCCGCCGCCATCGTCGGCACATTCTTCGGCCTGCACACGGCGGCGGTGGACGTCCGCTTCTACCGCGACCTGGGCGGCATCGTGCTGCAGTACCGAGTCCCGTGGACGCCCATGCTGGTCGGCTGGTGCGTGCTGCTGGCGCTGACGCTGCTGGCCGCCATCCCCGCCTGCATCGGCCTGGTCCGGCGCACCCCCCGGCAACTGCTGGCGACGGGTCGCGGCGGGGCCTGAATCCCTCATGCGGATTTCAGCTGAAAGTCGGTCGGTTCGTGGGTGGCGCGACGCTCCGCGCCGTGCGCCTCGATGGCGAGTCACGGAGCGACTCGCTCCCATCCCATGACGCCCGGCGAACGCATGGGATTCGTATCACCCGTGCCGCGCCCCCATCAACCAGTCATTCGCCAGGGAGACCAGCATCCCCGCGTGAAGCAGGGTCTGGAACACGGCAACAGGCCACGGCAGGAGCCGCAGCCATACCACCGGCATCAGCACCGCCCAGACGACCAGATACCGGTCGTACACCGGCCCGGCGGTGATGATGTACAACGGCAGGCCGCAGGCCAATGTCCAAAAGGCCAGACGCGATGCGGCTTTGTCGTCGTGCCCGGCGTGAGGCGGCGCCGTTGACTCAGGCGAGCCGCCTCGGGCGCGCCGCCCCAGGACGATCATGGAGGCGATCGACGCCGCCCCGGCGCCGGCCAGCAGAGCCAGCGCCCACGCGCGGACCCACCCCTCGGGCGTGATGGAGCGCAGCGCCGTCGTCACCACGCCGGCGTATTCGGCCTGCTGCTTCACTTCGCCGCTGGGCAGCGTGTAGACCACCTTGGCGGACAGATCGGGCGGGAACGCCAGCCCAAGAGCGACTCCCGCCGCACCGGCCGCGAGGGGAAGCCGCCAGCGCCGCCGCGCCGTCGGCGCCAGCGCCGCCGCAACCAGGAACGCCCCCGTCCACGGCAGCACGGCCGCGAGCAGGTACGTCAATCCATCCACGCGGAGGCCGAAGCCGAAGAGCCCCTGGTAGTCCGACGTGACCATCCCACCCCAGCGAAGATACAGGGGCAGGCGGCTCAGCCCGGCGAGCATGCACGCCGCCAGCCACGGCCAGCTGGCGAATCGCCGTCGTTCGATGGCCGTCAGCGCCGCGGCCCCGGCCAGCGCCAAGGCGTGCGGGCGATGGTGGAGCAGCATTGAAAGGGTGACAGTGAAAACGGTCAGCGCCAACCAGTCGAGGCGCGGCGACGGATGGGATGCATGGACTGCTCCTTCGGCTCCGGCTTCGGCTTGCTTCGACAACCCGCGCATCGCCGCCCACATCATCCACAGCGCCAGCAGGTTGAACGATGGTTCGCTCATCAGCAGTTGCGCCACGAAGGCGTTGTACGGCGCCAGCCCGTAGAACAGTCCGACAAGCGGCCAGACGGGCGGCGTCACCCCCGCCCGCCGCGCGATCAGGAGAAGCGGCCACGCACCGAGGATGAACCACCCCAGCGACACCACGCGCATGGCATGGATCGAGTCACCCAGCACCTCCCCCGGCAGCGCGTACATCCAAAAGAACACCGGCCCCTTGACTTCCTGGTAGTCAACGGCGGTACGCATGCTCCAGCCATCGTGGAGAATTGCGTCGATCGGCGCCTTCATCAGGTACTCGTCGCGCACGTTGGGCAGCGAACGGACTCGCGTGCCGAAGTGCAATCCCAGCGCGATGACGATCACGACGCCCATCGCCAGGGTGAACCACCCCGCGGCGCGGTGCGGCGCGCTGAAAGGTTCCGTCGAGTGGTGCGTCACGGGGATGACTCCGTGGGCGACGCCGGAGAACGCGGCGGTGAGGCGCGGGTTTCATCCCGCGCACTCCGGCCTGGTTTCAGCCAGCGCCAGAGATACCCCAGCGTCGATCCGCCCACGCGCGAGCGCAGGTCGAGGTAGTTTCGCACCGCCCACCACGGCAGCCGCAGCATCGACCACGCGATGCGAAGCGGCGCGAAGGGGGTCGGGCGCGGAGTGAATCCATGCGTCCGCATCGCCCGCCCGGCGATCAGCCGCATCCAGAAGAGATCCTCCGGTTGAAGGTGGGGTCGCACCCCGCCGGGAAAACTGGTGTTGTCGGGCGGCACGCGCTCGGCAATCGGCTCCACCGGCAGCCCCAGAAAACGCTGAACGCGCTCCAGCGTGCCCGCCGCGTCCACGCGAAGCAGATCGAAGGGCGTCACCAGCGAGCGATCCGGATGCCGGGTCGCCACGTCCGCCGCGGTGCGGATCGAGGCGCGCCAGATCAGCGCCGCCGCCAGCGGGTGATACCGACGGGCGAAGGCGATCCGCACGCGCTCCGCCTTGCGGTCGCCCTGGTGCTTGTACGAGAGCATGAACGAATAGGGCTCGCGCACCATGACCACGAATCGCGCCTCGGGCAGGTGCGCCAGAATGCGGTCGATCCAGTTGAGGTGGTGCGGCGTCTTCTCGATCGCCAGCGGCTTGCCTTCCGCCTCGGCGATGGCCCGTGCCAGCCGCCGGAAGCACGCTCCGGGCGTCATCGGCGGCGCGTCGTCCGGGAACAGCCGCTCGACCAGCGGACCGATGTCCCGGAGCGTCAGTCGCTTCAGCGATCCCGGCCCGCCCCCGGCGGTCGAGTGAATGCACGAACCGTCCGCCAGCAGATGCCGCCGCAGCTCGCGGTACTGCGCGGCATGGTACAGCCCATCCGGCGCAGGGGGTACGTAGCGCCGTCCGAAGAACATCGACTCGCCGAACGCCGCCGCCTGCGAGTGCTCGTTGAGGCACTTGCACATCCACTGCGTGCCCGCTCGGGACATGCCTGTGATAAAACCGGCGAGGCACGATGGTCCGGAGAAAGATTCGAAGTGCCGGGTGCCGGGTGCCCGGTGCTCCGTGACAACTGGCGGATGCAGCTCGGCAACAGTGTCGCCGTTTCCCTGCACACGATCAGGATGACTCGGCCCGATCGTCATGGCTCACAGCGTCTCCGCATCGACGCGCGACAGCACCACATCCACCCGCGCGGTCAGATGAGAGAGATCGGCCCGAAGCCGCCTCGGGGGCGAGACATCCTCCGACCACAGCAGGCGCCAGGGCCAGTAATTGTTCGGCACGGCGTAGACGTGAAACCCCGCCGCCAGAAAGGGCCGCAGCACGTCCGCCGACGTGACGCCCGACTCACGCCACCAGTGAGGCGAGAGTTCCACGACAATTTCGACCTCGGGCGACAGTCGATCGAGCAGTTGCGCGAATCCCGCCAGGACGCGATTCTCGCCCCCTTCCACGTCGATCTTGATCAATCGGGCGGCGGACAGCTCCGCATCCGACAGCAGGTCGCCCGGCGGGGCGGCCCGCACCCCCCCTACCCGCCTCATGCCGCGGTGCGGCTCGGTGGAGGTCAGCCCCACGTTGTGCGATGGACCGGCATAGAGATCCAGCATGCCTGGATGATCGGAGACCGCCGCGTGGACCACGCGAACCCGCGGCGCCAGGTTGTTGCGCTCCAGGTTGGCACGCAGGTCGTCGATCATCGCGGGCGAGGCGTCGATGGCGATGACCCGTCCCCGCTCCCCCACCCGTGCCGCCGCGGGCAGCGTGAACGCCCCCACGTTGGCCCCGATGTCGATGAAGGTGTCACCCGGCGCCAGTCGGCGTCGGACAAACGTCAGCAGGTCCGGCTCCCACACGCCGAACAGGTGCAGGTACATCTGGATCAGATCAGGCAGGCGGCTCGTGAACGTCAACCCCAGTCGCGTCGTGGTCGGAACTTCAAGCGGTTCGACCGCCAGCGCCCTCACGCGCAGCAGCGCGTACAGCGCGCCGAACGGCGGCAGCATGAGCGCCACGCGCCACGCTCGCGCGCACGCGCCCACGCGCGGCGACTCCGTCCGCAGCAGCGTCAGCCACCAGCGGACGGGACGAAGCACCACGGCTCGCAGCAGGGAACCCTTCATCGCCCGGTCCGCGGATACGTGCGCGCCACGTACATCAGGTCCATTCCGACGCGGAAGAAATCGGTCATGCGAATCTTCGACCCCTTCACGTCGCGCCACACCATGAGCGGCATTTCAAAGATCAGGTCACGGACGTGCGGAACGCCGCGACCATCCCACACCTGGGCCATGCGTGCGATGATCTCCACGTCAAAAACCCAGCGCGTGCCGAACGGCTTCTCGAAGACGGACCTGAGCCGGTCGGACGCTCGGAACAGCTTGGCCCCGCACTGCGTGTCGTAGATGGGGATGCCCAGCGCCAGCACCGCGAGCGTGGCGAAGACGCGCCCGACGTAGTGCCGCAGCAGCCCTCGACGAACGTGGCGCCCGAGCAGGTTGACGCGCGATCCGAAGACGGCCTCCAGATCGGGTCGGGAGTCGAGAAACGCGCGAAACTGAATGGCGTCCTCCAGCGGCGTCGCCAGGTCAGCATCCCAGAACCCGACATGGGTCGGATGACGGTCGAACGCCGCCAGGAACCCCCGGCGAACGGCTTCCGCCTTCCCCATGTTGCGTGGCAGGGTGAGGGCCGCAATCCGACCCGGTCTCTGCGCCGCCAGCCGCTCCAGAATCGTTCCGGTTTCGTCCGTGCTGCCATCGTCCACGCAGAGCAGGTCAATGCCCTCCGCACCGTCCACGAAGTTCAGAAACGCACGCTCATCCAGCCGCGCGGCCTCGTTGTAGCACGGAATGACCAGAATGGTGGGTGACATGAGGCGCAGCGGCAATCATGAGCGTCAGGCATTGAGCATCAGGCGTCAGCCGGTGGGTCCGTGGTCATTGGGTGGGGGTGGTCGGTTATCGGTACGATTCGCACGCAGCACCTGACCCCCGCGTGCAGAGGTTTATCGGCATCCCGGCGAGGCGCCCAAAGCAGAACTCCGCCGCCGGATGATCGGTCCATTGCTACTCCCGGGTCACGCTGGTTGTTCGCACACGGGCGGCTGCCTGGCGCGACCCGAGACGTCAGACCAGGTCGGCGAGGATGGAATCGGCGACGAGCATCCCCTGACGGGTAAGACGGATGCGATCCTGATGCAACTCCATCATCCGCGCCTTCATGGCCTGCTCAATGACCCCCCATCGACCCTCCGCATCATCGGCCAGCCATGTCCGCAGGTCGGCATGAAGCAGCCCTTCGCGAAGCCGCAATCCGAGCATGAGCCGCTCGCCCAGACGTCGATCGGCGTCCATCCCTTCCACATCCGTCACGGGCGACCAGGGGGTCACCGCCAGATAGTCGCTCAGCCGCGGTACGTTCTTCCAGCGAACCCCGTCCAGATGACCCGAGGCGCTGGGCCCGAACGCCCACCAGTTGCCGTTCCTCCAGTAGTGCAGGTTGTGACGGCTTGCCATGCCCGGACGTGACCAGTTGCTGATCTCGTACTGCTCGAACCCTGCCTCGGCCAGACGGTCCAGCGCGGACTCGTACATCGCCGCCTCGACCTCCTCATCCACCGGTTCAATGCGTCCGGCCCGCAGACGGACGGTCATGGCCGTGTTCGGCTCATAGGTCAGGCCGTAGCAGCTGAGGTGCATGGGTTCAAGCGCGACGGCCTGTTCAAGGTCCGCCAGCCAGTCGTCCACCGTCTGACCGGGAATGGCGAAGATCAGGTCGAGATTGAGATTGGTGATGCCCGCGTCGCGGAAGATCATCATGGCCCGCTCGACGTTCGCAGGATCGTGCCATCGCTCCAGCGTCTTGAGGTGACGCGGGTGAAACGACTGTGCCCCGATGCTGACGCGGTTGACGCCTCCCTGCGCCAGAATCGCGGCCAGTTCCGGCGTCACCGTTTCGGGGTTGGCCTCCACGGTGAACTCCGCCTCAGCCGCCGGACGCAGGCAGCGGCGCAGCTCCGGCAGCAGGCGTCGCCACAGATCCGGACGCAGCAGCGTGGGGGTTCCGCCGCCGACGAAGATCGTTTCAAGGACATCGCCGTCCGTGCCTCGGAAATTCGCATAGGCCCGCAGTTCGGCGATCAGCCGATCCACGAACGGCTCCTGTCGGTCCTTCGCGTCAACGAAACTGTAGAAGTCGCAGTAGTGGCACTTGTGAAAACAGAAGGGAACATGCAGGTACGCGGCGTGGATGCGGCTCAATGGTGACAGCCCGACGGCCGCCGCCGTCTGAATGTCATCGATTCCGGCCTGGGCCTGACCGGATCGCGCCGATTCCCGCTGGGGAAGCGGGAACGAAGCCGCCGTCGATTGCTGGTTCACGCGGGAATCGTACGCGGACCGCGCCGCACCGCGCTCCATCGCCGGATCGTCAGCCGACCTTGTCGGAGGAATCTTCGACCTTGGCGGGGGCGGCGGACGCCTTGTCGTCCGTTGCGGGAACGCGCACATTGCAGCCGCACTGGCGGCATCGGACAACCCGGCCGCGGGCGGCATCCGGCACCGCCAGCACGCAGCGACAGGCCAGATTCGGGCACATGATGTGGAGCGTCTTCTGCATGTTCCAGCATCGCTCGCGCATGGACAGACCGCGCGTATCATCGACGGTTCCGGGAACCGACTTGAGCGCGTGGAATCGCCGGAATGGCCGTCAGAACCGTGACAGACGGCCCAGCCGGACCGATCGGAATGCTTCCGGGTCGGCTCGGATTCACCGCGCCCGGTGCCTCTTCCGCGTCGAAAGGATCGACATGGCTTCCGCTTCGTCCCACGTCGCCCGATCGCCTCATCGCTCGCAAGTCACCTCTGACCATCGGCACACGGCCGTGGTCGGCCTGCAGTGGGGCGACGAGGGAAAGGGCAAGATCGTCGATCTGCTCACCGCCGACCACGACGTGATCGTGCGATACAACGGCGGCGCCAACGCGGGGCACACCGTGGTCGTGGGCGACCAGAAGTACGCCATGCACCTCCTGCCCTCGGGGGCGCTCAACGCCGACAAGATCAGCGTCATCGGCAACGGGGTGGTGGTGGACCCGGAGAAGCTGCTGGAGGAGATCGACCGGCTCCGCGCCCGCGGCATCGAGGTGGGGCGCAACCTGTGCGTGTCGGATCGCGCTCATGTGGTCATGCCCTACCACAAGCAGCACGACGCCGCGCTCGAGCAGGTGCTCACCGGCGCGGTCAAGGGCGGGGCTGACGACCTCTCCATCGGCACCACGCGACGGGGCATCGGACCGGCCTACGCCGACAAGGTTCATCGCTCGACCAGCATCCGCATGGGCGATCTGCTCGACCGCGCCCTGCTGCAGCGAAAACTCAACCTGATCTGCCGGCTTCGCACCGAGGAGCTCAAGGCCCTGGGCGTCGACGCCCCACCGCTCGACCCCGACGAACTCACCCGCACCTACGCGGCGTTCGGGCAGCGGCTGGCGATGCACATCACGGACACCACCTACCTGCTGCACGACCTGATGGCCCAGAACAAGGCCCTGCTCTTCGAGGGGGCCAACGCCTGCCTGCTGGACATCGACCACGGAACCTACCCCTACGTCACCAGCTCCAACTGCTCCACGCTGGGCATTCCAGCGGGCACCGGCGTGCCATGCCGCCACGTGCAGCGCGTCATCGGCACCATGAAGGCCTACACCACGCGCGTCGGCGCCGGACCATTCCCAACCGAGGAGCTCGGACCCATTGGACAGCGCATCCGCGAACGCGGACGCGAGTACGGCACCACCACAGGCCGGCCCCGGCGCTGCGGATGGCTGGACCTGGTGGGCGTTCGCTACTCCGTCATGCTCTGCGGCGTCACCGAAATCGCCTGCATGTGCCTCGACGTGCTCTCCGGGCTGGATGAGGTGAAACTCTGCGTCGGCTACCGGCTGCCTGACGGCACGACGACGGATCGCTTCTTCCCGGACGCGGAACGCCTCACGCGCGTGCATCCGATCTTTGAAACGCTGCCCGGCTGGCGCGAGGAGATCGTGGACGCCACCGACCGCGGCGCCCTGCCAGCCAACGCCCGACGCTACCTGGAGCGCATCGAGCAGGTGGTGGGCGTCCCCATCGCCATCGTCAGCGTCGGGCCGGAGCGCAAGCAGACGCTGGTGGCCGTCTGACATGATCGAACGAACCGGCGCCGCCGGGATGTCGTAGCAGTCCACTCCACCCATGCTCCGCAAGCCCGACATTCGACGCGTCCCGATCGTATTCGCATGACCACGCCCCCGATCACGTCCGCTCCCGCCTCCACCCTGCCCGATACGCCCACGCTCCGGCGCGGCGCCGCGGAACGGCTGAGCATCCCGCTCGATCGGCTGCCCCGGCACATCGCGGTCATCATGGACGGCAATGGCCGCTGGGCGAATCGGCGCGGGCTGCCGCGCCTCGAGGGCCACAAGGTCGGCGCCGAGGCGGTGCGCCGCACCATCACGGAATGCGGACGACTGGGCATCGAAGTTCTCACGCTCTATTCCTTCTCGCAGGAGAACTGGAAGCGCCCCGCCGACGAAGTGGACGGGCTGATGTCACTGGCACTCCACCACCTGGTGGCGGAGCGTGAGGAGCTCATCCGCAACAACGTGCGCTTCCGCTCGATCGGGCGACGTGACCGGCTCGCCCCCGCGGTGCTGCGCGAGCTTGACGCCACGCGCCAGGCCACGGCCCACTGCACCGGGCTCACGCTGCTGCTGGCGATCAACTACGGCTCGCGGGCCGAGATCGTGGACGCCTGCCGCTTGCTGGCCCAGGAGGTCGCCGCGGGACGATTGCAGCCGCACCAGATCGACGAGCACCTGTTCGCCTCGCGGCTCGATACCGCCGGCCTGCCGGACCCGGACCTGCTCATCCGCACCGCAGGCGAGCGGCGGCTGAGCAACTACCTGCTCTGGCAGCTCAGCTACGCCGAGATTCACGTCACCGACGTGCTCTGGCCGGATTTCGCGGAGCCCGACCTGCATCAGGCCATTCTCGACTACGCCGGGCGTGAGCGACGCTTCGGCGCGGTGGCGGTGAAGGGTTGAGGCGCCGCCGCCAGCCCCACACAGAAAGAAAAAAAGCCGTGCCCCCGCGTCTGGAATGAGCGTGACGGGGCACGGCCTGAGTTGGCGGACTGGATGACGGCGACCCACCATTCGCGGACGCCGCCCGGATGGTTCAGTTGGGAACCTCCTCGAAGAACAGAATCTTCGGTGAATCGCTGGGCCGGTTGACGTTGGAGCGATCGACCAGCATCACATATCGCTTGTCGCTGACGATGAACTCCGGATTCAACCCGTTCCAGACGCCGGTGGACGGATCGCGCCGCACCGTGCGCACGCGGTAATACACCACGAACACATCGCTGCGGGTGGTGATGAGGTTGGAGATGCCGGCGTGAAGCAGGTTGGCCTCCTCCATGTCGCGAGCCACCTCATCCAGCACCAGCACGTTGGTGTTGGGGTCGAAGGACTTGACGAGGTGGGCGTCGGTGCTGACGTCCATGTCCACGACGGCGTCGGGGAAGGCGGGATTGCGAAGCGGATTCATCCCGCCATACTCGATGGAGAAACTCTGGTTCCAGCGTGCGTCGATGACCGCGTTGCCGGTGTTGATGCGTCCCGGCTCGCGCAGCAGCCCGACCTCGCCCACGCTGACGATGCCTCGCTCGCCGCGCGTGTCATTGAGCCGCGGGTTGGGAATGTTGCTGGTGGCGCGCTGGCCCCGACCCGCGTACTTGGGCAGGGGGTCATCCAGCGGACCGGCCGTCACGTAGTTGCCCAGGCGGTCGCGGTAGGCCTCGATGGCCTCCACGAACCGGGTGCGCCCCACGCCGTAATCCACGGTGGGATCGAGGTGCGGCATATTGACGCCGCCGTCGTCCAGGTTCGTGGCGTGCAGGAAGCGGTAGGCGTGCGGCATGGCGCGCATCACCTCGCGCGAGGCGGTGTTGATGTTGATCAGCCCCGCGGTGAGCCGGCCCGTGTACGCGGCGGCGTTGCGGAAGCGCTGCAGTTCGAGATCCTCCGCGTCGCCCGCGGTGGCGTTGCCGTTGATGTCGAACAGGTAGGCGTTGAAGCCCTCGGCGTCGCAGACCAGGGCGTCGAACACGCGCACGCCCGCGGGCAGGGCGGGGAAGCCATGCCGCAGGTCGCCGGCGTTGTTGGGATCCCCCACGCCGACCACGCCGCTGTGGCGGATCTGCTGATCCCAGAACGTCACAAGCGTGGGCTCCAGCCGCAGGCGGTTGACGCGCCGATCCATGCCGGTCAGCTTGCCGTCGATCATGAACTCGGAGAACGTCTTGATGGTGCCCGCGTCGGCGCCGGATGTATCCAGCGTGTTCAGCCCGTTGGTGAAGCGCAGCAGGTGGCCGTAGGTGAAGACGTTGAGAATCTCGCCCACCTGCTCGAAATCGCCGTCCTTCTGCAGCATCTGCATGGCGAAGTCGAGGTCGATGAACTCATCGACGCCGGTGCCTTCATTCAGGTTGACGTTCTTGTCCCACACCACGTTGGGATTGTTGGCGTAGTTGTTGTTCACCGCGATGAGCGCAGCGCCGGTGTTCGGGTCCAGCGGCAGGAATCGCGTGATCTTGCTGCTGTTCCGGATCAGCCAGTCATGGGCTGTGGCGGACGTATCAAAGAAGTAGCCGTCCTGCTCGGTGCGCACCTCGCGCACGGCGAAGACGTATCGCGGGTTCTTCTCGTCATCATCCTTCAGGCCGTTGCCGTTGATGTCGCGGTCCATGTCGCGCGAGGCGCGGGCGTACTGAATCCAGCGGTTCTCGTTGCTCTGAACCACCAGCACGTTCCACTGCACGCCGGGCAGCGGCTCGACCGTGTCAAGATCGGTCGGCCGAAGCGTGGACGTGCCCAGATCGCGGATCGACTCGCCGAACCCGAAGTCGCGGAACGGATCGGCGGCCTCGGCCCGGATGTCCATCCGGTCGATCAGCACCCGCGCGTTGTTATTGCCGACGTTGGTGACGCGACGGAAGATCTCCACGGCGCGTTCCACGTTGCCGGCGTCGTACACGGCGCGGGTCCGCGACCACTGCGTGGGCACTTCCACGAAGGCGCGGGGAAGCAGTGCGTCCTCGATGTCCAGAGCGTCCTTGAACCCCGCCACGTCGCGCCCGATGGACCAGTAGGTGCGGGTTTCCCCCGGCTCGAGGTAGAGGTTGGGGTCAAGCGACAGGGGGAAATCCTGCCCGTAGACGCGGATGATGAAGTCCTCCAGCGGCAGCCGACGCTCGTACGGGTTGCCGATCTGCACCACCACGATCGTGTGCTGGTTGGAGTTGGACCCGATCACGCGGTTCCCCGGCGCAATGGGCCCGTTGAGCCCGCCGGGGTGGGCCGTCGCCGCCGTCCGGCCGCGCCACTCGTAGACGTGAGCGACGAAGGCCTCCACCAGGAAGGGCTGCATCTCCATGCCCAGGAAGCGGTGCGTGGAGTGATAGGTGCCGAAGTCGTTGGCGACGCCGTTGCCAGCCACCAGCGGGACGCGCACGGCGTCGTCCTCGAGGGACACGTAGGCGATGTCGGCGTCGCGCCACTGCAGCATGTTCGCCGCCAGCCCCGCCGCCAGGCGCGCGCTGGCCGCATGCCGGTTGGGGGAGGTTTCCGCGGCGTCGAAGTTCAGCACGTTGTTGAAGTCGTCGTAGTACGCCGCCGGACCCGCTGGCGGGTTGGAAAGCCCGGGGCCTTCCGTCAAGGCCGTGTAGAGCAGCCACGGCAGGCGGCGGGGCATGACGAAGGCGCCCGCAGGCAGCGTGAGCGGGTTGATGAGCGGCTCGCGCAGGTCCAGTTTCAGGCGCTGCTGCGCCAGGAAGTTCGACAGCGCGGGAGGCGGCCCCAGGTTCGGGTTGGTCCAGCGGTACTCCCACCACATCCAGGGCGGCGAGGTCTCGTTGCGCGCCCCGCTGTAGGTCGTCAGGCGATGACGGTTGTCGTGCAGCATCTCATCGAAGAAGATGCCCGAGCCGGGCGCGCCGACTTCGCGCACATCGAGCTGGTCGATGTACTCCGACGACTCTTCCGCCGCCAGCGAGGCCCGGATGATCTGGTTGGTGGTGCCGGTCACTTCATTCGTGAGCGTCTTCTCCAGGCGGGTGCCGACCCAGGGGGTATTCGAGGCGTGATACATGCGCAGCTCGAGTTCATCGGCGACGCTCCACGGCGTGAAGGACGCCGTGAAAAGCCCGGACGGAAGCGCGGGGTCGTAGGGGTTCAGACCGGCGCGGCGCCAGTAGTCCATGCGACCGTAGGGATTTCGCAGAATGGTTGAGCTCAACCCGGTTTCGCCCAGAACCGTGAAGACGCCGCCTTCCCAGCGTGCAACGCCCTGGAAGACGACCTGCTTGTTCCCCCACGGGCTTCGCACATCGCCGTTGGCCAGCCCGCCGTCGGGGAAGACCGATTCCGAGTTCTCCGGATTGTTCAGGAATCCGACGCCGGAGATGGTGTCGAAGCGGTGCTCGAAGAGCGCCAGGTCGGCGGGGGTGTGTCCCTTGGTGCCCACCTGAACGGGGTTGAGCGACGCGTCGTCGCGTCGGACGAACTGCGTCGCCACGTTCAGGTTGAGCATGGAACTGGCGTCCACGACCCGCATGGCCACCAGCGTGCGCAGGTCGTCGTTGCCCGAGGCGGGCGCGAGGAACCAGTAGGAATCGGTCCAGCCGTCGCCATCCGCATCGGCCAGGATGCGGCTGATGTTGTATCGCGGCGCACCGTTGGGGAAGCCCGCCAGCACGCCGGGCCCGGCGAATTCATCCTGGGGACGCTCGCCGATCTCGTGGGCCAGATCCTGGCCGCCGAAATAGCAGTCGGCCAGGCGGAAGTAGTTGCCGGGAATGCCGGGCGGGCGCATGTCGCGGGCGGTGAAGTCATAGAACCGCAGCCAGTTGGCCCACAGCAGCTGCCAGTTGGCGTCGCCGGGGTAGTAGTTCTTGCCGCGCGCGGTGTTGAAGGTGATAGGCAGCAGCGGCGCGAGCGAGTTGGGCCGCGTGGCGCTGTTCCACTGCTCGATGGGCGTGCCCCACGGGCCGAACTGGGTCGCGTACGGAGCGGAGCCGGAGATGAAGGCGTTGGTGGAGAACTCGATGTTGGCGATGTCGGGTACGAACACCCAGCCGTTGTCGGGCCGCATGGGGTTGGCCATGTGGAGCCAGTGGGTGAAATGCTCCACGTGGTCGGGCGTGTCCGGGTTGCCATCCGCCCCTCCGAACCCGACGGTGTTGGGGGCGGGGAAGAGCCGCCGCTCCGGCTCGGTGCTGGAGAGCCAGCGGGCGTCGTTGGTGCCGGGGTTGCCGGGCAGGTCATCCATGCGCGGCGCGGTGTTGTTGGCCAGATCGACCATGGCGTCGGGCCAGTTGGTCCACGGATAGGTGTGGTAAGGAACCGCGTTCCACGGGTAGTCGGGCACACCGTCACCGTTGGCGTCGCGGTCGATGCCGAAGCGGGCGGCGAAGGGCTCGATTCCCAGCCGGGGGACGTTGGGATCAAAGGGGTTGGTCGCCAGCGGATTGACCGGGCGCGGGAAGAGCGCCTCGCTGATCTGGCGGGCGATGTCGTCGCCGATCACCCGGTGACGGTTGTCATCGAAACTGACGCTGCGCACCGCGCCGGCGGCGACGCGCTCCGCCCGCGTGCGCGAGAGGTACGAGGCGCCCACGATCACCAGGAGCACGAGAATCCCCGCCACGAGCACCAGCACGTTGCCACGTCGCTCCGCGGCGCGGCGGGCGGCGTGTGCGGTGCGGGAGGCCTGGGTTCGCATGGTCATGGTTCGTCCTCCGAAGAAACGCTCGATCCGACCCCCCGCCGCATCCCTCTCCCCGGTCCCCCCGCACGTCATTCCAGCCCTCCCCCCGATTCACGCCGATCGTTCAGACGCTCAGCGGCGCTGGGGCAGGTTCACCACGAACTGCACCACGCGTCCGTTGGGCAGGTTGGTTCCCACGTCGTGCAACCGCATGGTGATGCGCAGGGCGGTGGGCCAGGGCGTGTAGGGTTGCACGCCGGAGACGCTGGTATCCCACGGCTCGCCGAACCCGGCGGCGCCGGGCAGGTCGTGCAGGGGCCGGCTGTGATTGAATCCGAACGTGGCCGAGTAGACGCGCACCTGCGCGTTGCTGGTGTCGAGGAACTCAAACTGCGCGGGGAAGATCGGCCCGTTGGAGTCGACCGTCCAGTCCGCCTGCGAGGCCAGCGTGCGGACGCCTCGCGCCGGGTTGGTGGGCGTGGCGCTGTCGGGCATGCCGAACCACGGCTGCGGGCCGGAGTTGACGCCGTCGGTGTCGCCGTCCAGATTCACTCCGCCGTAGAACGCCGGGCCGGTGGTGAGCGGGTTGACGACGAAGCCGGTGTCGTCGCCATACGTCCACTCGACGATGAAGTCGCTCACCGCGCTTCCCAGGGTCGAGGTGGAGGCGGCATGGTCGGTTCGCAGCGACATGACCACGCCTCGCTCAGCCCGCGGCGTGATGACCGACGCGAGCATGCGCCCCCACTGCTGATTCCATGGACGGGAATCGTTCTGGGTGATGTCGCGCCGGATGTCATTCAGCAGCGAGGCGGCGCCGTCCACCACGCTGTTGCGGATGTCATTGTCCCAGATGGTGGCGGTGGAGGTGCCCTGGTTCAGGTAGACCGTGGTCACGCCGCCGTCGTCGGCCAGCAGGATGTTCTGACGGGCGAGCGTCCAGTTCCGCGCCCCGGGCTGGGTGAGGAACGGGATGTTGCCGCCTGGGTTCTCCAGCTGGATGGAGCCCCAGCGCCACGGCTGCACGTCTGACTCGGATGACGCTACGACCTGGCCGGGATCGAGCGGTGAATCGCCCAGCTGGAAGCCGTGGCCGTAGTACACGCGGGCCGCGGTGCTCTGGGCCTTGCGGTTCTCGCCGATGCCGCCCGCGTTGCGATGAATCTGCGTGGTGTGCAGACCGTCGGTGAAGAAGAGCAGTTGATCGGCGCGAATCCAGGCGTCGGCGGGCAGGTCGGGGTTGAGCAGAAGCCGCGGGGCGGCGCCGTTGACGTCGTTGCGCACCGCGCGGGAGACGATGACGAGGTAGCCGTCGCGCGACATCCGCTCGACATCCTGCCGGATCTGCCGCTCGATGGCGGCGACTTCCTGCATGATGTCGGCGGCGCCCTGCCCCATCGACGTCACCTTGCTGACGCTGGCGAAGATCTTGGAGACGAAGAGGATCACCGCCAGCAGAATGGCCACCGCCACCAGCGCCTCGGTGAGCGTGAAGCCGCGGCGGGCGGGCGCCAGAACGCCAGGATGCCTTGGTGACTTCTTCATCACAGTTCCCTCACCATCACGTAGACCGGGGTGAGCGTCCACCCGTTGGGGTCGTTGGGCGGGATGTACATCACCTGCACCACGGGCAGCGTGGCGTTGCCCGCGAACGAGTAGACGGGAATGAACGGCACGGGGACGGGAGCGCGGGACAGCTCCACCGGGCCGTCGCCGATGCTGCGCCGACCGGAAACGACGCGATGCACGTTGTTGTTGTTGTCCAGCACCCACTGGCCCGGGGCCTGCCAGCCGTGGTCGTAGTTGGTGGGGTCGAACACTGTGCCGGGGTCGGTGTTGGCCACGAACTCATCCCCGGAGGTGCCTGGCGTGTTGTCGCCGTTGAAGTCGATCGACCAGGGGTTGTCCATGCCCGTGCCCGTGCCGTCGAACTGGTTGAAGTGCGGCAGCCAGGGCGCGTTGGGCGCGATGGGATTCTGGGCCACGACGTACGGGCCGGACTCGCCGCCCGATCGGTGAACACGGTAGACGAACACGGCGACCAGCACGCGACCCTGGAACCGACGGAAGGCGCACTCCCACACGTACTGCGGGCCGCCCACCTGGCCGGGCGTCCACATCGGGTAGTAACGTTCTTCCTGCGTGATGACGACCTGGGGCGGCACGGCGCCCCACTTGAGCGGGTTGTAGGGAATTTCGGTGGTGGTGTCGGCCGTCGCCCCGCCGTACTGCGACCCGTAGAACAGGTCGATGGAGCCGGGGGTGATGGGCTTGCCCGACACCGAGTTGGCGGCGTTGGCGTGGAAGGCGGGCCGCCTCCAGCGGGTATCGCCCTGGATGGTGGCCAGTTCGGGATCCACCAGCGGGCGGTTCTGCGCGTCGAGGAACATGCCGAAGTCATCCGGGCTGACGCGGCTTCGGATCAGCTCCAGCGCGTTGTTGGCGATGGTGGGGCCGAGGATGTCATCGGCGCTGCGGCGCTGCTGCGTCAGCCCCACCGGGAAGAGCGAGGCGATGGAGATGACGCCGATGCCCAGCACGAAGATGGCGAAGAGCATCTCGACCAGCGAGAAGCCGCGGAACGACGGATTGACGTGGACGGGAAGGGGTTTCATCGCATGACCACTCCCGTGTAACGGTTGAAGATGACACGATTGGCGTACTCGGTGATGTACGCGCTCAGATTGAGGTTGCGGGTTGCGTCGTCGGACCACGCGGTCGTGTCGTACCGCTCGCGGGCCAGGTCGTCGTTGAACACCGCCAGCATGGGCGCGAAGTTGAGGAAGGGCTCGTCGTCCACCAGGGATTGCTGCCAGTACCCCGTCCCCGATGGCGAGGCGCCGGCGGCGTAGTTCGTGCCCGCCTCCCGCTGAAGCCCGTCGTTGTTGAAGTCCACCCAGATGCGCGCCGAATCGGTCTTGCTGTTGCGCGTCACCAGTTCGCCGTTGGGAGCGAACATCACCGCGATGAGCCGGTTGGGCGCTTCGCCGGCCAGCACCACGGCGGGAATGTGCGACTGCGTGATCCAGATCAGGTCCGCGTTGGCTCCGTACCAGGGCTGGGCGACCTTGATGCCCTTGGGAATGGCCAGAATCTCCGACCCCGCCACCGGCGCGAAGCGGTCGATGACCTGCCCGCTCACCACGTTCGAAACCCCGGTGTACTCGGCGAAGAGGGCTTCGAGATACTGCTCGCGGTCGCCCTCGATGCGGGGACGGAACGTCACGAGCGTCAGCCGCCCGTTCTTCATGGCCAGGGCCCGCGCGGTGCCCAGCGCGGCCTTGACGGTGTTGGTGCCCGAGGAGAGCCGGGATTCACGCGCCACCGCGCCCACGGAGATGACCGTCAGCCCGATGAGGATGACGATGATGCCCATGACCACCAGCAGCTCGATGAGCGTGAAGCCCCCGGCGCGGCGGGAAACGGGTTGGCGGAGCCGTGTGCGGGTGCGCATGGTCAGCGGCCCTCCACCTCGTAGGAGTAGATGTTGTCGTCCGCCAGGGCCGAGAGCGCCGCGTTGCGGTTGCCCGGCAGCAGGTTGAGCTGCAGGTTGCCGAACTCGCCGTCGGGACCGGCGGACACGAAGAGCGGGCGCCGGTTGCGGCACACGCCGTAGATGTTCTCGTACACGGTGCGGACGGTGCCGTCCTCATCCGGCGGACCGGAGGAGGCGATGGTGTCGTTCCAGGGCGGCTTGGCGTCCCACAGGCGCCCCGGATGCACCACGCGAATGGGCCGATCCCACGCGTCCAGCACGGTGAGCCGTCCGTTGTACGCGCCGCTCTGCCACTGGGTCACCCACTGGTTGGAGGCGGGGTCCGGCTCGTTGGCGGAGACGTTGCGCAGCCACGGGGGCGCCGTGGCCTGGGCGTTGTTGTACTGGATCAGATGCCGCTCGTCGATCTGGGAGAGGATGGACTTGACGTCGCCGGAGCGCCCCACCACGTCGAGCATCTGCGTGATGAGATAGACGTGCGGCGCATCGGCCTGCATGTCGTAGCGCGACTGGGCGAAGGGCAGTCCGTCCATGCCCCACGTCAGCGATCGATCCGCGCGGTTCTGCCACTCGGTGAGCGCTCCGTCGAGCACCTGCATGAAGTTCCTGGTGCGCGTGATGTTGGTGTTCTCGGCGAGCGTGCCGCCCACCACCAGCACGATGCCCACGAGAACGGCGATCACGCCGATGACGACCATGAGCTCGACCAGCGAGAAGGCGCGGCGCGCCCGGGACGGAATGGACAGGAGGCCTCGTTTCATTGGCCGATCTCCACGAGGTTGTCCTTGTTGAAGCTCGACGTGCCCGCGGTGTTGGCGGGATCGTTCGGGTCGTCCACGCGCAGGGTTGCGTTGAAGGAGCGATCCGGACCGCTCGAGAAGAACGCATAGGACGCGGACTTCAGCGCCAGCGTGGTGGCCCGGCTGCCGGTGGCGTCGGGCGCGCCGGCGGCTTCCGCGCCGGGGGGCATCTGCCACGGACGGAGCAGGAACACGTCGCCCAGATCCAGGCCCGTGTTCACGCCCCTAGCGTAGAAGCGAATGGGACGACCCCAGTAGTCGAGGATGACCTTGGGATGGACAGCGAACAGCGCATCGTTGACGGTGTAGACCGTGCCGTTGTTGGGGTCCATGCTGCCGATGAGCTCATTGTCGCCCAGTTCGAGATACGGCCCGTACACCTGCCCCAGCCGGTTGGGGCGACGCTCGCCCAGCGTGCCGCCGCCCCCCGCCAGCGTGGAGTTCCACGCGGCGTCGGGACCGGGATTGCGGAAGCCCATGCCGTCGGCCCCATCTTCCGTGGCGCTGCCATAGCCCAGCAGGTACTCCGCGGGTGTGGTGAAGGAGAACCAGTTCTGCAGACCCGCGACATCGCCGTTGGCCGGCTCGCCGAGCACATTGCGATTGGCCCCCAGGACAGGCGGGAGCGTGCCGAAGTCGCCGCGGAATCGTTCGACGCCCTGAACCAGCGAGTTCATCAGGACGGTGGTGCGCGCGGCAGCGGCGTAGTTGGACGCCGCCGCCACCGCCACGATGAGCAGGGCGATCAGCAGCACGATGATGCCGACCACCACCAGCACCTCGATGAGGGTGAAGGCGCGCCGAGCGGCGAAGCGGGTTGGGCTGGCGATCGCGGCCATGATTCGGCTCCACGGGTCGCGGAAGGGGGCCGCCGCATCACCCGAGCTCGGTGACGCGGCGGCGCCCGATCCGTGGGATCAGGTCTTGCTCAGCGACTCGATCATCGACACGAGCGGAAGGAACAGCGCGATGACGATGGTGCCGATGATGCCGCCCAGGAACACGACGAGCAGCGGCTCGATGAGTCGCACCAGCGACTGCACCGCCACGTCCACTTCCTCGTCGTAGTTGTCGGCGATCTTCATGAGCATCACGTCGAGGTCGCCGGTCTCCTCGCCCACGTCGATCATGTTGACGACGATGGCGTCGCAGACCTTGGCCTCGCGCAGGGGTCCGGCGAAGGTCTCGCCCTCGCGGATCGAGTCGTGCACCTTGGTCAGCGCCTTCTCGAAGACGTAGTTGCCCGAGGTGTCGCGGGTGATCATGATGGCTTCGAGAATCGGCACACCGGCGGAAATCAGCGTGCCGAGCGTTCGGGTGAACCGCGCGATGGACGACTTGCGGATCAGCGGTCCGATGGCGGGGATGCGGATGCGGATGTGATCCGTCACCGCCCTTCCCGGATTGGTCCGCCGGATCAGTTTGAAGAACAGGAACAGGAGGATCGGGCCGCCCAGAATCCAGATGGCGCCGGGCACCGCCTGGTCGGCGTAGAGGGTTCCCGCGGCCCACAGCGACGAGCGGATGAGCCACTGGGTGAGGGCGGGCAGCTCGACGCCGAACTCCTCGAAGATCTGCTGGAACTTGGGGATGACGAAGACCATGATGCCGGTGAGGATGAGCACCGCGATGGTGATGACCACGACGGGGTAGATCATGGCGCCGATGATGCGTCGGCGCAGGCGCATGGCCTTTTCGAGGAACTCCGCCAGACGCTGGAGAATCACGTCCAGCACGCCGCCGATCTCGCCGGCGTTGACCATCTTGCAGTACAGGCGGTCGAAGGCCCGCGGATGCTTGGCCATGGCGTCGGACAGGGTGGTGCCGGCCTCCACGTCCTCGCACACGTCGCTGAGCACGGACTTGAGTTTGCCGGGCTTCTGCTGGCCTTCGAGAATCTGGAGCGAACGGAGCAGAGGCAGGCCGGCGTCCTGCAGGGTGGAGAGCTGGCGTGTGAACGTGGTGAGCTGCTTATTGCTCACGCCGCCGATGTTGACGGAGAAGGAGCCGCCCTTCTTCTTCTTCTTGATGCGGGCGGGGTCGCCTCCGGTCGCGGCCGCCGCGCCCTTGACCTTCTGTTCTCGCACGGAGGTGGGGAAGAACCCCTGGCCCTTGATGCGCTGAATCGCCTCCTCGCTGGAGGCGGCTTCCACCGTGCCCTTCTGCTGCTTGCCGGCGGAGTTGAGTGCTTCGTACACGTAGGTGGGCATGGGATTCTCCCGGGGCTGCGTCGCCCCATCCTCGGCGGGGGCCGGGGTCATTCGTCGATGATCGTCTCTCGCACCACTTCGTCGATGGTCGTCTGGCCTTCGTAGATGGCCATCAGCCCGCTTTCTCGCAACGGGCGCATGCCGCGACGCTTGGCCTCCACGCGCAGGGCCGCCGTAGAGGCGCGGTTGATGATCATCTCGCGCATCTCGTCGTCCAGCGTCATGATCTCGAACAGCGCGCGTCGGCCGCGATACCCGCTGTTGTTGCAGTTGGGGCAGCCGCGCCCGCGGAAGAACACCCGCCCTTCCACGTCGCCGCGGCGCAGCGCCAGTTCCATCAGTTCCGCCTCGGAGGGTGTGTACTCCTCCTTGCAGTGCAGACAGATGCGCCGCACCAGACGCTGGGCCACGATGGCCTCGAGCGTGGCGGTGATGAGGAACGGCTCCAGGCCGAGATCCACCAGACGCAGAATCGAAGACGGAGCGTCGTTGGTGTGCAGCGTGCTGAACACCAGGTGTCCGGTCAGCGAGGCCTGCACGGCGATCTGGGCGGTTTCAAGGTCGCGGATTTCGCCGACCAGGATGATGTCCGGATCCTGACGGAGGAAGGACCGAAGCAGTCGGGCGAACGTGAGCTCCTGCTCGGTGTTCACCTGGCACTGGATCAGCCCGTCGATGTCGTACTCGACAGGATCCTCGGCGGTGAGAATCTTGTACTGCGGGTCGTTCAGCTCCGAGAGGGCGGCGTAGAGCGTGGTGGTCTTGCCGCACCCCGTGGGACCGGTGACGATGATGATGCCGTTGGGCCTCTGGATCAGGTTGCGGAAGTGCCCCAGTTCGTCATCGCGCAGGCCGATCTTGTCGAGCGACAGCGACACGTTCGACCGGTCCAGCACGCGCATGACCGCCGACTCGCCGAACATCGTGGGCAGAATGCTCACGCGCAGGTCGATGGGGACGTTGTTGACCTGGAGTTCGATGCGGCCGTCCTGCGGCAGGCGACGTTCGGCGATATCCAGGTTCGCCATGACCTTGATGCGCGAGATGATGGGCAGCGCCAGGTGCTTGGGGGGCGGAATCATCTCGTAGAGGACGCCGTCGATGCGGTAGCGCATCTTGAAGTCCTCTTCAAACGGTTCGAAGTGAATGTCCGATGCCTTGTCCTTGATGGCCTGCAGCAGCACCAGGTTGAGCAGGCGGATGACCTTGTTGTCCGAGGCGGCCTTGGAGAGCTCCTCGAGGTCAATCGACTCGCCGCGCCCCTCCAGCGCCACCAGGGCCTCGGAGGTGCCCGCCTCATCCAGAAGCGTCGCCATGCTCTCGCCCTCATCGGCGTAGCACTTGGCGATCACCTTGTCCACTTCGGCCGGGGGTGCGACCACCGCCTCGACCTTGAAGCCCATGAGCAGGCGCAGGTCATCCACCGCGCGGAAGTTATCCGGGCTTTTCAGAGCGACGGTGATCTTGCGCGACCGCTCATCGAAGGAAAGCGGGATAATCTGATAGGTCCGCGCCGTTTCCGCCGGAAGCGCCTTGACGGCTTCCTTGGAAATGTCGTCCGGCGAGACATGCACGAAGCGCATGCCCGCCTGACCGGCCAGGGCCTCCAGCACGTCCTCCTGGGTGATGTACCCGAGACTGACCAGCAGCTGGCCGATCAGTTCCCGGCGGGTCTTCTGAAGGTTCAGCGCCTCCTGGACTTGGTCACGGGTGACCTTGCCAAGCTTGGTCAGCACGCGCCCGAGCCGTCGGCCTTTCAGTTCGGCTGGATCCATCCTGTCTTTCCTTTTCGCCTCGTTGACCGGGGCGGATGGGATGACGCCGTTGGGGCTGCTGAGCGAGTGACCGTGACACTCTTCGGACCATTATGAGCCATTTCTCCAACGGCACAAGCGGCAGAGTCCAACAAAAACGTATGGACATCTGGTTTCTGAGTCCAAAAACAGGCCGGTATGATGCCTACCGGCTTGGGGAGTTTCTCATTCAGTCTTCTCGTCCAGTTCAACGCGACCGACGTATCCACCGGCGCGATGCACCTTCTCGGTCAGTTCGCCGGGATCCTTGCTCTTGTCGATCATCTCGTCGGCGGCGATGATGCCCCGTTCATAGAGCGACCAGAGGTGGTCATCCAGCAGCTGCATGCCGAATTTGCGCCCGGTCTGAATGGCTGAGTCGATACGGAAGGTCTTGTTCTCGCGGATCAGGTTGGAGATGGCGGGCGTGACCACGAGGAACTCGTAGCTGGCCACCATGCCAGGACGGTCGACGCGCGAGAGGAGCACTTGGCTGAGCACGCAGATCAGCGTAACCGAGAGCTGCACGCGCACCTGCGCCTGCTGGTTGACCGGGAAGGCGTCGATGATGCGGCTGATGGTGCCCGCGGCTCCGGTGGTGTGCAGGGTTGCGAACACCAGGTGACCCGTTTCAGCGGCGCGAATGGCGGCTTCCATGGTCTCCAGATCGCGCATTTCGCCGACCAGGATCACGTCCGGGTCCATGCGGAGCACGCGGCGAAGGGCCTCGGAGAATGACGGCACGTCGACGCCCACCTCGCGCTGGTTCACCACCGACTTCTTGTGGTAGTGGTAGTACTCGATGGGGTCTTCGACCGTGACGATGTGCCGGTCGAGGTTGGTGTTGATGTGGTCCACCATGGTGGCCAGCGATGTGGTCTTGCCCGACCCGGTGGGGCCGGTGACCACGAACAGGCCACGGGGGCGGCGGATGAGGTCGCGGCAGATGGGCGGCAGGCCGATCTGCTCGAAGGTGAGCAGTCTGTTGGGGATCAGTCGCAGCGCGATGGAAACGTTGCCGCGCTGTCGGAACACGGCGACGCGGAACCGGGCTTCGTCACCGTAGGCGAAGCCGAAGTCGCAGCCGCCCTCCTCCTGCAGTTCCTGCTGGGAGCGCTCGGGGGTGATCGCCTTCATCAGGGCGACGGTGTCATCCGGCTCCAGCACCTTGGTGTCGAGCGAGCGGAGATGGCCGTGGAGCCGAAGCGTCGGCTTGCGACCCACGGAGATGTGAAGGTCGGAGGCGCCCTGTCTGATGACTGTGTCCAACAGTCGGTCGATCTGAATCGTGGACATTCAATGCCTTTCTTGCGTTGCGTTGGTCGAGTTTCTGATGAATCGCCCTGCGTCGCCCACGGAAATCAGGCGATCGGCTCGACGGTCTCCAGCGTGTCGGCCTGGGCGAAGGTCGCCACTTCCTGCATGGTTGTCGCCCCCTTGAGGGCCTTGATCTTGCCATCCTGCACCAGCGTTCGCATGCCGGCCCGGATCGCCGCAGCCCGGATGCGCCCGATCGGCGCCCGTTCGAACGCGAGTTCGCGGATTTCCTGGTTCATTCGCATCAGTTCGAAGATGCCCTTCCGTCCGCGGAAGCCGGTCTTCACGCAGTTGGCGCATCCCACGGGCTTCATGATCTGCCCCTTGGCGGCCTCTTCAGGCGAGATGCCGATGAGCCGCATGTACTTGGGATCGGGGTTGGATTCGAGCGTCTTGCACTGGGGGCAGAGAATGCGGACCAGGCGCTGGGCCATGATCGCCTGCACCGAACTGGCCGCCAGGTAGGGCTTCACGCCCATATCGATGAGTCGGGTGATCGCGGACGGCGCGTCGTTGGTGTGCAGGGTGGAGAAGACCAGGTGGCCGGTCAGGGCCGCCTGGATGGCCACCTCGGCCACGTCGTAGTCGCGGATTTCGCCGACCAGGATGATGTTGGGCGCCTGGCGCAGCATGGCGCGAAGGATGATCGGGAACGTGAGCCCGATGTTCTCGCGCACCTGGCACTGGTTGATGCCGTTGAAGTGATACTCGATGGGATCCTCGGCCGTGATGATCTTCCGGTCGGGCCGGTTGAGGATGTCCAGCGCCGAATAGAGCGTCGTGGTCTTGCCGGAGCCGGTGGGTCCGGTCACGAGGAAGATTCCGTTGGGCCGCCGGATGATGCGGTTGAACTCATCCAGCGTGTCCTGCTCGAAGCCCAGGTTGATGAGGCCGATGCGGACGGAATCGCTGCGCAGAATACGCAGCACCACCGACTCGCCGTGATAGGCGGGGCAGCACGACACGCGGAAGTCCACCGCCTCGCCGTCCACCGGCATCTTGATGCGGCCGTCCTGGGGCACGCGCCGCTCGGCGATGTTGACGCCCGCCATCAGCTTCAGACGGGCCAGCAGGGCGGCCTGCATGCGCTTGGGCAGGTTGTCGCGCACGTGGCAGACGCCGTCGATCCGATAGCGCAGCAGGACGCGATCCTCCATCGGCTCGACGTGGATGTCAGACGCCCGGCTTCGCACCGCCTCGGTGATCATTCGGTTGACGAGGCGGATGATCGGGGCGTCGGCGCCGGCCTCGATGTCAATCGAGGCGTCCACCGATGTATCCACCGAGCGGTCCATTGTCACGTCCACCGAGTCGGTGACCAGCGACTCCTCGGAGAACATGCCCTTGCCGCCCTCCCCCGACCCGCCCCCGTCGATGTACTGCTTGATCTGCCGCTTGGACGCGATGGCCGTGTCAATCTCGGTATTGAGCCGGAATCGAAGCAGGTCGAGCAGTTCAAGGTCCATGGGATCATGGATCAGCAGCCGCAGGCGGCCGTTCTCCTTGCCCAGCGGCAGGACCAGGTGCTTCTTGATGAGATCCTCGGGAATGAGCGACCGATCAACCCGCCCGCTGGCCTCGGGGCGGTCGAGGTTCAGAAACTCCATGTCAAACTGGGCGGCCAGCCCCTTGGCGACATCCTCCTCGCTGCAATGTCCGGCCTCGATGAGGGCTTCGCCGAGGCGTTTTCCGGTCCGCTGGCTGATCTGAATGGCCTGCTGGACCTGCTCCGCCGTGACGACCTTCCACGAGGTCAGGATATCACCGAGTTTCTGACGCTTTCGTGCCATTCGATCTCCTGAACTCGAACGAGCCCGCTGCGGGACATCCGTCGAACCGACGGGTTCAGCCAAGCCCCCTAGTATGGTGCCTTCTCGACGAAAACGCAAGGTCTTCCCGTCGGGCGGCCCGTACTTCTCCAACGATCCGCCAGCCAAACCCCCTGAACAATAGTCCCATGACGCATCCGCCGAGACTGCTGGTCACGATGGGACCGACGCACGAACCCATCGACCGGGTCCGGTTCATTGGAAACCAGTCGTCGGGCCGCATGGGCCTGGCCATCGCCAAGGCGGCGGTGATGCGGAACTGGACAACCACCGCGCTCGTCGGTCCGGTGGATTCGACGGTCGTTCCGGTCCATTCGGATATCCGGGTGCGTCGGTTCCAGACAACCGCCGACCTGCAGACGCTGCTGCGACAGGAGTGGCCTGTCCATGACATGCTTGTCATGGCCGCCGCGGTGGCGGACTTCCGCCCCGTGCCGGGAACCACACCGGAGAAGATTCAGCGCGGTGCGGCGGGGCTGACGCTCCATTTGGAACCCACCCCGGACCTGGTCGCCGAAGCCGCCTCCAGCCGGCGACCTGACCAACTGGTCGTCGCCTTCGCTCTGGAGCCGTCGGCGCAACTGGAAGCCGCCGCCCGCCGAAAGATGACCCGCAAGGGGGTGGATGCAATCGTCGCCAACCCGCTGGAGACGATGGGTCACCCGGACGTGTGCGGCCGGGTTCTGACTTCAGACGGGCGGGAGCTCATCCCGGCCGATGGTCAGCCCCTGCGCAAGGAGGCCTTCGCATCCTGGCTGATCGACGTCATCTCGACCCTGCGAGCGGCTCGACTGTAGCCCCCGCGGCACTACCCTTGCCGACCGGTCCAGGCGACCTCCGCTTGACTCACGCTCGATCATGAACGATCTGGCATCCCCGCACATCCACGGATCGAACCCCGCCAGAAGACCCGGCGTTGCCTTCTGGATCGCCGTGACCGTCGGTGCGTCGGGCATCGGCTGGCTCATCTGGCACTCACTGGCCGACGTCCATCATGCCCCTCACCGGAGCGAACCGCCCCCGTGGTGGCCGATCGGAGTGCTTCCGTTCGTCGTGATTCTTTCGGCCATCGCCTTTCTCCCCCTGATCCCGGCGACGCGGCACTGGTGGGAGAGCAACCTGCACCGCTTCTACGTGGCCCTGGGATGCGCGGCGGCCACGGTCGCCTTCGCCCTGTTCTCCCTGGGTTGGCACGAGGTCATCACGCTGCTGGAGCACGCGGTGGTGTCGGAGTACCTGCCGTTCATCGTCCTGCTCTTCTCCCTGTACGTGGTATCAGGCGGAATCCGCCTTTCGGGCGATCTTCCCGCCCGGCCCTGGGTCAACACGACCTTTCTGGCCGCCGGAGGGGTGCTGGCCAGCATCATCGGCACGACGGGCGCCAGCATGCTGCTCATCCGCCCGCTGCTGGAGACGAACGCCGAACGGCGTCACAAGGTGCACACCGTGGTGTTCTTCATCTTCCTGGTCAGCAACATCGGTGGGACGCTGCTGCCGATCGGAGACCCGCCGCTGTTTCTGGGTTACCTCAAGGGCGTGGAGTTCTTCTGGACGCTCAACCTGGCCGGCCCCTGGTTTCTCACCGTGCTGCTGCTGCTGGTCGGCTACTTCCTGCTGGATCGCTGGCTCCACGCCCGCGAGGACGTTGCCGGTCTGCAGCGTGACGCGCTCCAGCACCGTCCGCTGCGGCTGGAAGGCGCGGTCAACCTGGTCTGGATCGGCGGCATCGTGCTCGCGGTGGCGGGACTGGTGCCGGGGCGGCAGCTGCCCGTCGTGGAGTGGACGGTCTTCCCATTCCTGCGAGAACTGGTGATGCTCGCCATCGTGGGGCTGTCGCTGTGGACCACGCCGCGACAGGTTCGACTTGACAACCGCTTCAACTACGCGGCCATTCTCGAGGTCGCCGCCCTGTTCATCGGCATCTTCATCGCCATGCAGATTCCGGTCATGGTGCTGCAGGTGGAAGGCCCGCGTTTCGGCCTGAGTGAACCCTGGCAGTTCTTCTGGTTGACGGGCGCCCTGTCCAGTTTCCTGGACAACGCACCGACCTACGTCGTCTTCTTTGAAACCGCCAACGCCATGCCCCAGCCGCCGGGTTCGGACGTGGTGGCGCTCACCGGCGGACGGTTCATCCGTGAGGATCTCCTGGCGGGGATCTCGCTCGGCGCGGTGTTCATGGGCGCGATGACCTACATTGGCAACGGACCGAACTTCATGGTCAAGTCCATCGCGGAGCAGTCGGGCGTGCGGATGCCCAGCTTCTTCGGATACATGGCGTACAGCGGCGTCATTCTGCTTCCCACCTTCGTGCTGGTGACGCTGGTGTTTCTGCGCTAAGGTCACCGGAGACGGCACACGTTCGGAGCCGGACGATGCTCAAGCGAATCCTCGTCGGACTGGGCGGAACGCCGTACACCCTGGCGGCGATGCAGCACGCGCTCGACTTGGCCAGGCGGCATCAGGCCGAAACCACCGGCGTAACCGTGCTCGAGGCCTCGCAGGTGGCGGACGTGGGGCCCGTGCCGCTGGGGGCCGGTGCGGCGGCGGCGGAACTGCGCGAACACCGCGTGCGCGAAATTCTCGCGGCGCAGGATGAACAGATCGCCCGGTTTCATCGACTGTTCGACAGCGCCAACTGCGTGGCCAGGGTCATCCGTGAGACCGGCGACCCCTTCGAGGAACTGACGTCCCTCTGGCGATATCACGACCTCACCATCCTCGGGCTGCAGGGATTGTTCGAGTACGGGGTGGTGCGCGATCCGCAGGACTGCGTCGTCCGGCTCATCGCCAAGGGCGTGCGACCGATTCTCGCGGTGGCGCGCGAACACCGCGTGATCCGCCGCGTCGTGATCGCCTACAACGGGTCGATGGGATCGGCCAAGACGATGAAGCGCTTCATCCAGAGCCGTCTCTGGGATGACCCCGAGATTCATATCGTCTGCTTCGAACTGCCGGAGGGCGAGTCGCGCGCGCTGCTTCACGCCGCCCAGGATTACTGCCGCGCGCATGGATACGAGGCCGCCATTCATCACGTCCAGGAATCCCCCCGCAGCGGCCTGCCGCCGTTCGTCGAGCGACTCGGCGCCGATCTGGTCGTGATGGGCTCGACAAACCGTTCGCGACTCGCCAAACTCATGCTCGGCGACACCGCCGTCCACATGCTCCGACACGCCACCATCCCGCTGTTCCTGGGCCAGTGATCGACGAGTCTTCCCACCCAGCCGCCGACGCGCCGCCAGTCATCGAGGCGAGGAATGTCTCATTTTCCTACGCGGCGCGACGATCGGCAGCACCCGTGCTGAAGGAGGTCGCTTTCAGCATTCAGGCGGGCCAGATGGCGGCGCTGCTCGGCCCCAACGGATGCGGCAAGTCCACCTTGCTGCGGCTGATTGCCGGCGCGCTGACGCCTGACGCCGGGGAGATCCGAGTCGGGGGCCGAGCCGACGCGGCGGAACGCCGCCGCCTGCTCAGCATCGTCTTTCAACGCAATGGTCTGGACAAGCATCTGTCCGTCCGTGAGAACCTGCTGTTTCAGGCGGCGCTCTACGGGCTGACGGGGCGAGCCGCGCGTGAGCGCGTCGAGGCCGACCTGGCGGCCTCCGGACTGATGGAACGGGCGGATCAGCGCGTCAAGACGCTCTCGGGCGGTCTGGCCCGGCGTGCGGAGCTCTGCCGCGCGCTCCTGCACAGGCCGCACGTGCTGCTGCTGGATGAACCGACCGCGGGGCTCGATCCGGGAGCGCGCGACGCGTTTCTTGAATCGCTCGACCAGCGCCGACGCGACGACGGGCTGACCGTGCTGCTCACCACGCATCTGGTGGACGAGGCGGACCGCTCCGATCGCGTGCTGCTGATGCACAAAGGCGAACTGGTGGCCGACGGTCCGCCGGGCGTGCTGCGGGCCCGGTTGGGAGATCGGCTCATTACGCTGCACGGCCCGGCGTCGCCTCCCGCGATGGACGGGATCACCTGGGCGCGGCGCCGCGGCGCCTGGACGGCGGCCATCGCCGGCGGGCGGACGGGCATCGGTGCGATCGCGAACGAACTGGCGTCCCAGGGCCGCTCGTTCACCATCGCGCCGCCCACGCTGGGTGACTTGTTCGAGCAGTTGACGGGCGCATCGCTGTCGCCGCGAGCTGACGACGACGCCGTGGAACTCGCCGCATGAATCACGACGGCGCCATCGATCGACCCAGCGGCATGACGGCGTGCGCCACCCTGGCGCGGCGCGAGGTGCTGCGGTTTCTTCGTCAGCCGGCACGCCTCGTGGCGGCGATCGCAACCCCCGCGCTGCTTTGGGTGTTCCTCACGGCGGGACTGACCGGCGCCATGGGATTGAAACTCACCGGCGACGGCGCGGTGGACTTTGGCGCGTTCCTGCTGCCGGGCACGCTGACGCTGGTGGCGATGTTCGCCTCGATTTTCTCGGCGATTTCCGTGATCGAGGATCGGGATCAGGGATGGCTGCAGGCGGTGCTGGTGTCGCCCGCGCCGCGATGGAGCATCGCACTGGGCAAGACCGCGGGGGGCACGGTGCTGGCCTTCGCTCAGGCGGCCGTGCTGTTGCCGCTGTTCCTGGCACGGGGAGAACTACCCGGCGCGGAATCGGCCGGACTGACCATGCTGGCGCTGTTCCTCACCTGTCTCGGCGTCACGGGCATGGGAGTCGTGCTGGCGTGGCGGTGTGATTCGTCGCAGTCCTTCCACGCCGTGATGAATCTGGTCTTCATGCCCATGTGGCTGCTCTCCGGCGCGTTCTTTCCAATTGACGAGGCGGCCGGCTGGCTGAGCGCCGTGGCGTGGATCAACCCGCTGACGTGGTGCACCGAGGCGATTCGACGACCGCTGCTGGGACAGGAGGTTGGATGGATGCTCTGGCTCACCGCCGCCTACGCGGCGTCGATGCTGCTCGCGGCCACGGCGATGGTCGCCCGACCCGGAAAAAGGTCGGCGACCTGAGCGGCCCCCCCGGCGCCGTCGGCTGCCCGCCCCGTTGCGGCGACGAGGCCGCGTCAGTGATGCACCCGCTCGCCGAGGCAGCGTGAGACTTCCCGGAGCGCGATGTCCACGGTGTGCTGATCCGGTCCTTCGAGATTCAGGCGCAGGAGCGGCTCGGTGTTGCTCATGCGGACGTTGCACCACCAGGCGCCAAGGTCGATGGTGAGCCCGTCAAGCTCCTCGATCCTGGCGTCCGGGTAGAGCCCGCGCAGGCGCTTCAGCGCGCCTTCCTTGTCCTCGGTGCGGAAGTTGATCTCGCCCGACTGGGCGTAACGCCTCGCCGGGGCGATCTGCTTGCTCATGGTTCCGCCGCTCTCCGCCAGGGCGCTGACGATGCAGGCGAAGGCGATGGCGCCGGAGTCGGCGTTGAAGTTGTCGCGGAAGTAGAAGTGGCCCGAGAGCTCCCCTCCGAACACCGCGCCGTGATCGGCCATCTTCTGCTTCATGAACACGTGCCCCACGCGGCACTTGACGGGCACGCCGCCCGCCTCCTGCACCATCTCGGGCAGGGCCTTGCTGGAGCGCAGGTCGTAGACGATCGAGGCGCCGGGGTGGGTCTTGAGGAACCGCGTCGCCAGCCACGCCGTCAGGTGATCGCAGCCCACGGTGCGCCCCGTCTCATCCACCACCACGCAGCGGTCGGCGTCGCCGTCGAAGCAGATGCCCAGGTGCGCCTTGGAATCCACCACCGCCTTCTTGAGCTGCGCCAGGTTCGACTCCACCAGAGGGTTCGGCTCGTGGACGAACGTTCCCTTGCTGTTGTCGAAGTTGAGTTCGATGATCTTCAGCCCCGGGACTCCCTTGAAGACCTTCGGGATCATCGTGCCCGCCATGCCGTTGCTGGCGTCGATGACCACCTTGATGGTCTTGGCGCCGTCCAGCAGAAGCGGGGAGACGAACTGCAGCACGTGACGGGCGTAGTCGGCCCACAGGTCGCGTGACTCCTCGCGCCCGTTCTTCGGCACGATCTTGTCCGCGCTGGCCATGGCGGCGTAGCGGCGCACGTCGTCCAGCCCCGTCTCCATGCCCACCGGCTTGCCGTGAATCTTGCAGATCTTGAAGCCGTTGTAGTTGGCGGGATTGTGCGAGGCGGTCACCTGCACGCCGCCCGCGCAGGACAGGAAGTTGACCGCGAAGGTGACGAACGGGGTGTCGACCAGCCCCACGTCGATGATGTGGGCGCCGTAGTCGTTGATGCCCTTCTTGAGCGCCTTGGCCAGGGCGGGACCGCTGGCGCGCATGTCGCGCCCCACGACGACGTGGCGCATCATGGGGTCGTCGTACCCCGCGTCGGACGCCACCTGCGTCAGATACTGCCCGCACGCGTAGCCGATCTGCCACGAGAGTTTCTCATTGAGCGGCTTGGGATAGGTGGCGCGGACGTCGTAGGCCTTGAAAACCTTGCCCAGCATGATCGGGGGCTCTCCGAAGGGTGTACCGAAGGCCCCAACAATAGGCCCAGGGAAGGACCGATTTCACGGCTCATGCGCGAAATCGGGCTCCCCGCGCGATGATTCGCGACCCGCGCGAATGTCCGTAACTCGTTGATTGACAGTTACTTCCTCAATCACAATCCCGTCCGGCAACGCCGCGAGGAAAATGCGACCATACGGCTTGGTGCGAATGCGGGGATCGAGCACCACCACCTGGCCGGTGTCCGTTCCGGAGCGGATCAGCCGCCCGAACCCCTGCTTGAACCGAATCACGGCCCGGGGCACCTGATCCTCCAGAAAGGGGTTGCCCCCCCGTTCCTCGATCCGTTCCAGCCGGGCCTTGATGAGCGGTCGATCGGGCACATCGAAGGGCAGCCGCGTGATGATGACGTTGCGAAGCGCGCGGCCTCGAACATCCACCCCCTGCCAGAAACTGGCCGTACCGAGGAGCACCGACCGTTCATCCGACCGGAACTGCTCCAGCATCTGCGATCGCGGCCCATCGGCCCCATGCACAAGCACGGGAAAACCCTCGGCGGAGAGCACCGGCTTGAGGCGATCCGCCACCGCGCGGAGCAACGAATAACTTGTGAAGAGCACAAAAGCGCCGCCGCCCGTTTCGCGGACGTAGTGGAGGATGCGCGGGGTCAACTCCTCCATGAACGACGGATCGTTCGGCTCGGGCAGCGTTCGATCCACGATCAGCCGCACCTGCCTGGCGTAATCGAACGGGCTGCCCAAGTGGAGCGTTCGAGCGTCGGCGCATCCCAGTCGTGACTTGGCGTGGCTGAAGTCGCTGTTTCCCGCCGCCAGCGTGGCGGAAGTCAGAATCACCGACTTCCCGCCGCTGAACAGCTGACTCGCCAGAATCGGCCCGACCTCGATCGGGGCGCATCGCATGAGCAGGCGAGGCCGCGATCGACGAGAGGAAGCCCCCCCCTCCGACTGCTCCATCCAGTACACGCTGTCGGGCGCCTGCTGGTCGATGAGGATCACCGTTTCCGAGGCGATGTCCATCGCACGCTGAGCGTAGCTGTTCAGTTCGTACTCGTCCGGCTCGCGGGCGGCTCGCTTTCTGAGCAGCGTCAGCGCTTCGCCCAGCGCTTTCATGGCTGGGGAGAGCGCGTTCTCCACGATGCCGGGCTCGGAGATCCGTCCGCCGCCCTGCGGATGCTCCGCCATCCACGTCGCCAGATCCTCGAACAGTCGACCGCATGCCTCGTCGGCCTTGAGCACCAGGTGAATCGCCTCCTCGATCGCCTTGGTGGACTGGTCCTTCAGCCGCAGCGAGGAGAGAAACCCCTGACCGCCGGTTCGCCGATACAACAGTCGCAGCAGAAAGCGAACCCGGCTCTCGGACATCGAGAAGCCGAAGTGATCGGAGGCGGCGTCCTCGACGCCGTGCGCCTCATCCAGGATCACGTGGTCGTAGGGCGGCAGCAGCGAGGCCCCCTGCATCCGCAGGGCCAGGTCGGCGAAAAACAGAGCGTGGTTGCAGATGAGGAGGTCGCCGTTCTCCATGCGGCGCCGTGCGGCCTGATAGAAGCACTTGTCGTAGGTGGGGCACCGGCGTCCCATGCAGTTGTGGGAGTCCGACTGCACGAAGTCCCACACCTCGGGCCGCGAAAGCATGGGCAGCGTCGCCAGCGTGCCGTCGCGCGTGGTGTGCGCCCAGGAGACGATCTGCTCCAGCGCATGACGCGCCTGATCGTCGGGCAGCAGACGATCCTGCCGCTCATAGGCCAGTTGCAGTCGTCGCAGCGACAGGTAGTTTCCCCGGCCCTTCACGAGCACCGCCGTGAACTCGCCCGGCGCCACGGCCCGCAGAAGCGGGATGTCCTTCTCCATCAGCTGCTCCTGCAGCGAGATGGTGTTGGTGGCGACGATCACGCGCTCGTCGTGCTCGATGAGGCGCTTGATGGCCGGCAGCAGGTAGGCGAACGACTTGCCCACGCCCGTTCCCGCCTCGACCATGAGCCGTCCGCGCGAGTCCATCGCCTCCTCGATCGCCAGCGCCATCTCGATCTGCTGCCGCCGGGGCTCGTAGCCCTGCAGCCGACGTGCGACCGGGCCTTCCGGGCCGAGAAACTGGGCGATGTCGAAGGACATGAGTGGATTGTAGTGGCGGTGGGGTGAAGGGTGAGCCATCAACCACCAGGGCAGACGACGGGGGGCGCTCTTCAACTGAGCGGGTGTCGCTTCGGTTCACCGGGCGGCCTCGGATAGATCCTCGGGGTGGGTCGCTGCTTCTCGATGGCGATGATGACGCCGGTGGGCGTCGGATGCACCCCCGCCACCGCCGCGTGAAGTCGGTGGAGCGCCTGCTTCGACTGCGTGATCTCCTCGTCCGCCCGGGCGCCCTTCATCGCCAGCACCAGTCCGCCCACGCGGGCCAGCGGCACGGTCAGCTCCAGCAGCACGGGCAGCGGTCCGACGGCACGCGCCGTGACCACGTCGAACCGCTCCCGGAAGTGATGGTGATCCTGCCCCGCGGCCTCGGCCCGCTGGTTGACGACCTCAACGTTGCTCAGCCCGAGGGCGGCCGCCGTTTCGCCGAGGAACCGCGCCTTCTTGCCCGTGGCTTCGAACAGGGTGAAACGCACGTCGGGCATCACGCACGCCAGCGGCAGACCCGGCAGCCCCCCACCCGAGCCGACGTCCGCCACCGAAGCGGCGTCGGCGTCCACGATGAACGGCAGCAACGTGAGCGAATCCAGAACGTGGCGGCGCCAGGCCTGCGACGGGTCGGTGATCGCCGTCAGGTTGAATCGCGTGTTGGCCTCCAGCAGCCGGTCCAGGTATGCCCCGAGCCGTTCGAGGTCGCCCGGCTCGAACTCGAGGCCCATGGATCTCGCCGCGGCGAGAAACTCGCTTGGCGGCGTCGTCATGCCCCGACCTCGCGCGGGTCGTCGTCGAAGTCGAACGGTTCACGTTCCAGCATGCGGGGGCGCCGCATGGCGATGTTGTACAGCAGGCCGGTGCTCAGCCACAGGGCCAGCAGACTCGACCCGCCGTAACTGACGAACGGCAGCGTCATGCCGGTGATCGGCAGCAGGCCGATGGTCATGCCGATGTTGATCGACATCTGCGCGAAGATGATCGAGACGCATCCCACCGCGATCAGCCGCCCGAAGGGCTCGCGGCACAGCGCGGCGGTCACCAGCCCGCCCGTGATGTACACCAGGTACAGTCCAACCGTGAAAACGGCGCCGATCAACCCCCAGCGCAGGGTGATGACCGCGAAGATCATGTCGTTGTGCTCTTCCGGCAGGGCGTTGTAGCGGATCAGGTCGCGGGCGGTATCGCGCCCCACGCCCGACCACTGGCCCGCGGCCACCAGCGTCATGGCGCGATCGGCCTGAAAACCGATGTCGTCCCGGTGTCGGGTGTCGCCCGTGGCCTGAGCGATCATGGCCTTGATGCGATCCTTCTGATGCGGCTGCAGAAAGGGATACATGGCCGGCGCGCACGACAAACCCAGCACAATGATGAGCGCGATGTGCCGCTTCCTGGCTCCGGCGGCGATCAGCATGGCGAACAGCGTGGGCAGAAACAGCAGCGCGGTCCCCAGATCGGGCTCGATGAGAATGAGCCCCATGGGAATCATGGTCAGGGCGAACGGGACAAACAGGCCGAACAGGCGACGATGGTTCTCGCGGAAGCGCAGGTAGTTGGCCAGCGCCAGCACGAAGGCGATCTTGGCCAGTTCGGATGGCTGAAAGTCCGTGACGCCCAGGTTGATCCACCGCCGCGCTCCGTTGCGAGGGCGAACGATCTCGTCCGGCACGAAGGGCAGGAGTACGAAGACCAGCAGCGCCACCACGCCCGCCAAGGCGAGGTAACAGATGGATCGAAAGACGCCGTAGTGAGGCAGGGCGACCACCGCCGCCGCCACCAGGCCCGCCGCCAGGAACACCGCCTGCCGCATCGCCAGCCCCGGCTCAGTGGTGGAAATGGCGATGACGCCCAGCACCGAGAGCGCCCCAGCCGCCATGACGCTCAGCAGCGCCGCGTTGACGACCGCAACCGACCCTCGCGTGATCGACCGCGCCGAAACGGGCGGCGACGCCGGATGCGCCCGGGCGATCAGCCGGTCCATGGCGGCCGTCTGGCTCACAGGTAGCCCTCCGACTGCAGCGCCCGGATGATCTGATTGGCGATCGGACCCGCAGCACGGCCCCCCGAGCCGCCATATTCCAGAATCACAGCGATGGCGTACTGCGGACGGGCCCTGCCGGACTCCCCGGCGCCGACCAGACCAACGAACCAGGCGTGGTCGAGTCCCGTGAGATGCCGATCCGCCCTGCCGTCGCCATCATCGTCCACGGGAAAGGGCGGCGCCTGGGCCGTGCCGGTCTTGGCCCACACGGTGACGCCCGGCGCGTTGATGATCGGCTCTGACCGACCGTCGGGATACCGGATGGCGTTTCCTGTTCCGTAGTCCTCGACAATCGAGCGCCGCAGGCCTTCCAGCGCGGCGGCGACGGCCCGCGGATCGAGCGACAGGTCGCCCTCGCGGCGCAGCGTCAGCGGACGGGGATCCTGCTTCAGCAGCCGCGCATCGCGCACATACCCATCGCGCGCCAGGGTGGCGAAGGCGTTGGCGGCGTGAAGCGGCGTCCAGGTGATCGGTCCCTGGCCGATGCCCATCATGATCGTCTCGAAGACCTGGTTGCCCTGACGCTTCCATTGCTCGATGCCCGCCCGAGTGGGTACAGCGCCGGGGTTCTCGCCCACGATGGCCTTGAAGGGCTGGCCGTCCCGGGGACGAACCTCCGCTTCGTACATCAACCCGAGGTCCAGGGTCGCGCCGAGACCGAACCGCGTCAGCCAGTCGGCCATCCGCTCGGCGCCGAGTTTTTCCGCCAGCGTGTAGAAGTAAATGTTGCACGAAGCGCCGATCGCGGTCTGGGCGTCCAGCGGGCCGAACCGCGCGCTGTGGGTTGTCCAGCCGTAGACCTCGCGGTAGATCCAGCAGCGGGCTCGATCCTTCCAGTTGGGGAAGTAGTGCCCGGTGCATTCGATCCTGTCGTCCAGCCGATGCACGCCCTCGGTCACGGCCGCCGCCAGCACCAGCGGCTTGATGATCGATCCTGGCGGATACGGCGCTTCCGCCGCCCGGTTGATGAAGGGATGCTCCAGGGCGCGTCGGGAGCCGGGCCACTGCTCGCCGATGGCGATGGTGGGCATGGTGACCATCGCCAGCACGTCGCCCGTGTCCACGTCGATCACCACCGCGGCGCTGTTGAGCGGGCGTCCCAGCGGCAGCCCCGTGGGTTTGGGCGTGCCGTCGTGCTCCCATCCCGCGTGCCACTGGTTCACCCGCGCCAGGCCGAACTCGGGCGAGAGAATGGCCTGCACCTTGGCCTGCACCCGAATATCAAGGGTCAGGTGCAGATCGCGCCCGGGCGTCGGGTCGACGCGCTCCACTTCGCCGGTGTTGAGGTGCGTGTCGATGACGCCGCGCAGCCCGCGCAGGTGATCTTCAAAGACGAGTTCAAGTCCGCGCGCCCCCACGCTGTCCTCGCCAGCCCGGTAGCCGCCCAGATCGGGCAACGGATCACCGGGATTCTTCGCCGCGAACGGGCGGCGACGAATGTCCGATTCCCACACCTGATCACGCATGCCTCCCAGGATGTGGTCCGCCACGCCCGCCGCCTCGACCACCACCGCGCCCTCGCGTCGGATCGGCTCCGGCAACGTCGAGGCGTCCATGGTCACGTTGACCGTGGACCACGGGTATGCCCGCTGGTGGGCGTCCACGACGACCAGCCCCGGCAGCGATCCCTCCTGCCGCTTGAACTCGAAGGCCACCGATTCCGGCACGCGAGGCAGGATGACATGCGGAGTCTTCTGCTCGCGGATGGGAAGCGGCTTGAAGGTGTCAGGCCGTCCCGGCTCGGGCGCGCCGAACATCTGGTACTCGCGGGCACGCTGGCGGCTCCACGTCTCGGCGGCCATGGCCTCCACCGAGCGGCGGATGCGGTCCAGACGCAACTCCAGCTCCTCACGGCTGATCCCGCCCAGGCCGCAGATCATGTCCCACAACTGCTCGACACGATGTTCGAGGGCCGGACTCTCCTGAAGCAGGGCCTGCTCCCGGGCGACAGGGCTCATCTCGCGCCACGTCGCCCCGGCCTTGTCGCGGGCGACACGCCCCGCCTCCTCCACCACCCAGGTGCCGCTGATGACGCCGTACTGCACCGCTACGTCGTAGCTGGCGCGATCCATCGCCAGGGCGACCCCGTTCCGGTCGTAGATCGCGCCGCGCGTGGTGGGCAGGAACTCGCGTCGATCCAGACGCGACAGGGCGGTCGCCAGCCGGTCGGCGCCCTTGGCCAGCGTCAGGTGAGCGGTCTGAGCCCCGAGCACGACGCAGGCGCACACCATCACCGCCATCAGCAGCGTGAGCCGACGATGAAACATCTTCGGAATCAGTCGCTCGCGGTTCACGGGGACTCCATTCCAGCGCGTGATCGAAGCGGCGTGCGGCTGACCATCCTTCGACCGTCAGGGCCCGCACGCATCACAACCGGCCAGTTCCGCCGACCGGCATCATACATTGAACAGGAAGTGGACGACATCCCCGTCCTGCATGACGTAGTTCTTGCCCTCGCTGCGCAGTTTGCCGGCGTCGCGGATGGCCTTCTCGCTTCCGTGCTTCACCAGGTCATCCACGTGGTAGCACTCGGCGCGGATGAACCCGCGCTCGATGTCGGAGTGAATGACTCCCGCCGCCTGCGGAGCCCTGGCGTCGAAGGGAATGGGCCAGGCCCGGACTTCCTTCTCCCCCGCGGTGTAGAACGAGGTCAGCCCGAGCAGGCGATACAGGGCGCGGGCCATCACCGCCAGCGCCGGTTCGCTCAGACCGAGCGAGGTGAGCATCTCGCCCCGGTCGGCCTCGGGCAGCTCGGCGATCTCGGCTTCGAGCTTGGCGCACAGGGCGACGACCTCGCCGCCTCCTTGATTCGCGATGTCTTCGACGACTTTGACGTGCGGCGAGGCGCCGCCCAGATCCTTTTCGTCAATGTTGGCGACGTAGAGCACGGGCTTGAGGGTAATCATGCCGTAGCCGCGCAGGGCCGCCTTCTCCTCCGTGGTCAGATCGACGATGGATCGAATGGGCTTCCCTTCGCTGAGCACAGGATGCGCCCGATCCAGCGCAGCCAGGCGTTGCTTGGCTTCGCGGTCGCCTGACTTGGCGCTCCGCGACGCCTTGTCCCGGGCCGTTTCCACGACGGACAGGTCGGCGAAGACCATCTCCGTCTCGAGATCGTCGATGTCCTTCGCAGGCCGGGGCGCGGCGCCGGCCAGGTCGGGAAAGCAGCGAACCACGTGGCACAGGGCGTCCACCTCGCGGATGTGCGCCAGCACCTGCCGCGCGAACGCGCTGGCTTCGCCTCCGGTGGCGAAGCCGGGAATATCCACGACGCGAATCGCGGCGGGCGTGATCTGCTTCGTCGGGATGAAGGACGCGATGGTCCGCAGCCGCGGGTCAGGCACCTTGGCGATACCCACGTTGGGCGAGCCGGGACCGCCCTTGCCCGTCGCCCCGGCCCCCGCCGCCAGGCCCGTCAACGACTGGAACAGCGTCGTCTTGCCGACGCCCTGCAGACCGACAATGCCGACTTCCATGCATCCATCCCGTCAAGAGTGCGTGTTCGACCGCGCGATGCGGCGAGCGGCAATCGTAGGTGTCGCGGCGGCGAAAGCAGCGCCCTCCGCCGCACCGTGGCGATTTCGACCTGAATCCGTGTCTCGCACGGGTCAGTCCTGAACGGCGTCCGCCACCGCGGCCTGCGTGGCGCGCGTGCGGATGACGTCGATCATCGTGCGAACCTGTTCGGCCATCTTCGTGTTCGGGTACTGCTCGATGATCACGTTGCCGTGCCGGGCCGCGTCATGCCAGCGGCGTTCCTGCACCGCGATCTGAAACGCCAGCCCCAGCCGATCCCGGTGACGGGTGATGACGGTCTGCGCCACCTGTCCCAGGCGCGAGGCCTCGTCACGACGCATGTATCGGTCGAGCTCCTTGAGCAGGGTCATCGCCTCATCGATCGCGTCGCGGTTGGCGGCATCAAGAAACCGCTGCTCCAGCGACTGCTTGTGGGTTTCCCTGGCCTGCTCGATGCGCTGTTCGAGCGTGCGGGACGCCTCCGCACGAGGGGCCGCCTGGCGGATCGCGCCCGCCGCCTGGTACGCGGCGGCCCAGTCCCGACGCGCCAGGGCCGCATCGAACGAATCCAGCAGCGGCCTGATTCGCTCCTCCTCCTCGCGGGCCTCGATCTGTGCGATCAGTTCACGACCGGCGGCGGCGACATCCGTCAGGCCAAGGGCGTGCTCGGCGACGTGCGCCAACCGGGCGAGTTCATCGATATCGCTCCGCGCCGCGGCGCGGCCGAGCATGGCGCGAAGGACATCCGCCTCGCCGCCCGCGAACAGCGCCCGCCGGGCCTCATCCGACAGGCAGAGCACCTCGCGAAGTTCGATGACGGCCTGCTCGAGCGCGTCCAGGCGCGCCGGGTCGAGCGAAGACGACGAGCGCGCCGCCGCGTCGCGCTCTCGCGGTTCAGGCGCCGGAACCGACGAGTCATTGCGCAGCGCCATCCCCGCGGTCGCCAGCGTGACGATGCCGCCCAGTACGCCGGAGAACAGCGCCGACGGCCCCCACGAGGTGGAGCCATTCATCGCTCCCAACACGATGAGCGTGAGCGACCCCGCGCCAAGAAGGGCGTACAAGGGCCACAGCCCGGATGAACTGGAGAAGCGTGTCGCCATGCCCGCCTCCTGTGGCGGCATCCTATGCGCCTGGCCACGGCACACCGCCCCACCACCCTCACGACTCGAACGGGCGGCGTGGTACGATGCACCCATGAGCGCCGCCCGCCCGATGCCATGCCCGCAGTGCGGCTACGACCTGCGCGGACATGCGAGGGAGGGGACATTCCGCTGTCCGGAGTGCGGAACGGAAACCTCCATCGAGGTCATGCGCGACTGGGAACGGCGACGAACGGAATGGCGGCCGGTGGACACCGCGCTGGTGCTATGCGGCATTGTGCCCGGCATGGTGACGACACTGACGCTGCTGGCAGGAACCCCGGGAGGAACTCGTTGGGGATTCCCGATGTCCATTGTCTGGGTGGCGTGCATCCTCCTGAGCATCGGGCTCGCCTGGATCGGGTCCGATCGTCACAGCCCGGTGCGACGCGCGATTCATACGCTCCTCGCCCCGATCGTCGTGACGATTCTGAATCTGGCGGTCGCCCTGGTGCTCAGCGCCGTCGGGCTGTCGATCCTGTCGCTTCGAGCCGACCCCTGACACAAATCGACCGACGTTCACCCGGAATCCATCTCAGCCCCGTCAACTCCTGCGGGCCCCAGCGCACTTCGACGATACACTCTCACCCCTTCCATGCTCGCACACGGTGTGTCGGGCCACGGGTCTGCGACCAGCCGCGATTCACGCTTGCCATGCCTCTCACCCCCTACGGTCTCCGCGAATGGCTCACCATCACCATCGTCTGCGCCCTGGCCGGCGCGGCGGGGTGGTTGCTGCTGGACTGGTGGGCGATCGTTCCCGTCCTGGTGGTCTGGCTGGCCCTGATGTCGTTCTTCCGCGACCCGATCCGCCGCATCCGCACCGACCTGGCGCCGGGGGTGATGCTCAGCCCCGCCGACGGCGCGATCTCCGCCGTGGAGCGGGTCGATCACCACGAGGCGACCGACGGCCCGGCGGTGATCGTTCGCATCTTCCTCAGCGTCCTCAATGTTCACGTCAACCGCTCGCCCCACGACGCCGAGGTGGTGGCGACGCACTACCGCCCTGGCGAGTTCCTCAACGCCCAGACCGAGGAATCGGCCCGCGTGAACGAATCCAACCTCATCACCCTGCGGCTCCACTGGCCAAGCGGCGCCAGCGAACCCTTCGGCGTCAGGCAGGTGTCAGGCATGATCGCCCGCCGCATCGTCTGCCCGCTCAAGCCCGGCGACCGCCTCGCGCGCGGGCAGAAGTTCGGCATGATCAAGTTCGGCTCGACGACGGAACTGATCCTGCCGCGACCCGATGACGTGATCGTGGACGTGCGCAAGGGCGACAAGGTCCGGGGCGGGTTGACGGTGCTGGCCACGCTGGCGGCGCCATCCTCGCACGCTTGACGCCCCCAGTTACGCCTTGAGCGCAGCGGGGTTCAGTCCCTTCAAGTCGTCGGTGACGAACAATCCATCCTTGCGCACCACCTTGCCGTCGAAGGCCATCGTGCCCCCGCCGTACTCCGGGCGCTGGATGAGCACGAGATCCCAGTGAATCTCGCTCTGGTTGCCGTTGCTGGCGTCCTCGTAGCACCTTCCGGGGGTGAAGTGGATCGACCCGGCGATCTTCTCGTCGAAGAGGATGTCCTTCATCGGGTGCATGATGTGGGGGTGGAAGCCGATGGCGAACTCGCCCACGTAGCGCGCGCCCTCATCGGTGTCGAAGATGGCGTCGAGCTTGTCGCCGTTGAGCGAGGCGTCGGCTTTCACGATCTTTCCGTTGCGGAACTCCAGCCGCACGTTTTCGAACGAGATGCCGTTGTAGATGGTCGGCGTGTTGAAGTGGATGACGCCGTTGACGCTGTCGCGCACCGGGGCGGTGAAGACCTCGCCGTCCGGAATGTTGTGGCTGCCCGTGCAGGGCACGTTGGGAATGCCCTTGATCGAGAAGGTCAGGTCCGTGTCGCCCGGCCCCTTGAGATGGACCTTGTCGGTCTTGCGGAGGCGCGTGGAGAGTTTCCTGGCCGCCGCGTCCATCTTCCTGTAGTCCATGGTGCAGACGTCGAAGTAGAACGTCTCGAACTGCTCGGTGGACATCTGCGCCAGTTGAGCCATGGAAGGCGTGGGCCAGCGCAGCACGCACCAGCGCGTCCTGTTGACGCGCTGCTCGAAATGAACCGGCTTCTGGTACAACCGCCCCCACGCCTTCATCTGCCTGTCAGGCACGCCGGCCATTTCACTGACGTTGGCGCTGCCGCGAAGGCCGATGTAGGCCTGCATGAGCGTCATCCGTCGCAGGTCGTAGTCGGCCCAGGCGGTGAGGTTGTCCTCTCCCGCGTCCTCGACCAGCGCCCGCATCACCCGCCCGTTGCGGATGGCCACGTGGGGATGGGCCTTGGCCCGCCGAGCCGCCCGCACCAGTTCGATCACGATCGACTCGGGACAGTCGAACGCCTCGATCAGCACGTGCTCCCCCTTCTTCATGCGGCAGGAGTAGTTGATGAGCAGTTCGGCTAGTTTCGTGCAGCGGGGGTCGGTCATGTGATGGGAACCTCGATGGTGAGTGAGGCGGAATGATAGCGATTCTCGCGCCGCCCACGTCTCCGCGAATCGTCCCGTGCACGGCCGAAGTCAGGGCGTCGCGGGGGTGATGATCCCTCGGCACTCGCCGAAGCCGATCCGCGCCGCACCGTCGCGCAGGCAGTACGCCCGCATGATGACCTCGTCGCCGTCCTGCAGGAACCGGCGCTCGGTTCCGTCGGCCAGCCGGATGGGCTTCGTCCCGCGCCAGGTGCGCTCCAACAGGCAGCCGCGGCTGACCTCGGCGGAACCGGAGATGGTGCCGGACGCCAGCAGGTCGCCCGGCATGAGGTTGCATCCGGTGGAGGTGTGATGCACGAGCATCTGGGCGATGGTCCAGTACATGTCGCGGAACGCTCCGCGGGACACCAGCACCGGATCGCCGACCCCCGCGCCCCTCAGCCACACTTCCACGGTGATGTCAAATCCCATGTCCTCGGTCGGTCGCAGGTAGTCCAGCACCGGCGGATCGTCGGCGGCGCGGCTGGGGCCCGGCACACGGTACGGCTCCAGCGCGTCCATCGTCACCACCCATGGACTGATCGTGGTGGCGAAGTTCTTGGCGTTGAACGGACCGAGCGGCTGGTACTCCCACTTCTGCACATCGCGGGCCGACCAGTCGTTGACGATGACCATGCCGAACAGGTGCGCCGCCGCGTCGGGCATGGCGATGCGCGACCCCAGTTCGTTGCCCGGACCGACAAAGACGCCCATCTCCATCTCGTAATCGAGCAGGCGGCATGGACCGAAGATGGGCGGCTTCGTCTCATCCGGCTGAATCTGGCCCATCGGTCGCCGGATCGGCGTTCCGGAGACGACGATCGAACTGGCGCGCCCGTGGTAGCCCACCGGCAGGTGCTTGTAATTGGGCAGGAGCGGATTGTCGGGTCGGAACATCGAGCCGACGTTGGTGGCGTGGTGGATCGAGGCGTAGAAGTCGGTGTAATCGCCGATGCGGGCTGGTCGATGCATCGTGGCGTCCGCCATGGGCACGAGCAGGCGGCGTTGCAGGTCGCCGTCGGCTTCGAGGGGCGACCCCGCCTCGGCGCTCAGCAGGGCGAACAGCTCCTCTCGCAGGGCGCGGCAGGCCGCGCGTCCCTGGCCCATCAGGTCGTTGAGCGCCTCGGCATGCAGGGCACAGCGGGTTTCAGCGGGCAGGGCTGAAAGGAGGCCCGATTCCTCGCAGGCGTTCAGATCGAGAATGCGGTCGCCAATGGCCGCGCCAAGGCGAGGCGGCTCGTCATCGCCGGAACGCGAGAAGACGCCCAGGGGCAGGTTCTGAAGCGGAAAATCGCACGCCGGGTCGTTGGCGGCGTCAACCCATGATCGGCGCGAGGGATCGGATGTGAGAGGTGAAGCGTTGGACATCACAGTTCGCCATCGGACTGGAAAGACCGGGATCGGGAGGCCGCGCTGTCCGGCCGCGCCGATCGCAGCGTAGCGTGGGGCTGGAAGGCGAACAACCGCATGGCGGGGTCGCGCGAGGTGAGTTACGGGGCGAGTCGATCGATCCTCCACGACCCATCCGCAAGCCGCGTGTACCGAAGCCGGTCATGAAGGCGGCTTGGCCTGCCCTGCCAGAACTCGATCATGGTCGGGCTGAGCCGGTACCCACCCCAGTGCTCCGGCGTTGGGACTGGCGTTCCTTCCGGAAAGCGCTTGGACATCACCTCCATGCGCGCAGCGAGCGTGTGCCTGCCGGGGATGGCCGCGCTCTGGTGCGACGCCCATGCGCCCAGTTGACTGTCGCGCGGCCTTGAGGAGAAGTACTCGATCGACTCCTCGCGCGCCACGCGCTCCACGCTCCCCTCGATCCGCACCTGTCGATGCAGCTCCGGCCAGAAGAACGTCATCGCCGCGTGGGGGTTGACCGCCAGATGCGCCCCCTTACGGCTTTCGTAGTTCGTGAAGAACGTAAACCCACGTTCATCGAACCCTTTGAGCAGCATGACCCGCGCCGAAGGACGTCCCTGCTCGTCGGCGGTGGCGACGACCATGGCCGTCGGCTCCGGGGTCTTCGACATCAGGGCCGCCTCGATCCAGGCGCGAAACTGCTCGAAGGGATCGCGAGCCGCCTCGGTTTCATCGAGCGGGGCGCCGTGGTAATCGGTGCGGATGGATGCGATGGACATGGAGCACTCCGGCGTGACGACCGTCACCCCCCCTCCACCTTCGCCCCTCCCTTGGCGCTCGGCTCCGTCATCGACCACGGGTCAAGCAGCTGGTCCAGCCGCTTCGGCTCAATCAGTCGATGCTGCAGCACATACTCGCGCACGGTCTGACCGGACGCGAAGGCCTCCTTGGCCACCTTGGCGGCGGCGTCGTAGCCGATCTCCGGCGCCAGCGACGTACACATCATCAGGGACTTCTCCACCATGCCGGTGGCGATGGCCTTGTTGACCTGCAGATCGTTGAGGCAGCGCGACACGAACATTTCCGACGCGCGGGACAGCAGCGTGATCGAGTCCGTCAGGGCCGCCGCCATCACCGGCATGGCCACGTTCAGTTGCAGCAGCGAGCCCACGCCGCCCAGCCCCGCCGCGGTGATGGCTGCGTCGTTTCCGATCACCGCGCAACAGACCTGCATCACCGACTCGCAGATCACCGGGTTCACCTTGCCGGGCATGATGGACGACCCCGGCTGCGTGGCGGGCAAGGCCAGTTCGAACAAGCCGCACCGGGGGCCGGAGCCCAGCAGACGGATGTCATTGGCGATCTTGGAGAGCGAGACGGCAATGGTCCTGAGTTCGCCCGAGGCCTCGACCACGCAGTCGCGCGTGGCCTGGGCCTCGAAATGATTGGCCGCCTCGCGGAAAGGCACGCCCGTGGCCCTGGCGAGCCGCGCCGCCACCAGTCTGCCGAACCGCGGATGCGTGTTGATGCCCGTACCCACCGCCGTACCGCCGATGGGCAGGTTCTCGGCCAGCCGCATCATGGCCCGCTCGGCTCGAAGCACGGCGTAGTCGGCCTGGGCGGCGAAGCCGGAGAACTCCTGCCCCAGCCGAAGCGGGGTGGCGTCCATCAGGTGGGTACGCCCGATCTTGACGATTCGGTCCCACGCCCGCGCTTTCCGGTGCAGCGACTTCGCCAGTCCCCTGAGCGCGGGAATGAGCGAGGTCCTGATCGCCACCGCCGCCGCCACCTGCATGGCGGTGGGAAATGTGTCGTTGCTCGACTGCCCCATGTTCACGTGATCGTTGGGATGCACCGGATCGCGCGCTCCAATCGGCTTGCCCACGTAGCCGCACGCCAGGTTCGAGATCACCTCGTTCACGTTCATGTTGGTCGAGGTGCCCGAGCCGGTCTGGTAGATGTCGATGGGGAAGTGGGCCATCATGTCGTCGGCGGACCATCGGCTGTCGACTGTCGCCTGTCGGTCCGCAGATGCCGAATCGTTCTTCGGCGCCGCCAGCCCTTCCATGATCTCGTCGCATGCGCGGGTGATGAGCGAGAGGCGTTTGCGGTCGAGTTTCCTCAGCTGTCCATTGGCCTCGGCGCAGGCCTTCTTGAGCAGGGCGAAGGCGTGGATCACGGGCGGTGGGACGGGGCGTCCCGACACCGGAAAGTTCAGCACCGCGCGCTGCGTGGTGGCGCCGTAGAGCACGTGGGCGGGAACGGTCATCTCACCCATCGAGTCGCGCTCGATTCGGGTGCTGGTGGATGCGTTTCGTCTGGGCATGCCTGACGGTAGGAAGGCATGGCGAGTTCGCCAACGATCGGAACGCCCTCCGCCCCTGACGGAGAGCCGGGCTATCGCGGCGACACCAGACGCGGCACGATCTCGCCCGCCATGCCGATGATCTCCACGTCCGCGAGACGGCTGGCGTCGGTTCGTTCCGCGTTGATGACGATGACCGACGCGCCCGCCTGCCTGGCGACTCCGATCAGCCCGGCGGCGGGGTACACCGCCGCGCTGGTGCCGATGACGATCATGGCGTCGCATGAGCCGCTGGCCTCGGCGGCGCGGGTCCACGCCTCGGGCGGGAGCGATTCGCCGAACCACACCACCCCGGGGCGCATGGGGGCGGTGCACGTCGGGCAGAGGCGCCGGGGCGGCGGGCTGGCCAGCTCCACCCGCTCGACAAAACCGCACGTACGATGGCAGCGGTCGATCGTCATCGACCCGTGGAGATGCACGACGTTGTCGGCGGGGGCGCCGGCCCGCTCCAGCAGATCATCCACGTTCTGCGTGACGTGCAGCATGTCAGTCCGCGCCGCCAGCGCCCGGTGAGCCGCGTTGGGCTCAACCCCCGCCAGCACCGTGCGGCGCCAGTTGTACCAGGCGATGACTGTCTCCGGGTCGGCGGCGAACCCTTCGGGCGAAGCCAGCTTCATCGGGTCGTACCGCGACCACAATCCCCTGCTGCTCGCGTCACGAAAGGTGGGAACGCCTGATTCCGCGCTCAACCCCGCACCGGAGAAGGTCACCACGCGCCGCGAGGCGGACAGAATCTCGATGGCGCGCTCGATCACGACGTGCCCGCGGAGGCGACCCCGTCATGCTCGCCGTTGTCCGAGGTGGACGATTCGTGTGCTCCGACGCCGCCGACACTGTTGCCCCCGCTTCCGCCGCCGCCATCCCCGCCATTCCCGGCAGGGGGCGACACGGGAGGCAGCCGCGACGCGATCGCCCGAATCTGCTCCCTGGCCTGTTCGCTCAGGTCGGTGAAGCGTCGTTCAATTTCAGTCTTGACGGCGGCGGCGATCTTCAGGTCGCCCTCCATCAGGCGCTCCAGGGCCGCAATCCAGTCCGCGGCGTTGGCGCGAAGCAATGCGGCTTCGTCGTAGCGACCCAGGCGGAGCAGCACGTCAAAGCGGATCTGCGCCGCTTCCGTGGCCAGACCGTTGGGCGCGCCGTTGGTGCGGTCCAGCGCGACCAGCGCGGGTTCAAACTGCCCCAGTCGCACCCGAACACGGGCCAGCACCAGGTGCAGCTGCGCACGAACGTCCGTCGGCACGCCGTCGAGCGGCATGGTCAGCACCCGCGCCAGAATCGACTCACGAAGCACCCATACGTCAGGCGTCGGCAGACGATCCACCGGCACCGCGACAAGCGCCCGATCGGCGATCACCAGGTCGGCGGGGGTGAGCCGATTGCCCAACCCGCGAAGCCCCTCGCGCCAGGTGCGCTGATGATCCGCCGTGGGAGGCACCAGCGCGATCAGGCGCTCGAAGTTCGAGATGGTCGGCTCTCCGTTGGCCAGCACATGCACGGCGGAGGGATAGATCGCCGCGTCCTGCGACCGCGTGAACAGTTCTCCCCATGCCGTGGCGAAGGGGCGCAGGGCCTCGGCGGCGGCGGTGCGGATGGTCGCCTCCGCGTGATCCAGAAGCGGGATGATCTTCTCCACGTCAGCCGCTTCGGCGAGCGAGGCGAGCAGGCGGATCGTGCCGCGCGTCACGGCGGCGCCGAACGCCTCCCTGGCGGCTTCGAGCACCACGCCCCGCTGGTCCGGGGGGAGGACGCCGTCGGTGACGATGCGCTGCACCGCGCCCACGGCGCCGTCCCGCGTCGCTGGCGCCTTCATCAGAGTCAGCAGCGTGGGCAGCGCGGCCGGCGCGGCTCGGCGCCCGAGGATGTCAAGAAAGCCAAGCCGGTTCTCCGCGACGGTCTCCTTCTCCAGCGCAGCGCCGACCAGCGCCGCGGTGTCCGGATGCCCGATCTTGTGCAGGAGCCGGGCGCTGGCCACTCGAATGTCGGGAACACCATCTTCGAGCCGCGCCACGATGGCCCGTCGGACCTCGTCGGTCAGGGGCAGGTTCTCCGAAGTCTGGATGTCCGCCCGATTGAGCGCCCAGCGACGCAGAAACGGATGTTCGTCCCCCATCCATTTCGTCAGTTCCGCCTGGGCCCGGGCGCGGGTGGGGTCCAGATCAACGAGCTTGAACCACAGCTCCTTGAGCGTGTCGTCCAGTTTCTTCTGGAGCGCGTCATTCTCGGCCTTCATCAGTTCCGCCTGTCGCTGCGCCGCCTCCAGCCGCTGGACGAGCCGGTCCACCTCGCTGGGCAGCCAGTCCTCCAGCGGCCTTCGGTGCATCAGCGCCCACCATTCACTCCACGCCTCGGTGTCTCGTCCGAAGTTGGTGAGGGAGGTCAGCCGCTCGAGCGACTCGTAGGCCGCGTCAAGAATCGCCTGCGGCTCGTTGCGCTGGGGCTGGATGATGCGCACCAGCGCATCGACGCTGGCCCGGACCGTCTCCGGTGATCGAAAGCCGACCAGCGCCCGGATGGCGCCCAGGCGAACCGCCGGTTCGTTGGTGGCGTCGAGCGCGAAGTCCGTCACCTTGACCAGTCCGCGCTCTCCGTACCGGGCCAGAATGACGGCCAGCGTCTGGGCCCGCTGGGGCGTGGCGCCTTTCAGCGCCAGGGCCAGGGGATCGAGCAGCCCGGGGGGCGCGGATGGCTCCATCTCCAGGCCGCGGATGACCGCCGCGATCAGGTCGCCATCCCCGCTGCGAAGCGACTCCTCGAGCACCGTCACCGCCTGGGGCACGCCCAGTCGGACCAGCTGCTGGGCCGCGAACGCCCGGCTTGACGCGGAGTTGGTGGTGTTGCGGAGCGACTCGGTGAAGAACGCCAGCTCCTGCTTCTGCCGGTCATTCAGCGCGGGGAGATCCGCCTGAAACGCCAGGGCGGGAGCCGCCCCGACCAGACAGAGGCCCGCCAGAAGAAGACGTGCCGCCGCGCCCGGTCGTCCGCCGGGCTTGCGCGGGGTTCGAGGGCGTGGGGAAACTGGGCGCGTCATGACGCTTCAGACGATAGATCGACCGGTCTCATTCCCTTGTATCGGTTACAATAGGTCCGCGGTGCGGCTGAATCGAAGCGAAACCACTCCGGCGAGGCGAAATGAACGACTGGTCAGATGCGGAACACCATGTCGATCGGGCGCTCGAGCTCTTCGAGCGGGGCCGCTGGTCCGAGGCCGAGGCGGAGCTGCGCAAGGCGATTGCGCTCAATCCGCATCAGCCGGAGTGGCACTACAACCTGGGACTGACGCTTGAGGCCGCCGGGCGAGATGCCGAGGCGTACGGCGCGTTCACCCGGGCCACGGAACTGCTCCCCGATGAAGTGCCCCCCCTGCTCTCGGCGGGCATGACGGCGGCCCGGCTGGGCCGGCTTGAGGAAGCCATCACCTGGTTCGACCGCGTGCTTCGCGTCGATCCACGGTGCGAACCCGCCTACGCCACCCAGATCGAGTGCCTCACCCGCCTGGGTCGGCATGACCAGGCGGAGACTGCGTTCTACCTCTCCCAGCAGATGATCGAGGAGAGCGGTCCGTGCTTCGCCGCCATCGCTGAATCGCTGATTCAGCGCGGCTCGTTCGAGCGGGCGGAGTGGTGCCTGAAGGAGGCGCTGCGTGTTGCGCCCAACCTGCCGCGCGTTCGGGCCAACCTTGGTCGGGTCTACGCCGCCACCGATCGCCAGCACCGCGCCCTGCAGATGTATCTGCGCGAGTTGCGGGATGATCCCGGCAACATCGACGCGCTGCTTGATTACGGCGACCTGCTCTTCGAATCCGGACGCTACCCCGAGGCCGCCGAGAAGTACCGCCGCGTGCTGGAGCTTCAACCCGCGCACGCCGAAGCGCATCTGCGGCTGGGCGAGATCGCGCTGGCCACCAACCGTCTCGATCAGGCCCACGTCGAGTTCGAGCTGGTCCTGAAGCTGGACCCCGGCTGCCCCGGGGTGCGGCTGCTGCTGGCCGAAACGCTGCTCAAGCGGCGCCACGTCAGCGAGGCCCGCGCCTGCCTCACGCACGAACTCGACCTGTACCGAGCCAGCGGTCGGCTGGAAGAGGCCCTCGCCAGTCTTGGCGACTCTCCACGCTTCGACGCTCCACGTCTGGGCAAGCTGCTGCTCGATGCGGGAATGGATCGCGAGGCCGTCGAGGTGCTTGAGCGAACCCTCCGGGAGGATGGAGAAACGATCCAGTCACTCCGCCGCCTGTCGCTGGCGCGGTTCCGGCTCGGTGAACTCCGCGCCGGCGCCGGCGCGGCTCGGCGGGTGCTGCGTCTTGAACCCACGTGCGTCGAGGCGATGTACAACCTGACGCTGGTGGCGCTCCTGCGCGGGCGGCTCCGAGTCGCCGCGACCCGTCTCCGCCGCGGGCTGGCTCTTCACCCGCACGACGAGGGCCTTCGACGGCTGCGCGTTCGCTGGCTCGTCGCCTGCGCGGAGCACGGCTGGACGGAGGCCATGCGATGGCTCCGACGTCGCCTCAATCGCGCCGGGTGAGAACCGACATCCGAACAGTGAATACCGGCAACGGGAATCCCGGCGGCGTCGTCACAGCGTCGCGCTGGTGTAGGGCAGCAGCCCCATGTACCGCGCCCGCTTGATGGCCTGCGAGAGCATCCGCTGCTCGCGGGCGGTGGCGCCGGTTCGCTTGCGGGGATAGATCTTGCCGTTGGGAGTCATCAGCCGCCGCAGATCTTCCACGTTCTTGTAGTCCACGAAGGGTCGTCCGCCCGTGCCGATGGTGGTGATGCGTGTATTGGGGCGGGTCGGAGCACCGGGGCCTGCGTTGCGCGTGTCGTACATGGGTCCGTGAATCCTGCTGGGGGTGTCGTGGATGCTCCCGACGGGAGCAGCCCCCTCGGCGGGGGCGACAAGACCGAAGCGTAGCGACGTGGCAGGTGGAATCAAGAACCGGCGATCGGGCGCCTACGGCCGCCGGAAGCGAGGTCGAAGCGGCCTGACCATTTTTTCTTGATACCTGTATCCGGGTCTACGCTCAGGCATCCTATATTTCGTCATCTGGCGAATCATCGGTGACAATCATGCGTGAACTCTCAACCATCACGAAGGCCCTGGCGGACGATAACCGGCTGCGAATCCTGGCCGCCCTGAGGCATGGTGAACTGTGCGTGTGCCAGGTGATCGAGCTGCTTCAACTGGCTCCGTCCACGGTTTCCAAACACCTATCCGTGCTTCGCATGGCGGGGATGCTCGAAAGCCGCAAGGACGGTCGTTGGATGCACTACCGGCTCCCCAGCGAGTCCGAAGGCAGCCCTGCCGTACACCGCGCCCTCACCCTGGTGCTCGACACGCTGGCGGATGACGAGCGGATCATCGCCGACGACGAACACCTACGACGCATCCTGGCCACCGACCCGGTGGAGATCTGCCTTCGGCAGCGCATGGGCGGCTGCTGTCCGCCTTCCGCCAATGCATCTGAAACGGCCGCGGCGAACGCGACCGGCGAACCCTCATCACCCTGTTGCGGCTGATCTGCCGCGCGAAAGGAACTGACCATGACCACGTTCACACCCACCGATCCCGAAGCCGTCCGCGCCGCCGTGCGCCAGGGGTACGGCGCCATCGCCCGCGAGCAGCCCGTCGGCGCGGGGGGCGGCTGTTGCGGCGGAGGCGGCTGCTGCGGGGGTGTTGATGCCGCCGCCATCGCCGAGGAAGTCGGCTACTCCGCCGAGGAACTCGCCGGACTCCCCGAAGGCGCCAACATGGGGCTTTCGTGCGGCAACCCCACCGCGCTGGCCTCGCTCAAGCCGGGCGAAGTCGTGCTCGACCTCGGCTCCGGTGGCGGGTTCGACGTGTTCCTCGCGGGACCGAAGGTCGGCCCGACGGGGCGCGTGATCGGCGTGGACATGACCGCCGACATGATCGCCAAGGCCCGGCGCAACGTCGAGTCGTACCGGAAGTCCACTGGTCTGAACAACGTCGAGTTCCGACTCGGCGAGATCGAGCATCTGCCCGTGGCCGACGCCAGCGTGGATGTCGTCATCTCCAACTGCGTGCTCAACCTCTCGCCCGACAAGGCGCAGGTGTGGCGCGAAATCGCCCGCGTGCTCAAGCCCGGCGGTCGCGTGGCGGTGAGCGACCTGGCCCTGCTCCGCCCACTGCCGCCCGAGGTGGCCCACGCCGTCGAGTCGCTCATCGGCTGCGTGGCCGGCGCGGTGACGCCCGCCCAGACCGAACAGTACGCCCACAACGCCGGACTGGCGGAGATCGTGCTCGAGGCCAAGTCGGACTACGTGCGCACGCTCGAATCGTTCCAGGATCCGCTCTACCGGCAGATCGGCGAGTCCCTGCCGAAGGGCACGCGCCCGGCGGATTATGTGACCTCGCTCAACATCACGGCGCGGAAGCCCCGCTGATCCCTGCGCCCGCGTCCAGATGAGCCGCAACATGCCCGACGCCATCGCCGAATGTCCACCCTGTCGCAACGGTCGCCTCTCCTTCCTCGACCGATACCTCACCCTGTGGATCTTCCTGGCGATGGCGTCGGGCGTGGCGCTTGGGCGCCTGGCGCCCGGCATGGCGGAAGTGCTCGATCGCGTATCGGTCGGCACGACCAACATCCCCATCGCGATCGGGCTGATCCTCATGATGTACCCGCCGCTGGCGAAGGTGCGATACGAGGAACTGCCGACGATCTTCCGCGACTGGAAGGTGCTCGTGCTCTCGCTGATCCAGAACTGGATCGTCGGTCCGGTTCTGATGTTCGTGCTCGCGGCCATCTTTCTGCACGACAAGCCCGACTACATGCTCGGCCTGATCATGGTGGGGCTGGCGCGATGCATCGCCATGGTGCTGGTATGGAACGACCTGGCCAGGGGCAGCGCCGAGTACGCTGCGGGACTGGTGGCGTTCAACAGCATCTTCCAAGTCCTGTTCTTCGGGCTGTACGCGTGGGTCTTCATGACCTGGCTGCCGCCGCTGATCGGCCTGGAAGGCGCGGTCGTCGAGGTGAGCATGGCGAGCATCTTCGCCAGCGTGATGATCTACCTGGGCATCCCCTTCTTCGGCGGCATGATCACGCGGCTGATTCTGCGGGCGACCAAGGGCGACGCCTGGTACACCGGGACATTTCTTCCTCGAATCTCGCCCATCACGCTGGTGGCGCTGCTCTTCACCATCGTGGTGATGTTCGGACTGCAGGGGGATCGGATCGTGGAATCACCGCTGGACATCCTGCGGATCGCGGTGCCGCTCGTGCTTTACTTCATCATCATGTTCTTCGCGTCGTTCTTCATGGCCCGCCGCGTCGGGGCGGACTATGAGCGCTCGGCGACACTGGCGTTCACCGCCAGCGGCAACAACTTCGAGCTGGCCATCGCGGTGGCGATCTCGGTCTTCGGCATCACCTCGGGCATGGCTTTCGCCACGGTCATCGGTCCACTGGTCGAGGTGCCGGTGCTGATCGGGCTGGTGAGCGTCTCGCTGTGGCTGGGGCGTCGATGGTTCGGCGCCCGTCGAGCGATCCGCGGCGCCTGACCGCGAAGTCAACGTGGGCGACGGGGGTGGGCATCGCGGGCATCACGTCACCCTGCCACGTCCGGCCCCGGCAGTTCGCCTCAGCCGCTCACCCCCTGAGACAGCACGCCTTGTACTTGCGTCCACTGCCGCACGGGCAGGGGTCGTTGCGGCCGATCTTGCTGCCTGGGCGTGTGTAGGTTTCGCCCTTGCCGGACGCGGCCCGCTCGAAGGATTCGCGCAGCGCGCGGATGAACACGCCGAGCATGCGTCCGCCGCTGAGGCGGCCATCCTCTTCCAGCCCGGCGAGGAACAGAGCGCCCAGCGCGGGCACATGAGGGCGGGCTGTCTCGGGCAGGTCGAGGCGGGCGACGCGATCCAGCAGCGCGGTCCTGAGGTCCGGCTCCTCGACATCGCCGGGCTGGGGATTCTGTTCTCCCATTCGTGCGCCGGCCGCCTTGACCGCGTGAGAGAGGAACTCGACCAGCACGGCGGCCGCATACTCGCGGACTGCCGGGTGGACCTGTCGCAGTCGATCGGAGTGACAGAAGTCCCCGACCCAGTTCTCGATGGTTTCGCGGGTGTAGGGCGTAAGGGGCATGGCGCGGTGTCGGGCTTGGACAACTCTCAGCGGTTGACGGGATCACAGATGACGAAGCACGGCGTCAACCTCGTCGGGCGAGCCGATGACCAGTGGCGTCCGCTGGTGGATGCTGGTGGGAACGATGTCGAGGATGCGATCGGGTGATGGACCCTCACCCTGCCCTCTCCCGCCCCCGGAAGAAGAGGGTTCAGGACCGGCGGAACCCGTCACGGCTCTGCCCCCCGCCTGCTCGATGATCATGGCCATGGGGTTGGCCTCGTACATCAGGCGCAGTTTGCCTTCGGGGTTCTTCTTCGTGGGCGGGTACAGGAAGACGCCGCCCTTCATCAGCGTGCGGTGGACATCCGCCACCATCGACCCGATGTAGCGCAGCGAATAACCCTGACGGTGCGCCCAGTCGAGGTAGCGGGTGTAGCCCTCGGGGAAGGTATCGCGGTAGCCCTCGTTGACCGAGTAGGTGGCGCCGGATCGCGGAATGCTGATGTTCCGCTTGACCAGCACGAACGACCCGATGGCCTGGTCAAGCACGAACATGTCCACACCCGACCCGGTGGTGAGCACGAAGACGGTGGAGGAGCCGTAGAGGATGTACCCCGCCGCCACCTGGCGCGAACCGGGCTGGCAGAGGGTCTCCACCGCGCCCGGAATGGTCGGGTCGTTGCGCAGGATCGAGAAGATGGTGCCCACGCTGACGCAGACATCGAGGTTGGACGAGCCATCGAGCGGGTCGAAGATCACGCAGTACTTTCCGCCCTCGTGCCCGCGGCGGATGATGGTCGGCTCCTCATCCTCCTCCGACGCCACCACCGCCACGCTGGGGCGCGCGCCGAGACAGCGCAGGAGAATCTCGTTGGCGATGACATCGAGTTTCTGCTGCCCCTCGCCGTGGATGTTGGCTTCGCCGTGATCGCCGAGCACGTCCTCGATGCGCGCCCGCCGGACCTTGTTGGCGATGGTCTTGGCGGCGAGCGACATGGCGGAGAGAATCCACGACAGGTCGCCCTTGGCCTGCGGGTGCTTCTCCTCCTCGGCGAGAATGTGGCCCTGAAGCGTGGCGAGGTTGTCGCGCGTGAATCGAGGCCGGGTGACGGCGTGGTCGGCTTCGGATGTGACGGGCGTCTCAGTGATCGTCGGCATCATGGGATGAGCGTAGGAGTGCCGGAGCAGACTGACAGCCCGGGGATCGGTGCGGAAGCGGCCGACGCTCATCGTGACCAGTCCGGGGTCCGCTCCTACGATCGGTACTCGACTGAACGGAGTAATCACCGATGCCGCACCCCGTGATCCTCGCCGCTCGACGCACGCCCATCGGCCGCTTCCTTGGCGCGTATTCGAACACGCCGTCGCCGGTGCTGGGGGCGTACGCCATCAGGGCGGTGCTGGACGCTGTCCCCGGCGCGGCGGATCACGTCAATGAGTGCATCATGGGCTGCGTGCTTCAGGCGGGGCTGGGCCAGAACCCCGCCCGCCAGGCGGGTCTGAAGGCCGGGTTGCCCCACTCGCTGAGCGCCCAGACGATCAACAAGGTGTGCGGATCGGGCCTGCAGGCCGTCATGCTGGCGGCGCAATCAATCAAGGCGGGAGACAACCATCTCGTGGTCGCGGGCGGCTTCGAGAACATGACCCTCGCCCCCCACTTCGCCTACCTGCGCGGCGGGACAAAGTTCGGACCGATGGAGTTCAGGGATCACATGCAGTTCGACGGGCTGACCTGCGCCATCGAGTGCTGGGGCATGACCAACGCCGCCGACCACACCGCGAAGAAGCACGGGCTGAAGCGCGAGAACCTTGACCGCTTCAGCGCCCAAAGCCACCAGCGAGCCGCCAGGGCCACGGCGGAAGGATGGTTCAAGTCGGAAATCGTCCCTCTGACCGGCGAGCAGATCGGCAACCGCAAAGCGCCGGGGCCGGAAGGCGGCCTCAGCGTGGATGAAGGCATCCGGAGCGACTCGACCGCCGAGGGGCTGGCGAAACTCCGTCCCGTGCCGGGCCACGAGTTCATCACCGCGGGCAACGCCTCGCAGATTTCCGACGGCGCGGCCGCTGTGGTCGTCGCCAGCGAGGAGAAGGCCAGGCAACTGGGCGCGAAACCCCTGGCGCGCATCGTGGACTACTACACCTCGGGCGTGGCGCCCAAGGACATCTTCGACGCCCCCGCGCTGGGCATCGCCGCGATGCTCAAGCGCAACAATCTGGCGGTGAAGGACATCGACCTGTTTGAACTGAACGAGGCCTTCGCCTCGCAGGTGCTGGCCAACGTGGGCGAGCTGGGTATCCCCGAGGAGCGGCTCAACATCTGCGGCGGCGGCATCGCCCTGGGCCACCCCATCGGCGGCTCGGGCGCGCGGGTCCTGACGACTTTGCTGCATCAACTCGCCCGCACGGGCGGCCAGCGCGGCGTGGCGTCGCTCTGCCTGGGCGGCGGCAACAGCGTCAGCATGCTGGTTGAGCGGGCGTGACGCCCGGCAACCGGTCCGCAGCGGGGGGAACCCCCACGATCACCGTGTCGCCCGCATTCAGACAAACAGACCCGGCTGCTCGGTCCGCTTCGCCCGGATCGGGGCGAGCCGTTCGGCAAGACACTCGCGCGAGACGACGTAGATGTACTCCTTGTTCGCCAGGTGGCTGACGGCGCCGACCTTCTCCCCCTGCGGGTTGTAGATGCCGATCTGCGCGCCGACGTACCGCTTGAAGTCGTTCTCAATGGTTGTGACCTTTCCCTCGCCGTCCCACAAGGCCGCGAGCATGGATTCCATGTCCTCGCGCTGCAGATAGCCCTCGTTGTTGAACGACACGACCAGCACCGGGGCGCGGACGGCGGAGAGGAGCTTCCGCATCGCGTCCGCGAATCGCGGCCGCGAGTTGAAGATGCTCTGTCGCTGCCTGCAGTCGACGCGCTTGCAGGCGATGCCGTAGACCTGCGGCTTGTCCCAGCGCACCAGCGATTCCCAGATGTGGTAGTTGCCCAGGTACGAGTGCTGGTTGTAGGGCGGGTCGATGTACGCCACATCGGCTTCGAGCGTGGCGGCCGCTTCCAGCGCCTCCAGGCACGTCGCCTGCCCCTTGCCGTGCCTGGCGCGAGGCAGCACGTGGGGGACGCGCAACTCCAGGTCGTTGTGGGCGCGCGGCGCCCATGTCTTGAGGTACGCCATCTGCAGGCCGGTCGTGGAGTCCACGCGGTCCGCGGCCTCCATCAGGGAGACGAGCATCACCGCTTCGAGTTCCGGTTCAAGCCCCTTGGCCGCGATCGCCTCGCGGATCGCATCGATGCGCGCTCCGTTCTTCGGCTGGAAGAAGCGGGACTTCACACAGAACGTCTCGGTGAAGTACCCCGGCTCGCCCTTCCCCCCAGCGATCACGTTGAACTCGCGGACGAGTTTCCTGGCGTCGTCCAGCACATCCTCCGCGTCTGCCTGGACGTAGCACCGCGCCAGTGTTGCGGCGTAGGCGTTGTGATCGTTCGAGAGCACGCGGTACCCGGCGGCCTTGAGCGCGTGACCGACGCGCGAGGTGCCGGAGAACAGGTCGATGACGGAGCGCGCATTGGACGCCCGCCGCACCGCATCGAGGATGGTGGGGATCAGGGTGCGCTTTGAACCGATGTACTTGATCACGAATCGCTCCGGGTGTAGGGGCTTGCTGGGCAGTAAGGCATAGGCGTCATCTCGCGCCGCCGCTGCCCGGGCTGCCGTGAGCCCGGAACACCTGCGCACTCTGGTCGTCGAGGATCGTCCTTCGGATCACACGCTCAAGGAAGGCCCTGAGCGCGGCCGTGTCGCTGTAGTCGCACCAGCAGAAGTAGTTGTCAGGCTCGAAGTAGTACGGGTGCTTCGTAACGTACCGAGGGAGCGTCGCCAGCGACTCGCACATGATCGTAATGAAGGAGTGGTACTGGAAGCCGGTGAACTCGCGGAGCCGCTTCTGGAACTGCACCGTGTGGTGCTTGCAGGCACGCTCGTCTGCGTTGCCCGCTGGGCCCTGCTTCTTCACCTCGAAGTAGAGCTTGCGCCTCGTCGACTTGCACATGATGCTGACCTCCGGGACGACGCCGTAGGACTTGCCGTCCCCGTCCTCGGCCGTGGGTGGCAGCATCTTCCGGAGGTCGGCGGGCTTGTCGGTCACCTCGAACAGATCCGGGTTCAGCACGTCGCGCAGGAAGGCGGAGAAGTTGCCCTCTGACGCCCGGTACGTCTGGTCGTGGCCCGGCTGCTTGAGCCGGGCCGAGAGCTTCCGACTGTCCATGCCCATCAGCGACCTCCTTCGCGACGGCTTGCCAGTGGCTCGGGCCACCGGGACCGAACTGCAAGCCTGGGCATCGCGTGAGTGGCAGTGTATGCGATCGCGTCACAGGTGCATAGTGCCGGAGCCCAGCGATCCCAACCTGTGGGGGCAACACCGCCCATAGGGCCTATAGGTAGACGCCCTAACGGTGGTATAATCTCCACAACGCACCGAGCCCGTCGGAAGTTGAACAGGAGGCTCAGAATGTCGGGTTCCCATCAAGAGAGCAAGCCAACAGTGTTCGACGCGGCAAAGACGGTTTCTGACACCATCAAGGGGATGGAGAAGCCCGATCAGGAGCGCGTGCTGCGATGGGTGGCCGAGAGCCTCGGCATCCCGCTATCCGCGAAGACATCCGACGCTCAGCCAGCGCTTCATCACTCATCCGAAGCCGGAGTACGCACCCCGGAATCGTATGGGGCAACTGTGCGAGCGCAGGACATCCGCTCGTTTGTGCAGGCGAAGCAGCCCAAGAGCGATATGCAGTTCGCTGCAACCGTCGCTTACTACTACCGCTTCGAGGCACCCACAGAACAACGATGCAACTCGATCACTCCGGAGTTCTTGCAGGAGGCAACCCGTCGGGCTGGGCGAGATCGGTTGACGAACCCAAGAGCGACTTTGAACAACGCGGTCGCGCAAGGATACCTCGACCGTGCTGACCGAGGTGCGTTCACGATCAACACCGTCGGCGAGAACTTGGTTGCAATGACACTACCAGGCACCGGCGAGAACGGTGGGGTGTCGGGCCGCGGCTCGCGTAAGAAGCTTGGAAAGAAGGCGGCGAAGAAGGCCCGCAGGTCGGGCCGCGGCTGAGCAACCATTGGACCTGCACGCCCACATCGATGACGCCATCAAAGCCGTGGCTCAGGCCCGCAAGGTAGTCACTCGGAGCTCTTCCAAACAGGTCACTTCGGCTGAAGAAAGAGACCACTTCCGCACGGTTGCGCAGGTGTGGTTTCAGAAGATCCGCCCAGTCGTCAACTCATACGCCGACGCCGCCATGCTTGAAGCCGTGGATGCACCTCTCAAGAAGGTGTTCGACAGCACCGCAAAGGCAGCAGCACGATCTACCTATAAGTCGTGCCTCAAGGCTGCCCGAACGGCATTGCTCAAGCTCCGTGAATCGCTGCCCGCTGTCGCACAGCCCGCCGCGTCGATCCAGCCTACCAGTGACGCGCCGCCGAGCTTCGCATCGCTGGCGTCTGATCCCCGCATGCAGCAGATCATGGAGAGACGCTGGGCCGAATGCGTCTGTTGCCTGCAGGCTGGGGCCAATCTCGCCGCAGTCGTGATGATGGGTGGTCTGCTCGAGTCGTTGTTTGTGTCGAAGCAGAACCGCCTCACAGACAAGTCGCCGCTCATCAGAGCATCGCGGGCACCGCAGTTCAAGGGAAAGACGCTTCCTCTACAGGAGTGGACGCTCAACCACTACATTGAGGTCGGTAACGAGCTTGGATGGATTGGGGATGCCGCGAAGCGCGTGGGCGTTGTCCTTCGTGATTACCGCAACTTCATTCACCCACAGGCCGAATACACGCAGCAAGTCGTACTTGCTGAGCAAGATGCCCGGCTCATGTGGGACGTCAGCAAGAGCCTCACACGGGAACTTCTCGCAAGCAGGTGAGATCACTTCGACTACAAACGCTTGAACAGCGTACGACGTTCGGCATGCGTCGTGTCATTCCTCCGAGGTGCCGGAGAACAGGTCGATGACGGAGCGCGCATTGGACGCCCGCCGCACCGCATCGAGGATGGTGGGGATCAGGGTTCGTTTGGAGCCGATGTACTTGATCACCGCGCGCTCCCCGATGGGCGAGGCGTGCCCTCAAACAGACAGAAACAACAGGTCCGAGAGGAATCGAGTGTACTCTGGGACAGTGTCGGCGTGCTCCATCGAGAACCACGCGAAGTTGGTCAGTCGATCCGCCTCCCCCACGGACCCGTGATCGCCAGCGTCAGACCCGGCGTCTGAATGTTCACGAACAGCGTCGAGCCATCGGGCGAAAAACACGGGCCGGCCATCTCCGAGTCATTCAGCACGCACTTGGCCACTTCGTAGCACACGCCTTCGGGCGTGATGCCCAGCAGCCGATCGGTGCCGGGGGAATCCTCGGCGATCACCAGGTCGCCCCAGGGTGCGACGGTCAGGTTGTCGCAGTTCTCCAGCAGCGACTTGTCGTCGGATTCGATGAACAGTTCCAGACGGCCTGGCTGGTCGTTCTCTTCGGGCGTGCCTTCCACCGGACTGGGCGTGTACTTCCAGATCTGCCCGAGCATCTTCGGCCCGCCGTTGGTGCAGGCGAAATACACGCCGTCACGCCCCAGCCACATGCCCTCGCCCCGCGCGAAGCACGCCGCCCCGGCGGCGCGGCCGCGCAGACGCAGGTCATTCTTCGGCGAGTCGATCTCCTCCAGGTCGATCCAGCGCACGGCGTGGGATTCGCCGGGAAAGATCGTCGGTTGGGCGACCGACTCGTCATCGCCGGGCCAGTTGCGCGTGTCCAGCCCGGGCCGGTCGCGCACCATCAGGGCCTGAAGCCGCCCGCCCTGTCGCAACTCGCCCGGCACGGCGGGGATGAAGCGGTAGATCAGCCCCTCGTGCTGGTCCTCGGTCTGGTAGATGATGCCGGTGGGCGGATGCACGGCGACCGCCTCGTGCTTGAAGCGGCCCATCGCGATGAGCGGAATCGGCTCGGCGAGCGCGATCTCCGCGCTGGCGGGCACCTCGAAGTTGTAGCCGTGGCTCTTCTCGTACGTGCCGTCGGCCTGCTGCTCGGTCTCCTCGCAGGTGATCCACGATCCCCACGGCGTGGGACCGCCCGCGCAGTTGACCGCCGTGCCGGCCAAACTGAGGGAGTGCCGCTTCAGCGTCTGCGAGCGTGTGTCGTACACCAGAGTCGTCGTGCCCCCGGCGCAGGGGGTGCGGCCGTAGCCCGCGTCGTACATGCGGCGTCTGTCGAAGGAGGCGAAGAGTTCGTTGCTCCACCCGAACGGGCCGTACCGGGGCAGCGCGGCGGGCGCCTCGTGGTTGCGCACGAGAAGCGTCAGCCCGTCCGGGCCGGGGAAGGCGGCCATGCCGTCGTGCGCGGCGGGCACGTACAGGCCGTCATCCATGCGCTCGCCCGTCTTGGAGAAAACGGAGTACGAGAATCCCTTGGGCAGGTTGAGCACGCCGCGCGGGTCGGCGATCAGCGGACCGTAGCCGGGCGGGCCTTCCTGCGGGACCAGCCCCTCAATCGACAGGCGCGAGACCAGCGTGCGCAAGCCGGACAGCCCCAGGGCGAGGGCGGCGGAGTCTCGAAGAAGTTGGCGGCGGGAGAAGTGTCGCTGCATGGATCGTTGACCATTTCTCGACCGTCGCAGTGTATTCGATCGAGATAACCCGCGCGCCGTCATGGGGTGTGGAATCCGGAAGCATTGCGTTCAGGGCGCCCCCTGTTCCGATTGCCATTTTGGCAGCCGTCGCGTCGAACGCCGGGGATTTCGACAGCGCGAACCCGCACCGCCGCCTTGTCGTAGCGAACCTGGAACTGGCACGATCCTTGCATCGTGCCATTCGTCGGAACCCGGATCGTATCCGGGGCCAATTTCATCGTTCGTTGAACAGATCGAAAGGAGGATGCACGATGTTCGTTCGAACGCTGATGAACGGCACTTCATTCGACGCGCTGGCCCATGAGATGGACCGGCTCTTCGACCGGCTGACTTCGTGGCAGCAGGACATGGCGGCGCCGGTGTTCGCCCCGTCGCAGGCCTATCCCGCCCTGAACGTGTGGGAGGACGAGTCGAAGATCCACGTCGAAGCCGAAGTTCCCGGCCTGTCGATCGATCAGGTGGACATCTCGGCGACGGCGGAGGAGCTGACCATCCGCGGCGCGCATCGGTTCGAGATTCCCGAGGATGGTACGGCGCTGCGTCGTGAGCGCCCGGTCGGTGAGTTCAGCCGCACCATTTCGCTGCCGACGCCCGTCAACGTGGACAGCGTGGAGGCCACGCTGCGCGACGGGGTGCTCATGATCTCGCTGCCCAAGGCCGAGCCGTACCAGACCCGGCGCATCGAGGTGAAGGCCCTGCCCGCCTCGTGACCGGGCGGCTCGCGCCTGGACGCGGCACACGTCATTCATTCGCCTGACGACACGACTGAAAGGAGCGTGCGATATGACCACCACGGCCAACGCCATTCAGACCAGTCCATGCACCGCCCCCGCGAGGAACGGCGCCGATTCGAACTCCGCGACGTGGACGTACCGTCCCCGGGTGGACATCGTTGATCGACCGGAGGAGGTCGTGATCTTCGCCGACCTGCCCGGCTGCACCCGCGAGAGCATCCAGGTGGGCGTCGAGCGGGGCGTGCTGACCATCGACGCCGCCGTGCCCGCGCGTACCCCGAAGAGCTCCCGCTGGATGCGACAGGAGTACGGGGTGGGCAACTTCCACCGACGCTTCGGGCTCGACGACACCATCGATGCCTCCAAGGCCTCGGCCGATTACCGCAACGGCGTCCTCGCCGTGCGGCTGCCCAAGACCGGCGCCGCCGTGCGACGCACGATCAAGGTGAAGGGCTGAGTGCATCCCATCCACCGGCGGCGGTGCGGCCCGCTCCCCATGCGGGCCGCGCCGCGCCGTTTGAGGAGAAACCACCATGATTCACAGCAACCGCAGGATTCCAATGCTCGCGGCCGCCGCGGCGACCGTCGGGCTGGCGCTGCTCGTGGCGCCGCTGGCGACCACCTGGGCCGACGTTCAGCCGCGCGCCGTCGCGCCGCTGCAGGACTCGCGCCTGGCGGACGAACTCTCGCTTGCCTTCGAGCGAGTGGCCCAGTCGATCAAGCCCTCGCTCGTCTCGATCACCACCGCACGGCGCGTGGAGACGCGCGGGTTCCAGCGCATCATGCCCCAGCCGTTCCTTGACGACCAGCGGCTGCGCGAGTTCTTCGGCGGTGAGAATCCCTTCGAGCGCTTCGGCTTCCGGTTCTTCGAGGCGCCTCAGCAGCCCACGCAACCCTTCGTGCAGCAGGGGCAGGGATCCGGCGTCATCGTCAGCCGCGACGGGTACATCCTCACCAACAACCACGTCGTGGCCGGGGCCGATGAAGTCACCGTCACGCTGCAGAACGAGCGCCGCTACGCCGCCCGGGTGATCGGCACGGACCCCAAGACCGATCTCGCCGTGATCCAGATCAACGCGGATGAGTCGCTCACTCCCGCCGTGCTCGGCGATTCCGACGCGCTGCGCGTCGGCCAGTGGGTGGTGGCGGCGGGCAGCCCCTTCGGACTGAACTCGTCGATCACCGCCGGCATCGTCAGCGCGGTGGGCCGGTCGCGCATGGGCATCGCCGACTACGAGGACTTCATCCAGACCGACGCGGCCATCAACCCCGGCAACAGCGGCGGGCCGCTGGTCAACCTCAAGGGCGAGGTGGTGGGCATCAGCACCGCCATCGTCAGCCGCACCGGGGTCAACCTGGGCGTGGGCTTCGCCATCCCCGTCAACATGGCCCGTCAGATCATGGATGAACTGATCCGCGACGGCAAGGTGGTGCGTGGGTGGCTGGGTGTGGCCATTCAGAATCTCGATGAGGATCTGGCCGCCTCGTTCAACTATGACGGCGCCGACGGCGCGCTGGTGGGCGATGTGAACCGGGGCAGCCCGGCGGAAAAGGCCGGTGTGCAGCCGGGCGACATCATCACCGCCATCAACGGGCGACCCGTCGCTTCCGTCGAGCGCCTTCGCAATGAAGTGGCCCTGCTCAAGCCGGGCGCGAACGCCGAACTCACCATCTTCCGCGACGGGCGAACGCGCACGCTGAAGGTCGAGATCGGCGAGCAGCCCGCGGATCTGGCCGCCCGACCCGCCGGTCAGCCCTCGACCAGCGACGACCTGGGCATGGCGCTCGAACCGCTCTCGCGCGACCTGGCTCGTCAGCTCAATCTCGACCGATCCACGCGGGGCGTGGTCATCACGCAGGTTGATCCGCTCAGCCCCGCGGGCAGGGCGGGGCTGCGAGCACGCGACGTGATCGTCGAGGTCAACGGCGAGCCGGTGGAGTCGCCCGAACAGGTGCGGCGACAGCTCGAACGGGGCGACCTCGAGAAGGGCGTCCGGTTGACCGTGCTCAGCGACGGGCTTCGACGCTTCGTCATCCTCAAGTCGCAGCCATAGGCGGCAACCGACCGCGCCGATCCGATCGCGTCGAAGCATCGCACACCGGCCGCGAGTCGAGTCCTACACAGTCGACTCGCGGCCGGGTTTCACACGCGCCGCCTCGTCACCGATCCGTCACCGTCGCCACCGCCGTGGTCGGCGCGGCGGGTCGGGCGGGCGAAGCGCGATCGAAGCCGAAGGCGATGCTCACCTCGTCCTGACGGTTGGGCGATGGCTCCAGTCGATGGGTTCGATGCTCGGTGTAATGCCGGCGTCCCGGCGACATCACGCACCCGCTCGCCACGCCCATGACGATCCCCAGCGCCACGCCCAGCGTGACCATGAATCGCGGCCTGGATGGCCGCGCGATAGCCGCACCGTCGGCATGGCTCGTGTTACACCGCGGTCGGGTTGGAAGCGGTTCGTCCGGCATGGTCGCGCCGCCGCGCCTCCACGGCCACCCGATGATCAAGCATGTCAAACACGCCGCACGGGACGAAGCAGGGCGCTCGATTCCCGCCTGTTCAGGCCATTGCATTCGTCACACCACCCGGCATGGCCCGCAACCCATGTGATTACCGGGCTGACCCGCCGGCGGCGGCCCGGTACGATCGTTCATGCCCTCCAAGCACCCATCCGCCCACCCATCCGCCGGTCTGCTGGCGCGTTTCATCGTCGCGGTCGCGATGCTCTGCGGCCTTTCCGTCGCGCCGTGGTCACGGGGCCAGGAACCGCCGTCCACCGCATCGGTCACGGAGCCAGCGCCTCCGGACGACATCACGTTCGGACTGCGCGAACCCAGGCCGCGCACCCCGGGCGCCATCCGCATCGCCACCTACAACGTCGAGAATCTTTTTGATCACGTGGACGACCCGGACCTGTCGGGTGAGTTCGACGACAAGGATCTGGGAATCACGCCGGAGCGCGCCAAGGCCGTGGCCGACGTGATCCGCCGCCTCGATGCGGACGTGATCGCGCTGGTGGAGATCGAGTCGCTCGACGCCCTGCGCTGGTTCCGCGACACGTATCTGGCGGACATGGGCTACGAGCACGCGGCGGCCATCGACGTGGGCTATTACCGGGGCGTGGAGCAGGGCGTCCTCAGCCGCTTCGAGATCGTCTCGGCCAAGGTCTGGCCCAACGCGCCATTGGACGACCTCGAGCGCCCCGGACTGGGCTGGACGCCCATGCCCCGCGTCATCGATCCCTCGGAGATGACCATTCAGCGCAGCCCGATCATGGTGGAGATCCGCACGTCGGGCGGATACGAGTTCACCATGTTCGTCGTTCACCACAAGGCGGGCAACTTCGCCTGGAAGCGCGAACTGGAGGCGCTGCGAATCGTGGAGTGGCTCCGGCGCGAGGAGGCCCGCGATCCGTCACGGAACATCATGGTGCTGGGGGACTTCAACGCCGCCCCGTGGGACAAGTCGCTCCGCGTGTACCTCGAGGCGGGGCTGGTGGACGTGCTGGCCCACCGCGCCACACGGGGCGACGAATCGCTGCAGCACAAGACTCACCGCACCGATCGAGTGCTGGATTACATCCTGCTCAACAGCGCGGCGCTGCGCGAATACGTGGTGGGCAGCGCCCACGTGGTGGGCACCTACAACCCGCCGCCCACCTGGAACTGGCGCACCGACCCCCACCCGCCGGGGTATGCGGCCGATCACTATCCGGTCGTGATCGACATGGTTGGTCAGGATCGGAAGTAGCTGCCGCAACATCTGGTAGGATGAAGACGGCGGTCGACCGCGCCGGAGTGGTCGGCGCGCCCCTCGATCCGCTGCCTGCGGAAGCAACTTCAGGTGTGATTCGACTCGACCGAGACACCCCCATGACCCACTCCCCCACTACCGTACCCGCGGCGTCGTCCACTCCCACGCGCCGTGAGTTCCTCGTCGCGGGCGGCTCCGTCATCGCCGCGGCGGCCGCGGGCGCGCCCGCTGGAGGGGCGTTGTCGCCTCGCGCGATCGAGGCCGCCGCCTCCCCCATGACGCAGGACCCGCCTGATCAGGCCACGGGCCGGCCCGCCATCACGCGCGAGACAATCGTCGAGGCGGAAAAACTCGCGGGCGTGGAATACACCGACGCCGAGCGAGAGATGATCCTGCGGGGCATCGGGCGCGACGTGGCGGGGTACATCCGCCGCCGGCAGACGCCCCTGCCCAACGACCTCGCCCCCGCCACCACGTTCGACCCGCGTCTGCCCGGCGTGTCGTACGACCGCGGGCTGGCCCGGCTGGTGCGTTCGCCCGACGACGCGGGTCACCCCCCCACCAGCGGTGAAAACATCGCCTACGCCCCGGTCACGAAACTCTCGCGCTGGATCGAACGCCGCGAACTGACCAGCGAGAAGCTCACGCGCATCTACCTGCACCGGCTCAGGGAGATCGGGCCGAAACTTCAGTGCGTGGTGACGCTGATGGAGGACGCCGCGCTCGCGCAGGCCAGGCAGGCCGACGCGGAAATCGCCGCGGGCAAGTATCGCGGTCCGCTGCACGGCATTCCGTGGGGCGCGAAGGACTTGCTCGACACCAGGGGGGTGCCCACCACGTGGGGCGCTGAGCCGTACAAGGACCGCGTGCCAGACGCGGACGCCGCGGTGGTGCGGATGCTCCATGACGCCGGCGCGGTGCTGGTCGCCAAGCTCACGCTCGGCGCGCTGGCGTACGGCGACATCTGGCACGGCGGGCGCACCAACAACCCGTGGAACCTGGAGCAGGGCTCCAGCGGCTCCAGCGCTGGCTCGGCGTCCGCCACCGCGGCGGGGCTGGTCGGCTTCTCCATCGGCACCGAGACGCTGGGCTCGATCGTCTCGCCCTCCATGCGCTGCGGCACAACGGGGCTGCGCCCCACGTTCGGAAGGGTGCCGCGCACCGGCGCGATGGCCCTGTGCTGGTCGCTGGACAAGATCGGGCCGATCTGCCGCACTGTGGAGGATTGCGCCCTGGTGCTGGACGCCATCAACGGGTTCGATGCGGGCGATGCATCATCCCTCGCCATGCCGTACTCCTTCGACGCAACCCGGCCAATCAAGGGGCTGCGCGTGGGCTGCGACATGCGCTGGTTCGAGGGTCAGCGCGTGCAGCCGCTGGATCGTCGCATGCTGGAGATCGCGCGCGAACTGGGGCTGGAGATCGTGGATGTGAAGTTGCCGGAACTGCCCTACGGTGCGCTGCGGACGATTCTCACCGTCGAGGCGGCCAGCGCGTTCGAGGAACTGACGCTGAGCAACCGCGACGATGAGCTGACGTGGCAGGCCCCGCAGGCGTGGCCCAACACCTTCCGCCAGGCGCGGTTCATCCCCGCCATCGAACTGGTGCAGGCGGATCGTCTGCGCCGCAAGGTCATGCAGGTCATGCACGACCTGTGGGAGACAAACCGGCTCGACGCCATGATCGGCCCCAGTTTCGCGGGCGACATGCTGCTGATCACCAACAACACGGGCCACCCGTCATTGACGATCCGTTCGGGCTTCTACGACAACGGCACGCCCCACGGGTTCACGATCTGGGGGCGGCTGTTCGACGAGGGGACCATCTGCTCGATCGGCATGGCGCTGGAGCGCGAGTTGGGCGTGTGGGACAAGCGGCCGGGGGTGTAATGAGGTTCGTCCACGTGTGCCACGGCTCTATGAGCCGTGCGCCATCTCGGGTGCCACGACTCTGTGAGCCGTGCGCCATCTCGGGTGCCACGGCTCTGTGAGCCGTGCGCACTCACCCAGGCGCTGTTCACAGGCATCTCAAAGAATTGCGGTCACGCCACGACATGATCGCTTGGGTTATCCTCGCCGTTCTCGTGTGCTCGCACGGTCGGCACGGAAGTGGCCCGCGGCGTGCGGACCACGATCACACGTTGAAATACTTCGCCGCCGGGTGGTGCACGATGATGGCGCTGGTGCTCTGCTCCGGGTCGATCTGCCAGTTATCCGTGAGCGTGCAGCCGATGCGCTCCGGCTTGAGCAGGCGGAAGAGTTTCTCCTGGTCGCTCATCTCGGGGCAGGCGGGGTAGCCGAAGGAGTAGCGGCTGCCGCGGTAGTGCTGCGTGAACAGTTCGCGGATGCGGGGCGAGTCGTCCTGCCCGATGCCCAGTTCGGCCCGCATGCGCTTGTGCCACAGTTCGGCGAGGGCCTCGGCGCATTCCACGCCCATGCCGTGCAGGTAGAGGTACTCGGTGTACTCGTTGCGCTCGAAGAGCTGGCGGGCGCGGTGGCTGGCCTCGACGCCCATCGTCACGCAGGAGAAGCCCACCACGTCGCGCTCGCCGCTCTCGACAGGGCGGAAGAAGTCGCTGATGCACAGCCGCTCGCGGGCGGATTGCCGGGGGAAAGTGAATCGCTCGATCTCGCGGGCGTGGTCCTGTGCATCGTAAATGACGAGGTCATCGCCCTCCGCGTTGCAGGGCCACCAGCCGTACACCACCTGGGGGCGGAGGATTTTCTCCTCGCGGCAGATGCGCTGCAACCGCTGGAAGATGGGCTGCACCGTCTCCTCGATCTCGCGCTCGTACTCCTCCGCGGTGCGGCTGCCGCGCTTGAAGCCCCACTGACCGCGGAACAGGGCGACCGTGTTGATGAAGGGGTAGATGTCATCGAGGTCGATGGATTCGACGAGCCGGTCGCCCCAGAAGGGCGGCGTGGGGACGGGCACATCCGTCGCCACCGAAGAGCGCGTCGTCGCGGTCGCCACCCCCCCCACTCCTCCCGCCCCGCCGCCGACCTTGGCGCCGTCGCGGGCGCGCATGGCGGACACTTTCTCTTCAGTCTCGGCCCGCTTGGTGAGCCGGGCTTCGACCTCACGGTCAATCTGCTGTAGGCCGCCCCCGGTCAGCGCCTCGCAGACGCGCAGCCCCTCGAAGGCGTCCTTGCCGTAGTAGAGGGGTCCGTGATACACGCCGCGCAGGTGCGATTCGGCATAGTGGCGCGTGAGCGCGGCCCCGCCCAGCAGCACGGGAATGCGCAGCGACTGGGCGTTCATCTCGCGCAGGTTCTCCTCCATCACGCCCACGCTCTTGACCAGCAGCCCGGACATGCCGACCGCGTCCGCCGCATGCTGGCGGGCGGCTTCGATGATCGAATGGAGCGGCTGCTTGATGCCCAGGTTGATCACGCGATAGCCGTTGTTGGACAGGATGATGTCCACGAGGTTCTTGCCGATGTCATGCACATCCCCCTTCACCGTGGCGAGCACGATGGTGCCCTTGGTGGAGCCGGCCACCTTCTCCATCTTCGGCTCCAGGTACGCCACCGCCATCTTCATCACTTCCGCGCTCTGCAGCACGAAGGGCAGCTGCATCTGGCCCGAGCCGAACAGCTCACCCACGGTCTTCATGCCGTCGAGCAGATGGTCGTTGATGATGGCCAGCGGGGCGTACTTCACCAGCGCGGCGTCGAGGTGGGCGTGCAGGTCGCGCTTCTCGCCGTCGATGATGTGGTCGCGCAGAATCTGCTCGATGGTGCGGTCGGCGCGCTTGACCTCCACCGTGCCGGCCTGGGCGTCCTTGAACAGGTCGATGAAGTGCTGCAGCGGGTCGGCGGTGGCGTGGTCCGGGGTGGCGCGACGGTCGTAGATCAGGTCCAGCGCGGCCTGGCGCTGCCGGTCATCAATGCGGTTGAGCGGCTCGATCTTCGAGGCATGCACGATGGCGCTCGTCATGCCCGCTTCCATCAGCTCATGCAGGAAGACGGAGTTGAGCACCACCCGCGCCGCGGGATGAAGCCCGAAGCTCACGTTGGATAAGCCGCAGGTGATCTGGCACTCCGGGTAGGCCGCGCGGATTCGGCGCGTGCCCTCGATCAGCTCCAGCGCGCTGCGCCGGTCGGACTCCATGCCCGTCGAGATGGGCAGCACCAGCGGGTCAATGAAGAGATCCGCCAGGTCCATGCCGTGGCGGACGGTGGCACGCTCGATGCCTCGCCGGGCGATGGCGAACTTGCGCTCCGCCGTGCGGGCCATGGCGGCTTCCTTGTCCTCGTCAATCGTGCCGATGACGATGGCCGCGCCATAGGTCCTGGCCAGCGAGCACAGCAGGTCGAACTTCTCCTCGCCGTCCTCGAAGTTGGTGGAGTTGATGATGCACTTGCCGGGAGCGTGGCGCAGACCCGCCTCGATGGTGGCGGGCTGGGTGGAGTCGATCATGATCGGGCAGTCCACCTGCCGCACCACGCGCGAGACGATCTCGGCCATGTCGCGGGCGTTGTCGCGCCCCGCGTAGTCAACGTTGATGTCCAGGACATTGGCCCCCTCGCGTTTCTGCTCGCGGGCCAGCGAAATGATCTCGTCCCAGTTCTCCTCCTCGAGCAGCCGCTTGAACTTCTTCGAGCCGGAGGCGTTCATCCGCTCGCCGATGATGAGGAATGAGTTCTCCTGCCGGTACTCCACGGGAGCATACAGCGACGTGACGCATGGAGCGGGCGGCGTGAAATGCACGGGCGGTTCGCCCTTCGCCGGCGCCGTCGCCAGGCGGATCCGCTCGGCATCGTGCGTGAGGCGCACCTCGGTCAACCCGCGGTCAGCGGACGCCCGCTCGCCCACGCGCTCCGCCAACCGCCCGATGTGCTCCGGTTGTGTGCCGCAGCATCCGCCCACGATGTTGACGCCGAAGTGCTCGACGAACCGCGCCAGCGTCTCGGCGAACGGCTCGGCGGAGAGCGGAAATGATGTCCTGCCGTTCACGAGGATCGGCAGCCCCGCGTTGGGAATGACGGAGATGAAGCGATCCCAATTCTTCGCCAGGAACTCGACGTGATCGCCCATCTCCGTGGGGCCGGTGGCGCAGTTCAGCCCCAGCGACATGATGGGATAGGGCCTGAGCGCATGCACCGCCGCGGCGATCTCGGACCCCAACAGCATCGTGCCCGTGGTCTCGATGGTCACGCTGACCATGATGGGGATGTCCAGCGGACCCTTGCCCAACTCGTCCAGCGCCTTCAGACAGGCGTTGATGGCGCACTTGACCTGAAGCAGGTCCTGGCACGTCTCGATGATGAACGCATCCACCCCCCCGTCGATCAGCCCGCGGGCCTGCTCGGCGTAACTGTCGAGCATGCGGTCCCACGTGGTGTGCCCCAGCGTGAGGAGCTTGGTGCCCGGACCGATCGAGCCGATCACGAATCGCGGCTTGTCGGACGTGGCGTAGCGCTCGCAGGCGGCACGGGCGATCTGCGCCGCCTCGCGGTTGATCGCCCGCGTCCACCCGACCACGTCATCGTGAAACTCCGAGAAGACCAGCTTGTTGGCGCCGAAGGTGTCGGTCTCGACCGCATCCGCGCCGACCTGAAGGAATGACTCGTGGAGCGACTGGATCAGGTCCGGGCGGCTGCGGACCAGCAGGTCCACGCAGTTCTCGTGACCGAGGTAATCGCGCTCGATGTCCAGATCCATGTTCTGGATGGTGGCCCCCATCGAGCCGTCGAAGATGAGGACGCGTCGGGCAAGTTCCTGCAGGAAGCGGCTGGCCATGCGCCAAGCATACCACCGGGCGGGCCATCTTTCAACCGTTCATCCGGATGAACGGATGAAAGATGGCCTGGGTCATGCGGCAAAACGACTCCAAGGCGGTACCATCAGGCGACCTCGAAAGGCCGCGATGCGCCTTTCGACCCATCCTCGACACCTACGGACCAAGCAAGGTCCAGCGGCGGGTCGATGTCCGACTTTCGCCGCACCACCTGGAGAACCCGATCATGATGCATGTTCGTTCCGCCCGTCCGCGTCTTGCCGCGGTGGTGTTCGCGTCCGGCCTGCTGGCGGCAGGCGGACTGGCGTCCGCTCAGGACGCCGCCAAACCGGCCGCCGATCTGCCCCCGGGCAAGGAGGTCTTCGACAAGGCCGTCGAGGCCATGGGCGGCAGAAAGAAACTCGACGACATCAAGTCCATCACCTACAAGGTGTCGATGGCGGAGAGCATGGGCCCCGGCGCGCCGGAGTCGATCATCGTCAACGGCCTGCTGCCCGACCAGGTGCACCTCAAGGGCACGTTCGCGGAGGGTGAGACCGCCGTCATGGTGTTCAACGGCAAGCACGCCTGGTCCACCGAGCCGGGCGACGAGGAGCCGACGCTCGACGACCCCGAGCAGATTCAGACCATGATGCCGCTCTTCTGCCCCCAGGTCATGCTGCTGGGCGCGCCCAAGGTCTACAAGACCATGGAGACCACGGAGAAGACCGAGTTCAACGGCAAGGGCTGCTACAAGGTCAAGATGTCCGATGAGAAGGGGGAGCGCACCGCCTCGGTGTTCATCAATGCGGACAACGCCGCCGTGGAGGGCATCGAGATCGTCTTCGACGCCGAGATGGGTCTGTTCGGCCGCGTCACCGTGCTGGAGCGCAAGGAAGTCGACGGCGTGCATCTCATCTCCAAGATGAAGATGCACATGCCCTTCGGCGATGAGACGATGGAGCTTTCCTTCAGCGATTTCACCTTCAACAAGGTGGAGAAGAAACTCTTCGACGTGCCCGAGTCCCTCAAGGAGGAGATCAAGGCCGTGGACGACCTCAAGAAGGGCGGCGGAGAAGGGACCGAGGGCGGCATCAAGTAGTGATGACGCCGCGGGGCCTGCATGACTGACCTCGCACGGCGGCGCCCCGGCGCCGCCGTGTGCGTTTCCGGCGTTCCGGAACGAGTCGAACGCTCCCGGCGCGCCTCAGGCGCTTTCACGGACGTCCGGGCCGCGTCGGCCAGGGCGATCGGCGGCGAACGAGGTGACACCGCGTCGGAGCGGGGTATACTCCTGCCCGGCCTCAACAGGCCCCTTCGGGCGATTAGTTCAGTTGGCTAGAACGCACGGATCACACCCGTGAGGTCACTGGTTCGAGTCCAGTATCGCCCACTTCGACCCCGCGATTCGCGGGGTTTTTCATGGTGCAACGCGCATCGTCGCCGTCACAGGGCGGGCTCGACAACCGTGCGGTGCGGCCGCTTCCCCTGAGTCGTTGAGACGATCAGCGGCTCATTCTTCCGTCCCATTCGCCCATATCATGCCCTCATGACCCCCCTCACTCCCAACGAGTGCCGCGTACTGGGCGTGCTGGTCGAGAAGGCGCAGACCACGCCTGCCCAGTATCCGCTCACGCTCAACGCGCTGGTGGCCGGGTGCAACCAGAAGAACAACCGCGATCCCGTGACTGAGTTGTCCGAGGATGATGTGCTCGAAGCCCTCGACGGGCTCCGGGCCAAGGGGCTGGCGCGCGAAGTGGACATGGCCGGCAGCCGCGTGCCCAAGTATCGCCACGTGGCCCGCGAGGGGTTGTCGGTCGACACCAACCAGCTCGTCGTGCTCACGGAACTCCTGCTGCGCGGGCCGCAGACCGTGGGAGAGATCCGCGGCCGCGCGGGCCGCATGCATCCGCTCGAGTCGGTCGAGGTCGTCGAGAACATTCTCGACTCGCTCATCACGCGCGAGTTTCCGCTGGTCAAGCGGCTCTCGCCCCTGCCCGGCACAAGGGCCGAACGGTTCCAGCAGATGCTCTGCCCGGCGCTGCATCCGGTCCAGGCGGCCGCGCCGAGCGGCGGCGGCGGGCCGGTCGCGCCCGTGCGCCCCGTCACGGACGCCGCGCTGCAGCAGCGCGTCGCCGCGCTCGAGGCGGAGGTCGCGTCGCTTCGCGCCCTGCTCGAGGCCGCGGGGTTCACGTCGGACGCGGTGTGAGGGGCGGGTCGCAAGACGGAACCCGCTCCCTCACGGTCGCGGCTCACAACCCGCGAATCGATCGCGCCGACGACACGATGGCACTGTTTCGCCGCCGCGAATCGCCGGGCGCGCCCCCACGCGCGCCTACGATTGCCCGTGACGCATTCCCGGCCCGACCAACCCGGCCACCGCGCCCCCGTGATCGGCGTCACGATGGGCGATCCCGCCGGAATCGGCCCGGAAATCGTGGTCAAGGCGCTCGCCGACCCCGCCGTACAGTCGCAGGCGCGCTTCGTCATCTACGGGCAGAACGAGGCGCTGGCCTACGCCGCCGACCGGGCCGGGATCGAGCCCTTCTGGTTCCGCGTGCCCCACGATTCCGAGCGCACGCGAAGACCCATCTTCGACCGCGTGGTGGTCTTCGACCATGACGAGTGCGATGGGCCGCCCGCATCCACCGCGCCCGGCCCCTCGCGCACCGGCGGCTTCGCCAGCAAGACCTTCGTCGAGAACGCCATCGCCGACGCCCTGCGCCCCCCCGGCGACCCGCGTCACCTCGACGCCGTGGTCACCGCGCCGATCAGCAAGCAGTCGTGGGCGCTGGCGGGCTTCGACAACTGGCCGGGCCACACCGAGCTCTTCGCCTACCGCACCAAGGCCAAGCGTTCGGGCATGGCGTTCATCTCGCCGCGATTGCGCGTGGCGCTGGCCACGGTGCATCTGCCGTTGATGGAGATCCGCAACGTGCTCACCATCGGGCGCGTGTTCGACGCCATCGACCTGGGCAATGAGCTGTGCCTGGAGCTGGGCATCCGCCAGCCGCGAATCGCCGTGTGCGGCTTGAACCCCCACGCGGGCGAGGGCGGGCTGTTCGGCGACGAGGAGCAGCGCCTCATCACGCCCGCCATCAACGTCGCCCGGCAGGGCGGCATCAACGTGCGCGGGCCCTTCCCGGCGGACACGGTGTTCGCGCAAGCCGTCAGCCATCAGCCCGGAACTCGCAACCCGGAACTCGGAACTTCATCCCCCGGAACTTCCTCCCCTCGCTTCGATCTCGTCGTCGCCATGTATCACGACCAGGGGCTGATCCCCATCAAGCTGCTCGACCGCGATGAGGCCGTCAATGTGACGATGGGGCTGCCCATCGTCCGCACCAGCCCGGACCACGGCACGGCGTTCGACATCGCAGGCAGGAACCTCGCCCACCCCGGCTCGATGAAGGCCGCCATCCGACTGGCCGCCCACCTGGCCCGCGAGCGCCTGGCCCGAGCCGCGGCGGGTCAGGAGCCGGCGCGGAGCGAACCGGCGGCGTGAGTGATCTGATCCAGCGGCGCAGGCGTCCCGCCCGCGAGCGTCGGATCGGGCTCGATGCCCGATCCGGCGATGCCGACGGGCGCTCGCCATCCACGTGCGTCGCTGCTCCCCACCACCGGCATCGGCATCATCCACCCGCCGATCGTGGCCTGATAAAACACGGCAGGCGGGGACGCCCGACCCGCCATCATCCCAGCGTGGCCCGTCGCCACGCCCGCCGGACCGCGCGATTTGATCAAGGCAGCGCGCGCAACGAACAAGGGAACGGCTGCCTTGAACAAGGGAAACCTTCCCTTGAACGGGGGAAACCTTCCCTTGAACGGGGGAGACCTTCCCTTGAACGAGGGAACGAAGGACTTTGACGAGGGAGCGGTTCCCTTGAACGGGGGAACGAGGGACTTTGCAAAGGGAGCGGTGGACCTTGCCAAGGCGCTGAGGGACTTGAACGCGGCGCGCGCTGCCTTGATCGAGGCGCTCGGCGTATCGGACACGGCGCGGACCGCTCCGAACAAGGCGAGCGCCGGCGGCTACCCGGGCGTAAAGGGCCGCGTCGTGCGGGCCTGCGCCATCCCGCTGCGTTCCAGCCGTGTGATTCTCAGACCTCGGCAGATTCCGCGCATCGACCCGGTCCCGTCAGGCACGCGGGACGCCCGGCCCACACTCTCCTACGATCGACGCATGAGTGATTCTCCCGCTGTGTCCTCGTCCGCGTCGAACGCCGCCGCCGCGAACGCCTCCGCTGCGTCATCCGGGGGGGCCGCCGGGGGGGCCAAGAGCATGGATGACCTGATGGCGTTGTGCAAGCGCCGGGGGTTCATCTTCCAGGCGTCGGACATCTACGGCGGCATCAATGGCTTCTGGGACTACGGCCCGCTGGGGGCGCAGCTCAAGAAGAACCTGCGCGAGGCGTGGTGGCAGGACATGATCATGCTGCCCTGCTGGGGCCGCCCCGGCCCAAACGGCGACAAAGTCCGCTGTCTCCCCGTGGAGACGCGCATCATTCAGAACCCCAAGGTGTGGGAGGCATCCGGCCACGTCGCGGGGTTCAATGACCCGATGCAGATGTGCAAGTTCTGCAAGAAACTATGGCGGGCGGATCAGGTCTGGGAACTGCTTCGACAGGCCGACTGGATGACCTCGCTGGCGACGGCGTTTCTGCCGGGACGCAACGATCAGGAACTCGGTGTCAGCGGTGCTGAACTGCGGAGTTGGGCGAAGAAGCGCGGTCCGCGAGTCGCACCCAATCTCGCCGTGGTTCGCAACCCTGAGGTCGTGCTTTCTTTCCTCGCGGAGCGCGTCGAGCGTGGTGAAGCACTCGGATTGATCGACATCATCCGACTGCTCGCGAGCGAGCAGTACAACGCCCATGGTCCGAAGACTCCTTGTCCGAACTGTGGCGGCGAACTCACCGACCCCAAGCCGTTCAACCTCATGTTCGCGACGATCGTCGGAGCGACGGGCGATTGGGAGACAGACAAGGCCTACCTTCGTCCGGAAACGGCTCAGGGTGTCTTCATCAACGCCAAGAACGTCTGGGACACCAATCGCGTGAAGATTCCCTTCGGCATCGGCAACACGGGCACATCCTTCCGCAACGAGGTTACGCCGCGCAACTTCACCTTCCGCTCGCGCGAGTTCGAGCAGGCGGAGCTGGAGTTCTTCTGCCACCCCAGCGAGTCGCAGGATTGGTACGCCTTCTGGCGGGACTTCCGCATGGAGTGGTGGAAGTCCATCGGGCTGGCCAGCGACAACCTGCAGCTGCGCGAGCACGAGCAGGATGAACTTTCGCACTATTCCTGCGGCACGAGCGACATCGAATACCGCTTCCCCTTCACCGCCCCCGGGTTCGGCGAACTGGAAGGCATCGCCCACCGCGGCGACTACGACCTCAGGCAGCATCAGAAGCACAGCGGCGTGAAGCTCGAGTACTTCGACACGGATCGCGGCGAGCTCCTGCCCAACGGCTCGAAGAAGGGCGAGCGGTACCTGCCGCACTGCATCGAGCCGGCGGCGGGGCTGGACCGCGGGGCGCTGGCGATCCTGTGCGAGGCGTACACCAAGGATGAGAGCCGCCCCAGCCCGGAGATCATGAAGTTCCACCCGCGGCTGGCGCCGATCAAGGCGGCGGTCTTCCCGCTGGTCAACAAGGACGGCATGCCAGAAGTGGCCGAGCGGTTGTACGCGGAGTTGATGCAGCGCTTCGGCCGCACGGGCTTCATCGAGACGGACGCCAAGCAGTCGATCGGCAAGCGCTACGCGCGGATGGATGAGGCGGGCTGCCCGTTCTGCTTCACCGTGGATGGCGACACGCTCAAGGATCAGACGGTGACGGTGCGCGACCGCGACACGGGGGCGCAGCAGCGGATCGCGATCGACCAGGCGGCGGGCTTCCTGGCGGAGAAGATCGGCGGCTGACAAGCGGAACCGGGGGCGTCCTCGCCCGGAGTCTCCCCGACCCGCCGGTGCCCGTGGTCTCCAAGCGTCGAAAGCGGACAGGGCGGGATTCGAACCCGCGATACAGGGTGATACCCCGTATAACGGTTTAGCAAACCGTCGCCTTCAGCCGCTCGGCCACCTGTCCGTGTGAAACCCGCCAAAAGCGCACGGGCATCATTGGGGCGCGGGGGGGAAGGGTCAAACGGTGGGCGGAAGGCGTGAGGCGCCGGGCATCCGGCGCGGGACGCCGGACAGGAGCCGATGTGGCCGCACGATCGGGCGACCCGTTCGCCCACGTGACGACCTGGCGGACATGCGCTCCTGTTCTCCTGTTCTCCGCCTCTTCAACGCTCCACGCGCTTGGCCAGTTCCAGGCAGGCGCGGAAGCCCGGGTGACGGGCGTCGTGCAGCAGTTCGTACATCGCGGAGACGACGCCGGTGAGCACCGCGCCGGCCCGGGTCATGCGCTCGAAGGCGGGCGTGATCTGGTCGCGCTGCCCGGCGGAGACGGCGTCGGTGACCACGAACGCCTGCCGTCCCGTGGCCTGCAGGTCGAGCACGGTCTGCAGCACGCACACATGGGCCTCGACGCCCGCCACCAGCACGAACGGGCGTCGCCACTCCGCCAGGCGCTCGTCGACCAGGTCGATCAGCGCGCTGAACTGCGTCTTCTCGATGCGCCACGACGGGTCGGGCATCGCGCCGGCCACCGCGTCCACGGTGCGGCCCAGTCCCTTCACGTACTGCTCCGTCACCATCGCGGGAATGTCGAGTTCGCGGGCCATCTGCAGCAGCAGGGTGCAGTTGGTTTCGACGCGCCCGCGATCGACGATCGAGGGCATCAGCCGCTCCTGCACGTCGATCACGAGGATGGCCGTGGACGGGATGTCGAGCCGGGGAATGGGCATGGCGGGGTGAGAAGTGCTGCGTGCTGCGTGGGTGTCGGTCGTCGATTGTCGGTCGGGCTGATGGATCAAGCCCTCTTCTCTGCCTGATGCCTGATGCCTGATGCCCATTGTCCTCCCCTTAATAACTCACCCGCATCGCCAGCAGGGTCTGATCGCGGGCGGGCGGCGTGCTGCCCTCGTGCTGCCGCAGGACGCGCAGGGCCTGCTCCACACCGTCGGTGGGCGTGCCGCTGCTGCGGCGGAAGCCGTCCTGCAACCGCGTCATGCCCAGCGGCTCGCTCTGCTCGTTGCGGGCGTCCGGGACGCCGATCGAGACGAAGAGCACCGTGTCATCCGGCGCGAGCTGGAAGGACAGCCGGGGAAAGATCGCCTCCGGGTTCTCGCCGAGGGGCGGCACGATCGCGCCGACCGCGCTGGGGCCGAGCGGAGCGGCGGCGGGCGTCGCCTCCAGGCGCGCCGTTTCGATCTCGCCTCGCAGGGGCGGGCGGCGCAGCAGCGCGGCGGGGGCTCCGGCGGAGTGCGAGTAATCCAGCCGCCTTGTCGCCGGGTCGTACAGCGCCAGGAACGCCGCGAAGCGCACCCCCGCGGCGCGCCGGTCGGCCAGGTGGCGGTTGAGCGCGGCGAGCACGTCCGCCGCCCCGAGTTGCTGGTGCGGCAGCGTGGCGATGAGGGCGTCGATCATGGCCAGGTACATCGCCGAGGCGGGACCGTCGGCCTCCACACTGGCGACAAGGAACGCGGAGCGAAGGTCCGCGGCGCCTTCGCCGCCCGCGCGAAGCGGATTGCCATAGGACGAAGCGCCGGTGGGATACGTGCCGGGGTGGCCGATCGGCGCGCCGTAGGCGGGAAAGGGCGGTTCGCCCGCCGCGCCGCCGCCGGCAGATGCGGTCGCCGTTCGCTCCAGTGAATACACGCGGTACAGGTCGGCGGAGCTGGCGATGGACTGTCCCGCGGCGCGGGCGGCGTCCAGCGCCAGGGGCGAGGCCGCCTCGTGGCTCGCCGCCAGTTCCACGCCTCGGATGTCCGGCAACGTCTGCGGCAGCAGCGACGCCCGCACCTGCGCCACGCGCTGGGCCTGGGCGGACTCGCGGGCCATGGCGTCGCGCAACTCGTTGGCGCGGCGCACGCGCTCGACCGCCTCGCCCACCGCACCGCAGCGCAGGGCGAACTCCTCGAGATGCGTGTCCTTGAAGGCGTCCGCGTTCAGAGCCAGCAGCCAGACCCAGCCCGCGATGCGCCCCGCGCGGTGGTACGGCGCGACCAGCGCGGAGCGGTACGTGATGAGCAGATTGCCGAAGACTTCATCATCCTTGATGCTCAGGTCGGAGAACACCGCGGGCTTGCCTGCTGCGATGGTCTCCCCGACGAAGCCGCCTCGACAGACGTCGTCGTCGGGATCCGAGTGCCGAGTTCCGAGTTCCGAGGTTTGTCCGCTGACGGTTGTCGGCTGATGGCTGACGGCTCTTCGCGGCGGCAGCGCCTCTCGCCCGTCGCCCAGCACCAGGTGGGTGGGCCGGTAGTCCGTGCCCTCCTCGCCGACAACTTCGACCACGAGGATTGATTTGCGCCCGTAGAAGTCGCGCGTGGACTGGAAGAACGCGCCCCACGCCTGGGCTTCGGCGCTCGCCGCGCTCAACTGGCTGAAGAGGGCGGCGAGCGCGGGCACGCGCCGATTCTTCGACAGATCGACGGCGACGGTGCTGGATGACGACGCGGCGGACCCGGTTGGCGGGCTGGACGACATGGGCGGCTCCACGGGTAGAGGATAGCCGGACGCCCGCGAATTGTGTTGGGTGGGGAAAGGACGGTCGCGCCACCCATGCAGCCACCCGCACCGCCTACACCCGCAACTCCGCCTTCGCCCCCAGGTTCTCGCGGTACCGCACCCGGATCGGCTCGACCACCTCGCGGATGAACGCATCCACCTGCGACGAGGCGCGGCCGATGTAGGCGTATGGGTCCATCACCGTGTTCAGATCGACGCTCGCGAACATCGGCTCGGCTCGCAGGCGGTCGAGCAGGTCGTTGCCCTCGCCTTCGCGCTTTACGCGCTCGGCGGCGGCTTGGGCGTGTCTCCGGATCACCTCATGCGCCGCCTGCCGGTCGGCCCCCTGCTTGACCGCCGCCATCATCAGGTTCTCGCTGGCCATGAAGGGCAGTTCGGCCATCAGGTTGGCGCGGATGGTCGCCTCATACACCACCAGCCCGGCGCTGACGTTGTGCAGGATGTCCAGCGTGCCATCCAGCGCCAGAAACGCCTCGGGCAGCGTCAGCCGCCGGTTGGCGGAGTCATCCAGCGTGCGCTCCAGCCACTGCACGGCGGCGGTGTTCAGCGGGTTCTGCGCCAGCGACATCACGAATCGAGCCAGCGAGCACGCCCGCTCGCAGCGCATCGGGTTGCGCTTGTAGGGCATGGCGCTCGACCCGACCTGGTGCCTCTCGAAGGGCTCCTCGATCTCCTTGCGGTTGGCCAGCAGGCGGATGTCGGTGGCCATGCGATGGGCCGCGGCGGCCGCAACGGACAGCGCGTTGATGATGCGGGCATCCACCACCCGCGGATACGTCTGGCCCGTCACGGCATAGCGGCGGTCGGCGGGCCATCCCAGTTTCTCGCAGAACAGACGATCGAGTTGCTCCACCTTCGATTCATCGCCGTCAAAGAGCGCCAGGAATGACGCCTGCGTACCAGTCGCACCTTTGACGCCACGAAAGCGGAGCGAATGCAGTTCATGCTCCACCCCTTCGAGCGCCAGCACCAAGTCCTGCGCCCAGAGCGTGGCCCGTTTGCCCACGGTCACCGGCTGGGCGGGCTGATAGTGCGTGAAGCCCAGCGTGGGCAGCGCGCGGTGCTTCGCCGCGAAGGAGCCGAGGGCGTCGATCACTCGCGCCAGTTTGGCCGCGATCAGCCCCAGCGCCTCGCGCAGCTGGAGCAGTTCGGTGTTGCAGTTGACATCCTGGCTGGTCGCCCCCCAATGGATGATGGGCCGGGCCTTCGGCGCCAGATCGCCCAGCGCATGCACGTGGGCCATCACGTCGTGGCGGAGTTCGCGCTCGTACTTCGCCGCCCGTTCATAGTCGATCTCGTGGGCGTGCGCGATCAGTTCGTCGATCTGGTCATCGGTGATCGGCAGTCCGAGCTGCTTCTGGGCCTCGGCCAGGGCGATCCAGATCCGTCGCCACGTGGTGAACTTGCGCCGATCCGACCAGATCGCCTGCATCTCGGGCGAGGCGTAGCGGCCCTCAAGCGGTGAGTGATAGGTCTGGTCGGAGGTGGTCATGCGACGATGAGCAAGCGGTACAAAGGAGAGCCTGAATCCGGCCGACAGCATGTCGGGCCGGGCAGGGGCGCCGCCCGCGGCGCCTACGCTCAAGGGACGAGGCCATCGTACACACCAGCCCGGCGCACATCACCCCCTGCTCCTCCCACCACCCCGGCATCACGCGTGAGTGAAGGCGGACCCATCCCGAAGCGCGATCAGCCCACGCGGTCGGATGCCTCATCCACCTCGGGCGGCGGCCCGCTGCTCACCCCCCTGCGGGAACTCCAGCTCGTCGAGGCCTACCGCGCAGGCGACCCCGAGGCCATCGGAACCCTGCTGCGGGCGTATCAGCGGCGGATGTTCTCCGTGTGTTATCGGATGTTGCGAAACGACGAGGAGGCCCGCGACCTGACCCAGGAGGCCATGGTGAAGGTGCTGGAGGGCTTGCCCTCCTTCGATGCCCGCGCCCGTCTGAGTACGTGGATCATCCGCGTCACCATGAACTGCTGCCTGAGCTATCTGCGTAAGCGGAAACTGCGGCGGCACGCCAGTATCGACGCCCCCCCGGCCAGCGTGGGCCCGGGGATGCGGGAGGGCAGCCAGCCCCTCGGGGGTTCAGGAATGCTGGTTGATCCTGGGGAACCCGGGCCGGACCGCCGCGTCGAACTGGGCGAGCAACGGGAAGCCCTCATGCGGGGTCTGGACGTCCTGGACCCCCAGATGCGGGCCATTCTGATCCTCCGGGACATGCACGATCTGGACTATCTCCAGATCGCGGAGGTGCTCGACAAGCCGGTTGGGACGATCAAGTCCCGCCTGTTCCGGGCGCGCCTGGCGTTGCGTCAGGCGATGGAAGGTAAGCCGCCCGAGGCGCCGACGGATGACGCGGACTGACGGGCCGGTTTGCAGGATGGCGCAGGGGAACTGACGACACGACGTATTCCGGTGGATGGAAGACCATGTTCGAGCGAATCGACGAATCTGAACTGCTGGGGTGGATCGAGGATGAGCTGCCCGCCGACCGCGCCGCCGCGGTTCGCGCGGCGCTGGCGGCCTCGCCCGAGGCGCTGGCTCATGCGGAGCGGCTGCGGCGCGACCGCGTCCTGATGCAGTCGATCGGCGAGGCCCCGCTGCCCGTCGATCTGGTGGCGGAACTGGAGCCCCTGCTCGCCAAACCGATGCTGCTGGAGACGGGGGCGGCGTTCGCCTCACCCGGCACGTATCGGGCGCGGCATCGTCGGGCGGGCATCCGTCGCGCCTCCCGCATGTTGCTCGCAGCGGGCTTCACCCTGGCGCTGACGGCGGGATTGATCGGCTTCATCCTGCGGAGCGGTCTGCTGACCACGCCCGCGGATGACGCTTCGGACGGAACCATCGCGCGGAACGACGAGACCTCGCCGCCTGGAACCGGCGGCGATCTCGCTCCGCCCGCGCTGGAGGGCCGCCTCGCCTCGGGCGATGTGCATCACTGGGATGCGCTGCCGGACATCACGCTGGCGGCTCGCGGCGGTTTCACGCCGCCCGCGCCGGGCGCGGTCAATTCCGACCTGACGCTCACGCTCGCCTCCGGGGCCAGGGCGATTGAGTCGCGATTCGCGCTGGTGATCGCGAATTCACGCGAGCGCCAGCAGGTCATCGACCGCATGAAGGAAATGGTCGCTGAGGTCGGCGACGCGGCCTTCGTGCGCAACTTCACCTACGACGAGGCCGCCCGTGCGTGGAATGACCTGGTCGCCTCCGCCCGGCTGGCGGATCGTGAGCGATGGCGGACCGCGATGAGCCGCCGCGGCGCGGAAGGCCAGTTTGACGTTGGGCTGAAGCGTGACATCCGCCACGTGGCCCAGCATGTCACCACCACGCTGGGCGAGCACCTGGCCGGTCGCCCGGATCTGGCCGCCCCGCCTGATGAACAGCTGCGCCTGGTGGACGCGGGCGCGTCGATGGCCCTTACGCTGCCCGCGACGGACCTGATCGACTTCCTCGTGGAGATCGACCGCGCGTTCGGCCGGGTTGTGACGCTGCAGCCGGTGGTCGGAATGGCGGATTCCGGCGGCTCATCGTCCGGCGCGGCCCCCACGCCGCCCGGCAACACTGCGGTGGACGAATGGACCCGCTGGCGCCAGTGGCGCGAGGCCATCGACACATTCCAGCGCCAGATCGCGGCGGACGAGTCGCTCATGATCGTACTGCCGGTGGCGGGAAACCATCGCTGAAGCGGAACGCCCGTCATCTCACGGCGTGCTGATCAATAGTCTATTCCAAGCACTCCATTTCGAGTGAGGAGACCTGGAGCTCTGTTGTTCAGCTTGAAGGGCGAAAGCGGATCGGGCGTGATGCTCCCCGACATGTTTCTCTGTTCTTTTCTGGTGGAGCCGTCGACGAAACCGATGATCACGCTGTTTTCCGCGTACAGCGTTGGGTTGAAGTACGCGAACAGGACTTTCCGAGGCGGATGCCGAACCATCGAAACGCGGGTTGACTGAACGTACCTCGCTTCGTGCGGCCCGCCGTCCTTCCAGAATGCCGGAGATGCGATAAAGGAGTGCGAATACACGATGCCGGTGACATAGAGGTTTTCGGGGGTTTCCCGGTCCGGATGGTGTGTCTGATAAAACGCCGGGCCGCTCGGCGTATCCATGGGCCCCGCAAGGTACTTCACGAGCGCGGAGACATACAAGCTCTGGTGCTGCATGAAGAACTGATGCCCCCCCGGCAGACCCGAGGACTGATGGAACCCGTTGATCCAGATTCCCGCCTCGGGGTTTCCAGGCACGCCGAAGAATGGATACGTCAGTCCGTGATCATGCGTGTAGAGCGTCACCGCGCCATGCATCTGGCGAATGGCTGACAGAGATTGGATGTCCTCGGCGGAGTTCTTGGTTCGACGAAGGGCCGGGAGCAGCATCGCAATCAGGACCGCCAGAATCAGAAGCACGACCAGCACTTCAACAAACGTAAACGCTCGATTTCTCATGACCGCGCCTCCTGACAATCCATTGCTGACGATGCGGCTGCGCCGCCCTTGTAAAAAGCCAGAACAACGAGCAGGATTGCGAGCCCCGCGTTCATCCCGATGATCCGATTCATGTCCGCGGTCGCGCCGCGGATCATACTCATGAGCGTACCGCATCCACACTGACCGCTGAGCGGGGACTTCGCCAGAGCGACGATGTACGCGGTGAACAGCGCCAGCAGTACCACCCCAGCCATTGGCGCAATCCGTCGAGGCCAATCGGTGATCAGACATACTCCAACCGCACCTTCGATGAACAGAACCAACGTTGCGATGGTCACCGGCCCAGGCATTCGCTCCGTTCCCAGCAAGTACATGATGCCGGCTACAGCGGGGCGTACGTTTGCGGCACTCTCCACCGACGCCGTCAGAAACACGACACCGACCGCCATTCGCGCCAAGGATACCGCGCACTTCACCAGCGCGGAACCACTGTGGTTCAGAGATGCCAAGGCCACAGGTTCTCCTCCGGAGGAAAGTTGGTCATCGTCACCTGAGTCAAGTCCCATCGGCTCTCAGCGGCACGGTGGATGCATGTGAACAGGAGAGGGCGTTTCAGGCCGTTGGCGAACTCGAAGACGACTCCAACGGTGACGGCGATCGAAGGAAGGTTCGGCGGATTGTTCGGCTCAAACCAGCGAAACGCCGACATGGCGATGCCTCCGTACCACGCCTCATCGCCAATACCGACAGTGAGCATCGGACGCGCGGTGACACCTGGGTCATCAATGAACCATCGACACGCCAGACCCGGCGGCGCCGCCGCCATGCCGATCGCTCGGTTCGCCCCGCGATTGGCGCGCCGGGTGATTGACCACATCACGTCATAGAGCTCCTCGATCGGCCTGGTGAGATCCAGATCATCGGGACTCGCCTCGTCGATATACCGCAACATGGTCTGCAGATCCCTGAGTCGGCCATTCGTCCTCATGGCGTCACGTCGAATGACGGCACCCGTCGCCGATCGCCACGCACGGTATCGACTCGGATCTGTCTCTCCGTAGTAAAGCCAGATCGCGTCGGTCAGAAACTCGATCAACGATGCGCGGAGCCCCGCGGTCTCCAGCAACGACGGATCCTCGACCAACATTGTTTCCAGGCACCGTTGGACTGAATCCCGGCTCTCCAGCAATGCGAACTGGATGTCACCCATCACGTCGCGGGTCCGCTCAAACTTCGCCTCCGCGGGATCCGCCTCCTGCCTCGGCCAGACTTGAGGCACGATCAACACCGCGATGACCGTGCAGGTGAGCAGCACAAGCACAATGGAGACAATATGCCGTCCAGTCATGTGAATGGTTCTGCTTATTCATGCAGGCAGGTCGGCTGCCTCTGGCTCCACGTCGCACAGTTCGGATATCCATCCGGCAGCTCGCGGCAACGATAGATCCCCGCCGTCGAGCAGCAGCAGCAGACCACGTTTGATGGGCATCCTGATTCACACCCCTCTTGAGTCGAGTGGCATTGACTCACCCCCGACCCTGGCCCACCCTGCGCCAGAACGACAGCAGCGAACACGAGTGATGAAACCACGACAGCGACCTGCAAGACCAGCTTCATTGTTGTGACTCCCACATGGCGAACCGTGTGTGATAACGTGGTAGGATACACGAGCACTGAGGACAAAATTTGCAAAAAAAAAAATGCGCCGCCATCTGCTGGTTCTTGGCGCGCGGCTTGCTGGTCGCGCGTTCACAAGTGACATATCCGACTTTTCACCACCCCCACACCCGGTTCCACGCCTCCATCCAGTCCGCGCCGCGGCTGACCACCTTGAGCGGCTCGATGATCTCCACGCCCGCGCGGCCGCGAAACGGCGCCGCCTTGTCCACCGTTTCCAGCTCGATCGTGATCGTCGTGGGCTTGGCGGGCACGTAGGGCTTGAGCCGCACGAGGTTCCGCAAGGATTCCTTCGCGCCGATCTGGATCATCTGCCGGGCGCGAGCGGGGGGAATCTGCCGCGCGCTGTAGCGCGACAGCCCTTTCTTCACCTGCACCGCGGCAAAGCCCTCGCCGAGGTACTCTCGCGACTCGCGGATGGTGGCCTCATCGCCGGTGACCAGCGCGATGGGGCAGCCGTAGTGACCGCAGACGGCGGCGTTGACGCCGACCTCGCCCACCAGGTCGTCGTTGAACCACAGGTTGCGCCAGGTGACGGTGGAGATGGTGTGGCACAGCACGCCGTCGGGGGTGCCCGCGCGGGCGTGCATGCCCACGAGCAGGCAGGCGTCGCAGCCCTTTTCGAGCAGTTCGGTGTAGCGGCCCCACGTGTGGTGGGCCACCCACTCGCAGTCGGGATCGAGCAGCTCGGGGATGAAGGAGTTGAACGACCAGTCGCCTCCCGCGCCGTGGCAATCGACGGCGACGATCTCGGTCGCCCCGGCGGCCCGTGCCCCGCGGATGGCGGCGTTGACCTCTTCGGTGTACAGCCGGCGGGATTCCTCGAACATGGGGCTGCCGCCCTTTACCTGCTCCCACGTGACGATGCCGGAGACGCCTTCCATGTCGGCCATGATGAGGATGCGCATGACACGCATCGTACCGGATGCGCTGGCGGAAGGGCTGGCGCGTCCGTAGGATGTCCACCACTCGAGGTGAACGCATGTCGGACTACAACCCGTACCAGCAGCCAACCCAGCACCAGTACGCGCCCGGCATGGGCGGCGCCCCGGTCATGCCGCCCCGCGTGAGCGGGCTGGCGATCGGCTCGCTGATCTGCTCGCTCATCTTCTGCTGCCCGGCGACCACGGTGATCGGTCCCCTGCTGGGATTGATGGCCTTTCTGTCGATCAGCGCCCGCCCGATGGAGCGGCGCGGCAAGGGGCTGGCCGTGGCGGGCATCCTGATCGGCGTGTTGGCCACCACCGGGCAGGTCATGCTCACGTTGTGGATGATCAACGAGGCGGAGAAGACGGACCAGTACCTGCGCAACGCGCCCGGGACGATGCTGACAGCGGGGTACGCGGGAGACGTGACCACCTTCCGAGCCGACGCGGCCGGGTCGCTGGCCGCCGTCACCGATGACGAGATCAAGACGTTCTTCGAGGAACTCCGCACCCGCTATGGAGACTTCGTCTCCGCCACATACGACGAGGAGGCCTACTTCAACTCCATTACCGGCGTGCAGGATCTCATCAACCCGGTGCAGCAGCATCCATTCAAACTCAGGTTCAGCGGTGGCGAGGTGACGGCGGAGTTCGGCATCGCCAAGTCCGACCCGCGCACCGGCCGCATGTACTGGGGCATGGTCCGCGTGGTCAACATCACCATCCGCGACCCGGATCGCGGTGACATCACCCTGCCGTAGAACTCCGCCATGGCCTCGCGACGCACCGAAAACCAGGGAGAGCCGGTCATCCGCGTCGAGAACGTCGTCAAGCGGTTCGACGAGCAGACGGTGCTCGACGGTGTGTCATTCGACGTGTATCGCGGCGAGACCATGGTCATCATGGGAGGGTCCGGATCGGGCAAGAGCACCCTGCTGCGGCTGATGATCGGCTCGCTCCAGCCCGATGGAGGGCGCATCCTGCTGTTTGGTCAGGATCTGTCCACGCTCTCGGAGCACGGGCTGGACGAACTGCGGCGACGGTTCGGCATCCTGTTCCAGTCCGGCGCGCTCTTCCAGTCCATGACCATCGGCGAGAACGTGGCCCTGCCTCTGCAGGAGCACACCATGCTGGATCAGAACATCATCGACATCCAGGTGAAGATCTACCTGAACCAGGTCGGGCTGTACGAGCATGCCGACAAGTACCCGGCGCAGATTTCCGGCGGCATGAAGAAACGCGCCGGGCTGGCCCGCGCCCTGGCGCTCGACCCCGAAATCGTGTTCTACGACGAACCCTCGGCCGGACTGGACCCCGTCACCAGCGCCGAGATCGACCAGCTCATCATCGACGTGACCAAGAAGCTCGACAAGACCAGCGTGGTGGTGACGCATGAGATGGACTCCGCCTTCCGCATCGCCGACCGCATGGCCATGCTCGACCGCGGTCGCATGCTGATGGTGGACACGCGCGACGCCTTCGCCCGCCTGCGCGACGTACCCGAATCGCAGGCCGCGTCGCTGTCGGCGAAGGAGCGGCTGATCCGCCAGTTCCTGCGCGGCGACCCGCACGGACCCATCACGGAACGCCGCGAGCTGACCAACTTCGCCGAGGAACTGCTTGGCCGCGAGGAGACGACCATCACACGAGCCCCCGCCGTCGAGCCGACGCGCGTACCGATGTAGGGATGGCGTCAGGCATTGACACTCGGCATTGGGTAGGAGACGAAAGGCGGTGGGCATGCAGGTGAGCCGAAGCACGTGACGGGAGTCAGGATCAGGAACCCAACGCCATCAGCCAGATGCCGGAATCGACCACCGAGAACCAATCACCGACGACCCGCTGAGCACCCAGCACTCCACCCCTCCCCCCGGAGGCCGCCATGCCGACGATCCAGGAACGACATCGCAACAACGTCAAAGCGGGCATCTTCGTCACCGTGTCGATCATCCTGGCGATGGCGGTGGTGGCGACGCTGAAGAACGCGTGGGATTCCCTGTTCGTGCCGCGTCATCGGTACGCCGTGACGTTTCCCGTGGCCTCGGGCGTGCAGTCGCTCAAACCGGGTTCGGTGGTGCGTGTGGGTGGCATGGACATGGGCCGCGTCACGCGCGTGGTGCTGTACGACCTGCTGGACGGCGATCGCCCCCTGCCATTGCCGCCGTCCTCAACGGGGTCGGACAGCGCATCGTCCACGAAAGCGGACGCTGATCCGGCGCCGCCGAAGCCCTACTCCACGATCGTGGTCTTCTTCGAGATCGACCCCAACGTGCCGCTCTACTCCAACGCGCAGGCGTTCGTGAAGACCGCCCTGATCGGCGCCGACGCATGGATCGAGATCATGAACGTGGGCCACGCGCGCTCCGACGACCCCGACGACCCGCCCGGACGGGCGCTGGCGCCGAACGATCTGTCCGTCGCCCTTGTGGGACAGGAGGGCGGGACGCTGCTGGCATCCGTGCTCGGCCCCACCGGCGCCGACAAGACCAACGCCATCATTGACGACATCAAGAACTTCACCCCCGCGCTGGCCAAGTTCGGGGGGCACTACGACGAGAAGATCGTGCCCATGTTCGACGACGCCGGCGCCGGAATCGCGGAGTTCCGGGCCCTCGCCGAGCGCCTCAACGTTGACTGGGCTCGCTGGGCCTTCACCGTGGACGACACGCTGCAGAACGTGCTGCTGGCCTCGGGGCGGCTCGACCTGCTGATCGAGGACGGACGGCTGTTCATGGCCGACGCCAGGGGGGTCGCCGCCTCAGCCAGGGGAGTCATTGATGATAACCGACCCGACATGGACGCCATGATCCGCAACCTGGCCACCGCCAGCGGCGACGTGCAGCAGCTGGCCCATCGGCTCGCCTCGGGCACCATCGACAAGGTGGACGCCTTCCTCGATCGCGGGCGTGACGGCATGGATTCCTTCTCCCGCGTGGCGGCGAAACTGGAACTCGAGTTCGACGCCCTCGCCCCGGTGCTGCAGGACTCGATGGCGTCATTCAACAACGCGGCCACGCAGCTTTCGCTGGCCACCGCCGAAATCCGCAGCAGCCCGTGGCGACTGCTCTACCGGCCCAACGAGAAGGAGCTGGACCACGAGAACCTCTACTTCGCCGCCACCAAGTTCATGCTCGCGGTGTCGGAACTCAAGGTGGCTTCGCAGTCGGTGGACCGGGCCATCGCCAACCACCGGGCCTATCTGGCCGAACATCCCGCCGAACTGGAGGAACTGCAGAAGTCCCTCGCCCGCAGCATGACCAACTATGTCACGGCGCAGGAGCGGCTGCTGTCGATTCTCAACCAGGGCGGGAGACCATAGCGAGCGGAGCATGCCGCGTCACGACTGATCGCGCATGCCGGGGTCGAATGACGGGTCAGCCATGTGCCGGTAGATAAGCGCCATCCACCGCGAATAGAACGCGAAGTTGAGATCCTCCCGCTCCAGACGGCTGCCGCGCAGGGCGAGAGAGCCCGCCTGACTGGGCGGTTTCCAGAGCGAGTAGAACGGGTCCACCACCGCGTGGGGTGCGACGTGGGCGATCAGTTCGCACAACGCATCGGTGTTGAACTTGTCGCCTTGCCCGCGTGAGTCGCCGAGCACCCCGAAGGCGAACTTGTCCGCGTCGATCTGAAAGACCATCCCCTGCCGCACGTGGATGTCGAGCTTGTTGGAGACGCGCACGGCGGACTCGCGCCTGGCGGAGCCCGCGGAACCGCCGACCACGCCGTACTCAGCCGCAAACGCCGCCGCCATGCCGTACGAACCCAGGCCGCCCCACGCGCCGCCGGCGGGCATGTGCCCCATGCGTCCGAGTGATTCCAGCATGGGCGAGGCCGTCGGCGTCGCCTTGCGCTCGCTGAGCTGCGCCCGCACGATCACGTCGATGTCGGCGAAGTGAAGCCGCGTCATCGGCCCGCGCCACAGGTCCACGGCGAAACCGTCGCCATCCAGCCGCATGTCCCTGATCTTGAGCGTCTGCCCGAGGGCTTCGAGATCGGCCAGCGACGGGCCGATCGCATCGCCTCCGTGGCGACGGATGGCCTTGACCGCGCGGCGGGCGGCGTCGGCGGGGTGCCAGCCCACGACGCCGGGAAGGGTCTGCCCCGCGCGCAGACGCTGGGTCTCGAAGTCCGATCCCAGCGCGTCAGCGAGAATCAGCGCATGATCGTCGCGCGTGGTGCCCCGTGGCCACGCGATCACGCTCACGAACCTGTGCTGGCGGGATGGTCGCATGACCGCCTTCTCCGAGAGCCCGGCGCGCCGGGGGAAGCCCCGTCACGATCACAGCATACCGGCTGCGGAGAACATCACACGTCCGAATCACGGCGAACCCGGACACGTCGCTCCCTGCCGGCGCGGCGAGGCGCGCTTGGTTGCCCTTTCTCCCGCCCCTCGTCACAATGGCCCCATGCGAACGCGACACCTGCTCGTCGGCTGGCTGGCCCTCGCGGCGTTCATCGCCACGGGCATCTACATGGCGGCCACATTCCCCGCGCCGGCGCTGGATGACATGGGTCGCCGCATCATGTATCGATCGGCTCACGTCTACATCATCTTCGCAGGATTGCTGAACCTGCTGATCGCCGCGTGGTGGACGGATGAGGGAGATCATCCACCTCGACACCGGCTGCGAGTGATCGGATCATGGCTGATGCTGGCCGCGCCCGCGGTGTTCCTGGCGGCGTTTTTCTTTGAACCTCCCCGCCAGTGGTTCATGCGTCCCATCTCGCTCGCCGGGCTGGCGGCATGCATGGCGGGCGTGTTCATGCACCTGCGGGCATCCAAGAGGGACCGCCACGCCGGGGCAGCACGGTGAACAAACCAATCCTGGCGACCGCATCGACGCCGCGCCCGCCCTTGGCCTGCTCCGGGCCGGGGTCTACCCTTGCGTCTGCCCGAAACTCCCGGAATCGACCGACCATGAACACCCTTCGCACGCTGTTGGCGCTGACCCTGACGCTGACCGTGACCACCACCGCCGCGGCTCGACAAGACCCCCCCACGACGCCGCCGGTCACGCCTCCCACGCCCCCCACGGGGGAATCAGGCAGTCCGCCCGCGGATGGCGCCTCCGTCGTGCCCGAGACCTTTGACTCGCTGCAGAAGTCCTTCGATGAACTGCGTGACAAGATCCGCAAGGGCGAAGTGACGCCGGTCGCGGGGCGGACGCAGATTCTCGATCTCCGAAGGCAGGTGTCGTCCTTCAACGCGCTGCGAACGCCGACTGAGAAGTCGCTCGCGGTCGAACTGCAGCTCATCACCTGGGCCAACGAGTTCGGGCAGCCGCAGGATGACCTCTTCGGTCGCTTCGACAAGATCGACCCCCAGCATCCGGGTCTGCGCGTCCACTGGGCGGAATACCTCAAGCGCAAGTACCAGTACACGCGAGCGGTCGAAGTGCTCGACGCCGTGGACATCGACCTGAAGTCGTTCCCCCAGGCCGCCGTCGTTCGTGCCGAATGCCTGCTGCCCGACAACGGCTTCGACCAGGCGGAGCAGACCCTCGCGTCGATTCCAGAGGGCGCCGACCCGCGGGGCCTGCTCTTCGACCGCATCGACACCATCAGGCGGCAGATCGACGACGTTCGCACGAAGTGGGAGGAGGAGAAGTCGATCCTGGCGCAGGAGGCCCAGGCGGACGACCTGCCCCGTGTCATCATCTCGACCGTCAAGGGCGACATCATTCTCGAGCTGTTCGAGAATCACGCCCCCAACACCGTGGCCAACTTCGTCTCACTGGTGGAGAAGAACTTCTACGACGGCGTCACCTTTCACCGCGTGGTGCCCAACTTCGTGGTGCAGGGCGGCGATCCGGTCACGAAGGAGGGCGGCGCGGGCGTCCCCGGAACCGGCGGACCGGGCTACCGCATTCGCGACGAGATGCCAGCCGGGTCGTATCGGCGCCACTTCGGGGGCTACCTGTCCATGGCCAACTCAGGGCCTGACACCAATGGCAGCCAGTTCTTCATCACCCTCAACCAGCGCTTCGACCTCGATGGGCGGCACACCGTCTTCGGGCGGGTGATCGACGGCATGCGCGTCGTGCGCCAGATCGAGATCAACGATCGCATCACGTCCGCCCGCGTGCTGCGCAAACGCGATCACGAGTACGTGCCCGAGACCTTGCCGGAGCCCGCCCCACCTGCGCCGCCCACGCCGCCAGGTGGAGGCGAGGGTGAGGGACAGGGCGATGGCGGCGCCGGCGGCAACGACGGGTCGGGGGGCGCAGGCGACGGTTGAGCAGCTCCGTCCACGAACGGCGCTCAACCATCCAAGCGGGCGATCACGGCATCGGCGAAACGCACCGCAGCCGCAGGACTGTGCCGGAAGAAGAGCGACGGCTCCACCGCCTCGAACTCGGTCAGGCGCGGCGAACCGTCGTCACCCAGGAGACAATCGACCCGTGCGTACAGCAGTTTCCGGCCCGCCTCGCCCAGCAGGTCGCCGACCGCGCTGAACGCGCGCCGGGCGATGACCACGTGCTCGTCCGGCAGCACGCACGGCTCATCCCGCGCCCCGAAGTCGTCCTGCACGCGATAGTCGCCCGGAACTGGACTCTTGCGGACTGCGTGCGTGATCTCCCCGTCGATGAGAATGGCGGAGAACTCCCCCCGCGTCTCCACGCTTGACAGGTAGGGCTGGATCAGCACATCCTCACCCGCGCGAAGCAGTCGGTCGACGTGCGCCTGCGCGGCGGCGACGTCTCGAACCGGCGGGACAGGAACCGTGCCTCGCACGGGTGGCGGCGTCCCGCTCCATCGCGACGTGTTCTCCGCAGCCATCGCCAGCCCCCCGGTCAGGGTGAATCGCATGGTCTCCCGCGCCGTGGCGCCGATGGCGGGCTTGATGAACCCGCGCGACCAGCCGCGATCATGCATGGCCTCTCGCAGGTCGAGACGTGCTCCGGCGCGACCCCACAGCGTCGGCACGACGGGCACGCCCGCGAGTTCCAGGTCGCGCAGATACGATTTGTGCGTGTTCCAGCGCACGATCGGCGCGGGGTTGAACAGCCGGGTGACGCGGCCGGCGCGCTCGGCCCAGTCGATGAACGCCGCGCGGCGCTCCATGTAGTCCCATGTCGTGCGGATGACAACGGCGTCGCAACCGCTCCAGTCAAACGATACTTCGTCCCACGCGGGGCGGAGCAACTCGACGCCGCGCTCGATCAGCGCCCGGTGCAGCGGCGCATCATCCACCTCCCAGTCCGGCAGGTTGGCGCACGTCGCAAGAGCAATTCGGCGGCAGTGGTCCACGGATGAACACGGATGAAGAGGATGAGGGAGTGCAGGAGAGCAAAAGCGGAATGCAACCGAGTCACAGGACGGAATATGCGGGATTGCTCACCCCTGTTCGCCGCGGTTGCCGCTCATCCGATTCCAGGCCGATGACGCGTGATGACGTTTGAATCGCCACCCGTTGAGATCATCCGTGTCCATCGGTGGACCGCGATCACGCCCGCGAGTTGTACGAGCCGTCCACGGTGTTGATGCGGACCACCTCGCCCACGCCGATAAAGGGCGGCACACGCGTCTTGAGCCCGGTTTCCAGCGTGGCTTCCTTCAACTGGTTGGTGGCGGTCGCACCCTTGATGCCGGGCGGCGTGTCGATCACCTTCAATTCCACCACCGTCGGCAGTTCCACTGACACGGGCCGACCGTCGCAGATGAGCACGTTGATCACGGTGTTCGGCTTCACGAAGCCCATCGAGTCCTCGATCAGGTCCTTGGACAGCGTGATCTGGTCGTAGTCCTTCTGATCCATGAAGACGTAGCCGCCCGCCTCCTGGTAGAGGTACTCCATTTCGCGGCGGTCGAGTTCCACGCGCTCCACTTCCTCGCCGGAACGCAGCCGCTTCTCGATGAGCGTGCCGTTCTCCAGGTTCTTGATCTTGATCTGGACGAACGCGCGGAGATTGCCGGGCGTCACGTGCTGGAACTGCGTGATGACGTACAGGTTGCCGTCGAGTTTGATGGCCATGCCCGGCCGCAGGTCGGTGGACTTCACGGGGCGCTCTCCTGATCGAGGAAACCCGGTGGAACCGGGGAGCCGTCATCATAGGAGGCCACGTCCAACCCGCCAACGGACGTGATCGCCCGCGCTATCATCCGCCCCGATGAGTGACCCGATCGAGCGGCGAACCACCTTCCGGCGCATCGCCCCCACCGGGGCGCTGGGGCTGCTGTGGACCGCCGCCCCCGCCATCTGCGGCTTCTACCTGCTGGGCAACATCGAGACCGTCTCCGGCTGGCTTACGGCCCGACCATCCACCGGGCTGGCCATCTACGTGGTGGTGTTCATCCTCGCCTCGGGGTTCGGCTTCCTGCCCACGTATGCGCAATCGATCCTGGGCGGCTGGGTGTTCGGGGCCGTGGCGTTTCCCGCCGCGCTGGTGGGGTTCACCGGGGGGGCGCTCATCGGCTACTTCATCGCCAAGGGCGTCTCGCATCACGAGGTGGAGCACCTGATCGAGCAGAACCCCAAGGCCCGCGTGGTGCGCGACGCCTTGATCGGCCACGGCTTCTGGCGCACCGCTGGCACGGTGGCCCTGCTGCGCGTGCCGCCCAACTCGCCCTTCGCGCTGACCAACCTGGCCATGGCCTCGGCGGGTGTCCCGCTGCTGCCCTTCACGCTGGGCACCTTCGTGGGCATGGCCCCGAGAACGGGCGTGGCTGTGTTCCTCGCCAAGGCCGCCGCCGACACCGGCGCGGTGGACATCCAGACGTTCGCCAAAGAGCAGGGCGTGCTGCCGCTGGTGATCGGCATCGTCGTGATGATCGTGGTGCTGGCGATCATCGGCTCGATCGCCAACCGGGCGCTCAAGCGGCTGGGGGCGGGTCAAGGCGCCAATGACGCAACCAAGGCAGGTCCGACCGGAACTGACTCCCATGGACAAAACGCTGATTGAGCGTTACGAATCGGGCGCCGATGCGCTGCACAAGGTTCTCGCAGGGCTGACCGACGCCGACCTCGACGCCTACCCCGTGCCCGGCACGTGGAGCATTCGCGAGATCGTGCTGCACCTGATGGACAGCGACCTGATCGGCTCGTACCGCATGAAGCGCGTCATCGCGATGGATGAGCCGACGCTCCAGCCCTACGACGAAACGCTCTTCAACCAGCGGCTGATGTACCGGAAGTTGAATGCGAAGCAGGCCGCCGAGGTGTTCCGCCTCAACCGCCTTCTGACGGCATCCATGCTGCGGCTGCTGCCCGAGGAGGCCTTCCGCCGCACCGGCATGCACGAGGAGACCGGGCTGCACACGCTGACCGACCTGATCCGAATCTACGCCGACCACCTCGACCATCATCTCAAGTTCGCGCGCAACAAGCGGACGATGCTGGGGAAGCCGATGGGGTGACGGGCGGATGTGAAGTGATGAAGTGTGAAGTGATGGAGTGCTGAGTGCTGAGTGCTGAGTGCTGAGAAAATTGTGAGGCCCGCATCGCTGAAGTTCTGTGGCTCTGCCGCTCCGACCTCCTGCCGCTCCGCCGTGTCGTAGGGTGGGCCGAGTCCGCGAAGCCCGCCATCGAATGGACGTTGTATTCAAAAACTTTGACCGTTAACTCGGAGTTGGCCATGATCTCTCAACTGCTTGTTTTCATGTCGTCCATCTTTCATGGAGCCATCAGCGCTCCCCCTGTCGCGCACGAGGTGGTGCGCGGAATAGATGGGGTCGTCCACACCGTCTCGAATACCGCCGTCCCCTACGGGCGCATGCGCCAGGCGATCCTCGTACCCGGGGAGAGCGACGCCAACCCCTACATCAGGGACTGGGGGAACCTGCGGCACATGGCCCTGAACCATCCCAACATGGATGTGTCCCGCGTCGCGGGCCCCATTCCCTGGGGGGTGGTAGAGGGTGCGCAGTACGCCGCGTCGCATCGCAGGCCTGGAAACTACGCGCCGGGCTCGGACGCCATACTTGATGCAATCGATCTGACCGTCATCGACACAATCATCCACCCGCTTCCTGAAGTGATCGAAATGGAGCGATCCAGGCGTCGTGGCGACGCCACGGTCGAGAGGTCGCGCGAACTCATCGATCGCGACTGGAGTTTCATGCAGCGCTATGGCTGCCGTGCCTTCCCGCTCAAGGACTACATCGTCGAGCATGCTGAGTCGCTCAATCAGAACTGGGACTTGCGCTTCGATGTCGTCTATACCTCGCTGGAGGATGTCACGACGGTGGCGGTCCATCGCGGAAAACTGTTGACGTGGCGGCTGCACGGCACAGGCGATGACCGCATTCGGTGGACGGCAGACACTCCCGTCCTCACCTCAATCAACGGCATCTTCCGCCTCCTTCGAGCGGGCAAGGAACTCAACAACCTCTACTTCATCGACGAGACGGGCGCCATCCACACGGGGTTCGGCGCGGACCACCGGCGCATCGGCTCGATCCCTGGTTACCACAGCGAGGAAGAGGGCACGATCACGCTCCTCTTCGAGGACCAGATGACCCGGAAGATCGGCGTCCTGCACGCGGCGAGGGACGGCTCCTTCACGCCCCTGCCCATCGAGTGGACCGAGGAGGGGTTCGCCGATGACTTCATCGCCGAACTGGACGGCGAGCAGACGACCGCCGCCCTGCGACGACTGGCGGAAATCCTGCGAGAGGACGGCGAAGGCGAGGGCACCTGACCGTTGCGGCTCCCTTGTCGCCTCCGTGTCTCGATGCCTTGATGTCTTGATGCTCGATCCCTCAATACCTCCCCTACTTCCCCGCCTCCTGCTCATCCTCATCAATCGTCGAAAGAATCGGCCGCTCGATCGTGCCCAGGTTGGGACGCACCGCAAGGAAGCGCGTGAAGAACTGGCGAATGCGCACGCGCCGGGGCCGATCCTCCGGCCTGACCACGGTGATGAGCAGCGCCACACTCAGCACCCGCGCCACGGTGGACACATCGAACACCATGTGATACGCCGCGGGCGTTTCGCCCAGTGAGGCGATGACCGCGGCACCGATCAGCGATCCGCCAACCATGGCGCTGGCGTTGGCCACGTTGAAGAACGTGAGCACGCTGGTGCGCTCGTGCTCGGGGATGCGGTCGAAGAGCAGCAGCAGCGTGGAGAGTTCGTACATTCCCCAGATCACCCCCGAGCACACCTGAACGCCCACGAGAAACGCCACACTGTCCGACACCGTCCACAGCGCGGCGAGGGGGATCATCAGGAATCCGCTCACCCACAGCATCGGCTGCGGGCCGAAGCGGTGGGCCAGCCGCCCCAGCAGCGGGAAGGCCGCCACCTTGGTGGTGAAGGCGATCGAGATCACCAGCAGGTACTCGGCGTAGGAGAAGTTCAGCTGCGCCAGCATGTAGGGCGTGAAGTACGGCCCGGAGATCTGCAGGCACACCTGCACTGCGATCATGTAGCGCAGCAGGCGGCCATCCGCGCCGTGGCGCAGTCGGCCGAGCATCTCGCGGAAGCCCACGACGCGGTGCTTGGTGTGCGACGGCTTCGCCTCGCTCTTGCGCCAGAGCATCCACGCGGAAAACCCGCGCGACCCCGCCGCGAGCAGGAACATCGCGCCGAAGACCAGCAGTTCGAAGTGGTTCCGCTTGCCCACATCCAGCGACACGCCCGCCAGCACGATGCCCAGCAGCGTGGCCAGCTGGGCCGCGCGGCTGCGCACGGCCATGAATCGCGTGCGGAGTCGCGTGGGCACGATGGAGCCGATCCATGTCGTCCACGCCGGCCCGGCCGCCAGACCGGCCGCCCAGTACAGCGTGGCGAAGGCGATGAGCGGCAGCGCGGGAATGTGCCCCACGTACGCGGCCACCGCCAGCGGCACGAGCGACAGCGCCTGAATCGACGCGCACAGCACCACCCAGCGCCGCAGCGACCCCAGCGTGCGCACGCCCCAAGGCGAGATCAACTGCAACAGTGAGCCGAGCAGAATCGGAATCGTGCCAATCAGCCCGGCGACCAGTTGCCCCAGCCCCACCGCCAGGGCGAAGGCGGCCAGGTAGGTCTCCCCCGCGCCCACCATGAAGGCGTACCCCGCGCCATCGCACACGCTGCTGCACGCATCGCGCCGCAGTCGCGCGCCTCGGGAACCTGCTGTGCTGTCAGCCCGCTGGGTCCGCGCCATGGGTCATCCGGCCACGTCCTGGACAACGTCCCGCGCCGTCTCTCCGTGGCGAAGGCCGAATCGTAGTGCGGTGGTGAGACTTCTCCACGCCGCGCGTGGTTCGCTGGCGATCGGCCCGTGCGGACGATTGGAGCCATGCTGATCCACACGGGGGTGAAGCCGCCCATTCGATCCCTCTTGTCTCATTTCACGTCCCATCGTCGTCGGGTATTCCGAAGTTCTCATTTTTGTCGTTGCCGCTGTGCCGTCCTGAGGTAGCGTGCCTGTTGAGGGTCACGGCTGACGTGTCCCGCCAGCCAGACACGCCCGACGCATCGCCGGTCACGTGGCCGTCACGCGACATCGGCGTTGCCGCACGGAATCACTCGTCGTCCTCTGGCGGCTGAATCGGGCTGGAACGGACATGGCCTTGAAGTTGCGTGGGGCATGGGATGAACCCGAAGATGCGATGGCGTCGACTCATTCCGATCGTGCCGCTGCTCACCGCGATGAGCGGCTGCACCGCGCCCCCGCGGGCGTGTGAAGCCCCGCCGGGCGGCTATCCGGCGGGGGACGGCTCGCTCGTGCTCGCATCACCCGGCCTGACGGATGCCGCTCCGTTGCTGGCTCCCCGGCCCGACGATCCTTCCTTCACGCGAAATGACCGCTTTGCGGGTCGTGATGAGGCCTCAGGGCCGGTTGGCCGCGATGGAACGACGCTGACCATCTACGACACGCAGTGGTCGGTGAATGGGCGTCCCCTGAGCTTTCTGGCCCACCGGACCCGAACGCGGCGGAGCGTTTCGGGGGACTAGGCGGGCTTGGCAATGCCGGAAGCCCAAGAAAGATCGGGACTTAGGTTGCCATTTCGGACTTGACGCCAGCCGCAGTCGGCGTCATACTTGCAGTGCAAGGAGCCATTCCCTGCCGGCAGCCAGCAGGAATGGCGATCAGGCCGCCTCGCGGGCAGGGCGGCCAGGGCCATCAAGTCTCAGAACAGTGGGGGCTACCTTCCCATGGGCACGACCACCAAGAAAGACCTGATCGATCGCATCGCCACCCAGACTCGCCAGAAGCGCACCACGGTCAAGAAGACCGTGCAGGCGTTTCTGGACAACGTCATCAACGAACTGGGCAACGGCAACCGGCTGGAGTTTCGTGACTTCGGCGTGTTCGAGGTTCGAGAGCGGGCGCCGCGCACGGCTCAGAACCCCAAGACGCTGGAACGCGTGAAGGTGCCGCCCAAGCGCACCGTCAAGTTCAAGGTGGGGCGCCTCATGAAGATGACGCTCGACACCGAAGAGGCGGAAGCCGCCCACCAGAAGTGAATCAGCGATCCTGTCGCTTCTCCCGCCGCGACGAGCGGCGACTGTCTCTTGTCGCGCGCTGAAACCTCACGCGGTGGTTCTTCACAATCGGTCGTCACCTGCTGGGGATTGCCTGACGCTGAACACCAGCGCCAACCGATCGGACGAGGATGTCACGGATGACACGCGTCGAGACCGTTACCGAATCCAAGCCGCGCCCCGGCTCGCGCGAGGGACGTGAGCGTCGCCCCGCCGACCCGGTCGAGCTGGCCCGACTCTTCGAGAAACTGCCCCCCCACGCGGTCGAGGCGGAGATGTCGCTGCTGGGGTCCATGATGCTCGACCCCACGGTCATCGGCGAGGTCGTGCAGGTGCTTCGCACGGGCGACGACTTCTTCAAGCCCGCGCACGGCGCGATCTTCGACGCCATCGTCGAACTGTACGACAAGCACTCCCGGCTTGACCTGATCGCCCTGCACCAGTTGCTGCTCGATCGCAACCTGCTCGATTCGATTGGCGGCCAGGATTACCTGGCGGAACTGGCGATGAGCGTGCCGTCCGCCGCTCACGCCGACTACTACGCCGCCCTGGTGCGCGACAAGGCGATGGTGAGGCGGCTGATCCGCGTCGCCGGCGACATCATCCACGACGCCTACACCAGTTCCGACAAGGCAGCGGACATTCTCGACGTCGCCGAGAGGCAGATCTTCGAGATTTCCGACCACTACGATCACTCCGACTTTGAAACCCTCCATGCGCTGCTCAGCGACACGCTGAAGAGACTGGAGAAGGATGAAGGTCCGACCTGCGGCCTGCTGACCGGCTTCATCGACTTCGATCACCTCACCGGCGGGCTCCAGCCGGGTGAACTGTCGATCCTCGCGGCCCGCCCGTCGATGGGCAAGACCGCCCTGGCCCTCAACATGGCGGAAAACGTGGCCTCCAAGGGGCACCCCATCGGTCTCTTTTCGCTGGAAATGAGCAAGGGGCAACTGGTGGATCGCCTCATCGCGGGCCGCTCGGGGGTGGACGTGCAGAAACTCCGTCGCAACACGCTCAGCAAGGCCGAACTTCCCCAGGTAAGCGACGCCTGCCTGGAGCTGTCGCAGGTGCCGATCATCGTGGATGACATGGCCGCCATCACGCTCATGCAGCTGCGCGCCAAGGCCCGGCGCATGAGAACCAAGTTCAACATCGAGGCGATCTTCATCGACTACCTGCAGTTGATCACGCTCGGGTCCCGCACCGAATCCCGCCAGGTGGAGGTGAGCGAGATCAGCCGGGGGCTCAAGGCGCTGGCCCGCGAACTGGAAGTGCCGGTGGTCTGCATGGCCCAGCTCAACCGCGGTCCCGAGCAGCGCGAGGGCCATCGCCCTCGGCTGAGCGACCTGCGTGAATCCGGCTCCATCGAGCAGGACGCCGACGTGGTGCTGCTCCTGCACCGCGAGGACTACTACCACAAGGAAGAACCCGACTACCAGCCCAACAATGAGGCCGAACTCATCATCGCCAAGCAGCGAAACGGACCCGTGGGCGTGGCGAAACTGCACTGGAACGGACGCACCACCAGGTTTGAGAACCTGTCCTACGCAACCCCGTCCGGACCATACGTGGAGTGACGGTCCGCTGACCGCCTCTCGGGCAGGTCACCGCGCCCTTCGGCAACTCGCTGCTTCTCCTGCAAGACTTCCCGCCCCGGCACGTCTGACTTCCGATCGGAGTCAGCGTGAAAGTCCCTGAGTCCCCGGCGACAGATCTTCCCTCGGCGATATCGCGGCGGCGATACACTGATCGCCCCGGGACGCCGGACCGTCCCTTCGCCGACATGACCGACGCCGCCAAGACCCAGTTGCAGCAGACGCTCCTCGCCGCGGCGGTCGGGGATGAACAGGCATGGCGCACCATCGTGGACCTGTATGCCGCACGCGTCTTCGCGCTGCTGCGAGCTCAGTGGCCCGATGACGAACTGGCGGAAGAGATCACCCAGTCCACGTTCTGCACGGTGGCTTCCAAGCTGGCGGACTACACCGAACTGGGACGCTTCGAGGCGTGGCTCTTCCGCATCGCCATGAACCGGCTGCGCGATGAAATGCGCCGCCGGAAGCGACAGGCCATCAACATGGAATCCGATGCTCTGGCGACGCTTCCCGGCTCGGGAATGGAGCGGGATCAGCCCGATCGGCCGGACGAAGAGCAGATCGTCGCCCTGAGAAGGGCGATGGCGAAATTATCGGAATCCGATCGTCACATCATTCACCTGCGTCACCACGGCGGGCTCAGTTTCAGGCAGATCGCCGACGTGCTGGGCGAGCCGCTGGGCACCGTGCTGGCCCGCCAGCATCGGGCGCTGCAGAAACTCGCCGACCTGATGGAGCCCTCCCCGGCCGCGCCGTCCGAGCCGAAGGAACAATCCGATCGAAAGAGACCGCAATGACCCGACCCCACGCACGTTCTAGCATCGGAACCAGGAATCGCGCTGAACACCCCATGACGCCGCGCAACGGTCATCCCGACCCGATCTTCCAGCCCGAGACCCCGGCGGCCGCCAGGGTCGATCGGCTGCTGGCGCTGGTCGCCTCCGATGCCGCGGCGCCACGCGGGCTGTCTCAGCGCGTGTTCGAGGCCTCTCGTGGACATCTCGCTCCGCGGCGTCTGATCTTCCGCGCCGCGGAGCGATCGATGCACAGGCGGCTGGCCCGGACCGGTCGTCTGGCGCTGGCCGCCGGCATCGGGCTGGCCTTCGTCGTCGGGCTTGTCGCCGTGGATCGCTCGGGTTCACGTCCCACCGACCGCTTCGACGTGGTCGCCATTCCTGAATCGGCGTCGGACGACTTCGACCTCGCGCTCGCCGAAACGCGCGACCTGTTCGAGTTCTCGTCGTACTCCTTCGACGACCTGTCATATCAGCTCGCCGCCCTTGAGCGCAGCGATCTGTTCTCCCAGTAACGTCATCCTCACGAGACCGGCACGTCGAGATGCTGTCGAGCCGGTCCGGGAGCCAGTCCATGTTCCGGATCGTCGCCACGCTTCTGATGACCTCGTCAATGCTCTGCCTGCCCGGCGTCACGCCGTTGTCGCAGGATCCACCCCCCGCGCGAACACGACAGGAGCCGCCATTGCGTCCGCAGGATGCACCGGCCCGCCGCGGGCAGGACGGGGCGCCCGGCGGCGTCTCCGGTCGCCAGCAGGATCCTCCCGGTCGTCCTGATGAATCGCCGCTCCGACGCGGCGCGACGGAGGATCGTCCACTGCTGCGCGATCTGACGCGCGAACAGCGCGAGAGCATTATCGCGGTGCTATCCGACCTGCGCCCGCTCACCAACGAGGAGCGGCGACGCCTGTCCAACATGGACATCGAGCGCTTCCGCACCCTCATCGCGCAGCACGGGCCCCAGATCATCGAACTCGCCCGCCTGCGGCAGAGCCAGCCGGAAATGTACCGATTCAGAATCGAGGATTTTCGGCTGCTGCGTCAGTCCGAGGAGATCGCCGCCCGGCTGCGCGAGGCGAGAAAGTCCGGTCGGACGCAGGCCGCCGCGACGATGGAAGGCGAGTTGCGTGAGATCGTGGCCAGGCAGATCGACCTGCGCCACCAGGCCCGCGTCCGCGAGGTTGAGGTGCTCGAGCAACGGCTGGTCGAAATGAAACGTCACCTGGCGGCCGAGCGAGAGGGACGCGACCGCCTGGTGGCGCGGCGGCTTGCCGAACTGGTCGAGGGCGCCCCGCCCTCCGGCCGCGATCAGCGTCGCCCGGAGCCGCCTCCCGGCGAGCGGCGCGGCGGAGGCGAATCGCCCCGGCCCTGACGTCAGTCGCACCGCGAGAAACTTAGCCGGGCCGAACGAGATCACGATCAGCGCTCCGTCTGGAGCGTGGATCGAGCGCCTCGCGCAGCGACTCGCCGACGTAGTTCAGCGACACCAGCGTCACGCCCAGCATCAGGCACGGCCACAAGAGCAGCCACCAGCGCGCCCGCACGGGGTTGAGCTCTGACAACCCCTCCGCGGCCAGGTTGCCCCAGCTGGGCAGAGGCGGCCGCACCCCGATGCCCAGAAAACTCAGGAATGACTCCTGCAGGATCGCCTGGGGCACCGTCAGCGTGGCGTACACCACGATCGGACCCATCAGGTTGGGCAGCAGGTGACGAACGAGCTGCAGTCGCCAGGGCACGCCGATGGCGCGGCAGGCCTCCATGAACGGCTGTTCGCGGATCGAGAGCACCTGTCCGCGCACCACGCGGGCCATGGTGAGCCACGAAACGCCTCCGATCGCCGTCAGCAGCGTGACCACGTTGATAACCTGCCGCGCTCCAGGGTCGAGATCATGCCCCAACCGGTCGGTCAGCCCTTCCGCCGCCACCGCCAGCAGCACGACGAGCAGCACGTAGGGCAGGCCGTACAGGATGTCCACGACACGCATCATCAGGGCGTCGATGCGCCCCCCCGCCAGCCCGGCGACCGAGCCGTACAACGTACCGATGACCACCGCCAGGCAGGCCGCCGCCAGCCCGACGGCGAGCGAGACGGCGCCACCCGCCAGCACGCGGGAGAGCAGATCACGGCCCAGACGGTCCGTGCCCAGCGGACGCCAGGGTCGAGCATCGTCCTGCTCGGTTGCGGCATCGGCGCGGGCGCGCTCGTCCGGCGCGTGCGACGCCCAGCCGGGCGGCAGGAGCGTCCGAGCGAGATCCGCGTGCTCGTAGCGGCGCGGCGCTGGTCCGCCGCCCTCCGCCGGCGTGACGCGACCCGCGGTGTACGGCAGCGTCGCGAGACACGAAAGCACGATGACCACCAGCACGACGAGCGCCCAGCGCCCCTGGCTCCTCCCCGCGGCGCGCCGCGGATGCGCCGCCATATTGTCCGTCGTCGCACGATTCACGGCGCGATGATACCGATCTGGCGAGGAACCGGGGTCGGCGCGTATCCTTGGAGCGGGCGTGAGACGCCGGACACTGAGTGGCGGGCTCGAATCACCACGAGCTCCCTCGGCGCTCAGCACGCAGTACTCATCATGTTCCCACCCTCCGGAGAACCCACCATGCGAACCGCGCAACGCTTCCCCGGCCTTTGCCTGATCGTTTCCTGTCTGTCGCTGGGGGGCGTGGTGAAATCTCTGTCCACGGCGGTTGCGGCGATTGCACCAGCCGCGATCGTTCTCGCCCAGTCCTATCCCGCCGACAGCCCCGCGGCCGAAGCGCTGGCCCGCGCCGTGGCGGCGGCGGACCGCATCGCGGGAATCCCCGACGGCCAGCGCACCTTCGAGAACACGGTCGGCGCCATCGACGACCTGCTGGCGCAGCTCGAACTCGACACCAACATGATGATGTTCATGGCCTACGTCTCCACCGACGCCGCCCAGCGTGAGAAGGGACTGCGGGCCGAGGAGGACGTGACCAACTGGCTGATCGCCTTCGGCAAGCGCGAGGACATCGCCGCCGCGGTGCGGGCGTACGCCGCCACCCGGCCCGCGCTGGAAGGCGAGCGGGAACGCCTGCTCGACTTCCTGCTGCGCGACTTCCGCCGCGCCGGCATGGACCTGCCCACCGACCAGCGCGAAAAACTGGCCGGCATCGAGCGCGAGATCACGCGGCTGGGCATCGAGTTCGAGAAGAACATCCGCGACGACGAAACCACCGTGCCGCTGACGCGCGAGGAGCTGGCCGGCATGCCGGAGGAGTTCATCGACGCGCTGCCCCGGGCCGGCGACCTGTACCTCGCCGACATGTCGTATCCCACGTTCATCCCCATGATGGATTACGCCGAGAACGAAACCACCCGCGCCCGCATGTGGGTGGCCTACAAGCGGCGCGGCGGGCAGAAGAACGTGGAGGTGCTGGAGCGCATCCTGCGGCTGCGGGCCGAGGCGGCGTCCATTCTCGGCTACAGCCACCCGGCGGACTACGAGATCGAAGTTCGCATGGCCAAGAACGCCGCCACGGTCAAGAGGTTCTATGACGACCTGCGCCCCCTCGTGCGAGCCAAGGCGATCAAGGACTGGGAGGAATTCCAGAACGCCAAGCGCGAGCACACGGGCGACGCGAAGGCCGTGCTGCAACCCTGGGATCAGTCGTTCTACGAAAAGCGCCTCATGCGCTCCAAGTACGCCGTGGATTCCGAGCTGGTCCGCCAATACTTTCCGCTCGACCGCGTGATGGACGGGCTCTTCTCCATCACCCAGTCGCTGTACGGGCTGACCTACCGCGACGTGACGGCGGACGCCGACTCGCTTGGCTGGCCCGTCTGGCACCCGGACGTGCGGCTGTACGAAGTGTCTGACAAGGCCGACAACCGCGTGCTGGGGTGGTTCTTCATCGACCTGCATCCGCGGGCCAACAAGTACTCGCACGCCGCCCAGTGGGGTCTGGCGCAGCACAAGGTGTGGTCGGACGGTCGCGTGACCAAGCCGCTGGCGGCGCTGGTGTGCAACTTCACCAAGCCCACGTCGGACAAGCCCTCGCTCATGACGCACGACGAGGTGGAGACATTCTTCCACGAGTTCGGGCACTGCCTGCACACGATTCTCAGCGAAGCCACGATCTGGCGGTTCTCCGGCACGGGCGTGGAGCGCGACTTCGTCGAGGCCCCGTCGCAGATGTTCGAGAACTGGGTGTGGGATCCCCACGTGCTTGGCGCCTTCGCCCGGCACTACCGGACCGACGAACCGCTGCCCCGCGAGCTGCTCGACAACATGATCGCCGCCCGCAACCTTGGCTCAGGCATGAAGGCGGAGCGGCAGATCTACTATGGGCTGACGGATCAGATCTTCCACACCGCCCCGGGCGGAGAGATCGACACCATCCGCATCGCCGTGGACCTGTTCGGGCAGGCGGAGCTCTACAAGCCCATCGAGAACATCTGGCACCACGCCTCGTTCACCCATCTCATCGGTTACCGGGCAGGGTACTACGGCTACCTCTGGTCGCTGGTGTACGCCGAGGACATGTTCCAGCGGTTCAAGGAGCTGGGCATGCTCGACCCTCAGGCGGGGCAGTACTACCGCAAGCACATCCTCTCGCGCGGCGGCACCCGCGACGGGCTGGACCTGGTGAAGACCTACCTCGGCCGCGAACCCAGCATGGAGCCGTTCCTGCGGCACCTGGGGCTGGGAGAGTGAACCGTCGCACCCTGACCGATCAAGGAAGCGAACGGTCCGATTGATCGCGTGGACGATAACGAAAACCGCCGGCCCTCCGACCGGCGGTTTCCGCGCCTCCGTGCGATTGTTCAGGCGTTCACGCCGCCTTGCGGAACGCGCGCGAGTAGGTCCGTGAGAACGTGCGGGAAGAGGTCCGGGGGAACTGGTAGGTCCTGGTCGAGCCGTTGCCGCCGCCAACGTTGAAGTTGAACGACTTCGTGGCGCGGGGCTTGCGGGTCTTGGCGGTGACGCCGCGCTTGGTCGAGCGGCTGAAGGAGCCGTTCGATGCGGTGTTCCAGCCGAACGACTTCTTCGAGGTCGTGCGGGACTTCTTGACGGTCGTCGAGCGCTTCTTCGAGGCGGCGTTCTTCTTCGTGGCGTTGGTCTTCTTCGCCGTGGAACGCTTCCTGGAGTTGGATCGCTTCTTCGAGCCGGTGCTCCAGTTCCAGTTCGAGCCGCCGAAGCCGTTGGCGCTGTTCCAGTTGAAGGAGCGCTTCCAGCCGCTCTGGCGGGCCTTGGTCCTGGTCGTGCCGCGCTTGGCGACGGTGGAACGGGTCCGCTTCTTCGAGCCGGTGCTGGTGCGGCCGAACTTGGTGGAGAAGGACGCGCCGCGGCGCTTCACGTTGCTGGTGCGCGTGCGAGCGCTGGTGCGGGTGCGACGGCTGCGTGAGCCACGCTTCGAGGTGCTGTTCGCCATGTCTGAACTCCTGGGGGGGACTTGGCCGACCACACGACGATTCGCCGCGCCCCGGCCCCGCCGCTCGAACGATCGAGGGGCTGACACGCTGCATCGGCCGCACAGAAGGACGACTTCACACAGGTTGACGATTTTCTTCACCTTTTCTCGAACTTCCGCTTGCGAGGCCCCGATCACCATGCCCCGAGTGCCCGGCGGGACTCGGACCCCCGTTGCATCCACCGGCAAAACGCGTACACTGCGCGCGTGCTGACGTACCCGATCCGACTGAGCATTCCCCTCATGCACGCCGTCCTGGTTGCGGCCCTGGCTGTTCTGCTGACCGGCTGCGCCGGCCCGCGTCCCGGCGCGGGGGCCTCGCCGGGCGTTCTGCCGCCGGACTTCTCCATCGACCTGACTGTGCTTTCGAGCGACGCCGATGCAGCGACGCAACCCGTCCACCAGCGGCCCAGCCGGTACGTGGTCTTCCCGGACGGGTCGCTTCATGTCTCGTTCGACCCCACGGTCGCCACGACGACGTTTCCACCCTTCGTGCGCGTGCTTCGGCGATCGGAACTCGATGCATTGTGGGAACTGCTCCAGCGTCTGGACCTGTCCGACCTCGACGCCGCCGAGCCGGTGGGCGACCTGCGAATCATGTCCGCCGAACCGGGCGGCTGGAGCACCTCCGCCGTCATCCAGGTGAACGGACGGCGCGCGTGGGTGCGGCAGCGAAGCAGTGCGCCTGGTGCGTCCGACTCGCCGCTCAACCGGCTGACGCGGGCGCTCGCCCAACTGGCCTGGGCGAGCGACGAGCCGGACCTCAAGCAGCTTCGCATCCCCATGCGATACGACTTCGGGCCTGATCCATACGCGCGATACCGCAACAATCCCTGATCCGGCTCGGCGATGCACTGCGACACCCATCACCACCACCCCTCTACGCTTCGGAACGTCCCGTCCATGCGGCGAGTTTCCTGCTGGTTCACGCTCTGCGCCCTGGTCGCGGTCGCGTCACTCGCGCTGAGCGGCTGCGGAAGCGGCGTGCGCGCGGGTAAGCGAACCTCCCCCACCGGCGGCGTGGCCCTGCGAATGCTCATCACCGACGGCCAGACGTCGCACGCCCTGTACGTGGTGGAGCCCGACGGAACCATTGGCTTCGGCGGCGGATGGGCGGCCCTCGATGACCGCACCACCTGGACCGGCGCGATGACCGAGCAGGAGCTGCAATCGCTTGCGGAACTGCTGCGCCTACATGGCTGGTTCGACGGCAAGCCCGCCGCCGACGATCCCACCGACGCGGGGCGTCACAAGGTCCGCTTCGCCTTCCCCGATGGCGGCTGGCGACTCGACGCGCCGTACGGCGGGCGGAACATCACGCCCATCCGCCAGTTCCTGCAGTCCGTCAGCATGAGACGCAACCAGTCGGTCTTTGACCAGTTGCCCGAGCCGGGCGAGCGTCGGTGACAGACGCGACGCCGCCGCTGGACTGTTCAACTTCAACTTGAACCACCCAATCGGACTTCAGGCGGTCCAGAACACCTTGAAACCCCGCGTGGGTACAGAGAAGAGAATGGAAGTGGCGAGCCATCCCGACGTGCACAAGGCGGGACGCGAGTCGCTATTGGACGCTATCCGACGAGGGCCGCGCGTCACGTGTCCGGCGCGATCGGTGTAAGTGGCTATCAACATTCAGCTTGCACTCGGTCGCACCCCGCCACCCATCTTTTTTCCACATTTCCCCACAATCCACGGAATCCCCCACCCCCTGCCCCTGTCCTTCCCCCAGAGAGACCGGCGCGGTATCCGCGCGATGCGATGACCTGTCCCGTGAATGAGGAGGGGAGAGGCCATTGATCGTGTCCGATAACGCGGCGGCGCGGGGCCGAACAGGGGTCGGGCCACGGTTGGCCCGGCCGGGTGGCACGGACGCACGCATCATGCCGAAATGGCCGATGCGTAGGAACTGAGGAGGCCGCATGGGCATTGGAACCATCCTGCTCGAACGGGGGCTGATCACCGATGAGCAGTTGTCCCATGCCATCGCCGAGCAGAAACGCACCGGCGAGCGCCTGGATGGGCTGCTGGTGCGGCTGGGCTACGTCAGCCAGCGCGAAGTGCTCAAGGCCATCGGCCAGCAGTTCGCCATGCCCATCGTGGATCTGGGCGCCATCGAGGTGAAGGACGAAGTCCTCAAGGCCCTGCCCGCCAAACTGGTCTTCAAGCAGCGCTGCGTGCCCATCGAGCGGCACAACGGCACTTTGCGCGTGGCCACCTGCGACCCGTTTGAACTGAGCGCGTTCGATGAGCTGCGGCTCCTCACCGGCTTCGGCATCGAACTGGTGCTGGCGGATGAGCGCGACATCGACAAGTTCATCCGCACGCACTACGGCGTGGCGGGCGACACGCTCGATGCGCTCGCGGGCGACAAGCCCACGGTGGACACCTCCACCCTCACCACCGACGCGGCGGACGAAGTCGAGCAGGCCCAGGAAGCCAGCGTCATCAAGCTGGTGAACGACCTGCTGGTGGAGGCCATCCGCGAGCGCGCCACCGACGTGCATATCGAGCCCTACGAGGACACGCTGGCCATCCGCTACCGCATCGACGGCGTGCTGCAGCAGGCGGGCGTGCCCCCCACCGTCAACCGCTTCCGCAACGCCATCGTTTCGCGGCTGAAGATCATGTCCAACATGAACATCGCCGAGAAGCGCAAGCCGCAGGACGGGCGCATCACCCTGCGAGTGAAGGGCGGCGAGTACGACCTGCGCGTCAGCGTGATCCCCATGCTGTTCGGCGAAGGCGTGGTGCTGCGCATCCTCAACAAGGGCACGGTGCAGTTCTCGCTCAACGACCTGGGCATGGATGACTCGCTGCTGAAGCGCTGGGATGACCTGATCAACCGGCCCCACGGCATCGTGCTGGTCACCGGCCCCACCGGCTCGGGCAAGTCCACCACGCTGTACGCTTCGCTCAACCGCATCGTCACCGATGAGGTGAAGGCCATCACGGTGGAAGACCCCGTCGAGTACCACGTCAAGGGCGTCAACCAGATTCAGGTGAACCACCAGGTGGGGCTGGACTTCGCTGCAGGGCTGCGGTCGATCCTGCGTCACGATCCGGACATCGTGATGATCGGCGAAATCCGCGACAAGGAGACGGCGGAGGCGGCCATCCAGGCGTCGCTCACCGGCCACCTGGTCTTCTCCACGCTGCACACCAACGACGCGGCGGGGGCGATCACGCGGCTGCTCGACATGGGCGTGGAGCCGTTCCTGGTCTCCAGTTCGGTCGAGGGCATCATGGCCCAGCGGCTGGTGCGGCGGATCTGCCCCTCGTGCGCCTTGGACATCACGCCCGACCCGGCGGACATTCCGCCGGACTTCGTCCAGCGGTCCGGCGACGTGTTCCGCATGGGCAAGGGCTGCCGCGAGTGCCGCACGACGGGGTTCCGCGGGCGCGTGGGCATCTACGAACTGCTGATGATGAACGACGACATCCGCGAGATGGTGATGAAGCGGGTGAACGCGGGGACGATCGCCGAACGGGCGCGAAAGGCCGGCGACCTGACGCTGCTGCGCGACGCGGGATTCGAGAAGGTGCGTCAGGGTCTGACGACGCTGACCGAAGTGATCCGCGCGACGAAGGCGTAGGCGCGGTTGACGCCGGCATCACCGCGTCCTCGGGCGAGAGAAAGCGTGGAAGCGACTGGTGCTGATTACCAGCCGCGGCGGTCCATCTCCTCGGCCGCATACTTGCTGGTCATGGTGCCGAAGATCACCGCGTCACGGAGATCCGAGGGCATGAACTCCGCCATGTTGCTCGGCACGCCCAGTTTGATGAGGGCGTCCTCCTCATCGGATGCGCCGAGCTCCTTGATTCGCTTCTGGAGCGCCTCGCGGGCCTGCTTCCACTCCTCCTCCTTGGCCTGCTTCTTCTTTCGTTTCTCCTCGTCGCGCTTGGCCGTGATCTCCTTGTTGAGGGCGTCCTTCAGCCGCGCCTGCTTCTCGTTGCCGTGGGTCTGCTCGAACTGCTGGGTGGTGAGCTTGAGTTTCGTCAGCTCGCCGATCTTGAGGTTGAGCGCCGGACGGCTGTTGAGGGTGCCGGAATCGAGATCGTCCGGCAGGATGTCGCGATTGATCTTGAGTTTCTTGCGCAGCAGCGCGTTGATCTTCTTCACGTCGCCGCGCGTCTGGTCGTACTCATCCTGCGAGAGACCCTCCTTGCCCTGAAGCTCAACCTTGGCGGGCCTGTTGGCGGGACCGGCGCCGCGAATGAGCTCCGCGGCGTCCTGGATGGCGTCCGTGAGTTTCTCGAAGTTGTCGGTGTTCTTGTCGATCTCGGACTTGATCTTCTCGGTTTCCTTCTCGCTGAGCTTGTCGCCGAACTTCAGCAGCATGCCGGCGAGCCGCTTTCGTTCCTTGTCATACTTCTCCAGCAGCGGCTTGGCCTTGGCGAGCTTGTCGTGGGCGGCCTTCCAGTCCTTGGGATCGATCGGGTCGCCATCGGCATCGACCAGGGTTTCATCGAGCGTGGCGCCCTGCCGGCCCAGCTCCATCACCACCTGCCAGGTGAGTTCGGCGCTGGGCTTGTAGTGGCCGCTGGCGTCGTCGATGGTGACGATGCGGCCTTTCTTCGTCTTGATGTGCCCCGCGCCGGCCACGGGTTTGCCCGCGAGGGGCGACGAGTGGTGGGTGGTCTTCCGATTGCCTTGCGCGTCGGTCTCGACCTTGGCCTCGAAGGTGTGAACCTTTCTCGTATCCGGGTCCATGACGAAGCCGTGCTTCCTGTCCGCCAGCTTGTCTCCCTGTGCGTCGCGGAGCTTGCCCTTGGGATCGATGGCGACGGCCGAAGCCGCCTTCTCCTGCTCGTTGTAATACTTGGTGGTCGTGGTGGTCCTCTCGCGGATCTCCTCGATGTCCTTGGGCGTGGCCGGACGACGCCCACCCTTGCCGTCCGGCACGGTGGTGACGTTGTCGGCGCGCCAGCCGACCTTCTTGTCCTCGTCCTTGTATTCTGCCCCCAGCGCCTTGCTCTTCAGCGGCTTGTCGTCCTCGTCCTCATCGTCTTCCCGCTCCTTCTGCACGATGATGGCCTTGGGCATCACCTGATTCTCACGGGCCACGATCTGCACGCCCTTTTCGAGCGAGCCGGGCTTCTTGCCGATGGGCGTGATGGAGAGCGAGCCGTCGCTGGTGATTTCGACCTCGCCCTTGCAGGCCTCCTTCTTCTTGGCCTTGGTCAGGATGGCCTTGATGTCATCCTTGGGAACCTTCTTCCCCTCCTTGGCGACCAGCACGACGGGCTTGCCGTTCTCATCGCCGGCGCAGAACCACATGTTGAGCTTGGTGCCCTTCTTCTGCTTCATCAGAGCGAAGGCCTTCTTGACATCCAGCAGCGTCATGGTGCATCTCCTGTCACGGGGTTCAACTGGTGCAATGTATTGTCATGCCCGCTCAATGCAAGAGTAATCCCCCAACGTGTCGTCAGGGCCCGGGACCGGGACATGTCCCGAACACCTACGCCTCGGTCAACCCCTCGCGGATGGCGAAGCGGGCCAGCTCCACGCGGTCGTGAATCTGGAGTTTCTCCATGATCGCCGCCCGGTGGTTGTCGATCGTCTTGGGGCTGCGGTGGGTGGCCTGAGCGATCTCGGTGCGCGACATGCCCTTGCCGATCATGCGCAGCACCTCGATCTCGCGCGGCGTGAGCAGGTCCAGCCGCGACGCGGGACGGACATCATCACGGCTCGCCGGTCGATCGGCGGGACGACAGCGCTCGAAGACCCGTGGACCGAAGGCCACCTCGCCCCGCGACACCTTTCTGATGGCGTCAATCAGCGATTGGGGCGGATCACTCTTGGCGATATATCCCCACGCCCCGCGATTGACCGCCTCATCCAGGTAATGATCACGCACGTGGGCGCTGAACACGATCGTGCGGATCATCGGGAAGCGGCGGGTCAGTTCATCCAGTTCACTGAACACGTCGGCCCCGGGCAGATCAACGTCGAGCAGCACCACGTCGGCCCTGTGCAGGCCGGCGGCGTCCGCCAGGTGCTCCGCGGTCGATACCCAGCCGGCGAACTCAATGTCCGGCTCCAGCGCCAGACGGGCCTTGAGTCCCTCCGCCATCATGGCGTGATCGTCCACGCACAGCACCCGGATGCGCTTGCGACGCGAAATCATGTCCCGCTCTCCTGGCGACTGAAGTCAGCGGCCGCACGGGCCGCGGCGGATCGAAGGCCGTCCAGCAAGGACTCACGCCACACAAGCACAACTCCCGGAGGCGCGTCGGCATTCGACTCCGCCGCCACCTGAATGACGTGCCGCCCGGCCGCGCCAGCCAGAAACGCGACGACCCGACCCGCCCCCGCCTTCTCATCGCAGACCCACACGTCAGCACGCCCCGGTTCCGCATCCATGCGACACTCGAACCCATGCGCCGTGAGCACCGCAGCGGCCAGTCCGCGGATCCGGTCATCGGCCACGGAAATGCAGGCCGTCGGCCCCTGGGCCCGCTGATCGTCGGGGCTCGCCAGGCGCGCCATCGGCAGATCCAGCCGGACGGTCACACCATGCCCCGGTTCCGATTCGATCGTCGCGAGGCCGCCGTGACGCCTGACCAGGGCTTGCACCAGAGCCAGCCCCAGACCCGTGGCGATGGTGCGCTTCTTGGTGGTGAAGAATGGATCGAACGCGTGCCGTCGAACCTCGGGCGACATCCCGGGGCCTGTGTCGCGCACCTCGATCCGTACCATGCCATCGACCGACGCCGCGGCAATCGTCACCAGGCCCGGCCCCTGAATGGCTTCTCCGGCGTTGGTGACCAGGTTGAAGACCGCCTGCGTCAGGTGGTGTACCGGCATGGAAATCGGCGGAAGACCGGCAAGGTTCGCCGGGTCAGTGATCAGTTCGATCTCCCGGCGCAGCGCCGCCCGGAACATGGGCTCCACGGTGCGCCACCAGGTATCCAGGTTGAGTTCCTCGCGGCGTGTTTCTCGATCCGGGTCGCTGGCTAGCAGACGCAGACCATCGCTCAACTGCTGCAGATAGGTGACCCCCGAGCGAATGGCCTCGATATCTTCCCTGGTGGAGGGGTCCGCATCGTCCGATAATGCGTCGAGCCGGCACCGAACCGGAAAGAGCACGTTGTTCATGTCGTGCCCGACCCCCGCCGCCAGCGTGCCGATGGCGGCAAGCCGTTCGGCGTGCCGAAGCCGGGCGTGGGAGTGCTCAAGTTCCCGCGTTCGTGCTTCGACGGCCTCCTCGATGCGATCAACGTCCCGCTTCATCATGATGGCGAGCCGATGCCCGTAGAACGTCACCCCGACAATCATGACGAGGATCAGCCCAGCGACGATCCATTCCGCGCGACGAATGCTCCCCGCCCGCTCCAGCTCTCCGGCGATGTGCGTCCGCTGGATCTCGCGGATTCGATCGGACAGGTCGGTCAGGTGGTCGTTCATGGCGGCGTAGTGACGATCCATGGCGGCCATGTGTTCTCCCGCCTCGGTCTGGTCGCCGGCGTCGAAGGCGCCGAACAGCGATTCCGCTGATGCGACCATGTCGCTCATTGTCGCGTCGATTGCGGGAAACGCGGCGAGTATGCCGGCCACGCCTTCATGGCCGACCTCCCGCATCAGGGCGAAATGAACGGCATCTCGCCGCTGGACAAAGGTCTGCCTCGCCTCGCGGAACCGCTCCCTCTCACGCTCCACCTCACGGGACTGAAACAGGTCATTTCCCGGCGAATTGACGGCGGATGCAAGCCGGGCCAGTTCCGCGAAGTCCTCGAGCCGACTCGCCCATTCCTGGTTGACCACCACCGAGTTCGTGTAAATGCGGGCGACGCGATCAATCAGATAGAGCGAAAGCGACACGGTCAGCAGGTCGAACGCCGCCAGGCAGTAGTAGAGCAGGTGCAGGCGCGGGCGTCGTGCGTGCCGTGGTCGGGCTGGCGAGGTCGCGGAGGCGGTCGGTTCCCGGTCCATCAAGATCCTTCTCGCTGACGGAGATTCGACACGAACACCAGTCTTGACTGGCGAGGCAGCGCCCTCTGCACGACAGGTTCGCCTGGACGGCGGCTTCCGGACTGGCGCCGACCAGTCAGATCGGACGCGATCAGGGCTATTTCCCTATAGGCAACGGTCTGCGGGCGGTGTCTGATAGAGGGCCTCGATGGGGGAACCGCCTCCCGGAGGCGGAGACGGCCGGCGTCACGAGTGATACGAGCCGGTCGCTCAGGAACATGTCGTCGTGCCCCGCAAAGCGCGGGCGCCGGGTGCTTCGGCACCCGCGCCCGCGTGATTTTTGGGAGTTGATGCACGATTCGCCCCCAATCATCACCCGCGACCCGGAAGCATACCCCTTCCGCCGCTGGTTCTTCCCGGGTCGTCAAAGGCGACCCGCCGCGACTTTCTGCCTGGCGGAACCGGGTTGAATCGCCGTTTTCCCGCCTTTCACCCCCCTACTCCCTTGACGGAAGCCCCTGAAGACGCGACACTGGGCGGTCCTGACTCGGGTCAGGAGTCGTGAGGATCGTCGCCCGGACCGGGTACTCGCGCGTGGCGGGTGACGGGCCTCGGTAGGTCGTTCCCCGGAGGAATCGCTTCATGGCAGCACGAACTGGCGCCGGAACGGGAGTCGTGGTCGGACTCGTCGTTTTCGTCCTGAGCACGATTTTTCTGCTCGTTCTGACGATTGTCTTCTACTCCAAGCAGGAAAAGGCGCTCGAAGAGAAGATCGCCGCCGAGAACGCGCTGGCGGAGTACGCCACGCCGGTCCAGCGTGGAAGCGACGCCTTCAAGGCCATCATGGCCAACCGGGCCGGCCAGAGCGCCATGCAGCACCTGCTCAACCAGCAGCAGGAGATCATGCGCAAGGTGCTGGGCAACCCGCAGGGCACGATCGACGACATCAACCGCGCCCTGGGCGGGAGCGACCCCAACGCGACGTTTGTCAATGTCCTCTCGCGGACCAACGGCGATCTGCGCAGCGCCCGGACCGAGGCCGACGGCCTGAAGTCCGAACTGGCCCGGCTGAACGTGCAGCTCAACGAAAAGAACGCCCTGCTCGCCGAGGCCGAGGCCGCCAAGAACCGCGAGGTGCAGGCGGTCCGCGATCTCATCGCCACCTTCCAGCGCGACGTGCAGCAGTACGGGATCGACGTTCACACCACCAAGACGCTGATGATGCAGATGGTGGCGCAGCTTGAGAACTCCTACAAGAGTCAGATCGAGCAGCTCGAGCGCTCCATCGACTCCATCCGCTCCGACCTGGCGCTGAAGGACTCCCAGCTGGGCATGCTGCAGCGCATCATCAACGAGAGCCGCCTGAAGGCCGCCAATCCCGCCGCGCTGGTCGATGGCCGCGTCATCGACAACGCCACCGGCGACGGACAGGTGTTCATCAACATCGGGCGTCAGCACAAGGTGTCGATGGGCATGACCTTCGAGGTGTACGACAGCGAGACGCAGATTGTGCCGGACCAGTTCACCGGGGAGTATCCGCGCGGCAAGGCGTCGCTGCAGGTCATCCGCGTCAGCGAAACCACCTCGACCGCCAAGATCACCCGCAGCGTCCCGGGGCGGCCCGTCGTCCGCAATGACGTGATCGCCAACGCCGTCTACGACCCCACCAAGGAGTACATGTTCTTCGTGCATGGCAAGTTCGACATGAATGGCGACGGTCGTCCCAGCGAGGCCGAGACTGATCTGGTCCGCAACCTGATTCTCCAATGGGGCGGCAAGGTGGTCGAGGGTGACACGCTGCGCGGCGACGCCGACTTCCTGCTGCTCGGCGTGCAGCCCAACGAGCCCCCGCCGCTCCGCGCCAATCCCACGCCCGAGGAAGTCCGCATCTGGGCTGAGCAGAAGGCCGCCGGCGACCGGTACAACCGCCTCCTGCAGGACGCCATGAAGGCCAGCATCCCCGTGCTGAACCAGAATCGCTTCCTCATCCTCATCGGACACACGGCGAACTGATCGTCGTGACGGGTTGATGTCCCCCGCCGGCCGGCTCCTGGAGCCGGCCGGTTTTCATAGAATCGCTCGGATGCCGCCCGGCGCCGCGCTGTCCCGAACCGACACGATCACCCCGCAGTTGCCCGCATGAACGACGCCGAATCACGCGCCACGCTCATGGACCTGACTCAGTACCTCGCCGCACGCAGCGTGCTGGGGTTCATGAACTCCTTTCCGATCGAGGCCAATCTCAGCACGGCGGCGGCGATCGGTCGGCTCGTCCATCGCCTCAACAGAAAGCGGCGCCAGCGAGCAACGGAGCACGTCCGCTGGTGCTTCCCGCGGTTGCCCGACGCCGAAGTCGAGCGCATCGTCGTCCGGTCGTACGAGCACATGATCCAGCTGTTCCTCGTGGATTCCATCGCGGCGCCGCGGCGCATTTCGGCGGACGCCTGGCCGCGATACATCGAACTGACCGACCTGGGTCCGGTGATCGACCTGCTGCTGCACGGACAAGGCCTGGTGATGCTGACCGGACACTGCGGCAACTGGGAGCTGCTGGCCTGCCTGCTGGCGGCCCTGGGGTATCCCGTCCACGCCCTGGCGCGACCGATCGACAACCCGCTCATCAACCGTTGGCTGCTGGGCATCCGCGAGGCGCGGGGGACGCGCATCATCACCAAGTGGGGCGCCATTCCCGTGGTGCAGGACGTGGTCCGGCGCGGCGGCCGGGCGGCCTTCATCGCCGACCAGAACGCCGGCGACCAGGGTCTGTTCGTCCCCTTCTTCGGACGGCTCGCCTCGACCTACAAGTCGATCGCCCTGCTGGCCATCCGGTACCGCGTTCCGGTGGTCGCGGGAGGTGCGTTCCGCATTTCGCACGGCTTTCAGTATCGCCTCACCGTGTCGGACATCATCAGGCCCGAGGAGTGGGAAGGTCACGAGGATCCCATCTTCTACATCACCGCCCGATACAATCGCGCCATCGAAGTGATGGTTCGGTCGCACCCCGAGCAGTATCTCTGGATTCACCGGCGATGGAAGAGCCGGCCCCGATTCGAGCGCGAGGGACGCCCCTTTCCCGATCGGCTTCGGGCCAAGCTCGAGTCGCTGCCGTGGATGACCCCGTCCGAGCTGAGCCGAATCATCGAGTCATCAGGCCGGCGAAGCGACGAGCCCTCGGACCGGACGGATTCTCCCCCCTCGGATTGACCCGTCCGTGCCGCTCGCCATACTTCACCCTGACGCGGAAGGAACCAGGTGTCAGACCGACTGGCCAACAAGCGCGTGCTGATCGTTGACGATGACGCCGACATCCGCGGCAGCATTGAGCTGGCGATGCGCGGGGAAGGCGCCCAGACCGAGGCCGTGGGCGACGGCAACGCCGCCGTTCACGCCGCCCAGACCAGCCCGCCCGATCTGGTGGTGCTCGACATGATGCTCCCCAAGCGATCGGGCTTTCTGGTGCTGGAGAAGATCAAGCAGCTTGAACCGCCTCCAGTGGTCATCATGGTCACGGCGAATGAGGGTCGCCGCCACATGGCCTACGCCGAGGCCCTGGGGGTCGATTCGTACTTCATCAAGCCCGTTCCACTGCAGCGGCTGGTGGACAAGGCGGTCGCGCTGCTGGAAGCCGCATCGTGAGAGGATCGTCGCTCAACTTCACCGCCAGACGCTCCCGGAGTCGCTCGACGTGCCCCTGAAGCAGATCGTGATCCTCGCGGACGATGGGGGCAAGCCGCCCTCGGGAGGCGGAATGACCCCGCTGGGCCGTCGCAAGGACATCATCCGCGACCTGGCCTCGTACAACACCTCACCGGCGGCGCCGGAGGATGATGTGCTTCATGGACCGGGCATCCGAATCGAAATCGCCCCGGGCCAGGATCCGGTCACACAGATGCTTCTCACCATCGACGACGAGGACATCGCCTGGGTCGTGATCCTGCGACTGGCGCGGATTTTCCACTGGAAACTGCTGGATCCCGTCTCAGGCCGGGAACTGAGGGCCCACTGACATGACCGACCCCTTCCGTCCCCAGCAGGGTTTGTCGGTGGACCGAACCGATGCCGCGGCGTTTATCGAGGCGCTGGCGATGGCCCTGGACTACCGGGGCGACGTGACGCTCACCCGCGTGGACGGCTCGCAGCTCACCGGCTACCTGTACGATCGCCAGCCACCCCGGCGCGAGGCGCCGCCGCGGCTGCGCCTGCTGCCCGCCGACGGCTCGACGCGCGTCACGCTGTCGGAGAGCGAGATCGTCCGGATCGAGTTCAGCGGGCGCGACACCGCCAGCGGCAAGTCCTTCGAGACGTGGATGAGGAAATACGTCGAGAAGAAGCTTGCCGGTGAGCGAGCGGGCATCGAATCCGAGTCCCTGGAGACGCCTGGCGCGTGACGCGCCCCGATCCGCCGCTTCACCACGCGGCCGCCTGCCCCATGCATCCCATCCGCACCCTCATGACCGGCGTTCTCGACTATGCGGGGCTGTTCCCGCCCGCCAGACTCGACATGTCGATGACGGTGCGAAACTACGCGGGGTATCGAGCCGGTCCGGATTCATGGATGCTCGGACGGCTGATCGTCCCCTGCGCGCAACTGGGCGAGTTCCTCGCCGAGTTCCGCGCCGGTGGACCGGCCCCTGAAATCGAGCGAGCCGGGCAACCGTGGCGACTGAGCGTGCTGACCGCCGCCGCGGGCGACCCCGCCTTGCCGGGTCATCTGGAGGCGATCGACAACTTCAACGCGCTTCACGGCGAACACGCTCGCGTCGATTCGATCGAACTGAAGGCGGATTCCCCCGACGCGATCGATGGCGCGCTCGAGGTGATTCCGTCCGACATCACGCCCGCCTTCGAGCTGCCGTGGTCGCGCGACCCACGGGGGCTGATCGCCGCCCTGGCGGGGTCGGACGCGGTCGCCAAGGTGCGCACCGGCGGGCTGACCGCGGACCTCTTTCCCCCGCCTGACGCCCTGGCTCGATTCATCCTCGCCTGTGCCGCCGCCCGCGTGCCGTTCAAGGCCACGGCGGGGCTGCATCATCCGTTCCGCCATCCGTCACGGGGCGTGACCGGAGCACGCGAGCACGGCTTCGTCAATGTCTTCCTGGGGGCCGCCCTGGCGCATCACGACGCCATCGACCCGGACGCGCTCACGCGGCTGCTGGACGACGAGGAGCCATCGCACTTCCGCCTCGATGACCACGGGCTGGCCTGGTCCGGCCATCGACTGACGTCGCCGCAGATCGCCGAGGCGCGGAAGACCTTCGCCCTTTCCTACGGCTCCTGCTCATTCGTCGAGCCGCTGGACGACCTGCGCGGGCTTCGATGGATCGGCTGAGCCGGTCGTGCCTCATCGACCCGCGAGCCATGCGATCTATCATCGTGGCTGACGCACTTCCACCCTCACCTGTTCGCATTCCCGGAGTTCATCATGCCCGTCCAGCCAGGCACACCCGCCCCCGACTTCACGCTCAAGACCCAGGATGAGAAGGACTGGAAGCTCTCCGATCAACGCGGCAGGCGAGTGGTGCTGCTCTGGTACCCGCTGGACTGGAGCCCCACGTGCGAAAAGGAGAACTGCCGCCTGGGCCACGATGTGCCGCTCGTGAGCGACGCCAGCACCGTGGTCGTGGGCATCAGCCGTGATTCCACCTGGTCGCACAAGGCGTTCAAGCAGGCCAAGGGCATCCGGCATGATCTGCTGGCTGACCCGATGCTGGAGGTGACGAGGCAGTACGGGCTGCAGCACCCCGGCGCCCCCTTCATCTCTCACCGCGCCACGGTCATCGTGGACCGCAACGGCCAAGTGGCCTGGGTGCAGGTGCAGGAAAACACCAGGGAAGAGCGGGACTGGAAGGCCGTCCAGGCGGCTCTGGCGGGCGTGAAGTGAGGGCGGCGCGAGCATGGCGAGCCGCCGGGCGGGGCACGCGGCATCCGTCACGGCGAACGCGTCTGGAATGCCCCCCTTCCGCCATGCGGATCTGAAACCCCTTCCTCGCGCGCTTCAACTCAACCGGGTGCTCAGAACAGTCCGCGAATGACAACCGGCGGACCTGAGTCCGCCGGTTGCGCGATGAAGCGATTGGTCACGGACCGATCAGGCGCGACGACGCCGACGGGCCATGAGGCCGGCCGCACCAAGCAGGGCCAGGGCGCCCGGGGCGGGCACCAGCGCGCTGCCGATGGTGAGGTTGTCGATCTGGAAGGAGCCATTTGTCGTGGTGCCGCCATTGGCGAGACCGAAGTGGATGCTCTTGATTTCCTGATCCGCCGTCACGCCCCAGAAGCCCGGAGTCGTGGGAAGCAGCACGTCCTGAGTTGTGTTGTCACCGAACGTGATGAAGGCGTGATATGGCAACGACGTCGAGTTGACAGTGATGTCCAACCCAGCGCCGTACACGCCGTTCGCCGAACCGACAGACGTGGTGGTGAAGGAGAGCCGGAACGAGCCGTTGCAGCCGGCGCAGTACCGACCGTTCGCATCCTTGATGTTCAGGTTCGAGAAGCCGGTGGTCTGGTAGTCGGTTTCTCCGAGGAACGCCGACATCACCGCGTCGCTGTAGATCTGAAAACCCGCTCCATAGGGCGGACTGTTGTAGCCATCCGTGATGAACGTCCCAAGCGCCGCCTCGAACGCGGGACGGCTGTTGAAGAAGGTGATCGCGGCGCTGGCGCTGGAAGCCGTCAACGCGGCCGCCAGACCAAACGCAAGGCCGGTGCAGAGTGTCTTCATGTCTCTCTCCTCATTCTGGTGGTGTGTTCGAACACCCGAGGCGGCCCACACCGCCATTCTCTGGAAGCCCTTTCCAGAATTCACACCAGTGCCCACTGGGCTTCGGGCTCGAACCGAGTTTCAGCATACTCGATCGCACGCACGAAGCCAACCAAAATCACGACGAGGTCGTCGTGGATTGCGCAAAGGTCCATCAGACTAGGCGGCATGCTGGAAAGTTGCCCAGAGTGACATATGGCTGTGCTGAATGCCCTCGATTGGCGGCAGACCACGTACACTCCCACCATGCGCATCCTCGGCATCGATCCCGGCCTGCTCCTGACCGGCTACGGGTGCGTCGAGTTATCGGCTCGTTCCGTCGAGCCGGCCCTGGTCGAAGCGGGCGTCTTCCGGCTCAAGCCGCGCACGCCGATGCCCTTCCGCCTGCGGCAACTCCACGATGACCTGTGCGGCGTGCTGGATGAACTCCAGCCACGGGTGATGGCGGTGGAGAAGCTGTTCGCCACCTATGTCCACCCCCGCACGCCGATCCTGATGGGGCACGCCCGGGGCGTGGTGCTGCTGGCGGCCCAGCAGCGGAGCTTGGAGATCATCGAACTCTCCGCCACCGCCGTCAAGAAGGCCATCACCGGCAACGGCCACGCGAGCAAACGGCAGATGCAGGAGGCCATCCGCACCCAGTGCGGCCTGGAGAAAGCACCATCTCCCCCCGACGTGGCCGACGCCATCGGCATCGCCCTGTGTGCGGCAAGGCGGGTCAACGGACTGGCCTGAACATCACTCGATGAGGGCGGCTGTCGAACTCCGCCCCTGGGCTGACGGCTGATGGCTCTCACTCCCCCGCCGGCCTCAGCACCACTGTCACCGCCGTGCCGGGCCTGGGCACGTGCTTCGAGTTCACTTCCCACTCGGGCGGCTGGATGTCCACCTGGTCGGGCAGCACCTCGGGGAAGCAGAGCATCTCGTCGCCGAATGTCACCAGTCCGATCACCGAGCCGGAGTAGTCCGCCTCGTAGATTTCCGCCACGCCGAAGTCGGGCGGGGCCTGCCGCATCCGCGAGCCGCCGAAGGTCCAGGGGCGGTCGGGGAACTCGTTTTCGCCGAGGTGGTCCCGAATCCATCGCCGGATCGGCTCGGTGACCATCTGTCCCTGTTCGTTCGTGTAGATGACCTCGACGATCACCTCGTCCCCCGTGGGAGGCACGGTCGAGACGCGGTCGTTCTCGTACACCCACCGTCCAGGCGAGCCGGGCTTGAGCCCGATCAGCAGCAGCGCGGCGTGAATGTGGCTTGGCCGGGCCCGCGTGACGATGAGCGACTCGTGCTCCTTGGTGCCGGGGGTGCAGACGATGAACTCCAGCCACCCGGCGTCCAGGCAGGCGACGCCGTCGAACAGCACGGCCCGGTCGTCCAGCCGCACCTCGATGTGCGGGAATGGGTGAAGGACCGTCGGCTGGCGCGGCTGCGATTGAACCGCGCCCGCGCCCCCGCGGCTGTCGGACGCCCCCGGCGACGATCCGCCCGCTGAAGGACGGTGCGGATCAGGGCGCGATGACTCCGTTGCGGTGACGTGCTCCCCGCGAACCGTGGCCTCTTGAGCCGCCTGAGAACCGGACTCCGAAGCGGTTGTCCCGGACGCTTCAGCCACGACCGCTTCGGTATGCGCCGCCGCAGGATCGCGATCTCTTGAGGCGCAGCCGGACGAAAGGACAAGCAGGCCGCAGAGTCCGATCGTGCGGACAATGCTTCGCAGGCGTCTGTCGGGGTGCGGTGTCACGGCCGGTCGCATCGCCATCCGAGAGCTCCAACGCCTCGGTTCCACGGCATGGAACGAAGACGCGAGGCGAAGAAAAAAGGCCCGGTAGAGGAAAATCCTCTAACCGAGCCCTTCCGGGGGCAATGTCATCGACGGAAGGGAGTATAAACGACGTTCTTCACACAACGCAAGGCGGTGGTTCCACAAAATCACCTTTTTGCAAAGTTTTTTTCGTTCGATCAGGAAGACCACTGACCCCCCTTGATGTGAAAATAGGTAAAATGGACATCCGCTTGACGAGAACAGTTCGGCTGATGGTGGGCCTTGATCGGGATCGGGAGCCAGCCCGCGAGGGGGAGAACACCTTTGCGGGCTGGCCCACGGTGGACGGCCTGGGGATGTTCTGTGAGCTGGACATCACCTGCCGGGGTCTGCCGGACCCGGTGACGGGCTACCTGGTGAACATTGCCGAGATCGACGCGGCGGTTCGGACTCACGCCCTTCCCCTACTGGAGCGGGGTGTGATGACCGCCCCCGGTCGGTCTCCCGCGATGCTTCTGCCTGACCTGCTGAACGCCGTGCAGCGGGGACTGCGTCCCACGGTCGCCGGGCTTCGGTGGCGTCTGTCTCCGTACCATTCGATCGCCATGGATGCCGCCGACAACGCCCACTACCTGCTGCGCGAAACCTTTGAGTTCGCCGCCGCCCATCGGCTGCACTGCGCCGATCTCTCCGACGAGGAGAACCGGCGGATCTTCGGCAAGTGCAACAACCCCAGCGGGCACGGGCACAACTACCGGATCGAGGTGGCGGTCAAGGCGCCGCTGCCCAGTGGCGGCATGCCGGCGCCGTTCGGGGTGAGGCATCTCGAACGCCTCGTTCACGAGCAGATCCTGCGGCGGTTCGATCATCGCAACCTGTCCATCGACACGCCGGAGTTCGCCTCGATCAACTCGTCCGTCGAGAACATCGCCCGAGTCTGCCACGACCTGCTGCGTGAACCAATCGCCCAGGCGGGCGGCGAACTGCGGCATGTCACCGTGTGGGAGACGGAGAAGACCTGCTGCACGTATCCCGGCTGAGAGCGCCGGTCAGCCATCCTCATCCAACGTCGCCTTCCGCCGCAGGATGTGGTGGTAGTGCTGGGCGAAGCGGTGGGCCTCGTCGCGCATGGCCTGGCAGAGCCGCAGCGCCGGGTTCTCACGTCCGAGACGAATCGGCGCAGCGCGGTCCTGCACGTAGATGAGCTCCTCCTTCTTGGCCAGCGAGATCACCATGGGGGGCTTCACCTCGAGCTGGGCGAAGGCCTCCATCGCCGCGTGCAACTGGCCCAGTCCGCCGTCAATCAGGATCACGTCCGGGTAGAGTTCATCGCCCGCTCCGGCGTCGCGGTAGCGGCGCGACACCACCTCGCGGATCGCCATGTAGTCGTCGTTGTCGGCGGTGGTGATTCGGTAGCGACGGTAGCCGTCCTTGAACGGGCGGCCGTCCATGAAGGCCACCTTGGAGCCGACCGTCTCGCCGCCCTGCAGGTGGGCGATGTCGATGGCCTCCATGCAGCGGATGGGCTGCGTCAGCCCCAGCAGTTTGCGCAGGGCCCTCAGCGACGCCGCGGGATCGGTGGCGAAGACCGTCACCTCCGGCTGCCAGGCGCCGCGGGTGGCGCGATAACGGCGCTCGCGGTCATCGAGCTTCTCGATGGCGCTGATCTGGTCGCGCAGCGACGCGGCACGCTCGTACTCCCGCGCTTTCGACGCCTGCTCCATCTCCTCGCGCAGTTCGCGCAGCATGACGCTTCGCTTGGACGAGAGAAACCGGATGAAGCGCTGGATGTCCTGCCGGTAGTCCTGCTTCGAGATGCGCTCGGCGCAGGGGGCGGAGCACTGCTCGATCGGATGCAGGATGCACGGCCTGAACCGGGCGTTCCGCGGGTCGCCTTCGTGAATGTCCAGCGTGCACGTGCGGTACTTGAACACGCGCTGCAGCAGTTGAACGCTCTCGCGCAGCGCGTGAACGCTGGTGAACGGGCCGAGGATCGTCGCGCCCCGGAACTGCTCATCGCCCGGCGTGCGCGTGATGTACACGCCGGGGTAATCCTCCCGCGTGGTGATCGCCAGGTACGGAAAGGTCTTGTCGTCAGTGAGCAGCGTGTTGAAGCGCGGCCGCAGATCCTTGATCAGTCGGCTCTCCATCAGCAGGGCTTCCCACTCGCCCTCGCATTCGATCACATCGAAGTCCACGATCACGTCCAGCATCGGCTGCTTCTTCGGACCCAGATCGGTCGAGCCGACGAAGTACGACCCCACCCGGCTGCGCAGCGAGCGCGCCTTGCCCACGTAGACCACATGCTCGGCGGCGTCCTTCATCAGGTACACGCCGGGCGTGCGCGGCAGCGACCGCGCCTTGGCGATCAGCCAGGCGAGACGCTCGGGAGGCGTTGAACCATGAGCGGAGGCATCCATGCGATCAATCGTAGGAAGCGGCATGGGCATCCCCGCCCTTGCCAGAGAAAGCGGCACAGGCGTCCCCGCCTGTGCGGAGCGGGGAAGGGAAACCCCCGCGGCCAATCCCCGGGATCGAGCGGGTGAGCACTTCCGGCTAGAATCGGCGACGCGGGGACACCTCACCCCCCACGGAGACCTGCCTCATGCGACTGATCGGACTTCTCGCCGCCCTTGCGCTGACCGCCATCGCCTCCGGCTGCGCTTCGACCAACGCCCAGTTCACCGCCGCACAGAGCGAGGGTTGGAGCCACTACGGCGAAGCCATCGAGCCCAAGAGCCCCACGGTGTCAATCGGCTCACTCGGCGGCACCGAGAAGAACGTGGTCATCACCGGAACGATCCGCGAAGTCTGCGCCCAGAAGGGCTGCTGGATGTACGTGACCGACGAGACCGGCGCGGAGGTGTACGTGCGGTTCAAGGACTACGCCTTCTTCGTGCCGCGCAACGCCGCGGGCCACCGCGCTGTGCTGCACGGATCGACAGAGAAACGCATCGCGGGCGTGGATGAACTGCGCCACCAGGCCGAGGACGCGGGTAAGAGCGAGGAAGAGATCGCCAGGATCACGCAGCCCAAGATGATCATCCTCTTCCACGCCGATTCGGTGTACATCCACGGCGAGGGGCTGGATGCGCCGCACCGGCAGTGACCGGCCGCAGGCGCCGAATGACACGCGTGACCCGCGCATACTCATCGCATTCTCCCCCAACAGTTGCGGGGTAGACAGCGTACCGTCCGCGCACGCCACGCACTCGGCGGAATTCTTCATCCTACATGCCTGGCATGCCCAACGTTGACCGCGCCTGGCGCGCCAGCGCGCGAAGCGCGATCACTCTCGGTCGCCTGACTCGGATCCGACGGTCTTGCCGCCTCAGGTCACGCGACAGTCACGCCGGCGATGCGAAACGTTAGCAAAAGGCGTGCCGTAATGTGGCAAAAAAAAAAAACAACTCAACAAATCTTGACGATCGACACCGGTGACGCTACTTTGCACGTGGTTGAAGGAAACCCTATGGATATGCACCGCCGAACACCTTCGCGCGGATTCACGCTGATTGAAGCGCTGGTAGTGGTCGCGATTCTCGCCCTTCTGATCGTCCTCGCGATTCCGGCGATTTCCCGGGTCACACGCGCGCGCAACACCGCGATGAATCTGTCGGCCATGCGCGGACTGGGTCACGCGATCAGTCTGTATTCACAGGACCATGACCTGAACCTGCCGTTCTACGGCACGCCGGGGCTGCCATCCGAGCCGGCGCGGTTCCCCAACGCGACCCTGGGGACGGCGGGTGGAGCACTCATCTTTCGCATCCACGCGCTACACTGGTCCACCGGCGTCACGCCCTACATGTCGGGATCGCCCGTCCTTCCCGATGACGCTCTTCCTGGCGGCGCGATCAAAGATGCCGAGTATCCCGAAGGTATGGTGAAGTGGTGTCGTTACTGGATGACCCACACGGCATTCGCCGCCCCCGAGTTCTTCAAGACCGGCGAACTGCACACCCCCACGCTTGTCCGTGGCGTGCGCTTCAACGAGTTCCGGCACCCCGCGCGCAAGGTGCTGCTCACGGATGTCGGCAACTCGAAAGGTCAGTTTGAGCCGAGCCATCCCGGCGAGGGCGCGCGGGTGCTCTTCGTTGACGGCTCCGCTCGCACCATCCCGTGGACACCCAGGTCATTCGATCCCGGAATCGGTTTCGGTTTCTGGGTTACGACGCGCCTCCCCGGAATGGCGACCGAGGGCGGTTCAAAGGGTGTGGATGATTTCAACTGAGCCGGACAACTCTCACTGAGTCTTCGGATGATTGCGATGCACAAGTCGGAACTTGTCATCATTATCGTGCAGACCAATCCGCCGTGGCCGCAGCAATGCTGGTGAGGACATCCCGCATGAGCTCCCGTCAGGTTCTGGCTATCTCCGGCAGCGCGGTAGCCATCGTGCTGGTGGCGATCGTTGCGATCGTGCAATACCCGCGGGCATTCCGACAGCGCGACACGCCCGCGGAGTTGTTTCGAGCCACGCGCCCCGTGATGGCGGACCTCGCCATGGCGCCGCTAGTGAACTGTGAGGCCGTACGGTCGGCAATGAAGAACATGGTCTTTGAGGGCGTGGAACCCTCTCTCGATCAACGCACCGCACTGCTGCGAAAGGTCGAGGAAGCCGTGTGCCTCTTCTATGTCGAGCGAGACCCGCACGCCTATTGGCAATGGCGACTGCGGGATGGGCACGCGCCCCTGTCGCACGACGCGATCGAGGCGGCCACCGGAAACGCCCTTGAGCCGTGGATCAATGGGATGCGCAAAGCGGCCGATCCGACCCATCAGGATCGCCCGCTGCCCGCCGATCCCGCCGAGGTCTTCGCCGCGTTCTTTCGCGCTTCCTGGGGATACGCGGGAGAAGGCAGAATCCCAACCGCCATCACGGTCGATGCCCGGGGGCTCCAATCGGTCTTGTTCCAGACCAACATGCCCGAATCCGGCTCGGTTTCGCTCACCGGCGGTATCGGCCAGGACGCCTGGCGTGGGGGGAGTGGATGGAGTGAGATGCGCTGGTTCGACCCACTTCCAAAGAACCCGCAGCAGACGATGTGGTTGTGCGCGCGAGTTGGCATCGTCTTTGAATATGCAAACGGCATTCGCCACCCGGTGATTTTCAGACTCGTCTGGCACCCCGATCGGCAGATGTGGGAAGTCCTGCAGGCATCGCTGTTCAACTTCCCGATCGATGGTGGTATTCCGCCCATGCAATGGCTGCTGTGACCATGCACCACGCCGCGTTGTCACCTCGGAATTCGACAGCCGTCGTCGTCAGGTGCGCTCTGGGAGCGGTTTTTCTGGTCGCGGGGACGGAGAAGGCGTTCGACCTGCAGGGCTTCACGACGGTCCTCACCTGGCTCACTGGTTGGAAGTCGCCGGGCGCGCTGTATTCCCTGGCCACGACCATCTGTGCCTGGGAAATGACGCTGGGCGTGTTCCTGTTGACGGGCGCCTTGCTGCGCCAGTTGCTCATCGCGACGATTGCCACCCTGCTGGCTTTCTCCATCATCCTGATCGTGATGCTCTTCGATGCATCGGCACCCGCATCGTGTGGGTGTGGCAGACTTCTGATGGTTCTGAGGGAGTTTGCAGACTCGAAGGTTGCCGCGCTCGGGAGGAACGCCGTGCTGGCGGCGGCGGCGTTGTGGCTCCTGCTGTTCCAGCGCCGTCAAAGCAGGCGGGAGAGCATGGTGGAGGCGTCGGCGGCACGCGTGGCGAATCCGGGTATCATGCCCGTCGATGACCAGTAAACGGGCGACGACTCCGAACATCCTCATCCGCGGCGGCCGCGTCATCGACCCCGCCAGCGGGTTTGACCAGACCGCCGATGTGCTCGTGGCGGACGGGCGGGTGGCGAGCATCGGGCGCATCTCGCCGAGCGAGGCGGCAGAGGCCGGCGCCGAGGTGCAGGTCATCGACGCCGAGGGCTGCATCGTCAGCCCGGGACTGATCGACATTCACGTCCATCTGCGCGAGCCGGGGCACGAGTACAAGGAGACCATCGCCACCGGCAGCGCTTCCGCCCTCAATGGCGGGTTCACCACCGTCTGCTGCATGCCCAACACCAACCCGCCGCTGGATTCCGCAGCCCAGGTGGCTTTCGTGCTGGGGCAGTCGGCCCGTGCGGACGGGGCGCGGGTGTTTCCCGTGGCCGCCGCCACGGTCGGGCGCAAGGGCGAGCACGTGGGCGCGCTGTGGACGCTGGCGGAGGCCGGCGCGGTGGGGTTTTCCGATGATGGCGAGTGCATCATGGACGCCGCAGTCATGCGCAGCGTGCTCATCGCCTCACGCGAGGCGGGGCGGCCCTTCATGCAGCACTGCCAGGACCATTCGCTCTCGCGCGGCGGGGTGATGAACGCCGGCGCGCTGGCCGCCCGCATGGGGCTGTCCGGCTGGCCCGCCATCGCCGAGGAGATCATCATCGAGCGCGACGTGCGTCTCAACCGCGACATCGGCTGTGCGTACCACGTGCAGCACATGAGCTGCGGCGGGTCGGTGGAGATTGTCCGCCGCGCACGGCAGGCCGGTCAGCCCGTCACCGCCGAGGTGAGTCCCCACCACCTGCTGCTCACCGAGGACGCCTGCGGCGGCTACAACACGCAGGCGAAGATGAACCCACCCCTGCGGGGCCGGGCGGACATCGCCGCGCTGAAGGAAGGCGTGGCCGACGGGACCATCACCGTGCTGGGGACCGATCACGCGCCGCACTCGGAGGATGAGAAAGCCCGCGACTTCGCCAGCGCGCCCTTCGGCATTATCGGGCTGGACTGCGCGCTGCCGCTCTACATGCGGGCGCTGATCGACGATGGGGTCATCGGCTGGCCGCGACTGCTGGCGTTGATGACCAGCGAACCGGCGGCCCTCGTGGGGCTGGATCGGATGGGGCTGGGGTCGCTCACGGTGGGCGGCCCGGCGGACATCACCGTCATTGACCCGGACCTGGAGTGGACGATCGCGCCGGAAGAGTTTCGCTCCCGCAGCCGCAACTGTCCGTTCTTCGGCTGGAAGGTGCGGGGAAGGGCCCTGGCGGTTGTCGTGGATGGCGTGTTGAAAACCAGCCGGGCGGGCGAGCGGGTCCGGCAGGCCGCCCGGTGATTGACGACGATTCGGTTGATGAAGGGGAGGTTGAACATCCCGATGGGATGTCCTAGGATGGACATCCCCGTGTGGAGACTCTCCGCCGCTCGCCCGCGTGGACCGGCCTGCGGCGTCCCCTGAACCTGGGCTTCCCCGCCCACATGCCTCACCCCAAGCGCCCTTGCGCGGGTCCGGCGTCGGTTTGGCTTTCCCGCCTGCTGATGCGTCCACCTGATCCGCCGGTGTCGCTGCCCAGGAGCCAGTCATGGCCTCTCTCGTCCGCGATCTCATCGAAGCCGGCATTCACTTCGGTCAGCGCAGCAGCAATTGGAACCCGAAGATGCGCTCGTACATCTTCGGCGAGCGCAAGCAGATTCACATCATCGACATCAAGGAGACGGTGAAGGGTCTGCTGCTGGCCAAGAAGTTCATCAAGAAGACCGTGAGCGAAGGCAAGGACGTGGTCTTCGTCGGCACCAAGCGTCAGGCCCGCGCCTCGATCGAGCGCTACGCGGCGGACGTGAAGATGCCCTTCGTCACCGAGCGCTGGCTGGGCGGCACGCTGACGAACTTCCGCACCATCCGCGAGCGACTGAAGCGGCTGGTTGAGCTCGAGACTCTCGCCGCCTCCAGCGAGTTCAACACCTATTCGAAGAAGATGCAGTCGCAACTGACGCGTGAGCTCAAGAAACTCAAGCGCAACCTCGACGGCATCCGCACGATGGACAAGCTGCCCGGCGCGCTGGTGGTGGTGGACGTGAACCGCGAGATCAACGCCCTGTTGGAAGCCCGGAACCTGGGCATTCCGACCATCGGGCTGATCGACACGGACGGCAACCCCGACCTGACGGACATCCCGATCCCAGGCAACGACGATTCGATGCGCTCCATCGACGTGGTCATCCGCGAGCTCTGCGCCGCCGTGACGGAAGGCAAGGCCATGCGTCCGCAGGAGCGCGAAGGCGCCGGCGAGCCGCGCGGCGAAGGCGCCCCCGCCCAGGGGCCGCGCCGCAGCCGGCGGTCGCAGTTCCGCGCGGAGGACGCACCGGCCCCCGCCGAGAGCACGGAAGCCCCGGCGACCCCGGCGGCCACCTGAGAGAGACGACCCGCCCGCGGCCCCGCCGCGGTTTCGCACTCGACATCCCTTCAATACCACGACCCGTCGCCGTCTGTTCCGTCGGCGCGGGTTCTGCGGACGGAGCACCTGCCCATGGCGGAGATCAGCGCCAAAGACGTCATGACCCTGCGTGAGAAGACCGGCCTCGGCATGATGGACTGCAAGGAAGCCCTGCTCAAGAACGGCGGGGACATGAAGAAGGCCGAAGAGTGGCTGCGCGAGAAGATGAAAGGCAAGATGGATACGCGCACCGAGCGCGCCACCGCCGAGGGGCGGCTGGGCATCGCCGTGCAGGGCGCCAAGGCCTCCATCGTCGAAGTGCAGACGGAGACCGATTTCACCGCCAAGAACCCCGAGTTCGTGGCCATGGTGGAGGCCGTGGCCGGCGCCGCCCTGTCGCAGCCCGCCGGAGCCGTGCGGCCCGACGGCGCCATCAGCAAGCGGGTGGATGATGTTCGCATCAAGACCGGCGAGAACATGAAGTTCGCCCGCGGAGTCACCCTCGAAGGCGGCACGTTCGGCTCCTACGTCCACCACGACTGCAAGCGCGGCGCGCTGATCCAGGTGGAGGGCCAGGCCGATCCCGAACTGCTCAAGAGCATCTGCCAGCACATCGTGGCTCATGTGCCGCCGCCCATGTCGGTCAGCGCCGAGGACATGCCCGCCGAGACGCTGGCCAGGGTGAAGTCCGAGGCGGAGAAGGAAGCCGCCGCCACCGGCAAGCCGCCGCAGATCGCCCAGAAGATCGCCGAGGGCAAGGTGCGCAAGTTCCTCGAGGAAAACACCCTCCTGGAACAGAAGTTCGTGCGCGACGACTCCAAGGCCATCAAGGAGCTGCTGCCCAAGGGCGTGAAGGTGCTGCGATTCGTGCGCTACACCGTGGGTCAGGGTGAGTGAACAGGCGGCACAACACTCGGCATGTCGCGCCGCTGAAACCCGAACCGGGCGGCAACGTCGAGCGGCTTCCGCCCGTCAGGTTTCCGGCGAGTCATCCATCGACGACGCCCCGGCGTCCGCTGCCTCATCCGGCGGCGACAGACGCTCGCTGATCTCGCGCGTGCGCCGACTGACCTCGTCGTAGATGCTGGCCAGCAGCCCGACGATGGGGAACCTGCCTCGAAGCGGCGAAGGGCCCATCCGGCGCAGCAGCGCATGCGACACCGGACGGGCGACCGGCTCAACGGCGTCAGGGGACGCCTGCCCGCTCCGCGACCAGAAGTGATCGATCTCCTGCTCCAGCGGGAGAGGCGTGACGCGATCCAGCCCGAAGGACGCTTCGGGATGAGCCGCCACCATGCCCTGCGAGCGCATGGCGCGGTTGCGCCGCACGCGCTCAAGGAGCGACTCGAGCGGCAGCCCGCGCATGGCGAAGAAGCCGCCCGGGCGCGTCCGCGCAAGGTCCGCGAGCACGACCAGGGCGAGCGGAATGTGCAGGCACGGCCTGGCCCAGGGGCAGTCGCACCGGGCGGACGCTTCCTCATCTTCCAGCGGGCCGAGCGGCGACCCCAGGGCTCCCAGGGCGATGGTCGCCTCCTCCGACCACGCACCGCCGAGCAGCTCGGTGACCAGCGCGGCGCGGTTGGTCAGGAGTTCGACGACGTGGGACTCTTCACCACTGGTCCACGGGCGCAGCGACACGCGCACCCGGAATGGACGCCGTCGCTCGTTCGACACTTCAACAACCGCTTCCCGGTCCTCGAACATCACGGACAGGACCGCCCCCTGCAGCGCGGCCTGGTACGCGGCGTTCACCGCCTCGTCACCAAATCGGCGGCGCACCGCGTCGATCCACGGACGCGACCGCGCGTCAGATGACAGGACATCCAGGAACGCGCTGGGACGAACCCCGCGGCGGCGGCGCCGACCGCCCGTGGCGGGGGTCGTCGAGGATGGATGCGCGCCGGGGGAGACCTCGCCGGGCTGATCCGGCGCGGATTCCGCATCAGGCCGTCCCGACGGAGCGTCGGACGGCGGAATCGACGGATTGGACGGGGTGGCGTGGTTCACTCCTCGCCCTCCAGCGCGGTGGCGCGCAGCGTCAGGATGTCGCGGAGCTGGCCCGTGGAGAGTTCGGTCAGCCAGGCGTCTCCGCTGCCCACGATGCGGTCGGCCAGGTCGGTCTTGGCTTCGAGCATCTCGTCGATGCGCTCCTCCAGCGTGCCGCTGCAGATGAGCTTGTGAACATGCACGGTGCGCGTCTGTCCGATGCGGAAGGCGCGGTCGGTGGCCTGGTTCTCCACCGCCGGATTCCACCACCGGTCGAAGTGAATGACGTGATTGGCGGCGGTGAGGTTCAGGCCCACGCCTCCCGCACGCAGCGAGAGGATGAACACCATCGGCCTGCCGTCAGCCCGCTGGAAGTGATCGATCAGCTCCTGCCGCTTGCCGCGCGGCGTGCCGCCGTGGAGGAACTGCACGGGCGCGCCCAGTTCGTGGCGGATGATGCGGCTGAGCAGGTGGCCCATGCGCCGATACTGCGTGAACAGCAGGGCCTTGTCGCCGGCGGCCACGACCTCATCGAGCAGGTCAAGCAGTCGGCGCACCTTGCCGGAGCGTCCGGCCAGTCCGACGACGTCGCCGCCGATCTCGCCGTCCGACTCCTGCTCGTCGTCGGGCGCCACGTTGGCGGGATGGTTGCAGATCTGCTTGAGCCGGACGATGCCGGCGAGCACCAGCCCGCGGCGCTGCATGCCTTCGACCCGGTCGGCCTGCGAGAGCATCTCCGCCACCACCTGCTCGTACATGGCGGCCTGCTCGGGCGTCAGCGACGCGAACTCCTTGGTCTCGACCAGGTCGGGCAGGTCTGGAACCACCTCGGGATCGGTCTTGAGCCGGCGGAGCACGAACGGGCGGATGACGGCTCGGAGCGCCTCGGCCCGCTCACGGTCACGATGGCGCTCGATGGGCAGCGCGAAGCGGCGACGGAACTCGCCCGACGAGCCGAGGTACCCCGGGTTGCAGAACTCCATGATCGACCAGAGCTCGGAGAGCCGGTTCTCCACCGGTGTGCCGGTCAGCGCGATGCGGCGCTCCGCCGAGAGAGAACGGATCGCCTGCGCCTGCTTGGTGGGCGTGTTCTTGACGTACTGCGCCTCGTCGAGCACGATGCGCCGCCACGGCACGCGCCGCAGCGTCTCCACGTCGCGGCTGACCAGTCCGTAGGTCGTGATGATCACGTCCACGCTTCGCGCCAGCGAAAGAAACGCATCATGGGTGGGGCGATCCAGTCCGTGATGCACGTGGACCCGCAGCGAGGGACCGAAACGGTGAATTTCGCGCATCCAGTTCCCGGCCACCGACATCGGCGCCACGATGAGCGTGGGACCGATGGAGACAGTGCCGGGTGCTGGATGCTGAGGACTGAGCGGGTGGCTGGTGACTGGCGGCTGGTGGCTCCGCTCTTCTGCTTCCCCATCCTCCCGCTCCCCCGCTCGCCCGCTCCCCCGCTCTTCTTCTCCCGACGGCTGACGGCTGACGGCTGACGGCTCGTCTCCCACCCCGTTCCGCTCATGCAGCAGCAGCGCGATCAACTGAATCGTCTTGCCAAGCCCCATGTCATCGGCGAGGCACGCGCCCAGCCCGTGGGCATCGAGAAACGCCAGCCATGAAAGCCCGGCCTTCTGATAGGGTCGCAGGGAGCCGACGAACGACGCCGGTTGATCGATGAACATGAGCGACGCGCTGGCGAAGCGGCCCTCCAGCAGGTCGGCGATCCAGCCGCTGGATCGAATGCCGACCACGGGCAGTCGCGGCGCGTGAGCGTCCAGTCCGTGAGCGGCGCGCATCGCCTCGGCGATGGTCATCTCACCCGACGCTCCGCGCGACAGCAGGTCGCGGGCGGCTTCCAGATCCTCCGGCCGCACTTCGACCCATTGACCGCCAAGCCGGACCAGCGGGGATTTTTCGCGGGCCAGGCGCAGCACGTCCTCCGCCGAAAGCGGACGATCCCCAACCGAGACCTGCCACTCGTAGCGAACCAGCGTGTTGAGACCCATCGAGATCGGCTGCGGGGATGGCGCCGCGTCGCCGCCGGCTCCGCCGGCCGGTTCGTCATGGGCCAGCACCAGGCGCAATCCAAGTCGTCCGGTCGTCCGGCCCCACCATTCGGGCGCCAGGATGCGCACCCCGGCCTCCTCCAGCACCGGGGCGGTGTCGCGCAGGAACTCATAGACCTGCCTGGTGGTCAGCGCGATGGACGACGCCGACGCCCCCTGAACCAGGTCGCGCAGCCGTTCGTCGATCAGTTGAATCCTCGCGATTTCACGCAGGACGAAGTCCTGGGCGTCATCCACCGGGCACCGCAGCGGGAGTCGCTCCGCGCCCCGTCGCCACAGGTCGGCGACGTCGATGCGCTCGCCCACGCCGTCGCGCGGGTCGAGCAGCGCTTCGACGCGCCATCGCTCGTCGCCCGCGCGGACCACCTCGGCCATGTCTGGCTCAAGCACGCGCAGACCCAGGCGATAGGCGGCGCTCTGGTTGGCGTCGATCAGGCGACCCAGCCACATCCGCACGTCGCGGAAGACATCTCCCGCCGAGCCGTTCACGCGCACCGCATCGGATCGATCGAGCAGACCGCCCAGCACCGCTACCGCGGCATCGGACTCGGCGTCACGCCCTTCCAGCGCCTCGGCGTAGTTGTCGGCGGCGAGAATGCGGCGCACCGTCGCCTCCACCATGCCGGCGATCGCATGCGTGAGGATCAGCCACGGCTGATGGTTGAACCCCCCCGGTTCGGCGCGCACCACCGGGGGCATCGACCCCAGCAGCCCGGATACCCGCGTCGAAGCGGGTGGATCATGAAGCCACGGCACCCACGCGGCTTTCAGCCGTCCCCCCGGCATCTGGTACACGCTCGGCACGAATCGCTGATCGAGCAGCAGCCGTTCGACCAGATCCGCCACGTCCGCCAGGTACGCGGCGCCGGCGCCGATCGGCGTCGAGGCGTCCGAGGTCCGGTCGAGCAGCGCCCGCAGCCATTCGAAAGCCGGGCCCGCCGGCAGCCGCAGCGTCGGAAGTCGGAATGGCGCCAGCATCATGGGTGAGCCGTCCGGCTCAATGCCGGCGAGAATGCCCAGTTGATCGCTCGGCGCCGGACCGGTCTTCAGCACCGGCAGGCGCAGCGTGAGGACGCCCTCGCTCGCTTCGTCCAGCGACCGCGACTCGACGCACGCCGCCACGCGCCGCAGTTCCTCCAGCGACGCGGCGAATGGGTGCGGACGCACCTCATCCGGAACGGGACTGGCCGCACCTGGTTCGCGGGACTCGCCGGGCGCGTGCCACCGCGCCAGCGATTCACCCCAGAGATGCAGGCCATCTTCAGACCAGTTGGCGTGGAGAACGAGCGTCAGCGCAGCCCCCTCCGTGGGAGTGGTCGTGTCGTCCCCTCGATCGCGGGGAATCGAATGATCGAGCCGGGGGTCGAACCCGGGACCTACCGCTTAAAAGGCGGTTGCTCTACCGACTGAGCTACTCGATCGGATGCGCCCAGCCAGCACATCGCACAGGTCCACGATGCGCCGCCGGACTGATTGAATGCCAGTGACAACGGTAGGCAGCCATGCCGAGACGGCCAACATCGAGAAGGCATCGAGGGATCAAGGCATCGAGGGGTTGCGGGATCGACACGGCAAGCCAGCGTGGAAGACCTCGTCGGTCAGGGTGGAGCGCCGAGTCGCCGCACTCGATCACCGCGCAGAATCCGCGCATCGCGCGCGATTCGCGGACTTTCGCTGACCCCGCCCCTCGGAACGTCCGATGTCCGATACAACAGGGGCGAATCGAGCGATCGGCGACTCAAGGGGGGTCTGAAAGTCGTCCGATAAGGGATCACGCGATGGAGTCGCACGACGCATCGCAGCCCGCATCGACCGATCGTCGTCGCGGGAGGAGCCAGGGATTGCCACGAACGAACACGACCATCGCGTCCACAGTCATCATCGGGGCCTTCGCCCTTGTTGGATGCCACGGCGCGCCCAGAGCGACAACGGCTGATCCTGTCGCGTCACCCGCTCCCCCGCCTCACCCAGCCCATGACCGGCGCGTCGCCTTCGCGCCGGGTACGCAATCCGACGGTCCGTCCGCTCCGCGAAGCGCGGCGTTCAGCGTTTACGGCGAACGAACCTTCCAGCCGGACGGCGCCATCGGGTTCGGCGACGGCTCATCCAACGTCTCGCAGGTCACCGGCGCCACCGATGGACACGCCTTCGACCCCGCGGTGGACCCCACCGGCAAGTGGCTGGCCTTCGCCTCCACGCAGCATCGGCGCACATCGGACATCTACCTTCAGCCCATCGGCGGCAGCACGCTCACGCAGCTGACCAACGACCCCGCCGAGGACATGATGCCATGCTTCAGCCCCGATGGGAAGTGGGTGGCCTTCACCTCCAACCGCGCGGGCAACTTTGACATCTACATCGTTCCCGTCACCGGCGGGCAGCCGCGGGTCATCACCGACGACCCGGCGGATGAAGTCCACCCCTCGTGGTCGCCGGACGGCAAGCGTCTGGTCTTTTCACGCTTCGCCGACCAGAGCCAGCGGTGGGAGCTGTGGACCGTGGAAGTCGCCAACCCCGGCGTCCGGTCTTTCCTCGACTACGGCTTTCTGCCGGAATGGTCGCCCGATCCGGCGGTCAACAAGATCGTCTTCCAGCGGGCGCGGGAGCGAGGCAGCCGGCTGCACAGCATCTGGACCATCGACGTGATTGACGGCCAGGGGCGCAACCCCACCGAGATCATCTCCGCCGCCAACGCCGCCTTGGTCAACCCCACGTGGTCGGCGGACGGTCGGCGCATCGTCTTTGCCGCGGTGATCGACCCGCGTCAGGAGGCATCGAGCCCTCCGGCCCAGTCGGAACTGTGGCTGGTGAATCTCGACGGCACGGGACGCACCGCGCTGACGCGAGGCGAATCCGCGGACTTTCAGCCCGTGTGGGGACCGGACGGGCGGGTGTACTTCGTCTCCAACCGGAGCGGCAACGACAACATCTGGGCGGTGTCCACCCGGACCGCCGTGGCGGGCTCCCCACCGTCGCGTGAGTCGGTGGCGACCGTCCCCACGAACGAGTGATCAACGCGCGGCACGAGGCCGCGCCTTTCAAGGGACGGGTGGAACCCGTCGGCAAGGCAGGACGCCATGACAAGTGGAAAGGCCATGCGCGCCGGTTCGCGTTTCCCCGGCATCCTCGCGGTGCTGGCGGTCATCGTGCTTCCGGCGCTGGGCGGCTGCGGCGGACCAACGCTCACCGATCCGGCGACTCTTCACTCGCCGGCGCCGTACGAGCGGATTCTCGCCGTCGCCCCCTTCCTCAACGAATCGGGCGTCTCGCGGCTCGACGAAGCCCACGTCGCCGACCTCTTCGCGCAGGAGGCGGAGCAGGTCCGCGGCATCCGCACGATCCCCGTCAACCGGGTGATCGCGGCGATGCAGGCGCTTCAGATCGACGCCGTCACCACCGAGCACCAGGCCCGGTCGCTCATGCACCTGCTCAACGTCGATGGGCTGGTGGTCGGCACGATCGTCACCTACGACGCCCACCCTCCGCTTCGGCTGGGAATGGCGGTCGAACTGGTGACTCGGGACCGCGCCAGCGCCGGCACGCTGGACCTGCGCCAGAGCGTCCGTTCGCCCGCCGGCGAACCGACCACGCCCACGGAGCGGGGCGTCGCCAAGGTGCGGACCTCCGGGCTGTTCGAGGCATCCAACCACGAGACGAGACGGCAGCTGGAGCAATACGCCGCCGGGCGCAGCGTTCCTGACAGCGCCTACGGCGGGCGCATCTACGAGGTCAGCATGGCCCAGTACACACGGTTCGTCAGCCATCGGCTGCTCGGCGATTTGTTCGCCCAGGAGCAGCGACGGATGGACCTGGCGGCCGCGGAACGAACCACCTCCCGCTGAGGGCGCCAGCCCTCGGCGGGAAACCGACGAGGAGCACGGATGCCCCTGACCACGACCGAGCATGACCCGAAGACGCCTGACCGGGGTTCGCCCCCGACGGTCGGCTTCGCGCCGCGCCCGGCCTGACGCAAGACGAGAGAGACACGGCAGGACCCTTTCCATGAAGACCCCCATGCGCCACGACCAGACCTCGCAGCCGCTTCCCATCGTGCAGGCCTTTCTTGACTACCTGCTTCATGAGCGCCACTTCAGCGCCTACACCGCCCGCTGCTACGGCGTGGACCTGCGCCAGTACGTGGATTATCTCGCCGCGGATCAGAAACTCGAAATCGTCCCCGAGCGCGAGCAGTACGCCATGACGTACTTCTCCACCCCGCAGCGCAACGGAGCGGCGACGAACGGCGCCAACCCCAACGTGGTGCATACGGTGGAGCCGGCCAGCATCACCCGCTGCATGCTGCGCAACGATGTCAACGGCATCCGCAACTTCCTGGCCTTCCTGGCCGAGCAGAACTACTCCCCCGCCACCATGGCGCGGAAGATCGCCACCCTGCGGTCGTTCTACAAGTGGATGCTCCGTCGTGGGCTGGTGGAAGCCAACCCCATGCTCCTCATCCGGACGCCCAAGCAGCCCAAGCGTCTGCCCAAGGCCATCGGCGTGGAGCAGATCGAGCGCCTGCTCGCCGCCCCGGATGACGGCTCGCTGCTGGGCGCCCGCGACCGCGCCATCCTCGAGACGCTCTACTCCACGGGCATCCGCGTGAGCGAGTTGGTCGGCATCAACCGCGCCGATCTCGATGAGGCCGGCGAGGCCATCATCATCCGCGGCAAGGGCAAGCGTGAGCGCATCGTGCCGCTCGGTTCGCACGCGCTGACCGCCATCACCCATTACCGCACCATGCTCGATGGCGACATGCTCAAGGCCGGGCTGGTTCCATCGCCGACATCGCCCTTGTTCATCAACAAGCACGGCGGTCGCCTGAGCACCCGCTCCGTCCGCCGCAAAGTCACCAAGTACCTCGCCGAGGCGGGTATCGACACCCACATCAGCCCCCACACGCTGCGCCACTCCTTCGCCACCCACCTGCTGGACAACGGGGCCGACCTGCGAAGCGTGCAGGAACTGCTGGGCCACCAGTCGCTGAGCACCACCCAGGTGTACACCCACCTGTCCACGCGACGGCTTCGCGACGCCTATCTGGACGCCCATCCGCGCGCGACGGGGTGAGGCGGGGGTTTATTGGCGTTCGGCTGTCGGCTGCCTTGTGCCACGGCTCCTAGAGCCGTGCGAGCGGCCCGTGATGACCGATCGCGCCTTGCCACCGCGTGGGGGCGACTACCTCACGATTCTCTTCTCTTCCAGATGACCCCGCACCTCTCCCTCGCGCTCGCACGGCCGCCACGGCCGTGGCACACGCCCACTCGTGGGACTGTCACCAACGGGTTCTGCCCGGCAAGTCGATCTTGCCCAGTTTCACACAAACTTGCAAAATCCGGACTTGTGGGTTGGTTGATTCTGCGGTACCTTTACCGGGGTCTGCTGGGTGCTGCGCGCCCGGAGCACCGACATCACGAGTTCGTACCGCCGCGCGGGGGGCCGTGCTGAGGTTGTTCATTCCACAGATCAGAGGACGAGACCACCATGAAGGGACGCATCTTTCTGTCGGCCTTCGGCATCGCCGGCTCGGCGATCGTCGTGGGCCAGCTGACCGCCACGCCCGGCGCGACCGCCTTCGAGGAGATGGAGGCGACCGCGGAGAACCTCCTCGCCAACCGCTACGACATCACGCCTTGCATCATCAACGATCTTCGTCAGTTCGGCAAGATCGGCACGTTCCCGCATGGAACCGTCGGCCTCGGTTTCGCCACCACCGGGCACAACGTCAATCACGGCGCGGACTCGCGCAAGATTCCGTGGTATCAGTCCACTGGCAACCTCAACCCCGGTCAGGGCGGCGTCGATCACCCCATGATCGGCCAGAACATGTACCGCATCAACGCGGACGGACGCATCGAACAGATCGGCCTGGCGTGGCTGAAGCACGCCTGGTTCGCCGTGCAGGGCACGTCCTGCGGATCATGCAACGCCCACAGCAACGGCCAGCAACTGGGCGTGGGCTGCGCTGATCCGTACTCGTCCGGCAACAACTCCGAGCAGCGATGGCTTGGTCCGCGCTGGGAAGTGAAGCCCAACGCCAACATCTGGATGGATGGACAGTCCTTCGCCGGCAGCCACTTCGCCCGCAACAGCGGCGGCGGCGACAGCGGGTCGCACAACGCCGTGGAGCACCGGCTGCGCGTGCGCATGAGCGACCTCGTCACGCCCAACGCCACGTACTACATCGAGGGCGCCTACTGGCTCACCAAGGATCTGAACAAGGCGGAATGGGCCGATCTGCATGAGACGCCCGCCGACATGTTCAACAACGCCACCCACCGGCGCGTCACGCCGAACCACAGCGGCAACGGAGACTTCACCTTCAGCATCCAAGGCAACACCATCAACGGCCCCCTCATGTGGCAGTGGGGCCAGGTCAAGTCCGCCGCCACCACCGCGGACGTGGATCAGGGCGTGGTCTACGTCTCCTCGCGCTCCGTGGATCTGGGCGGCGGGCTGCACCGCTACGAGTACGCGGTGTACAACCTCTCCTTCGACCGCGAGATCACCGGGCTGCGCATCCCCGTGGGCGACGCCCAGTTGACTGACTTCGGCTTCCACTGCCCGCTGGACGGCTACTGGACCACCGAGACCAACTTCGTCAATGAATCGCCCTACGACTATGGCGCGTGGGTGCCCACGGTGAAGAGCGGCGTGCTCTCGTTCGACGCGCCGGAGCCGCAGGGTCAACTCCTCAAGAACACCCATCGCTACGGCTCGCTGTACACCTTCTGGTTCACCGCGAATGCGGCACCCGACTCCAATGCGGGCACGATGACCATTGTGCCTCACGTCGCGGGCAGCCCCAGCACCTTCACCGCCAGTGCCGTGGTGCCGGGCAGCGGGCCTGATCTGGCGGTGTTGACCAGCATGAACAACACCCGGGGCACGATCATCGGCGGCAACCTGCAGTCACTGGTCGAGTCGGACGAGGACAAGCTCCGGGTTCGCTCGGGCTTCGGACAGACCTTCACCGACCTGCACTCCACGCTGCTGCAGGTGGATGGCAACACCACCGTGCAGTCGCCCGTGACGCTCAACGTGCGCATCGAGGGCAACCTCGTCAACGCCAACGGCACGCTGACGCTTCGTCTGCGCGACTGGGGCGGCTCAACCAACGTGATGGTCGGACAGCAGGCGATCGGCAACACCGAGACGGTCCTGTCCTTCGAGGGACTGGACGCCTCCAAGTTCGTCAGCGGCAACGGCGACATCCGCCTCATCATCCGCACCGTGGTGGTGGTGCCGGTCTTCGCCTACCAGTACACCAATGAGTTCGACCAGGTGAAGATCGAGGTCATCAAGTAAACGACCCGGCCAGTGGACGGTGCTCATCGAACCCCTCGGGGCGGGCCACCACGGCCCGCCCCGTTTCATTCCTGGCGGAGGGTCATCCGCAGCCGCTGCGTCGTGTCGTCACGGCGGGCGTCACGGCCACGTGCGTGCATCACGGATGCCGGCGGTGCTTCGCGCACCGCGCCGCGAGGATCGTGCGATTCCGCGGCGCGTCACCGAGTCCGGCGACGGTCATTCATGGGCCCGATACACGTGGCATGATGCGCGCATCCGGGTAGGATGGCGGTGCAAGAGGCGGCGTGCGATCCCCCGTCGGGCGGAGCACCCGCCACGACTTCGATGTGTTCTTCACTCTGATATTCTCCGCCCGCCTGCTCTTCCGTTCTCCTGCTCTCCTGACTTCTGACACGGTGAGTTCCGACCATGCGCATCGTCGTGATCATTCCCGCCGCCGGCCGGTCTGAACGCTTCGCCCCCGGCACCATGAAGAACAAACTGGAGCAGGATCTGGGCGGGCGACCCGTGTTCATGCGTTCGCTGGAGGCGCTGTCGAATCGACCGGAGATTTCGACCATTCTCGTGGCGGTGAATCCGGACTCGCTGGACGAGTTCCGCATGCGATGGGGCGACGCGCTGGGACTGCGCGGGGCGAAGGTGGTCGCCGGGGGCCGCCTCGAACGCTGGGAGACGGTGAAGAACGCTCTCGCGCACGTACCGGATGACGCCACGCACGTCGCGGTGCATGATGGGGCCAGACCCTGCCTGAGCGATGATCTCATCACGCGGCTCTTTGAAGCGGCGATGCTGTTCGAGGCGGTCATTCCGGGCGTGCCGGTGCCGGCCACGCTGAAACGCGTGAGCGAGCAGGTCGAATCCGCGGCGCAGGATGACGCCTTGGCCAGCGCCATTCTGGGCGACGCGGGCGCTTCCGGCACGGTGGCTCGCACCGTGGTGGAGACGATCGACCGACGGAACGTCTACGCCATCCAGACGCCGCAGGTGTTCGAGGCGGACCTGCTCAGGCGGGCCTACGCACAGCCCGACCTCGACAGCACGGACGACGCCACGCTGGTGGAGCGGCTGGGCGTCCCGGTGCGCGTCATCGAGGGGGACGCGCTCAACATCAAGATCACGACGGAAGTTGATCTGCGCCTGGCGCGGGCGATTCTGCAGGTGAAGCCGGAGAAAGAGCGGCCAGCCCACCTGCGATTCTGATGCTTCGGTGACTGACGCGATCGGCACTCAGTTCTGAGCGGTCATCGCAGGAACGCGGAAGTCAAAATAGGATGACTTGGCAAAGTTGGCGGTGATGGTTGCCCAGAGCGCACCCCGGAGTTTTTGCTTGCGTTTTTCCGAGCAACCAGATATCTTGGAGCGTCGTTGGGGTGATCGTGGGCCGCAGGAAAATCGCAAACCCAGACACCACGACGCGACGCGCGACACAGACGCGTGTTGACACCGGGGTCGCTTGTGTGCGGTCCGGTGGTGTTCGGAGGCATTTCTGTTCGCTTTCGGTCGAGAGGAGAAGCACGCGATGAAACTTCGACTTCTGTCCGCTGTCACGGTGGCGGCCGGCCTCGCTGGCGCCGCCATGGCAGGTCCCGGTTTTATCAATGGCGATTTTGAAACCGGTGTGCTTTCCCCGTGGGTCGTCACTCCAACCCAGAATGGGCGGACGCTCTATCAGGATGTGGTGTCATTCGACGTCACGGGCACCGGCGCCTCGCTGGCTGGTCACTTCGGCGTCGGGCAGGTCAACTTCCAGAGCGGCGTGCAGGAAGGCGTCAGCGTCACCCAGATGCTGAACCTCAGCGCCGGGACGGAGTACACCTTCCGCTTCAACTGGGCCGCCCACAACACGGGAACGGGCGGCAACGCCCAGGGCGGCGTGTTCAGTCTGGTCATCAACGGCCAGTTGTTCGGCACCCAGGCGGCGGGCTCGATCGCGGCGGGTCAGATCATCCGCGGCACGATCACCGTGCTCTTTACGCCCGGCTCCTCGGGTCAGTACGACATTGGCGCCAGGATCACCCGGCCCTTCACGCCTCCGGGCACACTGCATCAGTACATCGACAACTTCACGGTCGATCCCATCCCGACCCCGGGTGCGCTGGCGCTGCTGGGCCTGGCTGGCTTGGCGACCCGTCGCCGCCGTCGCGATTGATCGCCTCATCCTGCGTCACTCTTCACAAGCCGCGGATCATGGTCCGCGGCTTGTTGTTCATCCCTCCCGTGCTTCCACGAAATGACCAGCCCTGGAGGCGATCATCCGGGGAAACCACCCTACCCCGAGATCGCGTCTGGCGGCATAGGATGCGATCCTTCCTATCGATGTTGACGAACAGGGTCAACCGCTTGACCATGTGAATGGACACGCTTTCAACCGACTCACATGCACCGGGGGGGATGCCGGGTTCCGGATGGCGATGGCTTCGGAACAACTGGCTGATCGCCTGCCTCTGGTCGGCGGCGATCCTGCTCAGTTTTCTTTCGCTGCGCACCACCCCCATGACTCGCACCCAGGAAGCCCGGGTGCTGGTGACGGCGCGGGAAATGGCGGCCGACGGTCCGCGGGCGTGGCTGATCCCGCACATGAACGGCGAACCGCGGCTGCAGAAGCCGCCCTTGGCGTACTGGACGGCGGCCTCGCTGTTCAAATGGCTCCCGGATGAGCCGTGGCTGGCGCGTGTGCCATTTCAGATGGCCGGGTGGATGACCGTGGTTGTCGTGATGGTCTTCACGTGGCGACTGGCGGGGAGACGGGCCGGCCTGCTCGCCGGCGCTCTGCTGGCGGGCATGTATTCATTCCGGCGCCACACCATTTTCGCGGAAACCGACGTGGCGGTGATGCTGTTCATCACCATGGCCGCCTGGTCGATGTGGGAGTTCGGGCGGACCTGGGCGGCGCGAAGCCAGTCGCCCAGGCCCCCATCCGCTGGACGCGGCGGGCTTCATGCCCGGTGTTTCGAGTCGGGTTGCGGCTGGGCGCATCTGGCGGGGTTGACGATGGGTCTGGCCGTCCTTGCCAAGGGCCTTCAGGCGGTCATGCCGCTTCTGTTCCTGGTGGCATGGGCGCTGGCGGCTGGGCGGCCGGCGATCATCTGGCGCTGGTGCCTCTCAGGCGCCCCCGTCACGTTGCTGCTCGTCGCCGCGCCGTGGTTTGTCTACGTCATGCAGACGCCTGAATGGACGACGCTGCTGCACGAGGTGGACGTGGCGCTGGAAGGCGGCTCACATGTCCGTCCATTCTGGTTCTATGGACCGAAGCTGCTCGAGGCCTCGCTGCCGTGGTCGCCGGTGATGGTGCTGGCGATGGCGGCGGCAGTGTCCCGTTGTCGTGGCGATCAGGCGGCCCGCACCGGGCTGATCTGGCTGGGTTCGGTGGTCGTACCGCTCTCGATCGCGGCGCAGAAGCAGAACCATTACGCCCTGGCGGCCCTGCCGCCCCTGGGGATGCTCGGCGGTTGGGTGATCGACCTGGCGTGGCGCGGAGTGGATGAGCGGCTTCGACGCTTCACCGGTGCGACGCTCGACGGCGCGTTGATCGTCCTCGGCGTGATCGGGCTGCTGCTGCTCGGCGTCGGGCTGGCGCCGAGCGAACTCACCCGCGAGCCGCCGGAGTCGCTTTTTCCCGCCGCGATCACGGGGCTGCTCCTCGTGACGGTCGTGACGTTGTCGTGGCTGTTCTCCCGGCGCGACCCGGTCAGGCGCGGTTCAGCGTGTCTGGCGGCGTTCGCCGTGGGGATGGCCGCCATTCTCGGGTTGTGGGTGCCGTCCAGACGGGGGACGACCGTTGAGCACGTGGCCTCGTACCTGCGTGAAACGTTTCCGGATCGACCCACGGTGCAACTGGGGGTGCTTGATCCGATCCTGATCTTTCTCTACGGCGACGTTCTGCCGCACGTGACCGCCCCCGAGGACGTGATCCGCCTGATGCAGTCCCATCCCGACCTGGTGGTGGTGGCGCTCCACGACCCGGACGAGGCGGAGCCGGACCTTCCGGGAATGATCGAGGTCCACGAGTTCATCGTGGAAGATGACGAGTTCAGCATCATGGTGGCGGGCGAGGCCGCGACCCCGCCTGAACAACCGGGCCAATGAGGGTGTTCGATCACGTCAGCCGACCGAGGTTGGTCGGCAGGGGCGGCTCACACCGCTTGCTTGAAATGGGCGTCCTGGATCGGAACGACGACTTCGAGCACGTGCATCAGCACTCGCGCGGGCGAGCCGGAGGCGTCCACCTCGTGGATGATCGACGGGTCGTACTGGGCCAGCACCGGGGCGGTTTCGCGTTCGTACACGTCGAACCGCCTTCGGATGACCTTCTCATCCACGTCGTCGAGGCGGTTCTCCTTGAGGGCGCGCCGCTTCATGCGGTGGACCATCTCATCGATGTCCTTGCAGGTCAGGTGGACGACGCCGAGCACGTCCAGGTGCTTCTTCATGACCTGGGCCTGCCCCACGTTGCGGGGAATGCCGTCGAGAATCAGCAGATCGACCGAGGGCTTGTAGAGCGAAAGCACGGTCTGGGCGTGCATGTTCTCACGCCACATCTCGATGGTCAGGTCGTCGGGCACCAGTTCGCCGCGCGAGGAGTACTCATAGAACTTGCGGCCCAGCGATGAGTTGATGTCCAGGGATCGGAACACGTCGCCGCAGGCCAGGTGAAAAAAGCCGGGGATCTTGCCCAGGATCTTGCCCTGCGTGCCCTTGCCGGCGCCCGGGGGACCGAAGAGGAGAACGGTCTTGTATCGATTGGGCATGGTGCGCACCTGGGGATGATTCGAGGCCACGGGGAATATCGCCCGCAACGGGCCGCCGCTTCAGCGGGTCGGGCCATCATTCGCCCGTGAAGCCGGGTGGTCCACCGGGCCCGGTCATCCGCCGTGAATCAGCCGCCAGGCCACGACCGCCACGGCCACGTCCGCGATCACGTGGCTGATCCAGCAAGGCCAGATGCGACCGTAGCGCCGATACAACCCGCCCCAGATGATCCCTCCGACCATAACGCCCGTGGAGCCCAGCAGCGCGGGCAGCCAGGCCATCTGCATCGACAGCGCCACGGCGTGGTGAATGGTGAACAGTCCCGCCGACAGCACCACCGGCGCCCACCCCGGCGCCCGGGGCATGATGTCACGACAACGACCATACACGAACCATCGCCAGACGTACTCCTCCAGCAGGGAGTTCACGAGACACAGGTAGACAAAGAAGGGAATGAACAGGCGCGGGTCGGCCAGACCGGTCTCCATCGCCTTGGCGCGCACCTGCTGAACATCCACCAGCTGGGGACCGAAGGCGAAGAAGCCCGCCAGGATCGCCGCGGCGACGCCCACACCCCAGAGGAGGCCGACGCCCGTGCCCTTCCATGACCAGGCGGGCCAGGCCAGACGCCCGTTCACGGAAAGCATCCACAGAATCGGAAGTACGAGAATCCACGCCTTCATGGCGGCATAGATGACCTTTCCGAGCGTCCCGGCGCCATCCGGCATGGCCAGCAGCACACCGATGGAGGGGGCGGGAACCAGCACCAGCAGCGCCAACCACGCCTGACGGGTCATGCCTGCTGGTCGATGCGTCTCTGCGGCGGTGCTCATCCTGGTCCCTTCGGTCACGGCGTTGCGTGATGGGCCGACATTTGTTAGGATTTACTATCATATGATTCCGCGCGAATACGTCAAGGCCCGGTTGGCCAGAAGCGACCGTCGTCGCGGATGAGGGCGACGAGCCGCGCCGCGGACGGTGCGGCGCCGGCCTCACATCACCCGCGCCGTCAGCGCGGTGGCGATGGTGAACCCCTGCTCCATGAACGGCAGCAGGTCATCGGGCCTGGTTCTTCGCGACGCGCGGTAGACCATGACCCACTCGCCACTGCCCTCGATGCTGACTCCCTGCAGCCCCATGACGAGCGCCGTGGTTTCGTCATCAAACAGCCCGGCGACCGAGGCCTCATCCTCGCCGCGCAGCAGGACGCGCTTGGAGAACTCGAGATAGCCGGGCAGATCGATGTCACGGAAACCCAGAGCCGCCCCGATCTTGTGAAAGACGCTTTCCGGGCGCAGCTCGAACGCGGGAAGAACCGCTCCGGGCACGCGGTAGGCGGCCACCGTCTGGCGATGCCGCGATGAGTTCTTCCCCGACCCGGTGGTGTAGACGTAGTCGAACAGAAGAACATCCACGTCGCCGATCGAGCCCGAAAGCAGGTTGGACGCGGACGGACTTCGCCCCAGCGACAGCAGGTGGCGACGGCAGGTGATCGCGCCGATCGGTCCGTCCCCTTCACGATGAAACACGAACCCCGCCTGGCTTGCGATGGCCTCGATCGCCTGGCGGCGCCTTCGCTCCAGCCAGACCCACACGCCGATGCCGGAGAGAACGACCACCGCAATGGCGGCGAAGATGAGAAATTCCATCGCGTGACCTGCTCTCGTTCTCAGTTCAGGCGATCCGTCACGTCACCGGGTCACATCGGTGAAAGTCGCTTGATCGAGTGGCGTGTGTTGACCAGTGATGATTCGTAGCGTTTCAGATCCTGGCCCACGTAGCCCTTCATCACCGTGCGCTGCGTGCCCTTGGTTTCCACGCGGGCGATGGGCAGGCCGGCGTCCAGCGGCATGAGCCACGTGATCGTGCCGCCCGCCTCGTTCTGCACGACCTGCACGGTTGATGGCACGGCGCCTTCCGGGATCGACATGTTCGACATGGTCATCTCGCAGCGAAGCTCGAGACAGGGCACGCCGCGGTCCTCCACCCTGCCCGCCAGCTTGACGGTTCCGACCACGTCCTCCGGCTTGATGGTGATCTTGTCGCCCGCGAGGTAGGACACCACCTCGGCGGCGTTCACGGGCCACTGATCGCCGATCGCGCGTGGCTGCGATGATCCATAGAAGGCGTCGTAGTCGGCGTCTCCGGACGGAAACTCCATGAGCAGCTCGAACAGCGACTGGAAGCGCTCGGGCAACTGCCCGTCGGCGACGCTGAAGACCATGCGCCGATTCTTCATCTCGCCCAGGATGATGGCGCCGCCGATGAACGGCTGCTTCTCGCCGGTTTCGGTCTGAATCTTCAGCGAGCGGATGTGGAACCTGACGTTCTTCGCCATGCCCTTGTCGTCGATGGCGACCACCTCTACCTCGGCCTCCAGCGTGGCGGAATAGGAGCCCGTCTGCTCCGGCTGCACGTCATCGCCGAGCCGTCCTGAGACGGTGCGTTCCTCCTTGGCTTCGGAGGACAGGAGATACCGCGACCCGACCGTCACCGGGCGGTTGAGGCGAATGTCATGCGACTGAGCCAGCGCCGCAATCGGCGTCAGAGCGAGCAAGGCCAGCATGACCAGGCGAGAGGTGATTCCAATCATCGCGGAACTCCTTTCATGCCCCGGAACGCCACCATCATACGGGCGCGTGCGCCGTGAAGGCCCCGTGAGCCGCGACGTCGTCACACCAGAAGCGTGGCCGGGTTTTCGATCATCTGCCGGAGCGTCTGAAGGTACTGGGCCGCCATGGCGCCGTCGATGATGCGATGGTCGAGCGACAGCGTGGCCTGCATTTCGTGACCGATGACGATGGCCCCGTTGCGGACCACGGGCTTCTCGACCGCGGCGCCCACCGCGAGGATCGCGCTGTTGGGCGGGTTGATGATGGCGGTGAAGTGCTCCACGCCGTACATCCCGAGATTGGAGATGGTGAAGGTGGAGTCGGACATCTCCTCGATGGTGAGCCCGCGCGTCCGCGCCTTGTCGGCCAGGACGCGGGTCTCCTCGGAGATCAGCCGCAGACCCTTGCGGTCGGCGTTGCGGATGACGGCGACGACCAGCCCGCCGCCCTTCTCGCGCGGCAGCGATACCGCCACGCCCACGTTGACATCGGGCTTGATGAGGAGATGATCGCCGCCCCAGGAGGCGTTGAACTCCGGATGCTGGTGAATCGCCAGCGCGCAGGCGCGCACCAGGAAGTCGTTGACGCTGAGCTTGACGCCCTGCGGCTCGAGCTGTGCGTTGATGGTCCTGCGCAGATCGAGCAGCGGGTCCATGTTGAACGTGAACGTGACCTGATAGTGCGGGATGGTGGTCTTGGAATCAACCAGCCGCCGCGCGATGGTCTGCCGCATGTTTGAGAGCGGCGCCTTGCCGGGCTTGAACACAGGTGAGGCCGGTGCAAGAACCTGCGGCGCGGCGGGGCTCGCGGCGGTTGACGCGGCCGCGGGGCCTTTCTCGATCGCCGCCAGCACGTCACGCTTGATGACGCGCCCGTGCGGGCCGGTGCCGTCGATGGATTTGACATCGATGCCGTGCTCGTCAGCCAGACGGCGCGCCACGGGGCTGACGCGGAGACGGACATCCTCGCCCGTCGCCTCATCCTCACGGTGATGACCATTGTCGCTCGGCGCCGGCGCGGACGCCGCGGCGGGCCTGCGCGGCGCCGACGACGGCTCGGCGACCGCGGTGGCGCCGCCGGTCGAGCCGGTTGACTTGTCCTCGCCCCCGCCGGTCGCCTTCGTCGCGGTCGCCCCGCCCTTGACCGATGCGGCGGCCTGCTTCACATCCTCGCCTTCCTCGGCGAGCACCGCGATCACGGCGCCCACGTCCACCATCTGGCCCTCGGGAACCACGATCTTCGCCACGGTGCCGGCGTCGTAGACCTGCATCTCCATGGTGGCCTTGTCAGTCTCGATGTCGGCGATGGCCTGTCCGGAGGCGACCTCGTCGCCTTCCTTGACGTTCCACTTGATCACGGTGCCGGACTGCATCGTGTCCGAAAGGCGCGGCATGGTGATTTGAATGGGCATGAGAGATTCCGGGGCATCAAGGGATCGGGGCATCGAGGGATCGAGGGATGGCGGCATCGAATCCTTGGCGCCTTGATGCCTTGCTCCCTTGATGCCTCCCGTTCACGCGTTGTACGTACAGGCCCGCACCGCTTCGCAGATCTTGCGGGCGTTGGGCAGGTAGGCCTGCTCCAGATTCTGCGCGTAGGGTGTGGGCACGTCATCGGCATTCACGCGATGAACGTGGTTGTCCAGATCGTCGAAACAGCGTTCCTGCACCTGCGCCACCACCTCGGACGCGACCGAGGCGAAGGGCCACGACTGATCGACGACCACGCAGTAGTTCGTCTTGCGCACGCTGCGAGCCATCGAATCGATGTCAAGCGGGCGGATGGTGCGGCCGTCGATGACTTCGCAGTCAATGCCTTCCCTGGCCAGCTGCTCCGCCGCCTCCATGCAGAAGTGCACGGGTCGTCCGAAGGAGATCAGCGTGCAGTCCTTGCCCTCGCGGCGGACCTTGGCCTGGCCGAAGGGGATGAGGTACTCCTCCTCGGGCACGTGGCCCTTGTTGCCGAGCATGCGTTCGGACTCGAGGAAGAAGACCGGGTTGTCATCGCGGATGGCGGTCTTGAGCAGCCCCTTGGCGTCGTAGGGATCGGAGGGGATGGCCATCTTGAGCCCCGGCACGTTGGCGTAGAGGGACTCCACGCACCAGGAGTGCGTGGAGCCGAGCTGTCCGCCCGCGCCGTCGTTGCCGCGAAAGACGATGGGACAGCCGAACTGCCCGCCGGACATGTAGAGCATCTTGGGCGCGTTGTTGAGGATGGGGTCCGCCGCCACCAGCGAAAAGGACCACGACATGAACTCGACGATGGGGCGCAGCCCCATCATGGCGGCGCCGATGGCCATGCCCGCGAAGCCGGACTCGGAGATAGGCGTGTCGATGATGCGGCGCGGGCCGAACTCGGCCAGCATGCCCTTGGACACCTTGTACGCGCCGTCGTACTGGGCGACTTCCTCACCCAGCAGGAAGACGCGCTCATCCCGGCGCATCTCCTCGGTCATGGCCTCGCGGAGCGCGTCGCGGAACTCGATTTCACGGGTGGCTGTCATGGGGTTGTCGGTTCTCGGTTCTCGGTTGTCGGTTGTCGTTGTCGCAGTGGCTCTTGGCGCCCGACCTCGTGTCTGACGTCTACTCCTCGAGCATCCGCGGCAGCGAAGTGCCCTTATACGGCCCCCAGACGTCGGTGTAGACATCGGTGTACAACTCGTCGAGCGGCGGCTCGGGCGACTCCTCGGCCCACTTGATGGCGTCGCGGACTTCGCGGGAGACATCCTTCTGAAGCTCCTTGTACGCCTCCTCCGTCATGCCCCGCTCATCCATGAGATAACCCGCGAGCCGTTCGATGGGGTCGGAGGCCTCCCACTGCGCCTCCTCCTCCTTGGTGCGGTACTTGCGGGGGTCGGACATCGAGTGCCCCTTGTACCGGTAGGTGCGCATGTCCACGAACGCGGGGCGTGATTTCTCGCGGCACCAGTCCACCAGCGGCTTCATGCCGTCGTAGACCTTGCGCACGTCCATGCCGTCGATGACCGCGCTTTCGATGCCGTACCCGAGCGCCTTGGTGGAGATATCGTGCCCCATCGTGGTTCCGCGCGAAATGGCGGTGCCCATCGAGTAGCCGTTGTTCTCCACCACGAAGATGACCGGCAGGTCGAACAGCCCGGCCAGATTCATGGCCTCGTGGAACGCGCCCTGGTTGAGCGCACCATCTCCGAGGAAGCAGAGCGTGACGCGCGTATTCCGGCCGCCCTTGAGAACCTCGTCCTCGTACTTGGTGGCGAAGGCCAGCCCGGCGCCGAGCGGGGTCTGCGCCCCGACGATGCCGTGTCCGCCGAAGAGGTTGTTGCGCTTGTCGAACATGTGCATCGACCCGCCCTTGCCCTTGGCGCATCCACCGATTCGGCCGAACATCTCGGCCATGCAGTACTTCGGGTGCATGCCGCGGGCCAGAGCGTGACCGTGATCGCGGTAGGCGGTGACCATGGGATCTTCGGGCCGCATGGCGGCGGTGCAGCCCACGGCGACCGCCTCCTGCCCGATGTAGATGTGGCAGAAGCCGCCGATCTGCTTGTTCTGGTACGCCTGCATGCAGCGCACCTCGAACTCACGGATCAACACCATGTCGCGGAGCCAGCGAGTGAGCGTTTCCGTGGAGAGCCCGTCGGAGGGGTCGGTCGGCGTGGCTCGGGACGGGGTCAGCGTGGTCATGGAGGGAATTTCCCGGTCGTCCGGAGTCAGCCGCCGGACAGGGCGATCGCACAACGCGGGGCGAGCACCAATGATAGGAGGGCCGCCGAATCAGGCGACTCCCGACTTCCGGCATTGCTCATTCAGCGATCCTGTCGCATCCCAGAACAGATCGACCACTCCGGGGGACAGAATGAGTCAACGTCCGGATAAGTTCCGGCTTTTGATCGCCTTTCGTTCACGGTTCCCGTGTTCAGACGAGACCTCAGTCCAGACGAGCATGGGCGTTGGGCATGGTGGCGATCGAACGTGCCTGGAGAATCAGCAGGGCGGTCTCCAACTGCGGGTCCACGCCTGACGTGATCAGTTTGCGAACGTCCGGACGCTCCTTGGGTTCGCCATCGTTGGCGATCAGGTCGGCGGCTTCGCGCAGGTCGATGGCGCCGACCACCTGCTCGGGCGTCATGTCCACGATGATGTCGGGGTCCACGCCCCACACCTCCGCGCCGGGGCGTCGGTGAACGATGCGTCCCTGCTGCTCACCGGGCTTGGCGGGGAGTCGGTAGTACTGGGTCGTGACCTTGATCTGCGCGTCGGGGTTGCGGGAGACGAAGGCCACCCGCTGCACGCTGCCCTTGCCCCACGTGCGCGTACCGACGATCAGCCCCGCCCCGTGGGCCTGCACCGCGCCGGAGACGATCTCGCTGGCGCTGGCCGAACCCTTGTTCACCAGCACGACCACGTCCACGCCCGCGTCGGCGATGGAGGCCTGGGAGGCGTAGGCCTCCAGTACTTCCCGCCTCGAGGCGTCCTTCGATTCGATGGAGACCACCTCGCCGGTGCGAATGAACAGGTTGGCGATATTGCGGGCCTGGTCGAGCAGGCCTCCGGGGTTGTGCCGCAGATCGACGATCAGGCCGCGCACCCCCCTGCCGCGCATCTCGTTCCACGCCTTGCGAACGTCGTTGGTGGTGTCCTCGCTGAACGAGGTGATGCGGATGTATCCGATGCGGTTGACGGGATCGATCATCCAATCCCACACGGGCTTGCCCTTGGCGTCGAGCCCGGACTTGTACCATCCCTTCACGGAGGGCAACTCGATGCGTTCTCGCTTGATGCGGCGCTCCAGCAGTCCATCGTGTCCGGTCCGGCGCAGTCCCAGCACCACCTCGGTCCCTTCGCGCCCCGTGATGCGGTCCACGGCGTCGTTGAGCGACCAGCCCGTGGTCGGCTTGCCGTCCACCTGCACGATGACGTCGTCCGGACGAAGTCCGGCCCGGAAGGCCGGCGTGCCTTCCAACGGGTTCACGACGACGATCTCACGCAGGTCGTTGTGACCGATGATGATGCCCACGCCGATGAAGCTGCCTTCCGTCTGCTGACGGAAACGCCGCACCTGGTCAGGCCAGATGATGTCGGTGTAATCGTCCTCGGTGGCGGAACTGAGCGAGAAGATCGCTCCTTCGCCGAACTCCCGCAGGATGACTTCGTGCGGCAGGCGGATGGTGGACTCGTTGGCCTGCCGGAGGGCGCTCAGCACGGTGTCGAGCTGACTGTTGCGAATGGCCGCATCGGGCATCCGGCTGAGGAACTGCGACTGATCACGCACCTGCTCGAGCCAGCGCTGGACCGCCTCGGCGTCGCGCAGGCCGGCGAACTCGGGCACGTCGCGGATGTCCTCGGTGGTGGCCAGCAACTCCATGGCGTCCAGCCCGCCCTGCAGGATGGGTCGCCAGAGCGAGGCGCCCCCCGCCTCGATGTGCTCGTGCGCCGCCGTCTGCAGCGCCAGACTGATCATGCGCGGCGTGATGTTCTGCACGCGCTCGCGCCAATCCGGCGCGTTGTTGGGGTTGAACTCGCCCAGCGGCTTTTCGCCCCGGCGCTGCGCCATGCGCACCTGCAGCGCGTGCAGTTTGTCGGGCGCGTAGGCCAGCAGCATCACCAGCCGCCGGTTGACGGCCTTGAGTTCGCGGTCGTACTTGTTGAACAGCGCCCGCTCTGACGTGTCGTCATACAGGGTGCGGACGTGGAACAGCAGATCCTGCGCGTACAGCCAGTCGCGCTCCGCCTCCGCCTGGGGGATCTCACGCATGGCGCGTTCGAGCACCGACCGCATTTCCGGCTGGGCGAGCGCTTCATCGAAGGAATCGCAGAAGGACTGGTACTTCACCGCCGCCCGCAGCGCCTGGGGCAGGTGATCGACCTCCATCTCCTGCTGCAGCGACGCCAGCGCCTGCTGGCGCTGTTCGGCCCGCTGCTGCACCGCCGCCTCGCGGTTGACGCGGTACGCCTCCAGCCCCTCGCGGACTGCGGCCAGACGCTCATCGTCGAAGCCCTGCGGCTTGCGGCGCAGGTAGGCGTCGAGCGTCTCCCGGTCGCCTGATCGCGCCGACTGCCACACCGCCTGCGACCACTCGCCAATCGTGAGTCCGCCGTCCTGGGCGGACACAGGAGTCGCCGTCCCCCAGCCGATGGCCATGAACGCCGTCAGCGTCGCCAGCGCGACCCGGCGCCGTGGCTGCCGCACCGTCGTCCTCGGACGGCTCGCCAGGGTGCGATCAGATGGAATGACGGGAGAGTCGTTCGTCACGGTGGGCGCGAGGTGCATCATGCCTTGCGGGTCTCCTGCCGGGTGAATCGGCATTCGTGCAGCATCCGTTGACATTCGCCCTGAACCGGGCGAATCTGCCATGCTCTTCGCCGGCGCGACCGCATCCGTTGCGGTCAACCGGCTCCCATAAACCATCATACAGACGCGGCTTGGCGACGTTGCCGACGCCAGCCGCCCTGCCGCTATACTACCGACAGCCATGCTGGATGGTTCATTTCGCCTTCTCGGCGCTTTTCTGCAGGCGGACCCGGACAAGGGTCAGGCCACTCGCATGGCGATCATCCTCTTTGTCGTCCTCGGCGCGATCCTGGCCGCATTCTTCGTGGCGGTCGTGCTTCTGACCATTTCCCGCCGTCGGTCCGCGGCCGTGGACGCACGCCGCAAGTCCCTTGAACTCGACGCCTGGAAGACGGCCGGAGAACGGATCGAACCACTGGATGGCGGGCCTCGCCAGCCCGAGTAACGGCCCGCTTGCGAGACGACGTGGGGGTCACCCACCTCCGGCCTGGCCCGGCGCCTGACGCAGTTCCTCCGCCAGCGACTTCACGACGTGATGGTCGCCCAGCGTCATCTGTACCGTGCGATGCCATCGCCAGGCCTCGTCCATCAACCCCGCCTTGGCCGCGTAGCGAGCGACTTCCACCGCCGCCCGCCAGTCCCGGGTGGATTCGTACCGCCTCACCCAGACCTCCGCGGCACGATCGGGCTGACCCAGCGCCGCGTAGGCGGCGGCAATCTCCGTGGTAACCGACTCCTCCTGCTGCACCGCGGGCGAGAGCGGCAGCAGCAGTTCCAGCGCCTTGGCCGGCTCACCCGACTGACGCAGGAACTTCGCCTCCAGCGCCCGGAAGGCCGTCTGCAGCGACGCCGGCGCCAGCCCGCGGGCCTGTCGGATGGTCCGCAGAGCGGCTGGCTGATCGCCCTCCTCCGCCAGCACCGCCGCCAGCGTCGCCAGGATGTAGGGCTCGTCGGGATCCAGCGCGAACGCCCGATCAATCGCCGTGCGGGCCTCGGGAATCCGCCTGAGCGTCAGCAGCATCGAGGCCTCGAGCATCGGCGCCCGCGGATCAGCCGGATCGAGACGTCCCGCCGCGCGCAGATGCTCGATGGCCCGTTCGACGCGGCCGGCGCGAATGGCGATTTCGCCGGCGCTGCAGGCAAGCCCGGCGGACATCGCGTCCAGGCGCACCGCCTCATCGTAGTGGTCGGCGGCGGCGGCGTAGAGGCGACGCGCCTCATGCTCGTCGCCCCCCTGTTCCGCCTTGGCGGCCTGGTGAAAGGCCGCCTTCCCGAGCAGTTCGTGCGCCCGTGACAAGCCGGGGGCCTTGGTCACCAGATCCGCCAGGATGATCTCCGCCTTCACCGGCTCCCCCTGTTCGACATACCGCGAGGCGGCGACGAGGGCGTCTTCGATCTGCGCGGGCGTCAGGCGCGTGCCGGGGGAAGAACCATTCCCACCAGGTGAGGGCGCGGCGCCGCCCTGAGTCGGCTGCCCTGATCCGGATTCCTTGCAGGATGTCAGTCCGATGAGCCCGAACAGGATGGATGCCGTGACGAGCGCGGCATGAATCGGCGATGCCCCGCTTGATCGCGTGCCATGTCGTCCCGTCCGGCTCATCCCATCGCCTTTCTGGTTCACCCCTCCCGCTATGATGACGCCGCATGATGAAGGCGACGCTCGAGAAATCGTACACCCCCGCCACGTACGAGTCGGCGGCATGGGCGAAGTGGAACGCCGCCCGGGCCTTTCACGCCGACCCGCGACGGACCACCGAGGGCGGCCAGCCCCCCTACTGCGTGCTGATTCCTCCGCCCAATGTCACCGCGGCGCTGCACCTGGGGCATGCGCTCAACAACACGCTGCAGGACATCCTCGTGCGGTACCACCGCATGAGGGGCTTCAACACGCTCTGGATGCCCGGCACTGACCACGCGGGCATCGCCACGCAGGCGGTGGTTGAAAAGCGGCTGCTCCAGGAGGGAAAACGCCGCACCGATTTCACACGCGAGGAGTTCATCGCCCTCGTGCAGCAGTGGAAGGATGAGTACGAGGCGACCATCACCGAACAGCTCAAGGCCATGGGCTGCTCCTGCGATTTCGAACGCCAACGATTCACGATGGACGACGTGTGCGCCACCGCGGTGCGCGAGGCGTTCTTCCGGCTTTTCAAGGACGGACTGATCTACCGCGGCAAGCGACTGGTGAACTGGGATCCCGTCACGCAGACCGCGCTGGCGGATGACGAAGTCGAAATGGAGGAAGTACAGGGGTTCATGTACTTCCTGCGTTACCCGCTGGTGCATCCATCGCAGAACCCGGATGACCCGAAGGACTGTCAGGAAGTCACGTGGAATGAACTGGCCGCGCGGGGTTATCCAGGCGCCGACGCCCGCGGTGGCGAACAGCCCGCGTGGGTGACCGTGGCCACCACGCGACCGGAGACGTACCTGGGCGACACCGCGGTGGCGGTGAACCCGAAAGACCCGCGCGCCGCCTCGTTGCGCGGCTTGTGCGTGCAACTGCCCCTCGTTGGCCGCGTTATTCCCGTGATTGAGGATGACTACGTGGTCCGCCCCGTCGAGTTCGGCGGCGACCCGGCGGACGCCAAGGCGGCCATCGCCACCGGCTTCCTCAAGGTGACGCCCGCACATGATCCCAATGACGAGCAGATCGGCCTGCGGCACAACCTGCGGGTCATCAACGTATTGGCGCCGGACGCATCGATTTCCGACAAGCACGGCTGGACCGACATCGGCGACGCGGGCCTGTTCATCGGACTGTCGCGTGAAGCGGCCCGGGAGAAGGTGGTGAGGGAGTTCGAGGCCCGCGGTCTGCTGGAGGCGAAGAAACCCTACACGCACAGCGTAGGGCATTCGTATCGCAGCCATGTGCCGATCGAGCCGTACCTGAGTGATCAGTGGTACGTGAAGGTGACGGACGACCGGCTGGTGGGCGAAGCCCAGCGCGCCGTGGCGGATCATCAGTTCGATGGGGTGAAGCCGGTGCGAAGCAAAGCGAGCCGCGACCGTGAGGGAGCGGACTCCGAAGCGAGCCCCGACCGTAAGGAAGCGGTTGCCGGACGTGCCGAACCCCACTGTTTCCTGATCACCTTCACGACCTACGGCTCGTGGCTTCATGGCGACACACGTGGTTCGGTTGACCGAAAGCACAACGCCCCCGGAACGGAAGTGCTGGTGGGTGATGAAACGCGCGAACGAATGGAGTTCGAGCGCCTTCGCCAGGCGCCCATGAAACTGAGTGTCGAAGAGCGACGAGTCGTTCAACAGGCGATTGCCGACGTGTGCCGCCACCGAGGGTGGAGACTGATCGCGCTCAACGTCCGTTCCAACCACGTCCACGTCGTCGTCGTGATGGACGGAACACCTGAGCGGGCCATGATCGAGTTCAAGGCCTACGCCACGCGCCGGTTGCGAGAGGCGGGACTGATCGAGGGGGATCGGCGCGTCTGGACGCGCCACGGAAGCACACGGCACATCAACACTGACGCAACTTACCAACGGGCCGTTGAATACGTGCTTCACGAGCAGGGTGAGGTGCTCGACCCACCACCGATCGACGGTACGGAACCGCTCCCTCACGGTCGCGGCTCACTCAGGATTGCGCGGAGCCCGGACCCGGGCGGTCGCGCAGATGTCGAAACACCCAAGGTCGATCGCACCGACCGCTCCCTCACGGTCGCGGCTCACTCACACCACTACGACGGCGATCTCACCTTCTTCCCTGCTCGATACGCGCGAACGTATCAGCAGTGGCACGCCGGGCTGCGCGACTGGTGCATCTCGCGCCAACTCTGGTGGGGGCATCGGATTCCGGTGTGGCGAAAAACGGTTGATAGGCAGTACAACAGAGCGCACGCGTCCGGTGGTGAGTGGGACAGTTGGACAGAGGATTACGCACAAGAGGGGCTGAGAGCAGACCTCGCCGGACGAATCACGTTTCAGGTGAACCTGCACGCAGATGGCACGTCGGATCGGTTCGTCTGTGTCGCTCCAGGCAATCAAGAGATCGAGCGAGAGCTTGAGTCCTGCGGTTTCACGCAAGACCCCGACGTTCTCGACACCTGGTTCTCCTCCGGTCTCTGGCCCCTCTCCACGATGGGCTGGCCGGAACCCGATGCGTGGCCGAAGGACATCCCCGAGGGATCGGCCCTGCTCGACGCCTTCAACCCCTCTTCCGTCCTCTGCACCGCCCGCGAGATCATCACCCTGTGGGTCAGCCGCATGGTGATGTTCAACCGCTACCTGACCGCCGACGACCCGGACCCATCCCGGCAGTCGCGCCTGCCCTTCCGCCACGTGTACATCCACCCCATGATCCAGGATGGCCACGGGCAGAAGATGTCCAAGTCACTCGGCAACGGCGTCGATCCGCGTGACATCATCCACTCGCACGGCGCGGATGCGCTGCGCTTCACACTTGCGCAGCTCGCCACCGCCACGCAGGACGTGCGCATGGGGGTGGACACCGTGTGCCCGCACGAGGGGTGCGGCGAGACGTTCCAGCCCAGGGAGATCACCACCTCGGCCGGGCACGTGGTCGCCGCGCCGGAGCAGACCTGCCCCAAATGCAAGCGCGGCATGGTGACGGTGTACGGCGCTGTGTCCGGCGCCGCCAAGCCCACTGCCGACAAGCCGCTGGCGCGGAACAGTTCCAGCCGCTTCGATCTGGGGCGCAATTTCGCCAACAAACTGTGGAACGCGGTGCGATTCGCGCTGAGCAGTCTGGAACCTTCGCCCGCCGAGAGAGGGCCGGGTGAGGGTTCGACATCTGTCGCGGCGGGATCGCCCTCACCCCCGGCCCCTCACCCGCAGGGAGAGAGGAGTCTGGCCCTCGCCGACCGGTGGATCATCTCGCGCCTTCACCGCACGCTGCACAAGGTGGAGGACGGGTTGGCCGAGTATCAGTTCAACACCTACGCCGAGGCGATGTACGACCTGGTGCGGCGGGATTTCTGCGACTGGTACCTCGAGGCCATCAAGCCCACCGTACGAACCAGTCCCGCGCAGCAGCAGGTGCTGCGCACGGTGCTCAACGCCATCATGCGCCTGCTGCACCCAATCATGCCCTTCATCACCGAGACGCTGTGGCCCCACGTGCGGGCCACCGGCGCGGCGGGTCTGCCGGGAGTCGTGCTGGAAGAATCCGATCTGCTGGCCACCGCGCCATGGCCGGACGTGGCCTGCTCGGTGGAGGACGATGAGGCGGTCACGCTGTTCGAGCGGCTTCGCGGGCTGGTGGAGGCCATTCGCACGCTGCGCGGCGAGCACAAGGTCCACGATCGCAAGCGGATCTCGCTGTACGTCTCGGATTCCATCCACGCGCTCATCGAGCAGGGCGGCGAGATGGTTTCCACGCTGGCGGGCATCGAGACCATCCGTCCGCTGAAGGACAAGCCAGCCGACGCCGTACCGCTGGTCTACGAGGGGGCCGATCTGGCACTGGCTGGCCTGGCGGACGAGGTGGACCGGGCGGCCCATCGTGTGCGGCTTCAGCAGGAGATCGAGGCCCTGGTGAAACGCATCGCGGGACATGAGGGCCGGCTGTCCAACGAAGGTTATCTGAACAAGGCCCCGGCGGAGAAAGTCCGGCAGACGCGGGATGAACTGGGGCTTTTCCGCGAGGAGCTGGCCCGGAAGCAGGACGCCCTCAAGTCGCTGGCCGATGGTGGATGAGGTATCCTGATGGTCGTGTGGGGATGATCGGGCGCCGCCAGCGGCGCCCGCGGGAGCCGTGACATCACCACGCCGCGATTCAACCTGATCCTCGTGCTCGCCCTGTTGGTGCTGGGCGGCTGCGCGGCGACCAACACCGGGCGCCCCCCGGGCGGTCCCGGCATCGTTGCAGGCGCCGACCCGGACGCCGCGCCATCCACGTCCGGCCCGGGCGGACCGGCGCCGGAGCCCTCCACCGACTTCGAGTCCACGCGCGAGCCATGGGATTTCAACGGCACGGCCGGTTGGGTTCTCGGCTCCGCCAATTACCGTCTTCACACCACGGGGCGCAAGTCGTGGATGCACGAATACGCCCTGCGCTTCGCGGAGCAGGCGCTGGCCCACTACCGCACCGCCATCGCCGACCTGCCCGCCCCGAGCCGCCCGCTGGAGGTTTTCCTGTTCGGCGACCGGGAGGAATGGAAGGACCACACCCGCACGGTGATGAAGGACAACGCCGAGCTGTATCTCAACCTCGGACGGGGCGGCTACGCCACGCGCGGCATGGCGGTGCTCTACGACATCTCGTTCAACGACACCTTCGCCATCATGGCGCACGAGGGCTGGCATCAGTACACGCAGGTCACCTTTCAGCATCCGCTGCCGACCTGGCTCGAGGAGGGGCTGGCCACCTACATGGAAGGGCGTCGCCAGATTCCGGGTCGGAGCATCGAGTTCCTCCCCTGGCTCAATCCGCAGCGAATGGGCGCGCTGCGCCGCGCCTACGCCAACCGGCAGATCATCCCGCTGGTGGAGCTGCTCGACCGGTCGCCCCAGTACTTTCTGGAGCGTGACGGCGGGCGCGACAGCACCGCGCTGCTCACCTACTACGCGCAGGTCTGGGCGCTCACCCACTTCCTGGTGAGCGGTGAGAACGGCCGCTACCGCGACGGCCTGGAGCGGGCCCTGCGCGACGCCGCCGCGGGAAAACTCGTCTCAACCATCCTCAACTCGAGCGCGATTCCCCGCACGAGCGATCGACGACGCCTCGCCACCAGCCCCACGGGCGCGGGCGTGCTGCTCACCTACTTCAGCGACGACCTGGGCGAGTTCGGCGCGCAGTATGAGCGGTTCATCGAGGAACTCGTGACCGAGCAGGCGGCGGGGTTTCCTCGCGCCAACGCCGGCGCGCTCGACGGACCTGAGCGATGATGACGCAGTCATGACGCCTCAGCGGAACACCACGCCCACGCTCATCGGGCTGCTCTCCGACTCTCACGGCCACGCGGCCATCACGCACGAGGCCGTGACGCGCCTGATCGACGCCGGCGCCGGCACACTCATCCATCTCGGCGACATCGGTTCCGTGGAGGTGCTCGACGCCCTCGCCGGCCACGACGCCCACATCGTCTTCGGCAACTGCGACTGGGAAGCGAGCGCCCTGGCGCGATACGCCCGCGGGCTGGACATCGCCGTGCATGATCCGGCGGGCTGGATCGAGTACGGCGGCAAGTCCCTGGCGTTCACCCACGGACATCTGGACGGCGTCGTGCGGCAGGTGCTGGAGCGAAAGCCGGATTATTTCCTGCACGGGCACACGCATCTGGTTCGCGACGAGCGACACGAGGGCACTCGCATCATCAACCCCGGCGCGCTGCATCGGGCGAAGCGACATACGGTCGCCTTGCTCGACGCCGCTGCAGACACGGTGCAGTTTATCGAGATTCCGCGATGAGAACGGTGAGTGCCGCAGGCGTCCCACCTGTGATCGGTCCGCAGACTTCATCGGCCCACGGAGCAGCGGCTGCCAGCTACCGCCCCCGCCTCTGCATCGCCGCCCGGTAGGGCCGCAACGCGAACACGGCGCACGCCGCCATCACGCCGAGAATCAGGACGATCCGCGTCGTCGCCAGTGCGGCCTGCGGTTCGGCGA